>JBBRMV010000017.1:0-65999 GCA_038230675.1 Sphingomonadales bacterium | reverse complement strand
TGCCTTGGGTATCACACGCCTCGGGGCGACCGTTGAGGCTCGACTCCGTGGCCAGTCCGGGCAATGCTTCACGCCTGACAGCGGGGGATCGAGCGATGACCGGGGCAAGCGACTGGAGCGGACCGATCGGCTCGATATGGGCGACCGAATGGGAGCGGACCGACCGCAGCTTTGCCGAATTGTCGCTGACCCTCGACGCGGTCGTCAAGGGCCATGTCGGCGGGGCGGCGATGCGTGTCGTCGATATCGGCTGCGGCGCCGGCGCGACGAGCATCGCGCTTGCCCGTGCGCGACCGCAAGCGATGATCACCGGGGTCGATATCTCCGCCGATCTGATCGAAGTTGCCAAACGACGTGCAGGCGATCTCGGTAATCTGTCCTTCGCAATCGGCCCAGCCGAACAGGTCGCGGCCGACCTTGCACCGGTCGATCTGTTCATTTCGCGCCACGGCGTGATGTTCTTCCCCGATCCCGTCGCCGCCTTTACCAAGCTGCGCGCTGCTGCTGCGCCGGGGGCATCGATCATCTTCAGCTGTTTTCGCCGCCCCGCCGATAATCCCTGGGCATCGGCGCTTATCGAGGCGATCGGTGCGCCAACACCGGCGGCTCCGGGCTATGTGCCCGGACCGTTTGCCTTCGCCGAACCCGGTTTCGTCGCCGATGTTTTGACCAAAGCGGGCTGGATACTGCCCGCCCCACGCGCGGTCGATTATGGCTACCGCGCCGGGGGCGGCGCCGATCCCGTCGAGGACGCGCTTGCCTTTTTCAAGCGCATCGGCCCGACCGCCAATTTTCTGCGCAACGCTGAGGGTGCCGAGCGCGACGCGGCGATTGACCGGCTGAGGGTGCTGCTTGAAGCGTGCCGATCGGGCGATGCGGTGGATTTCCCGGCCGCTGCATGGCTATGGTCGGCCAAGGCCGCCTGAACCCTTTTGGCAAACCCAGAACCTTTTGAGAAACACCCCATGACAATCATCGTCCATCATCTCGAGAACTCGCGTTCGCAGCGCATCCTCTGGCTGCTCGAGGAGCTCGGCCTTCCGTATGAAATCCGTCGGTACGAGCGCAACAAGCAAACGATGCTCGCCCCGCCCGAGCTGGCGCTGGTTCATCCGCTCGGCAAATCGCCCGTCATCGAGGATGGCGATCAGGTGATCGCTGAGACCGGCGCGATCGTCGAATATCTCGTCGAGAAGGCCGATGGTCGTTTTGGCCCGGGTCCACATCGCGAATCGGTGCTGCGATATCGCCAGTTCATGCATTATGCCGAAGGATCGATGATGCCGCCCCTGTTCGCGATGCTTGTCGTCGGCCGGGTGCCGATCTTCGGCAAGACCGCGCTGAAACGGTTGCGACCGATGTTCGACCGTCATCTCGATTATCTCGAGACCGAGCTTTCGAGCCGCCCCTGGTTCGCCGGGGAAGCGATCAGCGCTGCGGACGTGATGATGAGCTTTCCGCTCGAAGCCGCGCGCAGCCGGGCCGGGCTCGACGGCAGCCGCGCAGCGACGATCGCGTGGCTCGACAAGATCCATGCCCGTCCCGCCTACCGCGCGGCCCTCGAAAAGGGCGGGCCCTATGCCTATGCTTGAGGATGGGAGCGCGGTGACATCTGGCTGACTTCCTCTGTTCCCCTCGCGAAGGCGGGGGGGCAGGGCCAAACGCGACACCTCATGTGGCTTTGGGCCCTCGCTTTCGGGGGGGCCAATTCAGGGTGCCGGGAGGACGATTAAAGGTAAAGCCGTTACCGCCCAGCCAATCTTACCGCAGCGCATGGCTCGGCGCGTGGGGCGGCTCGATTTCGGCTGCCATCGGTTCGCCAAGCTCACCCTCCCAGTTCGCGACGACGGCGGTGGCGACGGCATTGCCGATCACGTTGGTGCCCGATCGCCCCATGTCGAGGAACTGATCGACGGGCAGGATCAACAGCAATCCCGCTTCGGGAATGCCGAACTGCCCCATGACGGCAGCGATCACGACGAGCGAAGCGCGCGGCACGCCGGCAATGCCCTTTGATGTCACCATCAGCACCAGCAGCATAATGATCTGCGTCCCGATCGGCAGATCGATCCCATAGGCCCGGGCGATAAACAACGTCGCAAAGGTCATGTACATCATCGACCCGTCGAGATTGAACGAATAGCCGAGCGGCAGCACGAAGCTGGCGATCCTGGGCGGCACCCCGAACCGTTCGAGCGCCTCCAGCGTGCGCGGATAGGCGGCTTCCGATGATGCTGTCGAAAAAGCGAGCAGGATCGGCTCGCGAATATAGCGCAGCAGCGATCCCGCCCGCGATCCGATAAAGACGAAGGCAGCACCGAACAGCACCAGCCACAGCACCGCCAGCCCGATATAGAAGCTGCCGACGAACAGTCCGAGGGTCACGATGATGCCCAGCCCGTTGACCGCGATCGTCGCGGTGATGGCGGCGAACACCGCGAGCGGGGCGACGCGCATCACATAATCGGTGATCTGCAGCATCATCGCCGCCAGCGCCTCCGCCCCCTTGACGATCGGCGCCCCCCGCTCTCCGATCGCGGTCAGCGCAACGCCGGCGAAGATCGAGAAGACGACGATCTGGATGATCTCGTTTCCCGCCATCGCGTCGACGATCGACGAGGGGACGATGTGGGTGACGAAATTCGTCAGGCTGAACGCCGCCTTGTCGAGCCCCACCGTTTCGGTCTGCGGAGGCAGCCTGAAGCCGAAGCCCTGGCCGGGCGCGACGATGCCAATGACGAATTCGATCGTGTGGAACAGCAATAGGCCAAGGCTGAGCGAGACGAGCGAGGCGGTGATGAACCAAGCCATCGTCCGCGCGCCGATCCGCCCGAGCGCGCCGGTATCGCCCATATGCGCAATGCCGACGACAAGCGTCGAAAAGACGAGCGGCGCGATGATCATCTTGATGAGCCGAAGGAAGATCGTCGTGACGATCGAGAACCAGCTGGCGATGTCTTTCAGCCGCGCGGTGGCCTCTGGCGTGCCGTCGGCGATCGCGGTGTTGAGCGCCCATCCGACGACGAGGCCCAACACCAGCCCGATCATGATATACAGCGTGAGGCGCTTCGCCATTTGCAAACTCCGATATGCCCGGCCCTGCGACGCGGCGGTGAAGCGGGCAGGGAAGGGGATTGCAGCCGCCGGGTCAAGCGCCCTATCCATGCTTCTGCGCTGGCGCAAAGGGGAGAGCGAATATGCCGCACCGTGGATTTGAGCTCGATCGGCGGCGTTTGCTTGGCGCAGCAGCGTTGGTGCCGCTTGCCGGCATCGCCGGTTTTGCGCCAGCGACGGCGGCCGAACCCCGCGCGCTTGCCGACATGACGGGTGATATCAAGCCGATAAGTGCCGCCGAACGCGCATCGCGAATCGAGCGCGCGCAGGCGCTGATGCAACGGCAGAAAATCGGCGCGATCGTGATCGAACCCGGATCGAGCATGGAATTCTTCACCGGCGTGCAGTGGCGCCGCAGTGAGCGACTGACGGCGGCGGTCATCCCGGCGACGGGCGATGCGGTGATCGTCACGCCGTTTTTTGAAGAACCCTCGGTGCGCGAATCGCTTGGGGTGAAGGCGGATGTGCGGGTGTGGCAGGAGGATCAGGATCCGATCGCGCTCGTTGCCGCGGTGCTGCGCGAGCGCAATTTCGGTGGGCTGGCGGTCGGCATTGAGGAAACGGTGCGCTTCTTCGCCAGCGACGGCGTGGCGCGGGCGATGCCTTCGGTCTCGGTGGTGTCGGCCAATCCCGTCATCCGCGGCGTGCGGATGATCAAGACGGCAGCCGAGATTGCGCTCTTGCAGCGCGCAAGCGACATCACCATCGCAGCCTATCGCTGGACGGTGCCGCAAATCCGCGAGGGCATGACGCCCGCCGATATCGGCGCGTTGATGACGACGGCGACGCGCAAGCTTGGCGGCACCCCCGAATTCTCGCTGGTGTTGCTGGGGGAGGCGAGCGCCTATCCGCATGGCAGCGGCAAGCCGCAAGCGGTGCGCGAGGGAGAGGTTGTCCTCATGGATTGTGGCTGCACGCTGCACGGTTACCAATCCGACATCTCGCGCAGCTTCGTGGCCGGCAAGGCCAGCGCAAAACAGCGCAAGGTGTGGGATCAGGTGGCACAGGGCCAGCGGATCGCGATGGCGACTGCCAAGATCGGCACGCCGGCGGGGCAGGTCGATGATGCCGTGCGCGGGCAATATGAGAAATGGGGATATGGGCCGGGATACAAGTTGCCCGGCCTTTCGCACCGCACCGGCCACGGGATCGGCATGGACGGGCACGAGCCGGTCAATCTCGTGCACGGCGAACGCACGCCGCTCGCCGCCGGCATGTGCTTTTCCAACGAGCCTGGCATCTACATCCCCGGCAAGTTCGGCATCCGGCTGGAGGATTGTTTCCACATGACGCCAGCCGGCCCCAAATTCTTCAGCGAGCCGCCGACATCGATCGACGCGCCATTGGGATGACGCCTTTCGATTTTTGAGGGGCGTCGCGCCTGCGGGCGATGTTTCTTGGCAATTCCGGCATCGCTGCCTAAATCACCCCAATGACATCGACCAACGACATCCGCCGCAGCTTTCTGGAATTTTTCGAGGGCGAGGGGCATGCCCGCGTGCCGTCGGCGCCGCTGGTCCCGCATAACGACCCGTCGCTGATGTTCGTCAACGCGGGGAGGGTGCCGTTCAAGAATGTGTTTACCGGGCTTGAGAGCCGGCCCTATTCGACCGCGGTCTCGTCGCAAAAATGCGTGCGCGCGGGCGGCAAGCACAATGATCTCGACAATGTCGGGTACACGGCGCGGCATCATACCTTCTTTGAAATGCTCGGCAATTTCTCGTTCGGCGATTATTTCAAGGAACGCGCGATCGGTCTCGCCTGGAACCTCATCACGCGCGAATGGGGCATCGATCCGGCGCGGCTGACCGTGACCGTCTATCACACTGATGACGAGGCGTTCGATCTGTGGAAGCGGATCGCCGGACTGCCCGATCATCGCATCATCCGGATCGCGACGAGCGACAATTTCTGGTCGATGGGCGATACCGGTCCGTGCGGTCCGTGTTCGGAGATTTTCTACGATCACGGCGATCACATTCCCGGCGGGCCCCCGGGCAGCCCCGATGAGGATGGCGACCGCTTCGTCGAAATCTGGAACCTCGTCTTCATGCAGTTTGATCAGGCGGCGGGTGGCGAGCGCACGCCGCTGCCGTGCCCATCGATCGACACCGGCATGGGGCTGGAGCGCCTCGCCGCGGTCATGCAGGGCGTCCACGACAATTACGATACCGACACCTTCAAGGCGCTGATCGCCGCGTCGGGCGCGTTGAGCCACACGTCGACGGGCGGCGCCAACACCGCAAGCCACCGGGTGATCGCCGATCATCTGCGGACGTCGGGCTTTCTTGTCGCCGACGGCGTGCTGCCCGCGAACGAGGGCCGCGGCTATGTGCTGCGGCGGATCATGCGGCGGGCGATGCGGCACGCGCATATCCTGGGCACGCGCGATCCGCTGATGCACCGGCTGGTGCCCGCGCTCGTGGCTGAAATGGGCGCCGCCTTCCCAGAACTCATCCGCGCGCAGGCTTCCATCGAGGCGACGCTGCTGCAGGAGGAAACACGCTTCCGCCAGACGCTCGACAAGGGGTTGAAGCTGCTCGACGAGGCAACTTCGGGCATGAAGCCCGGCGACGTGTTGCCCGGCGCGACCGCATTCAAGCTTTACGACACCTATGGCTTCCCCTTCGACCTGACCGAGGATGCGTTGCGGGCGCAGCAGTTCGCCGTCGATCATGCCGGATTCGATGCGGCGATGGCCGAGCAGAAGCGCGCCGCGCGCGCCGCGTGGAAGGGCTCTGGCGAGCGCGCTTCCGACGAGATCTGGTATGACATCGCCGAGGAAACGGGCGGCACCGAATTCACCGGCTACACAGCGGCAGACGGTGAGGGCAAGGTGATCGCGATCGTCAAGGACGGTGCGCGGATCGACCGCGCGGCGGTGGGCGAGCAGGTGCTCGTGCTGACCAATCAGACGCCTTTCTATGGCGAAAGCGGCGGGCAGTCGGGTGATGCGGGCATCATCACCGGGGACGCCGGCAGCACGTTACGTGCGACCGTAACCGATACCGGCAAGGCAGTCGGGCGGCTGCATGTCCACCACACGACGATCGACGCCGGCTCGATTGCCGTCGGCGACACCGTGCATCTGGCCATCGACAGCGATCGTCGAGACCGTATCCGTGCGAACCATTCATCGACGCATCTGCTGCATGCCGCTCTCAGGGCTCGGCTTGGCGGTCATGTGACGCAAAAGGGCAGCCTGGTCGCCGCCGATCGCTTCCGGTTCGATTTCTCGCATGGTGCCGCGCTGACGCCGCAGGAAATTGCCGATGTAGAGGCCGATGTGAACCGCCAGATTCGCGGCAACGAGCATGTGACCACGCGGTTGATGACCCCTGACGATGCGGTCGCTGCGGGGGCGATGGCACTGTTCGGCGAGAAATATGGCGACGAAGTGCGCGTGCTGAGCATGGGGGCAAACGACAATGTTCCCTATTCGGTCGAGCTTTGCGGCGGCACGCATGTCGATGCGCTTGGCGACATCGCGCTGTTCAAGATCGTCAGCGAATCCGCCGTTTCGAGCGGTATCCGCCGGATCGAGGCGCTGACGGGCGAGGCAGCAAGGCAGTGGCTCAACGATCGCGACGAGAAACTGCGCGAGGCCGCCGCATCGTTGAAAGCCTCTCCCGATGAAGTGCCCGCCCGCGTGGCGGCGCTCGTCGAGGATCGTCGGCGGCTCGAACGCGAACTGGCCGAGGCCAAGAAGTCACTGGCGCTTGGCGGCGGCGGTGGTGCAGCGCCAGCAGCGCCTGAAATGATCGGCAACGTCGCCTTTGCGGCCCAAGTGATCGATGGGCTCGATCCCAAAGGGCTTCGCGGCGCAGTCGACGAGATGAAGACGCGCGTCGGATCGGGGGTCGTCATGCTGGTGGCGGTCAACGAGGGGCGCGCTTCGGTCGCGCTGGGCGTGAGTGACGATTTGACGGCGACGCACAATGCCGTCGATCTGCTCCGGGTAGCGGTGGCGGTGCTTGGTGGGCAGGGCGGCGGTGGGCGCCCCGACATGGCGCAAGGCGGTGGTCCGGATGGCGCGAAGTCGCCGGAGGCCGTCGCTGCGGTCAAGGCCTCGCTTGCGCTGGAGAAAGCGGCGGCCTGACCGGCACGCCGCATCGCCGCCTTACTGTCCGGCCCAGCACATCCCGCCGACGAGCCAGCGACCGCCCTCGCTCCGCAACGTCATCGTCATCACGCCCGGTTGAGACACTAGGTCGCGGTTGCGCGCGGATGCCATGATCGCGGGGGAGACCACATAAGCATGGCCCGCCGTGATCAAGCAGCGCGACGGATCGCGAAGCGCGGTGCTGGCGACGGCGATTTCCTGATCGGCGCAAAACGCCCAAAGCGCCTCAAGCCAACGATCGAAGGCGCCGCTGCCGGACCAGATATGCGGCGCAAAGGCATCGATGGACACAGCATCTTCGGATACGAGCAACGCCGCAGCGGCCGTGTCGCGCGCGTCCATGGCCTGCCAGAAGCGCTTTATCACCGAGAGCACCGCGCCGCGATCCGCTAAGGGCGCGGCGTCGGTATCCGGGTCTCCGAACGGTGGTGTTTCGCGGTCGTCCGATCCAGCAGACAAGGTTTGTATCCTCGGTGGCGTCATCGACTCTAGCGGCTAGGACCATAGTCTTAACAATCCGGATTGGCGAGGATCGTTTCGCGAGCGGTGACGCCAGATCAATGTTTCGGCTATTGATCGCCGGTCTTCGGGTTGATGGGCGCAGGTTTGCGGCGGCCACGACCGATTCTGGGATCGCGGTCGAGCCCGGCGATATCCTTGATTTCCTTGCGTAATTCATCGCGCTTTTCATGGATCGAGGCGATGACCGGGCCGACCGCGACGCCAAGATCGGTCAACACCGCTTCTGAAAGTTGCAACGCGCTTTCGAGCGTCTCGGGCACCGCATCCGACACGCCCGCCCGGTAGAGCTCGGCGGCATGATCGACATCGCGGGCACGCGCGACGATGATCAGATCGGGCACCCATCCGCGCACGCGCCGCGTGAGCTGCACGGTGAGCACAGGATCGTCCATCGTCAGGATCAGCGCGCTGGCGCGGCCCAGATTGAGCCGATCGACGAGATCGGGACGCACAACGTCGCCGAATATCACCGGATATCCCTCTCGCCGGGCCGCCGTGACGACATCGATATCGGCTTCAACCGCGACGAAGGACTGGTCGTGGATTTTGAGCATGTCGGCAATCATCCGGCCCACCCGGCCAAAGCCGATGATCACGGTGCCCGGCCCCTCGGCAGGAATCAGCGTTTCGGGTGCGTCGCCACTGGTGCGATGCTCGATCCGCCGTGCGGCCTGTCGCCCGAGCCAGGCGAGCAACGGGGTGATCGTCAGGCCGATAGCGGTTACGGTCTGCCAGAAATTGGCGGTGGAGGGGAGGATCACCTGCGCCTGGGCTGCCGCGCCAAGCACGATCAGCGTCGTCTCCGAAGGGCTTCCCATGAGCAGCCCGGTTTCAGCCGCCATCGCATTGCGCGCCCCACCGAGCTTGAGCAGCCCGAAAGTCACCAGCGCCTTGACGAGCACCACCCCGACGATACCGATTAGCAACCAGCCCCAGTTCTGCGCAATCATCCGGATATCGAGCCGCATGCCGACGGTGATCAGGAACACACCGAGGGCGAGCCCCTTGAAGGGGGCGGTGATCACCTCGACCTCGCTGTGATAATCGGTCTCGGCGATCAGCAAGCCAGCGAGCAACGCGCCGACGATCGGCGAAAGGCCAGCGGCCGTGGTCGCAAGGCTGGCAATGATGACGACGAGCAGCGACGCGGCAAGGAACAATTCGGGGCTCTTGGTGCGGGCGGCTTGCGCAAACAGCCGGGGCAGCACGACCCTGCCGGCGACGAACATCGCCGCGACGGTGAGCACGCCCCGAGCCAGCACGCCGACAAAGGCCCAATCGCCGACCTCCATCCCCGGCGCGAGTGTCGCCAGCGCAAAGATGATCGGGACGAGCGCCAAGTCCTCGAACAACAACATCGCGAACGCTGCCTGCCCGACCTGGCTGGCCGCACCAGCGATGGGAATGACAAGCGCGGTCGACGACAGCGACAGCGCAAGACCGAGCGCCATCGCCCCGGTCCACGACTGGCCGAGCAAGTGGAGCGCCACGCCGATCGCCAACCCCGACAGGATGAGTTCGGCAGCGCCCGTGCCAAACACCTGTGCGCGCATCACCCACAAGCGTCTGAACGACAGTTCAAGCCCGATCGAAAACAGCAGCAGCACGATGCCGAATTCGGCGAACGGCTCGATTGCCGCAATGTCTGAAATCGTAATATAATAGAGCCAGGGATAGTCCTTCACCAGCGCCCCGAGACCCGAGGGTCCGACGAGCAGCCCGACCAGGATGAAGCCGATGACCGGACTGATCTTGAAGCGTGCAAATGCTGGAATCACGATCCCTGCCGTGCCCAGAATGACGAGCGCGTCGGAAAAGCCGCTATTGTCGAGGGCAAACACCATATGGGCATCTAAACGGATCGCATCCCCAATGTCAGCCCGTGACTGACAATACGTCCCCGCCCCAAGACATTGTCATTGTCGGCGGTGGCCCGGCGGGGATGGTGGCCGGGCTCCTCTTCGCGCGCGCCGGGCTGAATACCTTGGTGCTGGAAAAGCATGATGATTTCCTGCGGGATTTTCGCGGCGATACCGTCCACCCGTCGACGCTGCGGCTGTTCGACGAGCTTGGCCTGCTCGATGCGCTGCTGGCGCGACCCCATGACAAGGTGGAGCGGATCGCCGCGCCCTTCGGCGACCGGCGTTATGGCGTGGCCGATTTCAGTCGGTTGTCGGGGCGGGCGAAGTTCATCGCCATGATGCCGCAATGGGAGTTTCTGGATTTCGTGGCGGACGAGGCGCGGCGTTATCCGACGTTCCAACTACGAATGGGCTATGCCGCCATCGGCGTGACGAGCGCCAGCGGTCGCATCAGCGGGGTGACGACCGATGCTGGCGAATCGATATCGGCGCGACTGGTGATCGCGGCGGACGGGCGGCGCTCAATCTTGCGCGATGCCGCAGCGTTGCCACTGGAGGACCTTGGCGCTCCGATCGACGTATTCTGGTTTTCGCTGGCGAAGGAGAGCACACCTGACAACCGTACCACGGGGTATTTTGCGCCGGGGCGGGTCATAGCGCTGATCGACCGGGGGGATTATTGGCAATGCGCCTATGTTTTCCCCAAGGGATCGAGCGCGGCAATCCGGGCGGCAGGGCTGCCGGCGTTTCGCGTCAATGTGGCGCTGGCAGCGCCCGTCCTTGCGCCTATGGTGGACCAGTTGACCGACTGGGACCAGATCAAGCTGCTGAGCGTTTCGCTCGATCGGCTGATGCGCTGGCACCGGCCGGGGTTGTTGGCGATCGGCGATGCGGCGCACGCGATGTCACCGATTGGCGGGGTCGGCATCAATCTGGCGGTGCAGGATGCGGTCGCCGCCGCTAACATTCTCGCCGCGCCGATGGCGGCGGGGGACGACCCCGATCCGTTGCTGGCGAGGGTGCAGACTCGAAGGATGTTTCCCACCCGCGCGGTGCAGGGCGCGCAAAAACTGGCGCACGACCGGATTATCAGGCCTTTATTGGGCTCCACGACGAATTCAACGCGCGCGCCCCTCGCGTTGCGGTTGCTGGATGCCTTTCCGATGCTTCAGCGTATCCCGGCACAACTGATCGGCGTCGGCGTCCGGCCCGAGCATATTCGCTCGCCGGACGCCGGGCAGCGTGTTTAGGCGGCCATCGCGGTTTCGAGGTTGACGCGGACCTGCTCGAAGAATTGTTCGGTCGTCATCCAGGGCTGGTTGGGGCCGATCAGCAGCGCGAGGTCCTTGGTCATGTGGCCGTTTTCGACAGTCTCGATGCAGATGCGCTCAAGCGTTTCGGCAAACTCGGTCACTTCGGGGGTGCCGTCGAACTTGCCGCGATATTTCAGGCCGCCGGTCCACGCAAAGATCGAGGCGATCGGGTTGGTCGATGTCGCCTTGCCCTGCTGATGCTGGCGGAAATGACGGGTGACGGTGCCGTGGGCGGCCTCCGCCTCGACGGTCTTGCCGTCGGGAGTGAGCAACACCGACGTCATCAAGCCCAGCGATCCGAAGCCCTGCGCGACCTGATCCGATTGCACGTCACCGTCATAATTCTTGCACGCCCACACGAATTCGCCGTGCCATTTGAGCGCGCTGGCAACCATGTCATCGATCAGCCGATGCTCATAAACGATGCCCGCTTCCTTGAACTTGTCCTTGAATTCGGTTTCGAAAACTTCGGCGAACAAATCCTTGAAGCGGCCGTCATAGGCTTTGAGGATGGTGTTCTTGGTCGACAGATAGACTGGCCACTTCAGGTTCAGGCCGTAATGCATCGATGCGCGCGCGAAATCGCGGATTGAATCGTCGAGATTGTACATCGCGAGCGCGACACCGGGCGAGGGGAACTGGAATACCTCGCGGTCAATGACCTGGCCGTCATCACCCTCGAACACCATCCGCAGCTTGCCGGGGCCGGGCACCAGGAAATCGGTGGCGCGATATTGATCGCCAAAGGCATGGCGGCCAACGACGATCGGATGCGTCCAACTCGGGATCAGGCGAGGCACGTTCTTGATGACGATCGGCTCGCGAAAGATCGTGCCGCCCAAAATGTTGCGGATCGTCCCGTTGGGCGATTTCCACATCTTCTTGAGGTCGAATTCCTTCACCCGGTCCTCATCGGGGGTGATTGTCGCGCATTTCACGCCGACGCCGTATTTCTGGATGGCGCGCGCGCTGTCGACGGTGATCTTGTCATCGGTCTCGTCGCGTTTTTCGACGCCGAGGTCATAATAATCGAGATCGATGTCGAGATAGGGGAGGATCAGGCGCTCGCGGATCCATTGCCAGATGATCCGCGTCATTTCGTCGCCGTCGATTTCCACGACGGGCGTCTTCACCTTGATCTTCGCCATCGATTGCTCGCTTGTTCCTGGGGGAGAGTGTTCGCCTGCGTCTAGGATGAAGGGCAGCGGCGATCAACCATCGCGGTGTGGGATAATCGTGCGGTGGTGGCCCGGCTGCGAACGGCCCTGTGCCGGCGGCCTTCTGCGAACGACGTTGAACTGCTGCACCGCACAAGCTAGACTGGTGTGATGCCATCAACCGACAAGCCGCCGCTGGCGACCAGCACCGTCAAGTGGCGATTTCCCGATGTTCACCCTGAAGGGCGCAAATATGTGCTCATCGCGGCGGGTGTCGCGCTTTTGTCGCTGTTCGTTTGGGATACGCTCACCTGGCCGCTGATCGGCGTGACGATCTGGGTCGCGACCTTTTTTCGCGATCCCATTCGCGTGACACCCCAGGGCGATGACATCATCGTCGCGCCCGCCGACGGATTGATCACGTTTATCGAGCGGGTGCCCGTGCCGATCGAAATGGCGGGCGAGCGCGGGCTTGGCGCTGTGTCGCTGGTGCGGGTGTCGATTTTCATGAGTGTGTTCGACGTGCACATCAATCGCACGCCGATTGCAGGCACGATCCGCCAGGTCATCTATATTTCGGGCAAGTTTCTGAATGCCGATCTCGACAAGGCGAGCGAGGAAAACGAACGCCAGCATATTATTGTCGAAGGGCGGGGCGGGCGCGTGGTCGGCTTCACCCAGATCGCCGGGCTCGTTGCGCGGCGGATCGTCGGGTTCGTGAAGCCGGGGGACATGGTCGCGGCTGGCCAGCGGATCGGGCTGATCCGCTTCGGCAGCCGGGTCGATGTGTTTCTGCCCGACGACACCGCCTGCCAGGTCGTGCTCGGCCAGCGCAGCATTGCTGGCGAGACGATTCTGGCACGCGCGAATGTCGCGACCCCGCTCGGCGTTGCCCAATGACGAGCGCTGCCCTGATCGCCTCGAATTGATGGCGACGCGATGAGGCGGCCGATCCGTCGGGCGCGCGGGCTGCCCCGGGGGTTGCCGCTGCGCGCGATCGCGCCGAATGCAGTGACCGCGCTAGCCTTGTGCTCGGGGCTGACGGGCATCCGGTTCGCCATATCCGCCGACTGGCAGCTAGCAGTGACGATGATCATGATTGCAGGCGTACTCGACGGGCTCGATGGACGTATCGCAAGGATGGTGCGCGGCGAGAGCCGTTTCGGGGCAGAGCTCGATTCACTGTCCGATGCGATTTCGTTCGGCGTGTCGCCAGCGCTGATCGTCTATCTATGGGCGCTCCACGATCTGCCCCGCATCGGCTGGCTATGTGCGCTGATTTTTGCGGTCTTTTGCGCGCTCAGGCTGGCAAGGTTCAATGCGGCGATCGATGTCGTCGACCAGCCACATAAATCGGCGGGCTTCCTGACGGGTATTCCCGCACCCGCTGCTGCGGGCCTGGCTATGTTGCCGCTTTATCTTTGGTTCTGGACCGATCAGCCGGTTTTCCGCTCGCCCTGGCTGGTCGCGCCGTGGATGGCGCTGATCGCGCTCCTGATGGTCTCGAGCGTTGCGACCTATAGTTGGGGATCGCTGAAATTGCGGCGATCGGTGCGGTTCGAGGCGATGGCGGCGGTCGTATTACTCGGCGCAGCACTGTTTTCGGCGCCATGGCACACGCTCACCGTGATCTGCATCGCCTATCTGGGATCAATTCCGTTCAGCAGCCGCCAATATGCCCGGGTCAAGCGGCAGCGCGGAATGCAACGCCCCCCAGAGACGCCCGCGACCGAATGACGGCGCGGCTTCGCTCGCGAGGCGCCGCAAAGGAGGGGAGTGAGGCCGTATCCCCAGTTCCTTGGGCGAGGATAGCGATGATGCGCGGCATTGCAGGGGCCAGGGTGAGGAAGAACACACACAAGGTCGCAGCGAATGCCGCCCCAAACAGCACGAGGCTGATAAAAGTCATCATGGTCCACACTCCCGCAAAAATACCCGTGGCAACTCCACGAATGTACAGGTGGCCACTTGGTTCCCCGTACATCTGATGATCGCTGTATGTTCCGTCAATGTTCCAATGTCAACGCTTGATTCGTTATCGGCACTAGGCTAAGCGCCGCGCCTCATCCCGCATGGGAAGCGCACATAACCGGTGTTCGCAATGGCTTTAAGCCCGAGCGGATATTTGCTTCCCAGAGGACCAACCGGAAAGGAAATACCTATGGCGGCACCAGTCGTCACCATGCAGCAATTGCTCGAAACGGGCGCGCATTTCGGCCACCAGACCCACCGCTGGAACCCGAAGATGAAGCCTTATATCTTTGGCGACCGTAACGGCGTCCACATCCTCGATCTCAGCCAGACCGTGCCGCTCTTTGCGCGTGCGCTCGAATTCGTCGCCGCTTCGACCGCATCGGGTGGCAAGGTGCTGTTCGTCGGCACCAAGCGCCAGGCGCAGGAGCCCGTCGCCGACGCGGCGCGGCGTTCGGGCCAGCATTTCGTCAACCATCGCTGGCTGGGCGGCATGCTCACCAACTGGAAGACGATTTCAGGATCGATCAAGCGGTTGAAGACGCTCGAGGAGCAGCTGTCGGGTGACACCGCCGGGCTCACCAAGAAGGAAGTGCTCCAGCTTACCCGTGAAAAGGACAAGCTCGATCTATCGCTCGGCGGCATTCGCGACATGGGCGGCATTCCCGATGTCATGTTCGTGATCGACGCGAACAAGGAAGAACTGGCGATCAAGGAAGCCAACACGCTGGGTATTCCAGTCGTCGCGATCCTCGATTCGAACGTGTCGCCGGACGGCATCGCCTTCCCGGTGCCCGCGAACGACGATGCAAGCCGGGCCATCCGCCTGTATTGCGAGGCGATCGCGATCGCGGCAACGCGCGGCGGCCAGCAGCAGCAGGCGAACAGCGGCCGCGATCTGGGCGCAATGGACGAGCCACCCGCCGAGGAAGCGCTGGAAGCGCCTGCGGAAGTGACGGCTGAGGCTCCTGCTGACATGGCCGCTGAAATGGCTGTCGCAGCGCAAGTGGATGCGCCGGCCGATCCAGAGCATCCCGCCGCTGCAACCGACCCGGAAACGGCCGCCGAGGGCGAGCGCCAGATCGACGCGTAAAGCGCCGTCTCCGAACTGAAATATGGACGGGGTAGGGCGCATGCCTTCCCCCGTCCGCAACCATATCTGACGACATAGAGGAATTGAACATGGCCGAGATCACAGCCGCCGCCGTCAAGGATCTGCGCGAAAAGAGCGGCGCGGGCATGATGGATTGCAAGAAAGCGTTGACCGAAGCGAATGGCGACATGGACGCAGCGATGGATTGGCTGCGCACCAAAGGCCTTGCCGCCGCCGCCAAGAAATCGAGCCGCACCGCTGCCGAAGGGCTGATCGGCGTCGAGGTGTCGGGCACCAAGGGTGCCGCAGTCGAAGTGAACTCGGAAACCGATTTCGTCGCCAAGAACGAACAGTTCCAGACCTTTGTGCGCGACGTGACCTCGGTTGCGCTCGAGCTTGGCGATTCGATCGAGACGATCAAGGCGGCGTGGCTCGGTGGCCACACTGTCGAGGAAGTCTTGACCAACAACATCGCGACGATCGGCGAGAACCAGAATCTGCGCCGCGCCCGTCGCCTTGAAGTGAGCCAGGGTGCGGTCGTCCCCTATATCCACAACGTGGCAGCGCCGGGGCTCGGCAAGATCGGCGTGCTCGTCGCGCTCGAAAGCGATGCAGGTGACGATGTGCTCCAGCCACTCGGCAAGCAGATCGCGATGCATATTGCAGCGGCGTTCCCGCTGGCGCTCGACGAAAGCGGTCTCGACCAGGCGGTGATCGAGCGCGAACGCGCGATCGCGACCGAAAAGGCGGCGGAAAGCGGCAAGCCCGCCGACATCATCGCAAAGATGGTCGACGGCGCGATCAAGAAGTTCGCGAAGGAAAACGCGTTGTTGAGCCAGCTTTTCGTGATGGACGGCAAGACGGCCATCGTCGATGTCGTCGCCAAGGCGGCAAAGGATGCGGGAAAATCGATCGTGCTGACCGATTATGTCCGCTTCCAGCTCGGCGAGGGCATCGAACGCGAAACGAGCGATTTCGCGGCGGAAGTGGCGGCGGCTGCAGGCGTCAACTAAAGCGGTGCGTTAAAGGCGGCGGGGGTGTGTGCTCCCGCCGTTTTTTTATTCGCGCAGAGGCGCAGAGAGAAAAAACGAAATCGGGCGCGGGCCGGAGACTCTCTCTTCTCCTCAGCGCCTCCGCGCCTCTGCGTGAACAAAATCAGAAAGAGGTTTTCACGCGGAGGCGCGGAGCAGGAAGATGTCTTCCGGTCGCCGGGCGTCCGTTTTCTCTCTGCGCCTCTGCCCGAACATTAATCGCTTCGCCGCACTATCAACGCCCCCGGGCATCAACGCTTGGCAGCGCGGTTGCGCGCCTCTAAGGTCCGCCGCGCGCCCCTTCCGTGCCATTTTGGCCATATCAAGTTGGACCAATGACCAGCCCCCGCTTCAAACGCATCTTGCTGAAACTGTCGGGCGAAGTGCTGATGGGCTCCGGTCAGTTCGGCATCGATCCCGTCACGGTCGACCGCGTCGCTGGCGAGATCAAGGCCGCCAAGGACGTCGGGCATGAGCTGTGCGTCGTGGTTGGCGGGGGCAACATCTTTCGCGGGCTCGCCGCCGCCGACCAGGGGTTCGAGCGGACCAGCGCCGATTACATGGGCATGCTCGCCACGGTGATGAATGCGCTTGCGGTGCAGAACGCGCTCGAACGGATGGGTGCGCAAACCCGCGTCCAGTCGGCGATCCCGATGGCGAACGTGTGCGAGCCCTATATTCGTCGCCGCGCCGAACGGCACATGGAAAAAGGGCGGATCGTCATTTTTGCCGCCGGCACCGGCAATCCCTATTTCACCACCGACACCGCAGCGGCACTGCGGGCGGCGGAAATGAATTGTAACGCGTTGTTCAAGGGCACTAGCGTAGACGGCGTCTACGATGCCGATCCCAAGAAAGTGGCAAATGCCAAGCGGTACGAAACCCTCACATTCGACCGTGTCCTGTCGGACAATTTGAAGGTCATGGACGCCACTGCAGTGGCACTGTGCCGCGAAAACGGCATTCCGATCATCGTCTTCAACATTCGCGGCGAGGGCAATCTGGCTGCGGTGCTGGCAGGCAAGGGTACGTCAACAATCGTTCAAGATATCATAGAATAACGGAGAGTTTTTATGGCCGCATATGAAAAGGCCGATCTGGAACGCCGGATGCACGGCGCGGTTGAGGCGCTGAAGGGCGATCTTTCGGGCCTGCGGACGGGGCGCGCATCGGTGTCGCTGCTCGATCCGGTGACGGTCGAGGTTTACGGCGCGCACATGCCGCTCAACCAGGTCGCGACAGTATCGACGCCCGAATCGCGGCTGTTGTCGGTGCAGGTGTGGGACAAGACCAATGTCGGCCCGTGCGACAAGGCGATCCGGTCGGCGGGGCTTGGGCTGAACCCGATCGTCGACGGCACGACGTTGCGCATTCCCATCCCCGACCTGACCGAGGAGCGACGCAAGGAACTCGCCAAGCTGGCCGGCCAATATGCCGAAAAAGCGCGGATCGCGGCGCGCAACGTGCGGCGCGACGGCATGGAGGGCCTAAAAACCGATGAGAAGAAGAACCTGATCAGCGAAGACGAGCGCAAGCGCCATGAAACCGAGGTGCAAAAGCTGACCGACAGCACGATCGCCGAAATCGATGCGGCTGCAAGCTCGAAGGAAAAGGAAATCCTCGGCAAGTGACGGCGCTGCCCGCCCAGGCTCCTGTGTCGGCGACGGGCGATGGCGCTTTGCCGCGTCACGTAGCGATCATCATGGATGGTAATGGGCGCTGGGCAAAGCAACGTTTCCTGCCGCGGATCGCCGGGCATCGACAGGGCGTAGAGGCTGTTCGCCGAGTTACCCGCGCGGCGCGCGCGCTGAAGATCGAGGCACTGACGCTCTACGCCTTTTCATCGGAAAACTGGCGCCGTCCCGAAGAGGAGGTGAGCGATCTGCTCGGCCTGTTGCGGCATTTCATCCGCACCGATCTTGATGAACTGGTTCGCGAGAATGTCCGGCTGCGGGTGATCGGCAATTATCGGCGCTTCTCGGTCGATATCGTGGCGCTGGTCGAGGATGCGCTGGCGCGGACTTCGCAAAATGATGGTCCGATCCTCGTCATTGCCCTGAACTACGGTGCTCATGCCGAATTGACGGCGGTCGCCCGCTCGCTCGCGGCGAAGGTTCGCGACGGCGAACTGGCGGTCGAGGCGATCGACGAAGCGCTGATCGAGACCGAGCTGGAAACCAGCGCACTGCCGCCGCTCGATCTGTTGATCCGCACATCGGGTGAGGCGCGACTGTCGAATTTCCTGCTGTGGCAGGCGGCCTATGCCGAATTGCTGTTCGTCGACACGTTATGGCCCGACTTCGATGAGGCTTCACTAGCCGAGGCGGTCGCGCTGTTCGGGCAACGCCAGCGGCGCTTCGGGGGCCTGTGATCGAGACGCCGGTGGCAAAAGGGTCGGATCTTGCCACGCGGACTGGGGTGGGGCTGGCGCTGGCGAGCGTCGCGCTTGCGGCCTTGTGGTTTGGCGGCTTTGTCTTCTGGCTGCTGGCGGTGGTGATTGCGCTGGGGATGCTGCGCGAATGGGCGGGTCTGGAAAAAGCACCGCCGAAGACCGCCCGGCTGATGCTCTTCACCCTGTCGGTGCCGCTTGCGATCATGTGCCCGCTGGCTGCCGGCCCCGATTTTTTCGCGCTTGGGTTGATCGCGGCGGCAGTGTTCTTCACCGGCATCATTACCAGGCGCGCGACGCTTGCGTTCGGCATGGTCTACGTCGGGCTGCCGGTGCTCGGGCTGTTGCTGATCCGGGAGCAGCCGCTGGGCCTGCTTTACGCCTTCTGGATGCTCGGTCTGGTTTGGCTGTGCGACATCGGCGCGTATTTTGCCGGTCGTGCGCTGGGCGGACCGCGATTGGCGCCGGTCATCAGCCCGAACAAGACATGGGCCGGGTTGATCGGCGGCGTGGCATCGGCGTGGGCGTTCGGTTTCGTTTTATACTATGGCTTTGATCTGCCTTGCCGCCTGATGCTTGCGACGCCGGTGCTGGCGCTGTTTTCGCAAGCGGGTGATCTGTTCGAGAGCTGGTTGAAGCGGCGGGCGGGCGTCAAGGACAGCGGTGATTTGCTGCCCGGACATGGCGGATTGCTTGACCGGCTGGACGGCGTAGTGCCAGTGGCGCCCGCAGCCGCGCTGTTGGTAATGTGGCCGCAGATAAAAGCGTTGATGGGGTTGATTGGATGAAGACGGTTACGATTCTGGGGGCGACCGGGTCGGTCGGCGGATCGACGCTTGATCTCATCGAGCGCGAGCCCGACAAGTTCGAGGTCGTGGCGCTGACCGCGAATTGCGATGTCGAGGGGCTGGCGGCGGCTGCGATACGCACCAATGCCCGCCGTGCCGTCGTCGCTGATGAAAGTTGCCTGGCCGATCTGCGCGCCGCGCTTGCCGGCACCGGCATCGAATGCGCAGGCGGTGCTCAGGCCGTGTGCGAAACCGCCGCGATGGGCGCCGATTGGACGATGGCGGCAATCGTTGGCTGTGCCGGGCTTGCGCCGGTGATGTCGGCGATCGAGGCTGGCGGCACGGTGGTGCTCGCCAACAAGGAGCCGCTGGTGTCGGCGGGCGATGTCATCCTGGCCGCCGCCAAGGCGCACGGCGCGACGATCCTGCCGGCGGATTCGGAGCATAACGCGATCTATCAATGCTTCGATTTCGACCGTCCCGAGGGCATCCGCCGCATCATCCTCACCGCGAGCGGCGGCCCGTTTCGCGACTACACGATGGAGCAGATGCGTGCCGTCACGCCCCAACAGGCGGTAGCGCACCCCAATTGGACGATGGGCGCGAAAATCTCGGTCGATTCGGCGACGTTGATGAACAAGGGGCTTGAACTGATCGAGGCGGCGCGGCTGTTCCCGATCGATCCTGACCTGATCGAGATCATCCTCCACCGCCAGTCGGTGATCCATTCGCTGGTCGATTATGTCGATGGATCGGTGCTCGCGCAGCTTGGCCCGCCCGATATGCGCACGCCGATCGCCTATTGCCTCGCCTGGCCCGAGCGGATGCAAACGCCGATGGCGCCGCTCGATCTGGTCAGCATCGGACGGCTCGATTTCGAGGCGCCCGATCCGGTGCGCTTCCCGGCGCTTCGGCTGACACGGGAAGCGCTCGATGCCGGTGGCGCGCGCCCGGCGATCCTGAATGCCGCCAACGAAATCGCAGTTGCGGGATTTCTGGCCGGTCGCGTGGGCTTCCTCGAAATTGCCGCAATCGTCGCCGATACGCTCGATCGTTACGATCCGGCGGCGCCAGAAACGCTCGAGGCGGTGCTTGCCGTCGATGCCGAAGCCCGGAGGGTCGCGGGCGAGCGTGTGAAGGATTGCGTTGCTTGATCCATAGTCCCGGCCTTTTGCTGACGATAGGCGCGTTCGTGCTGGTAATCGGCCCGCTCGTGTTCGTGCATGAGCTTGGCCACTACCTTGCCGGGCGCCTGTTCGGCGTGAAGGCGGATGAATTCTCGATCGGTTTTGGCCGCGAGGTGTTCGGCATTTCGGACAAGCGCGGCACCCGCTGGAAATTTGGCTGGCTGCCGCTTGGTGGTTACGTGAAGTTCGCCGGCGACATGGACCCGTCCAGCCGCGCCGACCCCGCCTGGATCGCGCTGCCCGCAGAAGAACGCGCGCGCACCTTTCAGTCGAAGCCTATCTGGCAGCGCGCGATCATCGTCGCTGCAGGGCCGCTGACCAACTTCATCGTCGCCATCGTGATCCTGATGGGATTTGCAATTGCCTTTGGCGATCTTCGCACACCCCCCGTCGTCGGATCGATCGAGCCCGGCAGCCCGGCGCAGCAGGCGGGATTGCTGGCCGGTGACCGTATCACCGCGCTCGGCGGGCGTTCGGTCACCACGTTTCAGGACATGATCCGCTATGTCCAGATCAGGCCGGGCCAATCGGTGCGCATCGATTTCGTCCGCCAGGGCAGCACACAGACGCGCGACGCCGTGATCGGCACCCGCATCGAGCGTGATCGTTTCGGCAACGAGCCGAAGATCGGTCGGCTCGGCATCGGCAATACGCAAGCCGAATTGATCCCCGTCTCGCTGATCGAGGCGCCGGTCGTCGCGGTCCGCAAAACGGGCGATATCCTTGGTATGATGAGTGATGTGATCGGCCAGATCATCACTGGCCGTCGTCCGGTCAGCGAGCTTGGCGGGCCGTTGAGCATCGCAAAAGTGTCCGGCGAGCAGATGGCGCTTGGCGTATCGTCCTTCGTTTTCCTGATCGCCCTGGTGTCGATTAATCTGGGATTCATCAACTTGTTGCCAGTTCCGGTTCTGGATGGCGGCCATTTGCTGTTTTATGCGATCGAGGCGGTCCGGCGGCGTCCGCTTGAACCAACTGTGCAAGAATGGGCGTTTCGGGGCGGTTTGGCGGCGGTATTGGCGTTGATGGTACTGGTGACCTTCAATGACCTGGGCACGTTGGGATTGTGGAATCGGCTCACCGGGTTGATCGGTTGAGCCGCATCGGGCAGGGCGAGCGCGCGGTGCAGAGCATGTGGCTTCGTTTTGGGGTGGAATGGTGACAGCGACCAAGGTTTCAAGGTTCGGTACGCGCGCAGCCGCGGTGCTGTTGGCTGGCACGATGCTGTCCGGCTTGCCCGCTGCGGCCTGGGCGCAGAATGCCCGACAGAGTGACGGAGCGCCGCCGGTCGTTACGCCTGCGCCAGCGCCTGCTGTGCGCGTGGATGCGCCGACAAAGGTGATCAAGACGCTGCGTGTCGAGGGATCTCAGCGGATCGAGCCTGAGACCGTTCTGTCCTACACCAAATTACGAATCGGTCAGGCGTTCAACAACGAGACGCTCGATCAGGCGATCAAGGACCTGCTCGCCAGTGAATTGTTTGCCGATGTGTCGATAGATGGCGTCCAAACCGGGGACATCATCCTTAAAGTCCGCGAGAACCCGATCATCAACCGCGTGCTGCTCGAGGGCAACAAGCGGCTGAAATCCGACAAGATCCAAAAAGAGATCAAGCTTGCTCCGCGCCAGATTTTCACGCGCACTGCGGTGCGGCTGGACGTCGGCCGGATTATCGAGCTCTATCGCCGGCAGGGCCGGTTTGCCGCGTCTGTCGCGCCAAAGATGGTCGCGCTCGACCAGAACCGCGTCGATATCATCTTTGAAGTGAGCGAAGGCGCAAAGTCCAAGGTCCGTCAGATCAACATCATCGGCAACGAGGTGTTCTCGGACGGCAAGGTGCGCGCGCAGATGGCCACCAAGCAGGCAAGCCTGAAGACCATGCTCAGCTCGAACACCAGCTATGATCAGGACCGGCTGGCCTACGACCAGCAAAAGCTGCGTCAGTTCTACCTGACCGAGGGCTATGCCGATTTCAAGGTGACCTCCGCTGTCGCCGAACTGACGCCCGACAAGCGTGATTTCATCATCACCTATGTGGTCGAAGAGGGTAAGCGCTACCATTTCGGCAATGTGAGCGTGGACAGCGACATCCGCGATTTCGACGACAAGAAGCTCGCCAAATCGCTGATCGCGAGAAAAGGCGACTGGTATAACGCGAAAAAGGTCGAGGATTCGATCGAAGCGATCAACCAGACGTCGGGCTTGCTCGGCTATGCCTTCACCGATGTGAATCCGGAATACACCCGCGATCCCGAAACATTGACGATGTCGATCAATTTCCACATCGGCGAGGCGCAGCGGACCTATGTCGAACGCGTCGACATCAACGGCAACACGACCACGCAGGATAAGGTGATCCGCCGCGAAATCCGGCTCAACGAAGGCGACGCTTTCAACAGCTTCCTCGTCAAGCGATCGCAGGACCGGATCAATTCGCTCGGTTTCTTCCAGGAAAAGCTGGAAGTGCAGCAAAATCCGGGGTCCTCGCCTGACCGCGTCGTGCTGGAAACCAATGTCGAGGAGAAATCGACTGGCGACCTCAGCCTCTCGGTCGGCTTTTCGAGCCTTGAGCAATTCATCGTCCAGGCGTCGGTTCGGCAGCGCAATTTTCGTGGCAAGGGCCAGGAACTGCGCGCCAATGCCAGCTATTCGACCTACAGCAAGTCGATCGAGCTAGGCTTTACCGAACCCTATCTGTTCGACAAGAATATCGCCCTCGGCGGTGATCTTTTCCGCCGTGACTACAATGCCTTCAACTTCGTCGGCAACAGCCGTCAGACGACGTACACGCAGACTTCCACCGGATTTCAGATACGCGCTGGTGTGCCGCTGACCGAATACTGGTCGCTGTCGGGCCGCTACGGGCTGAATTATGACGAAGTGGGGCTCGACCGCGCGACCTATTTTACCAACGGCGTATGCGATCCGTTGCTCGCCGGCCGTTACCTTTGTGACGCGCTTGGCAATCGGGTGACTTCATCTGTCGGCTTTTCGCTGATTTACGACAGCCGCAACAGCCGGTTGCGGCCAACGGCCGGGCATAACTTTGTTGCCAGCGGTGACTTTGCCGGGCTCGGCGGCGACGTGCGCTATTTCCGCGGGCGCGTAGAGGCGTCGAAATATTTTAACATTGGCAAGGGCTTCATCTTCTCCGTGTCGGGTGAGGCCTCGTACATCTACTCGCTCGAATCGAGCCGTGGCCCGGGGATCGATCCGGTGCGCATCACCGATCGTTATTACCTTGGTGAACCCCAGTTTCGCGGGTTCAACATCCGCGGCGTCGGTCCGCGTATCCAGCGCATTCCGTACACCGTCGACGATGCCGGCAACCAGGTTCTCATTACCGATCGACGCCAATTCGTCGATGATGCCCTGGGTGGCCGCGCTTTGTATCTGGGCCACGCAGAACTTGAAATTCCGCTCGGCGCTGGCGTTCGCGAACTTGGCATCCGGCCATCGATCTTCATGGATTTCGGCGCCCTGTTCGGCGTGACCCGGCCGTTGCCGACCACGACCTTCCCGACGACGGTCGATGCCGTCACCGGGGTGGTGACGGTGCTGCCGCTCATCCAGCCGATCATCGATTCGAGCGGTCGCCAGCTTTACATCGTCGGGGCTGAGGATGCCGTGAATGTGGGGTTGCTGACGACGTGCAACTCCGGCTATTCGGCCACCGCAGGCGGTGCCTGTGCGGGTGTGAGCACCAACGTGGCGGCACAGAACACGATCCAGCCTTTCCTTGAACGGTTCGTCGGTGACTCCGCCAGTCCGCGATTGACCGTCGGCATCGGGGTCAACTGGAATTCCCCATTTGGGCCACTGCGGATCAACATTGCGCATGCGTTGCTGAGTCAGTTCGGCGACAACCCCAAACTCGTTACTTTCAATGTAGGGACAGGATTCTAATGAACACTTTCATCAAGGCCACCGGCATGGCGGCGCTTGTTATCGCAGGGCTCGCGATGGCACCGCAATCGGCATCGGCGCAGGCGTTGACGCTCGTCGTCGACGTCGACCAGATTTACAAGGACAGCGTTGCCGCAAAGAGCGGTGGCACCCAGCTCGAGGCGAAGTACGGCACCCGTCTGAAAACGGTCCAGGGCAATCTCGAAACCGCCGTGAAGGGCTGGAACGCGCAGGTCGAAGCGGCCAAGAAGGTTGCCAAGCCCGACGGATCATTGCCGCCCGCGAACGAGGCTTCGCTTGGCACCGCCCGCCAGAGCCTGAACGATGCCAAGGCTGCATTCGATGAAATGCGCCAGGAAATCCAGTATGCCGATCAATATGTGAAATATCAGCTGCTCGAAAAGCTGATCCCGATCACCGAAAAAATCCGCAAGGAGCGCAAGGCCGGTGCGGTTGTCGCGCGTGGCTCGGTGCTTGCGTTCGATCCGGTCAACGACATCACGCCGGCGGCGCTCCAGCAGCTGAACGCAACAGTCACCACCGTGTCGGTCACGCCGCCGCAGCAGCAACAGGCAGCGCAGGGTGCAGCCCCCGCAGCCGGCACGCCTGCTCCTGCAACGCCAGCCAAGACGCAGCCGCAGAGCCGGTGAACGATCCGACGTCGGTAAATATTGAGGCAGCGTCGCCGATTTCGCTCGATATCGGGCGAGTGATGGCGGCGCTGCCTCACCGATACCCGATGCTGCTCGTCGATCGGGTCGAGGCGCTTGTGCTCGACCGGTCGATCACCGCGATCAAGGCGGTGACGATCAACGAAGGCTTTTTCCAGGGCCATTTCCCCGGGCGCCCGATCATGCCGGGCGTCCTGATCGTTGAGGCAATGGCGCAGGCGGCGGGCATATTGGCAGTGGAATCGCTTGGCCTCGCGGGTTCTGGGAAGCTGGTTTATTTCATGGCGATCGAGGCAGCGAAGTTCCGCAAGCCTGTCGAGCCGGGCGTTTTGCTGAAGCTCGACGTCGAGTTCGTCCAGAAGCGGTCGAGCGTGTGCAAGTTCGCGGGCCGCGCGACGATCGACGGCGTTCTTGCCGCCGAGGCCAGTTTCACCGCGATGATTGCCGACCCGCCGAAGAGTTAGGGTTGGTTCGCGCGAGGCGCAGAGGGGTTGCGCCGCAGGCTGCCGTGCCGTGAACTGCCACACGCGAAATGCTGAAAGCCTGCGGCGGTTACGGGCGGCAGGAATACCAATTGCGCAATCCCTCTGCGCGGCTGCGCCTCTGCGCGCAACAACCTTCTACCGAAACGGCGGTTCGTTGAACGCTCGCAATTTGCGCGAGTGCAGTTTTGCGCCTTCGCGGCGGAGTTGCTCGCACGCCTCGATGCCGATCCGCATGTGCTCCGAAATCGCGCGTTCATAAAAGCGATTGGCCTGGCCAGGAAGCTTCAGCTCGCCATGGAGAGGCTTGTCGGACACGCACAGCAACGTCCCGTAAGGCACACGGAAGCGATACCCTTGCGCGGCGATCGTCGCCGATTCCATGTCGATGCCGACGGCGCGCGACAGCGAGAATCGCAGCGCCGATTTGGAGTAGCTCAGCTCCCAGTTGCGATCATCGGTCGTCACGATCGTGCCGGTGCGCAGCCGCCGCTTCAATTCATCGCCCGACTGGCCCGAAATCGTCTCCGCCGCGCGTGCCAGCGCCAGCTGCACTTCGGCAATTGCCGGAATCGGGATTTCAGGCGGAAGCACATCGTCGAGAACATGATCGTCGCGCAGATAGGCGTGGGCGAGCACATAGTCGCCGATCCGCTGGCTGGGGCGCAGGCCACCGCAATGGCCGATCATCAGCCACGCCTCGGGGCGCACGACCGCGAGGTGATCGGTAATCGTCTTCGCGTTCGATGGGCCGACGCCGATGTTGACGAGCGTGATGCCCGTGCGATCGGGCGCGACCAGGTGATAGGCCGGCATCTGGTGACGGCGCCATGCGCTGTCGGTCACCAGCCGATCGACATCGTCGCCGGTTTCGGCGATCACGTTGCCCGCGCCCGACACGAAGCTGTAGCGGCTGTCTGGTCCAAGCTGCGCGCACGCCCAGCGGACGAATTCGTCGACATAACGATGGTAGTTGGTGAACAGCACGAAGCGCTGGACATGTTCCGGGGGGGTGCCGGTGTAGTGCCGCAATCGGGCGAGCGAAAAATCGGTGCGCAGCCCGTCGAATAGGGCGAGCGGCCTGATCCCTGCCGGATTGAGCCAGACGCCATCGGCGATCTCGTCGCCGATATGGGCAAGCTCGGTCGCCGGAAAGAACCGCGCCAGCTCGATTGCCGACACTTCATCGAGGCTCAGCGCGTGGCCCGGATCGAGCACATAGGGAAACGGGATTTCCTGTCGGCCGGGCACTGCCTCGACCTCGACTTCATAATCCTCGATCAGCAGCGTCAGCTGTTCGGTGAGATAGCCGGCAAACATCGCCGGCTTGGTCACACTGATCCGGTATTCGCCGGGGGTGACGAGCCTGCCAAAGGAGCGGAGCGGCGCAGGTCGCTCGGCTCCACCCAAATAGCGCAACCGGATCTCGGGATAGGCAAAGGAGCCGTCTTGCCGCGACTCCGCAGAGGGAGTTGTTCCCGATTCAAGATAAAGGGTGAGGGCATCGCGCAGGCGATCGACCGAGAGGGTATAAAGCCGATCGAGTTCGGCAACGATTTCTACAGCGGTCGTCATCTCTTGCCGCTAATCCAGCGGCAGCAAAGTGGCAAGGCGGGAGACCCCTGTTGCAGGGGTCGCCCGCCTTTCACCTGATTACTTCTTGGTCGTTGCCTTGGGGCCGGGCTTTGACTTGGCCGAAGGGGCAGCAGGTTCGCTCTGCAGCAACTTGCTGACGCCGAATGCCGCACCGGCAACGGTCGCAGCGACACCGCCTGCGATGGCAGCAGCAGCAACCGGATTTTCCTTGATCGCCTCGACGGTCGTCTCGACGGCTTCCTCAATCGCTTCCTGCGCGCGGTCGAGGAACGATTTCAAGCCGCCTTCCGCCTTGGCGGCATGCTCGGCGACGGTATCCGCCACCTGCGTCGCTGCATCGCTCAGGGTGCTGGCGGCCTGTTTTGCATCGCCTTCGATGTTCATGGAAGTGTCGGTCATTTGCGTAGCTCCTCATTTCGACAAGGGACGGAGTGCTGGATCGCCTCATCAACCGCGTCGCGCCCGTAATGTTCCCGGGGGGCCGCAGGATGCGGCGCACCGGGCGCCGCATCCGATGGGCTCACATCGTATCGAGCATATGCTCGGCAGAACTCACCTTGAACTCGCCGGGGCCTTCGACGTTCAACTGTGCGACCTTGCCGTCGTCGATCAGCATGGAATAACGCTGGCCGCGCTTGCCCATGCCGAATTTCGATCCGTCCATCGTCAGGCCGACGGCTTCGGCAAAATCGCCATTGCCATCGGCGAGCATCGTCACGGCGTTGCCGGCATCGCTGCTCTTGCTCCAGGCGCCGAGCACAAAGGCATCGTTGACGGCGGTGCAGGCGATCTCATCGACGCCGGCGGCCTTGAACGCGTCCGCCTTGTCGACAAAACCGGGAAGGTGCTTTGCCGAACAAGTCGGCGTGAAGGCGCCAGGCACCGAAAACAACGCGACCTTGCGGCCCTTGAAATACTCGGCGCTATCGACCGCTTCGGGGCCATGATCGGTCATCTTGGTGAAGGTCACCTGGGGGAGCGTGTCGCCAACCTTGATCGTCATCTCGTGCGTTTCCTCGGCTTGTTTTGGTGAACCGCAGATAGGGCCGCAGCGCCGCCGATTGAAGCGCTATGGACGAGAAATCGCGATTTTCTTGCAGTCGTGCCGGACAATCGATGCGGGCCGGACCACGAAAAGGCGGCGCCCGGTTCGATCTTTCCACGCTTTCCAGGTTTGGGCCGCGCCTGCCCGGCGCTATAAGGGCGCATGACCGATGCTCCTTCTTTCCTGTGTGGGCAGTTCCTGCTGGCGATGCCGGGAATGCCCGATCCGCGCTTTGATCGTGCGGTAATCGCAATGTGCGCGCATGACGAGCGCGGCGCTCTGGGCATCGGCATCGGCGCCGAGATCGACAATATGAGCCTTCACGAGCCGCTCGATCAGTTCGGCATCCCCACAGGCGTCGCGCCCGATGCGCGGATCAGCTTTGGCGGGCCAGTCGAGCCTGGGCGCGGCTTCGTCCTGCATTCGCGCGATTGGGGTGGTCAGGATACCATCGATGTGGCGGGGCTATGGGCCTTTTCGGGCACCGTCGATGTGTTGCGAGCGATTGCCGAAGGGCGTGGTCCGGCCGAGTGGCTGGTGGCGCTGGGCTATGCCGGCTGGGACGCCGGTCAGCTGGACGAGGAGATGACGCGGCACGGCTGGTTCAACATTCCCGGCACGCCAGAGCTGATTTTCGAGACCGACGTCGATGATCGCTGGCGGCGGGGCTTTGAAGACGCGGGTGTCGATCTGCGGATGTTGGCGAGCGAAGGCGGCACAGCGTGATCGAGTTTCACCAAGTCATATAAAGACATCTTTATATTTGATTTGGCCACCGTGAATGGCTATGGCCCGCATATCGGGTCGGATCGTGTTCGGCCCTGTCACGTCCATCCCGGGAGACTTTCTTTGGCCACCGCATCCGTTCTCGAGCGCAACGATCATGTCGTTGCCGACCTCAGCCTTGCCGACTTCGGCCGCAAGGAAATCAACATCGCCGAAACCGAGATGCCGGGCCTGATGGCGCTGCGCGAGGAATTCGGCGCATCGAAGCCGTTGAAGGGCGCGCGCATCACCGGATCGCTCCACATGACGATCCAGACGGCGGTGCTGATAGAGACGCTGACGGCGCTTGGCGCGCAGGTCCGCTGGGCGACGTGCAACATCTTCTCGACGCAGGATCATGCGGCTGCCGCCATTGCGGCCACGGGCGTGCCGGTGTTCGCGATCAAGGGTGAGAGCCTGGCCGATTACTGGGATTATGTCGGCGAGATCTTCAGCTGGCACAAGGATGGCTCGGGCCAGACCTGCAACATGATTCTCGACGATGGCGGCGATGCGACGATGTTTGCGCTGTGGGGCGCAAAGCTCGAAGCCGGCCACACGATGCCCGAGCCCGAGAATGAAGAAGAAGTCGAGATGCAGCGTGCGCTGAAGGCGTTCGTTGCGAAGCACCCCGGCTACCTGACCGACACGGTCAAGGCGATCAAGGGCGTGTCGGAAGAAACGACGACCGGCGTCCACCGCCTTTATGCCATCGCCAAGAAGGGCGAGCTGCCGTTCCCCGCGATCAACGTCAACGACAGCGTCACCAAGTCGAAGTTCGACAACCTCTATGGCTGCAAGGAATCGCTGGTCGATGCGATTCGTCGCGGCACCGACGTGATGCTCGCGGGCAAGGTCGCGACCGTCGCTGGCTTCGGCGATGTCGGCAAGGGATCCGCGCAGTCGCTCCGCAATGGCGGCGCGCGCGTGCTCGTGACCGAAGTCGACCCGATCTGCGCGTTGCAGGCGGCAATGGAGGGTTTTGAAGTCGTGACGATGGAGGAAGCCGTCACGCGTTCGGACATTTTCGTCACCGCCACCGGCAATGCCGACGTCATCACCGCCGATCACATGAAGGCGATGAAGAACATGGCGATCGTGTGCAACATCGGCCATTTCGACAGCGAAATCCAGATTTCGGCGCTGTCAAACTACAAGTGGACCGAAGTGAAGCCGCAGGTCGATCTGGTCGAATTTCCGGACGGCAAGCAGATCATCATCCTGTCCAAGGGCCGCCTGGTGAACCTGGGCAATGCGACCGGCCATCCGAGCTTCGTGATGTCGGCAAGCTTCACCAACCAGACGCTGGCGCAGATCGAGCTGTTCACCAACCCTGAGCAGTATAACAACGAAGTCTATGTCCTGCCAAAGCATCTCGACGAAAAGGTCGCGGCGCTCCACCTCGAAAAGCTCGGCGTGAAGATGACGCAGCTGACCAAGAAACAGGCGGATTATATCGGCGTCCCGGTCGAAGGGCCGTTCAAGCCCGATCACTACCGCTACTAAGCGTCGCGCCTCGCTTCGAGGCAGACAGCATCGGGGGCCGTGTTCGATCGAACCCGGCCCCCTTTTCGTTGGCGCACTTTGCGCCGCTCAGGTGCTTCCGTTCGCGCCTGTGCCGCTTTAAGGCCGTTGCCATGAAACTGGCTCGTGCGCTGCCGTCCGGACGGGCGCGTTGATCGAAATAACCCCTCTGGCCGCGACCCTGGCCGGCGCAACGCTGGCCGCGCTGATCTGGCTCGCCGTCTGGGCGTTGTTCATCGCGGTTCGCAGTCGCGGGCGGGGCAAGGCGGCGATAGCGGGCAATGCCCGGCTTGAGGCGTTGCTTGCGTCTTCGCCGGCACTGGCGATGGTGGTGCGCACCGATGGCCGGCTTGAAATGCCCGATCGGCTGGGGATGTGGCTTGGTTTTGCGCAAGCGCCGCGCTTTCTTGCCGATTTGTGCGGGGAGGGGGCGGGTATCGATGCCGCCGATCTTGCGATGCTGACCGACGATATCGGGGCGGCGCAACGATCAGCGAAGAGCTTCACCCGGTCGCTCCGGCCGCAAGGATCGAGGCGCTCGCTGATCGTGAAGGGAGACCGTGCCACGCGCGATCTGCAGGCGCCAGGCGGCGTCGTGCTGTGGTTCGTCGATGCGACCGAAAGCGAGACCGAGATCGCCCGGCTCGATGCCGAATCGGGCCGCGTGCGCGATGCATATGAGGCGTTGCTCGGGCTGATCGAGGCGGCACCGTTGCCGATGTGGTATCGCGGTGCCGATCTGCGGATGCTGATGGTCAATTCGGCCTATGTCGATGCGGTCGATGGGCGTGATGCCGAAGACGTCGTTGCGCGCGGGGTGGAACTGTTCGAGGGATCGGGCATGGGCGGTCCGCTCGCCAATGCGGTCAAGGCGCGCGATACAGCGCGCGCGCAGGCCCAGGCGATGCCAGCGACGATCAAGGGCGAGCGGCGGACGTTGCGCGTGTTTGATGTGCCGTTGACGACGGGCGGCATCGCGGGCTTCGCGATCGACATCGATGAGCTTGAGCAGGCGCGTTCGGGCATCAAGCGCTTCGGCGATGCGCAGCGGGCGATGCTCGATCGGTTGTCCGCGGGGGTCGTCCAGTTCGGGCCGGACCGCGCGCTCGCCTTTTGCAACCAGCCGTTCCGCCGGATGTTCGCGATGCGCAACGAATGGCTGTCGGACCGCCCCGAGTTCGACCGCGTGCTCGAACGGATGCGCGAGGCCAATCGGCTGCCAGAGGTGCGCGACTTTCCGGGCTGGAAGGCCGAACGGCGCGACTGGTTTACCGCCGCCGATGGGCAGATCGAGGAAAACTGGCATCTTCCCGCAGGCGTTCACCTCCGCGTCGTCGCCCAGCCGCTGCCCGATGGCGGCCTGTTGCTGATTTTTGAGGATCGCACCGAACAGATACAACTCGCCAGCGCGCGAGACACGCTGCTCCGCGTTCGGACCGCGACCTTCGACAATCTGTTCGAGGCGCTTGGCGTCTTTGCGGCGGACGGCCGGCTGCAATTGTGGAACAGCCGTTTCCGAATGACGCTCGGCTTCGAGGAGGAGTTTCTAGCCGGGCATCCACGCGTCGATGCGCTGGCCAATGCGGCCGCACCAAAGCTTGCCTCCCCCGGCAAATCGGTCCTGATCAGCGAACTGGTGCGATCGGCGACGGTTGAGCGATTGCAACGCGGCGGCAATCTCGCTTTTGCCGACGGGCGCCATTTTGAATTCGCCGCCGTGCCTCTGCCCGATGGCAACGCGCTGTTCACGATGCTCGACGTCAGCGACAGCCGCCGGATCGAACATGCGCTGCGCGATCGCAACGAAGCGCTTGAGGCGGCGGACCGGGTGAAGACGGCGTTCGTGGCCAATATGAGCTATGAACTGCGCACCCCGCTCACCTCGATCAGCGGCTTCGCCGAAATGCTGAAGGGCGGATATGCTGGCGAATTGCCGCAAACCGCCAATGATTATGTCGCAGCGATCCTCGAATCGGTCGAGCGCCTAGGTGGCCTTGTCGATGACGTGCTCGACCTGACGCAGAGCGACAACCCGCCCCGCAAGGATGAGCGGACCGAGGTCGATATCGCGGCGGCCGCGCGCGCCGCCGTGGCAAAGCTCGATGCGGTGATGTCGGGCAAGAAGCTCGATTTCGTCAGCGAGATCGCGCCGTCGAGCGGTAGCATCGCGGGTGATGCCAAGCGGATCGGCCAGGTGATCGAGAATATGTTGCGGCACGCCATTTCGGGTACGCCTTCGGGCGGTCGGGTATTGCTGCATATCGACGGTGCCGCCGATGGCGTTCGGATCGTCGTGTCGGACAATGGCCGGGGGATGAGCGAAAAGGCGATCGCGCGCGCGTTCGATCGCTTTGCAGAACCCGGCATCACCCGCAGCGGCGAACGTGCGCTCGGGCTTGGCCTGCCGCTCGCGAAACAATTTGTCGAGGCGCATGGCGGCACAATATCGCTGCTTTCGGAACGCGGGCAGGGGACGATGATCACGGTCGATTTGCCGCGCGCCGCCTCTGGGCCGCGATGAGCGCAAGCCCGATCATGCTCGCTGACCCGGCGGCATCGCATGATTTCGGTGTGCGGCTTGCCGGGGTGGTGCAGGCAGGGGACGTGATTGGCCTGTTGGGGCCGCTTGGCGCCGGCAAGACGAGCATCACACGCGGTCTGTTGTCGGCGCTCGGCCTGGCGGGAGAGGCGCCGTCGCCGAGCTTCGCGATCGTCCAGCCCTATGCTCCGCCCGAAACGCGCCTGCCGGTGGTCCATGTCGATCTCTATCGGATCGAGAACCCCGCCGAGATCGAGGAGCTGGGGCTCGACGAGGCGCGTTCGGAGTCGGTGCTGGTGGTCGAGTGGCCGGAACGCGCAGGGGTGGAATATTGGCCAGATGCGCTAATGCTCACCCTCGCCGAGCACCCAGGCGGCGGACGCGCCTTGACAGCGCAGGTGCCTGCGGCTTGGAGGGCGCGATGGTCCCGGATATGAAGCCCCCCGCCGCCGCGCGCGGTTTTCTTGCCGCGCATGGCTGGGCCGCGCCGACGATCGTGCCGATTACCGGCGACGCATCATTCCGGCGATATTTTCGTGTGACCGAGGGGGATCGCCGTGCCGTCCTGATGGATGCACCCCCCCCGCATGAAGACCCCAGGCCCTTCATCGATATCGCCACCTGGCTGTTCGCGCACGGCTTTGCAGCACCCGAAATATTCGCGACCGACCTTGAGCAGGGGCTCGTGCTGATCGAGGATTTCGGTGACGACCGGATGCGTGAGGCGATCGACGGCGATCCCGCCCGCGCGCCCCAACTCTACCGTGTCGCCGTCGATACGCTGGTGGCGCTGCACCGCGAGGCGCACCCGCCGCTTGCTGCATATGACCGTGCGGCGCTTGAGGAAAAGACGACCCTGCTGACGCAGTGGTATTGTCCGGCGGTCGGCATCGATCCCGACATCGCGGGCTATCGCGCTGCCTGGGACGCCGTCCTCGACCTGGCAAGGCCATCGCGGCCGGTGACAGTGCTACGCGATTATCATGCCGAAAACCTGATGCTGGTCGCTGATGGTCGCCTTGGCCTGCTCGATTTCCAGGATGCGATGACGGGGCACCCGGCTTATGATCTGGTCTCGCTGCTCCAGGATGCGCGGCGCGATGTCGAGCCCGAGATCGAGGCGGCGATGCTGCGTCATTACATGCAGGCATCGGGCGCCGGCGCCGATTTCGAGATCGCCTATCATGTGCTTGGCGCGCAGCGGAATACGCGGATCATCGGCGTGTTCACCCGCCTGTGGAAACGCGACGGCAAGGATCGATATCCCAGCCTGTGCCCGCGCGTCTGGCGGTATCTGGAGCGCGATCTGGCCCACCCCGCGCTGGCGCCGGTGGCAGCGTGGTTCAATGCCAATATTCCGTTGGAAAAACGCGGCGATCCAATGGTGCTGAGCCGGGTATGAGCGCCAGACGCACCTTGACGATCCGGATCGACCCGGGCGGCACGGTGCCTGAGACCGCGATGGTGATGGCCGCCGGGCTGGGCAAGCGGATGCGCCCGTTGACCGCGACCCGGCCCAAGCCCCTGGTCGAGGTGGCCGGGGGCGCCTTGATCGACCATGCGCTCGACCGGCTGCGCGCGGCGGGGGTCAAACGGGCGATCGTCAACGTCCATTATCTCGCCGACGCATTGGAGGCGCATCTGCGCAACCGGGTGGACGGCATCGAGATCGTCATCTCGGACGAACGTGCGCAATTGATGGAAACCGGCGGCGGGCTGGTGCAGGCACGCGACCTGATCGGCGACAAGCCCTTCGTCGCGGTCAATAGCGACAATCTGTGGATCGACGGTCCGGTCGATACGATCAAGGCGATGGCGGCGCGCTGGGACGATGCGACGATGGATGCGCTGTTGCTGATGATCCCGCTTGCGCGTGCGCATTGCCATTCGGGACAGGGCGATTTCTATCTCGACGCGCTGGGCCGCATCACCGGACGCCGACGCCCCGGCAAACCGGCGCCGTTCGTATGGACCGGCGTGCAGATATTATCACCTCGGCTGATCGTTGATTGGCCGCAGGGGCCGTTTTCGACCAATATCTTCTGGGACAGGGCAATCGCAGCCGGCCGAGCGTTCGGGATGGTCCATCAGGGTTTGTGGTTCGACGTTGGCACCCCCGCCGCGATCCCGCGCGCCGAGGCGATCATCGCCGATGGCTGAGCGCGGGAATCCGCAACTTTACACCATTCCAGCGCACCGCGCGTTCGCCGATGCGCTTGCGGCCGGCCTGATCAGGCGCTTTGGCGGCGATCCGATGGCGCTCGCACGCGGGCTGATCCTGCTGCCCAATAATCGCGCGAAACGAACGATCACCGATGCCTTTGTGCGGGCGAGCGGCGGCGGGTTGCTGTCGCCCCGGATGGTCGCGATCGGCGATACCGACATCGCCGAATCCATCGGCGCGATGATCGATCCGGCAGACGCGGGCGACCCGGTGCCGCCCGCCGTCGCGCCGCTCACCCGGCGGCTGATCCTCGCTCGGCTGGTGAGTGAAGAACGCGCGGCGACGGGCACGCCGATCGATGCGGCGGAGGCTGTACGGCTGGCGGGCGAACTCGCGCGCACGCTCGATCAACTGCTTGTCGAGGACGTGCCGCCACGTGCCCTTCGCGATTTGGAAATGACCGCCGAGCTGTCCGATCATTGGCAACGCGCGCTAGCGATGTTCGGCATCGTGCTCGATCGATGGCCAGCCGAGCTGGCGCGCCTTGGGCAGATCGATCTTTCCGATCGTCGCGCGCGCCTGCTCGCGCGTCTGGGCGAGCGGTGGCGCAGGCAGCCGCCTCCGGGGTTCGTGTGTGCAGCCGGCACGACGACCGCTGCCCCCGCCATTGCCGGGTTGCTGGGTGTGGTCGCGCATCTTCCCAACGGGCTTGTCGTGCTGCCCGATCTGGCGATCGACATGCCCGAGGAAGAATGGCAGGCGCTCGGACCGCATGCGCCCGACGAAGCGACGGGCAGGCGACGACGCTCGATCGAGACGCACCCGCAATTCCAGTTGAAATTGCTGCTTCAACGGATGGGCGTGAATCGGGGCGAGTTTTCGGTGTGGCGGGAAGGCGGCGGGCACGATGCCGGCAAGATGCGTGGTCGCGCCGTCGCCAATGCGCTTGCGCCCGCCGACTTCACGGCGAAATGGACGACGCTTCCTGCAGAGGCGCGGCGACTGACCGGCGTGCGCGTCGCCGAACTGGCAACCCCCGCCGAAGAAGCGCAGGCGATCGCACTCGCCCTGCGGGAGGCGCTTGAGACGCCGGGCAAGACCGCCGCGCTCGTCACCCCCGATCGTGCGCTGGCGAGGCGGGTCGCAGCGCATTGTGCGCGGTGGGGGATCGATATCGACGACAGCGCCGGTCGTCCATTGTCGATCCTGCCGCCCGGTACGCTGCTGACCGTGCTGGCAGATGCCGTCGCCCAGCGGTTCGCGCCGCTCGCGTTGCTGGCGCTGCTCAAGCATCCGCTGGTGCGCTTCGGTGATGACAGACTGGCGTGGCTTGAGGGTACGCGGCTGCTCGATCGTGCGCTCCGGGGCCCGCGACCGGCGGCGGGGCTTGACGGCATTGATGGCTTTCTTGCCGACGGCGATACGCGCGAGCGGATCATCAGGCGAGCGGCGGCGGCGTGGTGGCCGCAAGCCCGCGCGCTGCTGGCGCCGATTACGGCGGTGTTCGATGCCGGTGCGCAGCCGCTCGAGCAGCTGATCGCGGCGCTGCGCGAGACCGCTCAGGTGCTTTGCGGTGACGCGATTTGGAGCGGGCAGGCGGGGCGCGCCGCGGCCGAACTGCTCGCCGATATCGAGGCCGATGCGCGGCTCGGCCCTGCCATGGTCGACCCCGAAAGCCTGGCCGCGTTGCTGCGCGCGCTCCTTGGGGAAGTCGCCGTTCGTCCTGCGCAGGGCGGCCACACCCGCCTCGCGATCTACGGGCTCATCGAGGCACGGCTGCAAAGCGCCGATCTGATGATCCTTGGCGGGCTCAACGAAGGCGTGTGGCCAGCGCAACCGGCGCCTGATCCCTGGCTTGCGCCGCGTATTCGCATCGAGCTTGGGCTGCCGGCGCTCGAACGCCGGGTCGGCACCTCGGCCCATGATCTCGCCGGGTTGCTTGGGGCACCCGAAGTGTTGTTAACGCGCGCGCGGCGCGATGCGCGGTCGCCGGCGATCCCCTCTCGTTTCTGGTTGCGGCTTGAGGCGATGTCGGGCGGGGTCGATCGCGCCGTCGCGTTCGAGCATTGGGCGCGCGCGATCGATGATCCTGGCATCCATCAACCGGCGGACAGGCCGGCACCTGTTCCGCCGGCCGACCTGCGCCCAAAACAGATTTCGGTGACCGAGGTCGACCGGCTCAAGGCCGACCCCTTTGCGTTTTATGCGCGCCGCGTGCTTGGCCTGATGCCGTTCGATCCCGTCGATGCCGACCCGAGCGCGGCGTGGCGCGGCACGGCGGTGCACGCGATCCTGGAAGCGTGGGCACAGGAGGATGCGTGCGACCCCGATCGCCTCCGTGCACGCGCCGTCGCAATGCTGCGCGACGAACGCACCCACCCGATGATGCGCGCGCTGTGGCAACCCCGGCTGATGGAGGCGATCGACTGGATCGCGCAGGCGATGGCCGCCCAGTCGGATGCAGGCCGCATCGTGATCGGTGCGGAACGATCGGGCGTGATCAACATTGCGGGCGTCGAGCTGCGCGGCAAGGCGGACCGGATCGATCGTCTTGTCGACGGCGGATTGGCAATCGTCGATTACAAGACGGGCAAGGCGCCATCGGCGTCGGCGGTCCGCGCCGGGTACAGCCTGCAGCTCGGACTTTTGGGCCTGATCGCCGAGCGTGGCGGCTTCGAGGACATGAGCGGCCCCGCGCGCGCGTTCGAATACTGGTCGCTCGCGCGGTCGGGTGACGGCTTTGGCAAGATCAGTTCGCCCGTCGATGACGAAGGCAAGCGCGACCGCATCCGCACCGCCGAATTCACCGCGATTGCTGCGCACAATTTCACCGATGCTGCGCAACAATGGCTGACCGGCGACATGCCCTTCACCGCGAAACTCGCGCCCGATTATGCGCCCTATACCGAATATGATCAGCTGATGCGCCGCGACGAATGGTACGGTCGTGATTAAGTCGCCTCCGCCAGCCTTGCCGAAACTGCTCGGCAATCAGGCGCTCGCCAGCGCGCCCGATACGCATGTGTGGCTCTCCGCCTCAGCGGGCACGGGCAAGACGCAGGTGCTGGCCGCACGCGTGTTCCGGTTGCTGCTGCGCGGCACCGATCCGGCAGCGATCCTGTGCCTCACCTTCACCAAGGCGGGCGCTGCCGAAATGGCGGGCCGGATCAGCCGTCGGCTCGCGGCGTGGGTGCGGATGAAGGATGTCGATCTTGGCGCGGACCTGATCGCGCTTGGCGAACAACCGACGCCGGTGTTGCGCGCCCGTGCCCGCACTTTGTTCGCCAAGCTGCTCGATGCGCCGGGGGGCGGCATACGCATCCAGACGATCCACGGTTTCAGCCAGGGATTGCTCGCGACCTTTCCGGTCGAGGCGGGCCTGGCTCCCGGTTTCCGTCCGATCGAAGCACGCGAGGAAGCGGTGCTGCTCCGCGAAACGCTGGCCGGGCTGCTTGTCGAGGCGGAGCGCGAAGGGCGAACCAGGGTGGTCGGGGCGATCGGTGCGCTCAGCTTGCGGCTGGGCGAGGGCGGCGCCGAGGATTTCCTGCACGCCTGCGCAAGGTCCGCAGCAGCAATGGCCGCGCTGCCAAGTGGTATCCACCCCTTCATCCGTCGCGCGCTCGATCTGCCCAGCGGCGCCATCGACGAGGTGATTGCCGCCGCCTGTACCGACGACGCTTTCGACATTGCCGCCGTACGCCGCATCGCCGCCGCCAATCGCGCATGGGGGACGATGACGGGCGGAAACCAGGCCGATGTCGCCGAATGCTGGCTTGAGGCGACGCAGGCCGCGCGCGTAGCAATGCTCGGCGACCTGAAGCTCGTCGTCTTCAAAGCTGACGGCGAGCCACGCGCCTATCAGAAAAAACTGATCGAGGCCGATCCCGATTATGCCGAGCTTGCCTTGGCGATGGGCAGCCGCTGTGCCGAACTGATCGGCATGGCGGATCGCGCGGCTTATGGCGATCTGCTCGCCGATGCGCTTGGTGCCGGTCGTGCTTTTGCCGATGCTTATGCGCGCGCGAAACGCCGTATCGGCGCGGTCGATTTCGACGATCTCATCCGCCGTGTCGTCGATCTGCTCGATCAGCCGGGGATCGGCGATTGGGTAAGATACAAGCTCGATCAGAGCACCGAGCATATCCTGATCGACGAGGCGCAGGATACCAATTTGCGGCAATGGCGGATCATCGTTGCTCTCGCGGAGGAATTTTTCACAGGGCGTGGCGCGCATGGCGATCGAACGCGGACGTTGTTCGTCGTCGGCGATTACAAGCAGGCGATTTTCGGCTTTCAGGGAACCGATCCACTCTTCTTCAAAGCTGCCGAACTCGACTTTCATCGTCGTGCCACTGCAGCGGGAGAGATGCTCGACGAAGAAGGCACGCCTTTCAACCGCCTGTCGCTTACCCACAGCTTTCGCTCGACGCGCCCTATTCTCGAATTCGTCGATGCCGCGATCGGGGTCATCGACGCGCCAGGGCTCGGCCTCCTCGACGAGATCACCGCGCATGCGAGCGAAGTGAAGGGGCCGGGGAGCGTGACCTTGTGGCCGCCTGTCGTCGCCGGCGGCAGCGAGGCCGACGAGGAAGAGTGGATCGACGACGCGACCCGCGAGCTCGCCCGCCGGATCGCGCGCCAGATCAAGGCGTGGCTCGACCCCGCCGATCCGATGATGCTCGGCAGCAAGGGGCGGGCGCTTCGGCCCGAGGACGTGATGATCCTCGTCAAGCGGCGCGGTGAACTCGCCTCGCTGATCGTCGCGCGACTCTATGCCGAGGGTGTGCCAGTGGCGGGCGTCGATCGGCTGCGGCTCAACGCGCCGCTGGCGGTGCAGGATCTGCTCGCCGCGATCCGCTTTGCGCTCCAGCCCGATGACGATCTGTCGCTCGCGAGCTTGCTTGTGTCACCCTTGCTTGGCTGGACTCAGGATGATCTGATGCACGCCGCCGCCCCGCGCACCGGCGGCTTGTGGCGGCACCTGCGCGCGACCCAGCCGGAGGAACGCCTGCGCCCGCTTTACGATCTGCTGGCGCGTGCCGATATCGCCACCCCCTACCGCCTGCTTGAGGAAATGCTGTCGGGGCCGCTCGACGGGCGGCGCAAGCTGATCCGGCGACTGGGGGCGGAGGCGCGCGATCCGATCGAGGAATTGCTGAGCGCCGCGCTCGATTTTGAAACGCTGGCGACGCCTTCGCTGCAGGGGTTTCTCGACTGGTTCGATCGTGGCGACGTCGAGATCGTTCGCGATCCGTCCGCCCCGCTCGATGCGGTGCGGGTGATGACGGTGCACGGCGCCAAGGGATTGCAGGCGCCACTGGTGATCCTCGCCGATGCCACTGTCGATCCTTCGCAGACGCCGCGATCGATCCTGAAATGGGCGCCTGAGGGGACCGAGGATGCGTTTCCCATTTTTCGCCCGCGCGGCAGCGAGCGCGGCGGGCCGCTGGCGACGCTGGTGGAGGAGGCGCAGCGTCGCGAACTCGAGGAACATTGGCGGCTCTTCTATGTCGCGGCGACGCGGGCCGAGGAACAGTTGGTGATCGCGGGTGCGCTGGGGCCGCGTGCGCAGGGCGTGGCGCCGACGAACAGCTGGTACGCCGCCGCCGATCGGGCGCTGACGACGCTCGGTGCGAGGAGCGAGGAGGGGGGCAAGCTCTTTAGCGGCACTACGCCCGCGTCTGCGGTCGCTCCGATCACCTCAACACCCTTTATGTCATCGGCAGCGGTTGGCCTGCCCGATTGGGCGCATGTCGCCGCACCGGTCGACGCGCGCCCGCCAAGGCCGCTCGCTCCTTCGTCGCTTGGCGAGGACAGTGTCGCCGATCCGCCGCCGACGCCTGCACTGCGCGACGCTGCCGAGCGCGGACGCCTGATCCACGCGCTGTTCGAGCGCCTGCCCGCAGTGGCCGCCGCTGACCGGGCGCTCGCAGCCGATCGCTGGCTGGCGGGCGCAGGGGGGCTTGCCGATGCCGGCGCGCGCGCGGAAATCATCGCCAGTGTGGTGCGGGTGCTCGACGATCCGGCGCACGCCGTTCTGTTCGGCGCGGATGCGCTTGCCGAGGCGCCGGTCGCGGCAGTGATCGAAGGCGGCATCGTCGTATCGGGGACGATTGACCGGTTGCTCGTCACCGATGCCGAAATCCGCATCGTCGATTTCAAAACGGGGCGCCGCGCGCCGGCATCGATCGATACGATCCCGACCTATCATCTGCGGCAGATGGCGGCTTATGCGGCGGCGCTTGCAGTCGTCTTCCCGGGGCGTCGCATTACCGCTGCGTTGCTCCACACCGCCGGGCCAGTGCTGTTCGATCTTCCCGTCGCGTTGTTGGGTGCGCACAAGCCGCGCTATGGTGCGCCCGAACAAAGCTTGTCCGGCATGGCTTGAGACGCCGCCGCTGCCCGCCTACTTTAGAGCCAAGGAGAATAGAACATGGCGACCATCGCGATTACCGATTCGAGTTTCGACAACGACGTCCTCAATGCCGACAAGCCCGTGCTCGTCGATTTCTGGGCGGAGTGGTGCGGCCCCTGCAAGGTGATCGGCCCGAGCCTCGAAGAGATTTCGGACGAGCTCGCCGATCAGGTGACGATCACCAAGGCCAATCTTGATGACGCGCCAGAAGCCGCGACGCGCTTCGGCATTCGCACCATCCCCAATCTCGTCCTGTTCAAGGGCGGCGAGGAAGTGGCGCGCTTCAGCCGCGCGGCACCGAAGAGCCAGCTCAAGGCATGGCTCGAGGGCGCACTGGCCTGAAGCTCAGGCGGCGCTGAGGATCTGCCCGATCCGCGGGAAGTGAACGGCCACCGTTCCGACCCGCGGATCGTCGCGCAGGATAGCGATCTCGCGCGGCGTGCAGCGTAGCAATGTGCCCGCGACCGGGTCGGCGCCGGGGTCTTCGGTCCGGACGATTACGGCCTGACCCTCGGTGAATTCACTGTCGGGCTCGATTTCTGCGACGGCGATTGGGTCCGCGTTCCGGGCAATGTCGAGCGCGTCCGCCCCGCTCATATCACTCGGCGATCCGTGGCCGATCGCCTCGAGCCGCCCGAACCATGCCGCAACGTGCGGGAAGGGCGCCAGCCGCGTCTCGGTGAGCCGGAAATTGCCCTGGAACCACACGTTCATGGCCGCCGCGCAGTCGGCATAGCCCGGCGCATCGCCGCCCAGAAACGCGCGACCATCGCTCAGCGCATCCTCCAGCCGCGCCAGCCATCCACGAAACTGCGCGATCATGTGCGGCGCGGCCTGCGCCATCCGGTCGCGGTTCATCCCGAACAACTTCTTGCGATCCTCGAAAAAGTCATCGCCGATCCGGTCCATGAAGCCCGACATCGCAGAGCCCACCGCCTGGCTGAAGGTGGCGCCACCCGCCTGCAGCGCGATCAGTGCGCCTGCACGACCAAGCGGGGCCGGGAAAAGCGTAGGCGAGGGGTGCGCCGCCTCGATCGCCTCGACGATGATCGCGGTGTCACAATAAATGTCGGCGCCGATCTGCATCACCGGCGTTTTGCGATAGCCGCCCGTGAGCGGCGTCAGATCGGGCTTGGGTGCGATATTGGGGATGATCACCGATCGCCACGCCAACCCCTTGATGCCCAGCGCGCGTCGGACCAGCTCGGCATAAGGCGACATCGGATAATGGTGAAGGATGATATCGCTCATGTGTTCAGCTCCGGTAATCGGCGTTGATCGAGATATAGCCGTGGGTCAGGTCGCAGGTCCAAACCGTCGCGCGGCCGTCGCCGATGCCGATATCGACGCCGATATCGATGTCATGGCCCTTCAAATGCGCGGCGACGGGTGCTTCGTCATAGCCCTCGACCGCGAGCCCCTCACTCGCGACCTGCGTATCGCCGAAGCGGATCGACAGGCGGTCGCGGTCGGCGGGTTCGCCGGCCTTGCCGACTGCCATGACGACGCGGCCCCAGTTCGCGTCCTCGCCCGCAATCGCCGTCTTCACCAGCGGCGAATTGGCGATCGACAGGCCGATCCGGCGCGCGCTTTCGTCGCTTTCGGCGCCGGTCACGTCGATGCTGATGAACTTGGACGCGCCCTCGCCGTCGCGGACGACGAGATGTGCGAGTTGCAGGCACAGATCGTGCAGGGCAGCAACGAACGCGTCGGCGCCTGGATCGTCGCTCCCCGTCAATGGCGCATTGCCGGCCTTGCCGGTCGCGAAGGCGAGCACGGTATCGCTCGTCGAGGTGTCGCTATCGACGGTAATGCACGAAAAGCTCCGCCGGTTGGCAGCGGTCAGCGCGGCTTGCAGGAAATCGGGGGCGACGGCGGCATCGGTAAAGATGAACCCCAGCATCGTCGCCATGTCGGGCGCGATCATCCCCGATCCCTTGATGATGCCGACGAGCGACACAGCGCGGCCATCGACGATGGCAGTCGTGACAGCGCCTTTGGGAAAGGTGTCGGTGGTACCGATCGTGGTTGCCGCCTCTTCCCAGCCGCAAGGCGCCGCTGCAAAGGCCAGATCGAGCCCTGCTTCGGCTTTCGGCACGGGCAGCGCGGTGCCGATCACCCCGGTGGAGGCGACGAACACGTCGGAGGGCTGGCAACCCAGATTGGCGGATACGCGCGCAGCGATCGCCTCGACCGCGACCCGCCCCCGGTTGCCGGTAAAGGCATTGGCATTGCCCGCATTGACGACGAGCGCGCGCGCTTTGCCGAGCACGAGCGCCGCGCGGCACCAGTCGACCTCGGGCGAGGGGCAGCGGCTCTGCGTCGTGACCCCCGCGACATGCGTGCCCTCGTCCAGCACCGCCAGTGTAAGGTCGCAGCGGCCCCAATCCTTGTACCCGGCGCGCGCGACCCGCAGCGACACGCCGGCGATGTCGGGCAGACCGGGGAAGTGGGCGGGCGCGAGCGGGGAACGGGCGGATGACATAGGCGGCATCTCTGGTTAGGGATGGGGATGTGGGCAGCGGAAAACGGGGTGTTAAAGTGACGGCGTTTGAACGCAAGAGACCAATCATCGCCATTTTGGCAGCGGCGGCGTGCATGGTTGCCGCGCCTGCAGCCTCTGACGCGGTAACGCCGAAAAAAGCGGTCGCCGTCAGGAAGAAATCGGCTGGTCTGCCCCGGCCCGTGGTCACGCCCGAAATCGACGGCGCTTCCAAAACGACCGCCAGGCCGATTGCTGCGATGCTGTTGCCACAGGCAAGGCCAATCGGCCAACCCGGCGACTGGTTTCCGATCGAAAGCTATCCCGCCGATGCAAGGGTAGCCGGGCAAGAGGGACGCACGGTGTTTGCGCTCGATATCGACGCACGCGGACGGATCACCGCCTGTCACATATTGGCGACGAGTGGTTCCGATCTGCTCGATTCAACGACGTGCAGCCAGCTGATCGCCAATGGCCAATTTGAACCCGCGCATGATGCAAACGGCAAGGCAGTGGCTGGTCAGTGGCGATCGGCAATGCGGTGGCAGCTTGCATCGGGGGCGTCGAGCGAGCCCGATCAATGATCGGTGCAATGTCAGCAACGCACCGCGCTGTCACATTTGAAATGGACGCGGGCGGCATCAATCCCTATGGCGCAGCCGCAATGAAGAACGGTATCGCTTGAACATCCTGCTGCTCCTGTCCGCGCTGTTGAGTGCGTGCACCGGCGTGCTTGCCGGTAGCGGTCCGGCGATCGCGCCGCCCGTGCTCAGCCGGGGCATGGCTTCGCCGCAAGTCGCACAGGCGGCGATCCCGGGGCGGGTCTCTCGACCGGCACAGGCGATTGCACGCATCACCGCCACCGCGCGCGCGCCGGTGACGATGCAATTTGCGGTGGCACCTGCAGCGCCACTTTATGCGAGCCGCTTGCGCGAATAGCGCGCGCTACACTCTTCCCCCGTTGCGGCGACTGACGCCGCATTTTGCGCTCATGCTGGCCCCGCCCGACAGGACGGATGCATCGCCGGCCAATTCACGAACAGGAGTTCATCATGCTCGGTGGCCTTGCCAAGACCATCTTCGGATCGTCGAACGATCGCTACGTCAAATCGCTCGGCACGATCGTCGAAAAGATCAACAGTTTCGAGCCAGCTCTCACGGCGATGAGCGATGAGACGCTCGCTGCGCAGACGACGCTGTTCCGCGAGCGGCTGGCGAACGGGGCCGCGCTCGACGATCTGTTGCCCGAAGCCTTTGCCACCGTGCGCGAGGCGGCGCGCCGCACGCTCGGCCAGCGGCATTACGACGTCCAGATGGTCGGCGGCATCGTCCTCCACCGCGGCGAGATCGCGGAAATGCGCACCGGTGAGGGCAAGACGCTCGTCGCCACGCTCGCCACCTATCTCAATGCGCTGCCGGGCACCGGCGTGCACGTCGTTACTGTCAATGATTATCTGGCCGCGCGCGATGCCGACTGGATGGGCCAGGTCTATCGGTTCCTCGGCATGACCGTCGGCGTGATCATCCCCAATCTCACCGATCAGCAGCGCCACGATGCCTATCATTCGGACATCACCTACGGCACCAACAACGAATTCGGCTTCGATTACCTTCGCGACAACATGAAATATGAGCGCGAGTCGATGGTGCAGCGCAAGTTCAACTTCGCGATCGTCGATGAGGTCGATTCGATCCTGATCGATGAAGCCCGCACCCCGCTGATCATCTCCGGCCCGACTGACGACAAGACCGATCTGTATCTGCGCGTCGATGCCATCGTGAAGCAGCTGGAAAAGCCCGATTACGAGCTCGACGAGAAGCAAAAGTCGATCATCCTGACCGAGGGCGGCACCGAACGCGCCGAGCGCCTGCTCGAGGATGCCGGGCTGCTCGAGGGCAGCAATCTCTATGATTTCGAGAATACCCAGGTGGTCCATCACCTGAACCAGTCGCTGCGCGCAAACATCATGTTCAAGCGCGACACCGATTATATCGTCAAGGATGACAAGGTGATCATCATCGACGAATTCACCGGCCGGATGATGGACGGCAGGCGCTGGTCCGACGGACTTCACCAGGCGGTGGAGGCCAAGGAAGGCGTCAATATCGAGCCCGAGAACCAGACGATGGCGTCGATCACCTTCCAGAATTATTTCCGCATGTACCCGAAGCTTTCGGGGATGACGGGCACCGCTGCGACCGAGGCGGCCGAATTCTACGACATCTACAAGATGAACGTCGTGACGATCCCGACCAATGTGCAGGTGAAGCGCGTCGACGAGGATGACGAATTCTACAAGAATACGCAGGACAAGTTTCAGGCGATCGCCAAGAAGATCAAGCATCATGCCGAACTCGGCCAGCCGGTGCTTGTCGGCACCGTCTCGATCGAGAAATCAGAGTTGCTCTCCGAATTTCTGGTCCAGGAAGGCGTGCCGCATGAGGTGCTGAACGCACGCCAGCATGAGCGCGAGGCGCATATCGTCGCGCAGGCGGGCCGCAAATCGGTGGTGACGATCGCCACCAACATGGCCGGTCGCGGCACCGACATTCAGCTTGGTGGCAACCTCGAATTCCGGATCAATGATGAGCTGTCCGGGATGGCGGAGGGCCCCGAACGCGACGCGGCGATTGCGCGGATCAAGGATGAGATCGCGGCCGAAAAGGCTGAAGTGCTGGCAGCGGGCGGATTGTTCGTGCTCGGCACCGAGCGGCACGAGAGCCGGCGCATCGACAATCAGCTGCGCGGGCGTTCGGGACGGCAGGGCGATCCCGGGCTCAGCCGGTTCTATCTGAGCCTCGATGACGATCTGCTGCGTATCTTCGGCCCCGACACGATGTTTGCCAAGATGATGCGATCGAACATCGCCGATGGCGAGGCGATCGGCTCCAAATGGCTGTCAAAGGCGATCGAAACGGCGCAGCGCAAGGTCGAGGCGCGCAACTACGATATCCGCAAGCAGGTCGTCGAATATGATGACGTGATGAACGATCAGCGCAAGGTCATCTATGAACAGCGCGCCGATATCATGGATTCTGACACCGTCGGCGATGTTGTGACCGACATGCGCGCCGAAACCGTCAACACCATCGTCGGCAGTGCGTGCCCGCCCAATAGCTATCCCGAGCAATGGGACGTGGAAGGCATGCGCGTGCGGGTCGCCGACATGCTCGGCATCGAGCCCGATTTCGATGCGTGGTTGAAGGAAGAGGCAGTCGATCCCGAAATGATCGAAAGCCGTGTGCTCGAGGCGGCCGATGCGGCAATCAACGCCAAGGCCGCGACCCTGGAGCCCGACACCTGGACGCAGGTGGAAAAATCGATCCTGCTGCAAAATCTCGATCATCACTGGAAGGAGCATCTGTCGACGCTCGATGCCCTGCGTCAGGTCGTCCACCTGCGCGCCTATGCACAGAAAACGCCGCTCAACGAATATAAGCAGGAGGCGTTTGCGCTGTTCGAACGCATGCTTGGCAACATTCGCGAGGATGTGACCCGCACGATCGCGCACGCCCAGTTCCAGTTGCAGCCTGCGCCGAGCCTGCCCGATCTGCCGTCGTTCATCACCTCGCATTATGATCCGTTTACTGGCGAGGATGACAGCAACGATATCGATGGCGCAACGCGCGGGCTGGTGACGACGCGGCTCGCCCCGCTCTCGATCCCGCGCCCTGACGGCAGCGAATTCGGCAGCGATCCGGCAAGCTGGGCGGGCAATGTCAGCCGCAACGCACCGTGCCCGTGCGGCTCCGGCCAGAAGTACAAGCACTGCCACGGCGCGCTTTGAGGGGGGTTATAGGGTTTTGAGGATAGGTGGCCTCGCGCAATCCCGTTTGCCCTGAGCCTGTCGAAGGGCTGTCTTTTTCTTCGGCGGTGGACAAGACAGGCAGTGCTTCGACACGCTCAGCACGAACGGGTTGATCACGCATTGGCGGCGCCTTGCCCGCTGGGTCGATCTCTGAAAGTGTTCGATCGGGCGGCATTGGGGGCAGACGGAAATGTTCGAGCGATCGTGCGCGTGGGCAATTTTTGTTCTGCTTGCCTGTAATCCCGCCACGGCGCAGCAGATCGTCATTCCGCCGCGAGCGATTGTGAAGCCGCTGCCCGACGGCACCAAGACGCGACCTGTCCAGCTCGCCAAGCTCGTCATCAAGCTATCGCGCAATGAACCGTTCGGGCGCTTCAAGGTTGGGCTGCTGTGCATCGGCGGCAGCGTACTGCGCTGGCGCGGCGGGCGCTTCGGCATCGACAATGAGGAGTTTGATTCGGCCTTCAAGGACGAATTGAGCGGGCTCGGTTTCGACGTGATCGGGCAGGCGCGCGATCTGTTCGACGATGGCGGCGATCAGCGCGCTGAATATCTGGTCGGCGGCACGATCAAGTCGCTGCGGGTCGATGCCTGCCTGCCGCATTCGGGGCTTGGCGATCACGCGACCGCCAAAGGATCAGCCTGGCTCGAGGTGGAATGGCAGATTTACAGCCGGCTCGATCGCAAGGTGGTCGGCACGATCACCACCCGCACCGGCAGCGACCAGAAAAAGGCCGAATGGGGCGGGGTCGAATCGATGGTGCTCGGCGCCTTTGCCGAAAACGTCCGCGCGCTTGCCGCAACGGGTCTGCTCCAGCGCTATCTGGTCGGCGAGCCTGCGCACATGACGATCGCCCGTCGCCCCGGCACCAGCCTTGCCCCGCTCCAGATCACGCTGCCCGCCAAGGGCGTCGGCAGCCTCACCGAAGCCGTCGGCGCGACGGTGCTCGTCCAGTCGGGATCGGGGCATGGCAGCGGGTTTCTGATTTCGAGCGACGGCTATTTCCTCACCAACCACCACGTTATCGGCGGCGCGACCTATGTGAAGCTGCGCTGGTCGGACGGGCTTGAAACGCTGGGCGAGGTTGTCCGCTCTGATCGCGGGCGCGATGTCGCGCTGATCAAGGGCGATGCCCGGCACCGCGCACCCATCAAGCTGCGCCCCGCCAAGCTTGAGGTCGGTTCGCCCGTCTTCGCAATCGGCGCGCCGCTCGACAAGGCGTATCAGAACACGCTGACGCGCGGCATCGTGTCGGCACACCGCGTCATCGACGGCTATAGTTTCATCCAGAGCGACGTGTCGGTGGCGCCGGGCAACAGCGGCGGGCCGTTGTTGGATGCGTCAGCGGCATTGGTCGGGCTGACGGTCTCGGGCCTGCGGATCGCTGATGCGCCGCAGGGGGTGAATTTCTTCATTCCAGCGCAGGACGCGTTCGAATTTCTGGCGATCCGGGCAGCGCCGATGCCGAAACGTTGATTGCTGTCCCGCCAAGGCGCCGCCAATGCTTGCCCAACGGTGCATCGCTGCTATAGACGCTCGCCGACCGGCAGTGTGCTGGCGGGCGTGGCGGAACTGGTAGACGCAGCAGGTTTAGGTCCTGCCATCGCAAGATGTGGGGGTTCGAGTCCCTTCGCCCGCACCAGCTCCTTCGCTTCGCGCGGAGGCGCTGCCTTACCTAGAATTTGATGACGAAAAGAGCCAAAATGCAGACTGTCGAGACATTGAACGAAGGCCTCAAGCGCGCCTACACGCTCAAGATCACCGCCAAGGATATCGAAGCCCGCGTCGATGCCGAGCTGAAGCGCGTCGCGCCGCAGATCCGCATGCCCGGCTTCCGCCCCGGCAAGGTGCCCGCCAATCTGGTGCGCAAGATGCACGGCCCGGCGATGACGCAGGATGCGCTCAACGGATCGATCCAGGACGGCATCCAGCAGCTGATCAGCGAAAAGCAATTGCGCCCCGCGATGCAGCCGTCGGTCTCGCTCGAGGGCGATTATGAACTCGGCCAGGACGCCGACATCAAGGTCGAGCTGGAGGTGCTGCCCGATGTGCCCGCCCCTGTCATCGATCACCTGAAGCTCGAGCGGCTGACCGTGCCTGTGGCGGACGACGCGGTCGATGCGCAATTGCAACGCTTTGCCGATCAGCAGAAGCGCTATGACGACGCGAAAAAGGGCCACAAGGCCGCCACCGGCGATCTCGTCGTCATGGATTTCCTCGGAAAGGTCGACGGCGTCGCGTTCGAGGGCGGCACTGGCACCGATATGTCGGTGGAAATCGGCTCTGGTCAGCTGATCCCCGGCTTCGAGGATCAGATCATCGGCGTGAAGAAGGACCAGGAACTGACGATCAGCGTCAGCTTTCCAGACGATTACAATGCCGAGCATCTCGCCGGCAAACCCGCCACCTTCGATCTGGTGATCAAGGACGTCCGCGTCGCGCGACAAGCGGCGATCGATGAGGAACTGGCGACATCGCTCGGGCTCGAAAGCCTTGAGCAGCTGCGTGGGTTGTTGAAAGGCCAGATCGAGCAGGAACTCAACGGCCTGACGCGCACCCACATGAAGCGCAAACTGCTCGATCAGCTTGCCGAGGGCCATGATTTCCCGGTGCCGCCTTCGATGGTCGAGGCCGAGTTCAACCAGATCTGGGCGCAACTCGAGCATGAGGCGACGCATGAGGCCGATCCGGCAGCTGCGATGGCCGAAATGGAAAGCGAGCGCGAAGATTATCACGCGATCGCCGAGCGCCGCGTGCGGCTTGGTCTGCTGCTTTCCGAAATCGGCTCTGCCAACGGCGTCGAGGTCAGCCAGCAGGAAATGAACCGCCTGATCGCGCAGGCTGCCCAACAATACAGCCCCGAAGAGCGCACCCGCTTCATCGATTATATCCGCCAGGAGCCGATGGCGGCCGCTCAGCTGCGCGCGCCACTGTACGAGGACAAGGTGGTCGACTGGCTGTTCGAAAAGGCCGAGATCGTCGATCGCGAAGTGACCCGCGAAGAGCTGGAAGCCGCAATCGAAAGCGAGGACGGCTTTGCCAGCGGCACGCATCATCACGATCACGATCATGAGGGTCACGCAAAGCCCAAGGCGAAAAAGGCCGCCAAGAAGAAGGCCGAGCCCGTAGAGGCCGAGGCAGCCCCCGCAGCCGAGGCGAAGCCCGCGAAGAAGCCGGCCGCCAAGAAGGCGGCGGCGCCTGCCGCAGTCGCTGAGCCAGTCGCCGAGCCATTAGCTGCCAAGGAACCAGCCGCGAAAAAGCCGGCGGCAAAGAAACCTGCCGCTGAAAAGGCGCCCGCCGCAGCAAAGCCCGCCGCGAAAAAGCCGTCCGCCAAGAAGGGCGGCGACTGATTAACCCGTTTGTGCGATTTGCGCGCTATTGGCGGGTAAGGGCACGGACAGGAGCGGTTGAGTGACGAAAGGCGATGGCGCCCCACGGATTGCCGTGTTGCTGCCCTGTTATAACGAGGAAGCCGCGATCGCGCAGACGGTCGCCGGCTTTCGTGCGGTGCTGCCAGGTGCAGCAATCTATGTTTACGATAACAACAGCAGCGATCAGACGATGGCGGCTGCGCGCGCGGCTGGCGCCATCGTCCGCAGCGAACGGATGCAAGGCAAGGGCAATGTCGTCCGCCGGATGTTCGCCGATGTGGATGCCGACATCTATCTGATGGCCGATGGCGACGCGACCTATGATGCAGAGGCGGCGCCTGCCCTGATCGAGCGGCTGATCGGCGATCATCTCGATATGGTGGTCGGCGCGCGTGTGCATGAGGCGGCGGACGCCTATCGGCGCGGCCATGTCCTGGGCAATCGGCTGATGACGGGATTTCTGGCGCGGCTCTTCGGGCGCAGTTTTACCGATATCTTTTCCGGGTACCGGGTGTTTTCAAGGCGCTTCGTAAAGAGTTTTCCAGTGCTTTCGGGGGGCTTCGAGATCGAAACCGAAATCAGCGTTCATGCGCTCGAACTGAAAATGCCCGTCAGCGAGATCGAAACGCGGTATTTTGCGCGGCTCGAAGGATCGGTGTCAAAGCTCAACACCTATGGCGATGGCCTGCGTATCCTGCGCACGATTTTGACGCTCTATAGAATCGAGCGGCCAGTGCTGTATTTCGGCACCATAGCGGCTGTGCTTGCGGGGGCGGCACTTCTGCTATCGGTGCCGCTGGTGCTCACCTATGCCGAGACTGGACTGGTCCCGCGCTTGCCGACGGCTGTGCTGGTGACCGGCCTGATGATCCTCGCCGCACTCAACGTCTTTACCGGGCTGATCCTCGATACCGTCGTCCGCGGGCGGCGCGAGATCAGGCGACTGGCCTATCTCGCTTACCCCGCCCCCGGCGCGCGCGATTAAAAGGTCGTTTAGAAGGTCACGTCGCCGATGCGGCCAATGACATTGCCCAGGATGCCATAGGTTTTCGCTTCCTCGGTCGACATCCAGTAATCGCGCTCGATATCGTCGCGCACGCGCTCGACGGTCTGCCCGGTGGCCTTGGCGATCACCTGCGCCAGCCGCTCGCGCATTTTCACGATCTCTCGCGCCTGAATGGCGATGTCGGTCGCGCGGCCGCCGGCCCCGCCCGATGGCTGGTGGATCAAGAAGCGCGTGTTGGGCAGGCAGAAGCGGCGCTCCTTGGGCACGCCGAGGAAGATGTGCGTGCCAGCGCTTGCCACCCAACCCGTGCCGATCACCGCGACGGGGGATTTGATGAAGGTGATCATGTCGTGGAGCGTATCGCCCGATTCGACGTGACCGCCGGGCGAATTGATGAACACCTTGATCGGCTCATTGCTGACGTGATCGAGATAGAGCAATTGCGCGGCGACCGTTTGCGCCAGCTTTTGATCGATGCCGCCAAAGATGAGGACAGTACGGGCTTCCAGGAACTTGCTCATCAGCACACCAGGTATGGCGGCGGGGCGCGAGCCCTCTTCCTCATCCTCATCGTCGAGGCGGGGCAGGCGGATATCGCGATCGAGCATGAAAATAGCCTTTATGCTTGGTTAGTGAGGCATGGGATGTTGCGGTTGAGGTAGAGTGCGGTGCCAGCATGTGCAAGGCGCCATGCTGGGCGTCATGGGGGGAGCGATGCGGGGGGCTTGCGCGGCCCGATCGGACACCAGATATAGGCTGCTGCAACTGATATAAGGAATTATCGCGAATGCATCCGATCCACGACGGGCTCGTCCCCATTGTCATCGAGCAGTCGAACCGGGGCGAGCGCAGCTTCGATATCTATTCGCGACTGCTGCGCGAACGCATCATCTTCGTGACGGGCCAAGTGGAAGATCACATGGCATCGGTGATCACGGCCCAGCTCTTGTTCCTTGAATCGGAAAATCCGAAAAAGGACATCTATATGTATATCAACTCGCCGGGCGGCGTCGTCACCGCGGGCATGGCGATCCACGATACGATGCAATATATCCGGCCGCGCGTCGGCACTTTCTGCCTAGGCCAGGCGGCATCGATGGGCAGTTTCCTGCTCTCGGCGGGCGAACCGGGGATGCGCGTGGCGCTCAGCAACGCACGGGTGATGATCCATCAGCCATCGGGCGGTGCGCAGGGTCAGGCGAGCGATATCGAAATCCAGGCCAAGGAAATCCTGCGCATTCGCCACCGCATGAACGAGCTATACGCAAAATATACCGGTCAGCCGATCGACGTGATCGAAAATGCGATGGAGCGCGACAAGTTCCTGTCGGCAGACGAGGCCAAGACGTTCGGCCTTGTCGACGAAGTGATCGAAAAGCGCCCGATGCCGACCGAGGATGCCTCGACAGTGGCTGCCTGAGGGACCAGATCGTAACGTGATTTTGGTGATTGTAGGATTGAAGCGGAGCGGTCTAGTATGATTGCTGCACGAACGCGCGCCCATGCGCGGAGGATGGACTGAATGACGAAGCTTAGCGGCGGCGATTCGAAGAGCACGCTCTACTGCTCGTTCTGCGGCAAATCGCAGCACGAGGTGAGGAAGCTGATCGCCGGGCCAACGGTGTTCATCTGCGACGAGTGCGTCGAGCTGTGCAACGACATCATCCGTGAGGAAACGAAATCAGCGCTCGTCAGCAAGAAGGACGGCGGTGTGCCGACGCCGCAGGAAATCTGCGACGTGCTCGATGATTATGTGATCGGGCAGAAGCGCGCCAAGCGCGTGCTCTCGGTGGCCGTCCACAATCACTACAAGCGCCTCAATCACGGCCAGAAGGGCGCCGATGTCGAGCTTGCCAAGTCGAACATCCTGCTCGTCGGGCCAACCGGCTGCGGCAAGACGTTGCTCGCACAGACGCTGGCGCGCATCCTCGACGTGCCTTTTACCATGGCCGACGCGACGACGCTGACCGAGGCCGGCTATGTCGGTGAGGATGTCGAGAACATCATCCTGAAGCTGCTCCAGGCGTCCGATTACAATGTTGAGCGGGCACAACGCGGCATCGTTTACATCGACGAGATCGACAAGATTTCGCGCAAGGCCGAAAATCCGTCGATCACGCGCGACGTGTCGGGTGAGGGCGTGCAGCAGGCGCTGCTCAAGCTGATGGAGGGCACCACTGCATCGGTGCCACCACAGGGCGGGCGCAAACATCCGCAGCAGGAATTCCTGCAGGTCGACACCACGAACATCCTGTTCATCTGCGGCGGCGCATTTTCGGGCCTCGAAAAGATCATTGGCGACAGGTTGCAGGGCAAGTCGATCGGGTTCGGGGCATATGTCGCGGCTTCCGAAGAGCGTCGCACGGGCGAAGTACTGAAATCTGTCGAGCCAGAGGATCTGCTTAAGTTCGGGTTGATCCCCGAGTTCGTCGGCCGGCTGCCGGTGATTGCGACGCTTGAGGATCTCGACGTGCCTGCGCTTGTCACGATCCTGACCGAGCCGAAGAACGCGCTGGTGAAGCAGTATCAAAAGCTGTTCGACATGGAATCGGTGCAGCTCGATTTCACCGAGGATGCGCTGGTGACCGTCGCGAAGAAGGCGATCGATCGCAAGACCGGTGCGCGCGGGCTGCGTTCGATCCTCGAGGGCATATTGCTCGACACGATGTTCGACTTGCCCGGGATGGACGGGGTCGATCAGGTGATGATCGACCAGGACGTGATCGAGGGGCGCAAGGAGCCAATCCGCGTCTATGCCAAGAAAGAAAAGGCCGGCGGCGCCGCCTGATGAGGGCGCAGGCGGCTTAGATGACGCCCTTCGTTCATGTGGTCGGTCGCGATCGCCGCGATATGGTGTCGGGGAGCCTAGCAAACGCCTTTGCGGACGATCCCGCGATGCGCTTCATCTTCCCTGATTCAGCACGGCGGGCGAAGCGACTGCCCCGGTTTTTCCGGATGATCTTCGATGGCGATGCCGCGCACGGTGTTCGGCTGGCGACGGCGGATGGCGCGGCCGCGACTTTCTGGCGCGGGCCCGGCCACGCCCATTCGACCCCCGCCGAACTGTTGCGGGAGGTGGTGCCATTATTGACGACTTTTGGCATGGCGCTCGGCCGCGCGCTCAGCGTGAGCAACGCGATCGATGCGCATTTGCCGCGCTTCCCGTTCTGGTATCTCCACATAGCGGGCTGCGATCCTGCGCATCAGGGCCGGGGGCTCGGCAAGCTCGTCGTGCAATCGGGTATAGATCGCTTCACCGGCAGCGGCTTGCCGTTATATCTTGAGACCGCGAACGAACGAAATATCGGCTTTTATCAGCATCTCGGGTTCGCGGTCACCGAGGCGTGGCAGGTGCCGGGCGGTGGGCCCCAATTCTGGTCGATGCTGCGTCCGGCGTGATGTGTCGCTAAAGCGTCGCCTCGATCGCGCGGGCGGCGGCATCAGGGTCGGCGGCCTGGGTAATCGGGCGACCGATGACGAGGATCGATGCGCCCCGGTCTAGCGCGGTACGCGGCGTCACCACGCGTTTCTGATCGCCGGCACTCCCATCGGCAGGGCGCACTCCCGGCACGACGAAGAACCCCTTTGGCCACAGCTTGTGCGCCGCCGCCACTTCTTCGCCAGAGCAGACGATGCCATCGACGCCCGAGGCCATCGCCAATTCGGTCAGCCGCAGCACCTGATCATGCGCGCTTCCGTCAATGCCGGTCGCGGAGAGATCGCGTGCGTCGAGGCTGGTCAGCATTGTGACGGCAACCACCTTCGTCCCCGTTGGCGCGGCCGCCTTTGCATCTTCCAGCATCGCCTGCCCGCCTAACGCATGCACCGTAAGGATCGCGGGTTCGAGCGGCCGCAACGCCTGAATGGCCTTGGCGACAGTATTGGGAATATCGTGAAACTTCAGGTCGAGGAAAATCGGCAGACCGATCTCCGCCATCTCGCGGACCCCGTGCCGGCCATTGGCCATGAAAAATTCAAGGCCCAGCTTGATGCCGCCGACGTGATGGCGGACCTTTTCGGCAATGGCGCGCGCTCGCTCCAGATCGGGCGTGTCGAGCGCGACGTAAAGCCGATTGCTCATGAGACGCCCGGAGGCACCGCCATCGGCGCGGCGGACGGCGGCAGGGTTTGATCCTCGATCACGGCATCGGGCGGGGGCACCGCCGTCAGTCCGCGAATATCGGCAAGCGCGCGTTCGGTGGTCGTCAGCTTTTGCCGCATCCGCCATTTGACGGCGTGGTGGAACAGCAAGGTCGGCAGCAGGCCGGCCAGAAAGGTCAGCACCAGCAGAAGCGGCAAATTGACCTCTGCGACAAGCCCAGCCCACAGCTTGATTGGCACCGTCGTCCAGTTGCCGATCGCAAACACCGCCGCAATGACGGCGAGCAGGAACCAGAATAGCGTCTTGAGAAACTGCATGGCAGGTGCTCCCTTGGCGTTGGCGACCGACTTAGGGCGTCAGCGCCCGATTGGCCAGCCTCAGCCGATTTCGGTACGCAGCGAGGCGATAAGCCCGGCAAGTTCGGCGAGTTTTGGCTCCTCCTCGTCGAGGATGGCGTGGAAGGCAGCGCGCTTGATTGCGGCGATCCGCCCCGGCTTCATCCGCATGTTTGACGGCAAGGTGGAAACGATGATGTCGATCAGCCGTTCGGCACCGTGCAGGCGGCCCCACAGATAATCATTTTCACGGTACGCGCGGCTGAAAAAAGCGCCGAAGCTGTTGAACTGAATGCCTTTCAAGGTCGCTTCGGCACCGCCGGCGCGGATCGATCCGGCATCGTCTGGCGCAATCCGATCGACCTTGATCGCATCGAATTCGTCGAGCCCTTCGCCTTGGAGCAAGGGCAGCGTCGCCACGTCGAAATAGGGAAAGCCGAGATAGCTGAGCAACATCGGCCGCCGCACGTCGCGCGATGCGCGGCACAGCGCGTCGGCGAGCCGCGCCTCGGTCTCGTCGTCGAGGATCTTCAGATTGAGCGATGCGCCGAATTTCTCAAGCAGCGGCCCCGCATCGCTTCTCAGCGCGCGCACATCGCGCCGCAGCGCCAGATGGGTCTCGGTCCGCTTTGCCTCGAGGTAGCTCGCGAGCGAGGTGTAGATGGCCTCGCGAAGATCGGCGATGTCGCCTTCCTCGAAATCGGTCTCGATATCGGTCAGTCGGCGGGCGAGCAGCCGCAGTCGGCGGATGCGAAAGCCAAGATCGAACGAGCGGAGAAAGGCAACGGTCGCCGGGTTGGTGCCGCCGCTGAAGGTCGGTCCCATCTCGTCCATGCCCTGCGCATGTACCATCGCGGCGATCTGGCGACGGATATGATCCCAGCGCCGCTGCCCGGTCTCACCACCGATATGGTGGAGCAGTTGCGTCATCTGCTCGATGATGCCGGCAAGCTTCAAATGGCCATAGGCGGCATAGCCATAGCCCGCCTTGGCCGCCGCTGATGCCTGAGCGCGGCGGCGCCAGTTGCCGAGCCGCGCGACGGTCGGGTGATCGAGAAACAGTGTGTAGCCGAATAGCCCCTCGACCTGCTTTTCCACCTCTGGCCTGATCCCGGCGATAATTTCGCCCATCCGTTCGATGCGGCGGGAACGATCGGCGATCGCTTCCAGATTGTCGCGGATTGGTTGCTGGCGGGGCAATTCGGAAACCGCTCCAATGATCGTCTGGAAGAAGCCGGGCGGGCCGGCTCGTTTGCCCTGGAGGAATTTGCCGCTCGGATAGGGATCGATATAGACGAAGCGGCGATCGACCTGCCGCCGCGCTGGGCGTTCGCGCAGCGCCTCGATTGCCGGCCGAAAGGGGGCATTGGCGAGCACCGATCCGTCGATCAGAACGGCCTTGTCCGCCGAACCTGCCGCATATTGGCGCGGCAGCATCTGGCGCAGGAAATCCTCGCGCCCCGGCCACGCCACACCGCGCTCGCCGAGCACCTTGTCGAGTTCGCCGACGGTAAACGGCGGAAACGCACCGGGAAAGCTCGACGTGGCGCGCGCGGCAAAGGCGAGCTCGCCGGGATGGGCAAGCGTTTCCACCTCGTTTCCGTGATCGGTGAAGGGGAAGATCAGGCGGTGCTCGGTCTCCACCACCTCGGGCGGTGAATTGAGCGCCAAACGTTCGGGGTGGCCGGCGAAATCGGTGACCGTCACGAACAGGTCGAGGGGTTGGCCAGCGGGCAACAGCCGCGGCCCCTTTGGCGATTTTGCCATTGCATCGAAGGCATCGAGCACCAGATGCGTGAAGCGTTCTCCGCCAAAAGGCGGCTCGAACCAGCGCGAGCGGACGAATTTGGACAGCTTCATCCGGACCTCGCCACGCGCGCCCGCCTCCACCAGCGTATCGATCCGGTCTCCGCTGCGGCGCTGCGCCACCCAAGCGAGCGGCAGCGCCCATATTTTTGCAAGCCGGTGCGCGGGTGCCTGTGCGGGATCGAGCAGCGCCTCGATGTCTGCCGAATCGAGCCACAAATCGGTCAGCGGCTCGAGCGATTGGCCGGTCGAAATCGCTTGCGCCAGAAACACGCCGTTGATGCCCCCCGCGCTCGCGCCGGCGATGATATCGACGAGCACCCTCAGCGTCAGGTTATGGTCATTCTCGATTTCCTGGAGCAGCGCGCGGTAGACGCCCTGGCTGCCGCCAGCGGGCGTCACGCCGTCGTTGAACGCGCAGCTCGCGCGTGCCAGCCGCCAGATTTCCTTGGAAATACCGTGCATGTAGACAGCCAGGCTGATGCCGCCGTAACAGACGAGCGCCAGTCGCAGTTCCTTTTCGCGCTTCATCTGACGCCCTCGATCGTGGCCCAGATCGGCAAATGATCGGAAGCGAGCTTTGCCAGCCTGCTCTGATGGACGCCGCACGTCGCGATTTTCAGCTCGCGTGAGGTCATGATCTTGTCGAGCCGGGCGACGGGGCGGCGCGCGTGAAAACTGGGGCCGGTATCGGCGATCCGGTAATGCCGCGCGAATTCGTGGAGGCAGCCCGTGGTGGTACTCCATTCGTTGAGATCGCCCATCAGGATCGTCGGCAGGTTGCGGTTGCTGGCATCGATATGCGCGATGATCGTGTGCGCCTGACGCCTGCGCCACAGCCCCGACAGGTCAAGGTGCATGCCCACGACCCGGACGATTGCGCCGCTGGACAGTCTGATATCCGCGGTCACGGCGCCGCGCGGCTCGAGCGCGGGCAGGTGAATAGCCTCGCAGGCGACAAGCGTGGCGTTCTTCCGGATCAGTATCGTGTTCCCGTGCCAACCCATGCTTGCGGCCCGCGCACCGAAGGACACGGGCTGCCACGGGCTGCTGCGTTCGATCATCGCGGGGGGGATGACGCTGGCGCGGGTGCCGAAACGACGATCCACCTCTTGAAGGGCAACGATATCGGCATCGATTTCGCCGAGCACCTGCAGGATCCGCGCCGGATCACGACGGCGATCGGTGCCGATGCCCTTGCGGATATTATAGCTCGCCACCTTGATCATCGCGCCCTTATCGGCGTGAGCAGGCCGGGACGGCAAGCCTTATGGTTATCGCCGTGGGGTGGGGATGGTGCCGGCTGCAGGAATCGAACCCGCGACATCCAGTTTACAAAACTGGCGCTCTACCAACTGAGCTAAGCCGGCCTACCCATCGGGCGTGTTCCCATGCGTCAGACGACGCCGAAGGTCCAGCCCTCGGTTGCTGCAATTTCATCGGTTTTGCCAGGAGGGTTCCAGAATTCGGATTTTTCGGCGTTGGCGCGCAGCCATGCCGCCGTCAGGATCGCGTCGGTCGCGTGATCGTCATAGCGATCGAGCGGCGCATGCGGCTGGCTGGCGATGGCGGGGTGGGTGAGGGCATCGTCGAGCGCCTTTGGCCCGCGCATCTTGGTAATACCGGGGCCGACGCCGGCGGCGCGAGCGGCAATGCTGGTGTAGATCTCGACGATCGCGGCGCCCGTGGCCGGCAGCGGATCGAACGGCCACACCGGAATCGCGCCGCCGAGATGGTGGAGCAGCCGCATCCCCGCAAAGCTCGCCTTGGCGACCTGTGCCGCGCCGATGGCGTCATACACCGTCGATGGCTTGCCACCGCCGCCGCTTCTATACTGCGTCTCGCACGCGCGAAAATGCATGAAATCGCGTTTGATGCCATCCGCCGCGCCAAGATAAAAATGCGTCCCGCGCCGCCGATCCAGGAACGACGCCGCGCCAAGATCGGCATCGTCGCACGCTGCATCGACATACGCCCAGAAGGCTCGGGCGGATTGAGGCGCTGCCTCGCCGGGCAGATAGGCACCGCGCGCGACAAAAGGCGGGGCGAAGCTGAAATCCATTCCCACCAGCATCGGCTCGGCGGCACGCTCGATCAGCCAATCGAGTACCTGTTGCCGCGCCCATGCCCTTGCGGGTGGCAGGACCAGCGTCGGTGCAGCGTTGCCAATGGGGCATTCAGCGACCGCGATCCCCTGATGCCGAGCGCCCTTTGCCCCTGACCAGTCGATCGCGACGAAGCGCGTGAAATGCGTCAACTTTTCTTGCGCGGCTTTACGGGGGCGCGCGCCGCGCTCCAGTCGCGCGATTGTTCGATCACGGCGCGCACCCGCTCGGGATCGGCGCTGTCGAAACGAACCAAGACCGCAGGCCAGCCCTGATAATGCGGCGTCTGCCAGAATATGTCCGGATCGGTCGCCATCAGCATCTCGACCCGGTCGAGATCGAGCGCGACGCCGAACGAGGACTGGTCTTCGCGTCCTGTGAACAAAAATGCGCGGCCATTGGCAGCAACCTTTACCGCCGGCTTGCCATAGCTCGTCGACAAGATGGTGTCGGGCAGGGTCAGCGTGAACGCGACAGCCTCGTCCCAATTTTTCATTTGACCGCCGCCAGCACATCGGCGGTGAACTTGCCGATGTCGAAGCGTGCGCTGCCGGGGTCTTCGCCGCGCCTGACGATCACGATCTGTCGGCTCGGGACGATGATGACATATTGGCCACGATTGCCGAAGGCGCCGTAGCTGTCGGCCGGCACCCCCGGCGATTTGTTGAGCAGCCAGAAGGTCGCGCCATAGCCGAATTCGCCCGGCGGCTGCGGACCGGACGGCGTTGCGACATAGCGCGTCCAGCCTTCGGGCAGCAGGCGTTCGCCGTTCCAGACGCCGTCGTTGAGATAGAGCAGGCCGAACCGCGCAAGGTCGCGTGCCGTCGTCCAGACCTGGCTCGACGAGATATAATTGCCGCGCCAGTCGGTCTCGGCGACGGTGTGCCGCATGCCGATCCGGTCGAACAATGCCTCGCGCGGAAAGAAGCGGTAACGCTCTTCGCCGATTGCAGCGCGAACGCTCAGCATCGCCAGCAGGATATCGTTGTTGGCATAGCGAAAGCGCGTGCCGGGCAGCGCTTCGATTGGCCATTGGACGACGTTCTCGTCGACCGCGGTGCCGCCGAAATAAACCGCATCGGTGCGGTTGCCGGCGGTGTCCGAATAAAGCCCGCTGGTCATGTGGAGCAGGTTATCAAGCGTGATCGCGCGGCGCGGATCGAGCGGGTTGGCCCAGGCGGGAATGGGGGCGGGGGCATCGACCTTCAGCTTGCCGTCCTTGACCGCGATCCCCACCAGAGTGCCGGTGATGCTTTTGGAGACCGACCAGGTCCGGTTGGAAACGAACGGGCCGAAACCTGTGGCATATTGCTCGGCGATCAGGCGATTGCCGTGCAGCACGACGACGCCGACGGTCTTTGCGCCCTTGCCGTAACTGGCTCCGTCGAAGGCGCGAGAGACGGGCGCCAGCGGAGGATACGCGATCCTTGGCAAGGAATCGCCGAGCGGGAACGGCTTTGCGGCGACATCGGGTAATCCCGGCGTGCTCGCGTCGGTCGGTGCGGTCGCCGGATCGGTCCCGATCGGAAATGTGGTGCAGCCGGTAGCGGCGGACCAGGTCGCGATCCTGGGCGGCAGGCCGTCTGAATAACCGACGGTCACGCTGTGCCGGACCCGGTCGATCTTCGCCGACAGCTTTGGCACGATCGCATCATATTCGGGATAGATGCCCGTCAGTTCGTCGGCGGCGATCTGCTGCTCGGTTCGGCCAGCGTCGAAGATGCCGCTGCACATCACCGCGGCCTTGTATCCTGCAGCGATCGACTGATCGTGGAGGCTCGGTGCCTTGGCTTGTTGCGCCATCGCCGGGCTTGCCAGCGCGACCAGCGCCATCGCTGCAAGGCTAGTCTTCGCGATCATTCCTCAACCCCTCCCAATAGGCGATGCGCTCGGCAATGCGCTTTTCGAAGCCGCGATCAGTGGGGCGGTAGAACGTTTCCGCCGCCATCTCCGCCGGCCAGTAATTCGCCCCCGAATAGCCGTCCGCCGCATCATGATCATAGGCATAGCCGCGACCATAGTCGATGTCCTTCATCAGTTTGGTCGGCGCATTGAGGATGTTTTCGGGCGGCATCAGTGATCCCGTCTCTCGCGCCGATTTCCAAGCCGCCTTCTGCGCCTTGTAGGCGGCATTGGATTTGGGCGCGGTCGCGCAATAGAGGCACGCCTGCGCGATCGCGAGTTCGCCCTCTGGCGAGCCCAGAAATTCATAGGCATCCTTAGCGGCAAGGCACTGCACCAGCGCCTGCGGATCGGCGAGCCCGATATCCTCGCGCGCAAAACGCGTGATCCGGCGCAGCACGTAAAGCGGCTCCTCGCCCGCCACCAGCATCCGCGCGAGATAGTAAAGCGCTGCCTGCGGATCGGAGCCGCGCATCGATTTGTGGAGGGCGGAAATGAGGTTGTAATGCCCCTCGCGGTCCTTGTCATAGACCGCGACGCGGCGTTGCAGAAACGCCGATAGTGCCGCCGGATCGAGCGGTTCGGGCAGGCTCACCGAGAACAGCGTTTCGGCCTGATTGAGCAGGAAGCGGCCATCGCCGTCCGCGCTCGCGATCATCGCATCGCGCGCGGGCGGGGTGAGGGGCAGGGCGTTGCCCATCTCCGCCTCGGCGCGGGTCAGCAACTCGCCGAGCGCTTCATGATCGAGGCGACGCAGGATCATCACCTGTGCGCGACTGAGCAGTGCTGCGTTCAACTCGAACGACGGATTTTCGGTGGTCGCGCCGACCAAAGTGACGGTGCCGTCCTCGACATAGGGCAGAAAGCCGTCCTGCTGCGCGCGATTGAAGCGGTGGATCTCGTCTACGAACAGCAAGGTGCGCTTGCCGATGCGGGCATGCTCCTTGGCTTCCGCAAACGCCTTTTTCAGATCGGCGACGCCCGAAAACACCGCCGAGATCGCCACGAACCGCAGATCGACCGCCGCTGCGAGCAGCCGTGCGATCGTCGTCTTGCCCGTGCCCGGCGGGCCCCACAGGATAATCGAGGACAATCTGCCCGCTGCGATCATCCGGCCAATCGCCCCCTCGGGCCCAGTGAGATGATCCTGCCCCACGACTTCGGCGAGCGTTGCCGGACGCAATCGGTCTGCCAGCGGCGCATCGCGTGACACCACGGCGAGCGGTTGATCGGCAGGGGCAAAGAGATCGGCCATGTCCTGAAGATAGGCCCGCAAAATTATTTTGCAGCCACTCTTGTTTGGCGTCGTACAAGATATATCTTCGCTGCATCGAAACACAAAAAAGGAATATCAAGAATGTTTGTTTATGGAAATCGTAACTGTGGCCCGCGCGGGTCAAGCGGCTCGCGTCGCTGGGGTCCGTTCGCGGTCAGCTGGGAAGTCGATCCTTCGGCCATGACCGGCGGCGGCGGCGGGCCGCGCGGGCGACGCCGCCGGATGTTCGACGGTAGTGAGCTACAGCTTGTTTTACTGAAGCTGATCGCCGATCAACCGCGCCACGGCTATGACCTGATCAAGGAAATCGAGGAGATGACCGCAGGCGCCTATGCCCCGAGCCCGGGTGTCGTCTATCCGACGATCACGTTGCTCGATGATATGGGCCTGATCGAGGAGCAGAAGGCCGAGGGCGCCAAGAAGCTGTTCGCGGTGACCGAAGCGGGCCGGGCGCATCTCGCCGACCGCGCCGAAGAAGTCGAAGCGCTGTTCGCCCGGCTCACCGATCTCGCCGAAGCGCGAAATCGCCCCGACAGCGCTTCGGTGCGCCGGGCAATGGGCAACCTGCGGTCGGTGCTGATGCATCGTTTCGGGCGTGGCGATATCGACACCGAAACGCTTCACCAGATCGTCGCGCTGATCGACGAGGTGGCGCAGAAGATCGAACGCCTCGATTGAACCACGGCTGCCGCCTTTAGCGGCTGATGATCTTGCGCCGGCGGTTGGGTGTCATGCCCGCCGCCGGCGTATCTCTGGAGACGAATGATGAGCCAATCCGCCATCGCCACCGTGCCGACTGACAGCGCCAGCAAATATCTCCAGCAGCTGTGCAAGCACTGGCAACATAACATGGCTGTCGCGTTCACCCCCGATCACGGCACCGTCGTGTTTCCGAAGGATGCCCGCGGCGCCGATTGGCCTGCGGACGCACTGGTTACCTTCGATGCTTTGCCCGGCGCGCTCGACGTGCGGATCGATGCATCGGTCGAGGCGCAGCTGGACGGGCTGAAAGGCGCGGTCGCGCGGCACCTCGATCGCTTCGCCTTTCGCGAAGCACCTTTGCCGTTCGACTGGCATCCCGCCTGAGGCAAAAACAAACGGGGCGCGTCGGGCTACTTCCCCCGCCGCTCCAGCACTTCCAGATATTTGTCGATCACCGCCTGGTTGATCGCGTCCCATGCGAACGCGCGACTTTTCGCATGGCCCGCCAGCCCGTGGTCATCGGCCAGATCGCGATCCTCGCAATACGCCTGCAGCGCATCGGCAAAGCCCGCGATATCCTCAGGCGGCACAAGCCGGCCCGTGATCCCGTCCTCGACCAGGCTCGAACTGCCGGTGGCGATCGCGGCCACGACCGGCACCGCGCAGGCCATCGCCTCCAGCGTCACATTGCCGAAGGTCTCGGTGACGCTGGGATTGAACAGCATGTCCATCGACGCGACCGCGCGGCCCAGATCGGCCCCGCGCTGAAAGCCTGCGAACACTGCCTCTGGCACACGCTCGGCGAACCATGCCTCCGCCGGCCCCTTGCCTACCACCAGCACACGGTGCGGCACGCCGCGCCGGGTCAATTCGTTGACGGCGGCGGCGAACACGTCGATCCCTTTCTCGAGCACCAGCCGCCCGAGAAAGCCGATCGCGACCTCATCGTCGCGGATGCCCAGCGCGCGCCGCCACACCGTGTCGCGGGCCTCGGGCTTGAAGATCGTCATGTCGATCCCGCGCGACCAGATGCCGATGTCATCGTTCATCCGTTGCTGACGAAGCAGATCCGCCATCGATTGTGACGGCGGCATGATCGCGTCGCACCGCCGGTAAAAACGCCGCAACAGCGCGACCGCGAGCGGCTCCAGAAATCCACCGCCATAATAGCGGAGATACGTCTCAAAGCGGGTGTGAACCGACGCGACGACGGGAATGCCGCGCGCACGGGCATAGCTGACCGCACGGTGCCCCAGGATATCGGGCGCCGCTGCGTGGACAATATTCGGCGCAAAGGCATCGAGGTCGCGGCGGATCTTCGACGGCAAGCCGACTGCCACCCGGTATTCTCCGCGTCCCGGCACGCCGAAGGACGGCACGCTGATGAGATCGCCCGTCGGTGGGAAAGCCGGTGTGTCGGTGGTCGGCGAGTAAACCCGCACCGC
>JBBRMV010000016.1:0-67901 GCA_038230675.1 Sphingomonadales bacterium | reverse complement strand
TCGGGTTCGGCGGCGGGCAGATCTATCTTGTTGATGACGGGGACGATCTCATGATCATGCTCGATCGACTGATAAACGTTGGCGAGCGTCTGCGCTTCAACGCCCTGCGCCGCATCGACGACCAGCAGCGCGCCCTCGCACGCAGCAAGGCTGCGGCTAACCTCATAGGCGAAATCGACGTGCCCCGGCGTGTCCATCAGGTTAAGCGTGTATTCCAGGCCATCGTGCGCGGTGTATTGCAGGCGCACCGTCTGCGCCTTGATGGTGATGCCGCGCTCCTTCTCGATATCCATGTTATCGAGCACCTGCTCGGACATTTCACGCGCGGTAAGCCCGCCGGTCTGCTGGATCAGCCGGTCGGCAAGCGTCGACTTGCCGTGATCGATATGCGCGATGATCGAGAAATTGCGGATGCGGGAAAGCGGTGTTGCCATGATCTCCGCGCCGATAGCAGCGCATCGGCCAAAGGGCAAAGCCATCGAAAAGACGCCTTGCATTAGATCGTTTCGCGTAGCGCCTCAAAGGGCTATCGAAGGCCAACGAATCAATCCTTGTGGGGGAGACAAGATGATGAGGCGTGTTTTGATATCCGGCGTAACCATGTTCGCGGTGGTTGCCGCTCCTGCCTTTGCGCAAAAGCCGGCCAGACAGGCCAGCGCTTCGAAGGGCCAGCAATTGCAGCAGGCGGCGATGAACGACGTGCCGCGTTGCCCGCAAAAGCACGGCACCGTCTCGATCGTCGATGGCCAGGATTCATCGGGCTGGACGCAGAACAGCCTGGCGCCGCCCGCACGGTTGCTCCGCGTGCTGGTGCAGCGATCGGGGTGTTTCAACATCGTCGATCGCGGCGCAGGGCTTGACGCGGCGGCGCAGGAACGCGCGATCGGCGGCGGGCTAGGGCTGCAACGCGGCTCCAATGTCGGCCAGGGCCAGATCAAGGCGGCCGATTATGTGCTCGTCGCCGAAATTCAGGGCGCCAACAGTAATGTCAGCGGGAATGCGGCCGGCGCTGTCGCAGGTGCCATCATCGGCGGTCCGTTCGGCGGCCTGCTCGGCGGCATCAAGTCGCGCAAGTCCGAGGCGAATACGGTACTGTCGCTCACCAATGTCCGCACGACCGAAACACTTGCCGTGACCGAGGGCTATGCCGCCAAGCGCGACACCAGCTTTGCTATCGGTGGCGCGTTCGGCGTTGGCGGGATCGGCGCCGGGGCGGTCGGCGGCGGTTATGAAAACACCGATATCGGCCGGATCGTGACGCTTGCCTTCATTCAAGCCTATTCAAAGATGGTCGATGAACTCGGCTATGTTAACCCTGGCGATGCCGGCACCGCGCAGGCCGCCCCGACTAAGACCTTTACCGCGCAGGCGCCACTGGCGATGCGGGCAGGCCCGCTGGCCACGGCCAAGGCTATCCGCACGCTTCCGGCGGGATCGATCGTCTATCCGACGGGTAACAAGAACGGCTTGTGGTGGGAAGTCGCCGACGAGAACGACAATGTCGGCTGGGTGCTCAACACCAAGCTCGCACCGTCGCAGTAATCGTCCCCTGAAGGGTGGTCGCCCCGGCGTCAGGGCGCCTGGCGACCACCGAGCCGGCGCAGCGCGGGCAACAGCTCGTCATAATGATCGATCACCGCGTCGGCGTCCAGTTGCTCGACCGGCTCCATCAGAAAGCCGAAGCTGACGGCAACGCTTTGGATGCCGGCATTCTTCGCGGCCATGATGTCGTAAATCGAATCGCCGATAAACGCGGCCCTGCCGCCGCCGCAGCGGGCGATCATTTCCAGGATCGGCGCGGCTGACGGTTTGGCATTGCCCTTGCCGAGCGTATCACCACCGATGACCGTCACGAAACGGTCGATCAGCCCGAGCTCGCGAAGCAGCTTGACCGCCAGCGATTCGAACTTGTTGGTGACCACCGCCGTCTTGACCCCCATCGCATCGAGCGCATCGAGCGCCGCCAACGCGCCGTCGAATGGCCGCGTCCCCGCCGAGACATTGGCTTCGTAAAAGGCCAGCATCTGTTTGTAGAGCGGTCGAAAATCATCGGCCGCAATGCCACCGCTCGCCTCAAGCCCCAGCGTCAGCATGTGCTTGGCGCCACCACCGATCATCGGCTTGATCTCGTCCACGCGCAGCAAAGGCCTGCCGGCATCGCCAAGCACATGGTTCACCGCCGCCAGCAGATCGGGGCTTGTATCAAGCAGCGTCCCGTCGAGATCAAAGCCGATAATGTCGAAGGGGAATTTCTCGGTCATCGCCGCCCGCGTGCCAGCAATGCTATGGAATATGCAAGCGGATCATGGCAGGGGCTGGCACCCGAGGGAGCATTATGCAGCCACGTCCGATCGCCGCCATCATCCTTGCCGCGGGCATGGGCACGCGCATGAAATCCGATCTTCACAAGGTGCTGCATCCCATCGCTGGCCGGCCGATGCTGCTCCACCTGATCGACAGCGTGTCCGCGCTGTCGCCCGCCCATATCGTGGTGGTGACGGGCGCGGGGCGCGAGCAGGTCGAGAAGGCGGTCGCCCCGCTGGGCGTTGCAACGGCATTGCAGGCCGAACAGCTCGGCACCGGCCATGCGGTGTCGCAGGCGCGGGAAGCGCTGGCAGGCTTCGATGGCGATGTCCTGATCCTCTATGGCGACGTGCCGCTGGTCCGCAGCGAAACGATGACGCGGATGATCGAACGCCTGCATGCACCCGATGCGCCCGCCGTCGTGGTGCTCGGCTTTCGCCCCGCCGATGCTGCCGCTTATGGCCGGATGATCGCCGATGCGGACGGCAGGCTTCACAAGATGGTCGAGTTCAAGGACGCGACGCCAGAGGAGCGCGCGGTGACCCTTTGCAATTCGGGGCTGATGGCGGCGCGCGCCGACACCGTGTTCGCGCTGCTCGACCGGGTGGGAAACGACAACGCTGCCGGCGAATATTACCTGGTCGATATCGTCAACATCGCCAACGCCGATGGACGGATCGCTGCAGTGATCGAAACCGGCGCCGATGAGGTGGCGGGCATCAATAGTCGCGCCGAACTCGCGGCCGTCGATGCCCGCTGGCAGACGGAGCGACGCGCGCGAGCGATGGCGGAAGGCGCGACGCTGATGGCGCCGGAAACGGTATGGTTCTCCCATGACACGCAAGTGGGGCGCGACGTGCTGATCGAGCCCAATGTCGTTTTCGGTCCCGGCGTACGGGTTGCGGACAAGGCGGTGATCCGCGCCTTCAGCCATATCGAGGGCGCCGATATCGGCGCGGCCGCCGAAATCGGCCCGTTCGCGCGGTTGCGGCCCGGATCGGTGATGGGGGAGAAATCCAAGATCGGCAATTTTGTCGAGATGAAGAAGACGGTGCTCGGGCCAGGCGCAAAGGCGAGCCACCTCAGCTATCTCGGGGACACGACCGTCGGCGCGGGCGCCAACATTGGCGCTGGCACGATCACCTGCAACTATGACGGCTTCTTCAAATACCGGACGGAAATCGGCGCGGGCGCGTTTATCGGATCGAATTCGGCACTGGTTGCGCCGGTTTCAATCGGCGCAGGCGCGATCGTCGGCGCGGGATCGGTCGTGACCGCCGATGTGAGCGATGACGCGCTGGTACTCGTCCGGCCGGCACAGCAGGAAAAACCGGGCTGGGCAAAGCGCTTTCGCGACGCGATGACGGCGAAGAAAAACAAGCAATAGACGCGCAGGCGCCGGAGAAAAGATCATGTGCGGTATCGTTGGGATTCTCGGGCTAGGCCCGGTGGCGGATCGGTTGCTCGACGGGCTCAAGCGGCTCGAATATCGCGGCTATGATTCAGCTGGCATCTGCACGGTGCATGACGGCCAGTTCGATCGCCGCCGCGCGCAGGGCAAGCTGCGCAACCTGGCGCAGCGGCTTGTCGAGGACCCGCTTCTCGGCGACAGCGGCATCGCCCACACACGCTGGGCGACGCACGGCGCGCCGACCGAGGACAATGCCCATCCGCACATCGTCGGGGATGTCGTGCTGGTCCACAACGGCATCATCGAGAATTTCAAGCCGCTGCGCGATGAATTGCTGGCGGAGGGTCGCACGTTCCTGAGCCAGACCGATACCGAAGTGGTGGCGCATCTCATCGCTCGCGAAATCGAACGGGGCCATGCCCCGCGTGACGCGGTGGCGAGCGTGTTGCCCCGACTCCACGGTGCCTTTGCACTTGGTGTCATGTTCAAGTCGGAGCCCGATCTGTTGATCGGCGCGCGGCTCGGTGCGCCGCTCACGGTTGGGTACGGCGACGGCGAGAATTATCTGGGATCGGACGCGCTCGCGCTTGCCCCCCTCACGCAGCGGATCGCCTATCTCGAGGAAGGCGACTGGGTCGTCCTGTCGCGCGAAAAGGTCGAGATTTTCGATCGGGAGAACAACCCCGTCGAACGGCCCATCGTCAATTCGGGCGCGTCGGGCCAGTTGATGGACAAGGGCAATTACCGGCACTTCATGCTCAAGGAAATCCACGAGCAGCCCGTGGTGGTGGCGCAAACGCTGCGCAGCTATCTGCGCCCGCTCGAAGGCCGCGTCGCGCTGCCCGACATGGAGTTCGATCTTGGCGGGGTGAAGCGCGTCGCGATCGTTGCGTGCGGCACCGCGAGCTATGTCGGGATGATCGGCAAATATTGGATCGAACAGCTCGCGCGCGTGCCGGTCGAGGTCGATGTCGCGAGCGAGTTTCGTTACCGCGACCCCGTCCTCACCCCCGACATGCTCGGCATCGTCATCTCGCAAAGCGGGGAGACGGCGGATACGCTGGCGGCCCTGCGCCACATGAAGGAGGCGGGCCTCACCACAGCGGGCATCATCAACGTGCCCACCAGTTCGATGGCGCGCGAGGTCGACCTGCTGCTGCCGACGCATGCCGGCCCCGAAATCGGCGTGGCGTCTACAAAGGCGTTCACTTGCCAGCTTGCGGTGATGGCAGCGCTTGCGGTCAATCTGGCACGCGCCAAGGGGTTGCTGAGCGAAGACACCGAGGCCGAGATCGTCCGCCATCTGGAAAGCGTGCCCGAGGCGATGAGCCGGGCGATCGGCCATGACGAGGAAATCGAGGCGATGGCGCCAAAGATCGCGGTCGCGCGCGACGTGCTGTATCTTGGCAGGGGCCCCGAATACCCGATGGCGCTTGAGGGCGCGCTGAAGCTGAAAGAGATCAGCTATATCCATGCCGAGGGTTATGCATCGGGCGAGATGAAGCACGGGCCGATCGCGCTGATCGACGACAGCGTGCCGCTGATCGTGCTCGCCCCCTCCGGCCCGCTGTTCGACAAGACGGTGAGCAACATGCAGGAGGCGCAGGCGCGCGGCGCGCAGGTGGTGCTGATTTCCGATGCGGAAGGGATCGCGCAGGCAGGCGAAAACACAATCGCGACGATCGAGATGCCGCAGGTCCACCCGCTGATCGCACCACTCGTCTATGCCGTGCCGGTGCAGCTGCTCGCTTATCATGTCGCGGTGTTCAAGGGCACCGATGTCGACCAGCCGCGCAATCTGGCGAAATCGGTGACGGTGGAATAATGGTGCTGATCGGGCCTGCTCCTGCTATCGCGGGCGTCGAGCTCGGGGGCACCAAATGCAACCTTGTCCTCGCAGGCGGGCCAGACGATATCCGCGGCGAGGCGCGTATCCCGACGATGACGCCGGGGGAAACTCTGGCCGCGATCGAAGCGGTGCTCGATGAATGGCGCGGATTATTCGCCGCGATCGGCATCGCCAGCTTCGGCCCCGTGGCGATCGACCCTGCGGCACCCGATTACGGATCAATCACCGCGACCACCAAGCCCGGCTGGTCGCATACCGACATCGCCCGGCGGATCGAGGCGCGCTACGGCGTTCCGGTGGGCTTTCACAGCGATGTGACAGGCGCAGCGCTTGGCGAAGGCCGCTGGGGTGCGGCGCGCGGCGTTGCCGATCATGCCTATATCACGATCGGAACGGGGGTGGGCGTCGGGCTGATCTCCAATGGCAGGCCGATTGCGGGCATGTCGCACCCCGAGCTTGGTCATATGATGCCGCAACGCCTGGCCGGCGACGACTGGCCCGGCAATTGTCCTTTTCACGGCGCCTGTGTCGAAGGGCTGGTCGCTGGACCCGCTATCGCTGCTCGAACGGGCATGGCTGGGGATGCCGTCCCCGATGATCATCCCATTTGGGCATTCGCCGCGCACACGATCGCGCAGCTTTGCCACACGCTGGTGATGACGGGCATCCCCCGCCGGATCCTGATCGGCGGCGGCGTGGGCGGCAGTCGCCGAAATTTGCTGCCGCGCATCCGCAGCGCACTTGGCGCCACGATCGGCGATTACCGGATCGGCGCTGAACTCGACGATCTGGAGACTTATCTCGTCCCGGCAGCACTTGGCGATCGATCGGGATCGCTCGGCGCGACCTTGCTCCCCTCACGAATTCTCCCGCAAATTTAACGCGGCATTTACCCTGTCCGCTTACCTCGTTCGTTCAGACGAAGAGGGGCAACGGCATTGTTCATGCAGCAGGGTGAAACGACAGGCCGGGGCAGGCGCGCGAACATGCCCGCGCCGATCGCCATCATCCCGTGCCCAGACCGCCTAAAAACAGGGCGGCGCAGGCCGATTTCAAACCCTTCCTTAATCATCCGCTGGGCACAATCGCCCGCAGCCAATGGGGGTGCCCGGTGCGCATTCTGATTATCGACGACGAACCGGCGATGCATGACAGCTATCGCAACAGCTTTGCGCCCAGCGGCGCGGCCGATAGCAGCGCGCTCAATTCGATGGCCGCCGATCTGTTCGGCGATGATGATGATGGCGATGCCGCCGCGCCCGCCGATGTCGACATGGAGTTCGAGCTCACCCACGCGATGCAGGGGCTGGACGGCGTTGCCGCGCTCGAAAAGGCGCTTGCGGCTGGCGATCCCTATGCGGTTGCCTTTATCGACGTACGGATGCCCCCGGGCATCGACGGCAAGGAGACTGCGACACGCATTCGCAAGCTCGATCCCAACATCAACATCGTCATCGTCACGGGCTTTTCGGATTTCTCGCCGATCGAGATTTCAAAGGCCGCCGGCCCTGCCGACAAGATCTTCTACATCGCCAAGCCTTTTGAAGTCGCCGAAGTCGTCCAGACCGCGACCGCATTGTCGCGTCGCTGGCAGCTCGATATCGAACTGTCGCAAGCCCGCCAGAAGCTCGCCGATCAGGTCGTGATGCTCGAGGAAAAGGGCCAAGAACTTGCCGCCAATGAAAGCCACGCGGTCCATATCGCCAACCATGATTCGCTAACCGAAGCCCCCAACCGCCTCGCCTTCCTGCGCGCGCTGACCGAGCGTTCGCGCGGCAAGGAACGCTTTGCGACCGCAATGCTCGATCTCGATCGCTTCAAGCTCGTCAACGATACGCTCGGCCATCTGGCGGGCGACGAGATGATCCGCGCGGTTTACGCGCTGCTTAACGCGTCGGTGCCCGAAGGCGGCATGGTCGCCCGGCTCGGCGGCGACGAATTCGGCATCCTGTTCGACACGCCGGGCGAAGAAGCCGCCGTGATGGCATGCGAGCTGATGCTGCGCGCCTGCTCGGTCACGCTCAAGGTGTTCGGTCACTCGATCCAGGCGAGCGCCTCGATGGGGCTCGTCGTCACCGAGGCGGAGCCCGTTCGCGATCCGGTCGACGTCATGCGCCGCGCCGATCTTGCGCTCAACGAGGCGAAGCGCGCGGGTCGCGGTGTCGTCCGCCCATTCGTCGAGAGCATGGATGAGAGCATCCGCTTCCGTCGCCAGATCGAAGGCGGCCTGAGCCAGGCGATCGCCAAGGGCGAATTGAAGCTGGTCTATCAGCCAATCGTCGCTCGCGAAGGCCTCGAAATCATCGGGTTCGAAGCACTGCTGCGCTGGAATAGCCCGGAATATGGTGCGATCTCGCCCGGCATGTTCATCCCGATTGCCGAAGAGAGCAACCTGATCCACGAACTCGGCGATTGGGTGCTCGACCAGGCGCTTCAGGAAGTGAAGAACTGGCCCGATCAATATGTCTCGGTCAATTTCTCGCCGCGCCAGTTCCGTCGCCAGAATTTCGTCGGCCGGGTAATGGAGCGCGTCCAGCTTGCCGGCGTCTCCCCCGCCCGCGTCCAGATCGAGATCACCGAAACCGCGATCTTCGACGATGCCGATCGCGCCGCCGACACGCTGTACAAGCTTCGCCAGATGGGCTTCCGCATCGCGCTCGACGATTTCGGCACGGGCTACTCATCGCTCTACAATATCCGCAAATTCGCGCTCGATTGCCTGAAGATCGATCGCAGCTTCATCGACGGGATGGGCCGCGAGCGCGAAAGCGCGGCGATCGTCCATTCGATCATCCATCTCGGCCGCGCGCTGGGCCTGGGCGTCATCGCAGAAGGCGTCGAAACCGATGCGCAGGTGCAGGCGCTGCGGCTTGCCGGGGCATCGCATCTCCAGGGCTATTTCTTCTCGCGTCCCGTCGATGCGATGCTCGCCCGTGACATGGCCGAAGCCCGCCATATCGAGGGCAAGGACGATCCCGGCGATGGCCCCTCGCTCTATCATGTGGGGAACGGGACTATCGGCTGATGGCCGGCGGTTTCATCAAGAACAGGCTGCGCCCCCCGGCGTCGCTTGGGGCGAAGCTGTTGCTCATCCTGACCGCTGTCGGGCTGCTTGGCTCGATCGCGATCACACTGTTGCTCGCCGGCGTTATCACGCCGAGCTTCAACCAGCTCGAGGCACAATCGGTCAACGCGCATGTCGAGCGCACGCGGGCCGCGCTCGGCGAATATATCTCCAAGGTCGAAACGACGGTGCGCGATTATGGCGACTGGAATTCGAGCTATGAGTATATGGCAAATCCGTCTCAGAAGTTCGAGAAGGAGAGCTTCTCGACGCTGGCGATGTCCAATCTCGACGTCAACGGCATGGCCTATATCGGCAATGACGGGCACATCGTCATCGCGCGCTGGCTCGACCTGACGACGCAGGCGGACCAGGCCGGGATGCGCGCCAGGCTGATCGAACAGATCGGCAAGATCGATTTCAACAAGGCACTCGGCGGGCGCAGCTCGGCGGCATTTTATTCAAGGCTCGGGCCGATCGTTGCTGCGGTCGGTGTGGCGCAGGTCCGGCGGAGCGACGGCAGCGGTAGCCCGCGAGGTTTCGTGATGATGGTCCGCCAGATCACGTCGAAGCAGCTCTCGGGCCTGCTCCAGCTAAAGGCACGGCTCGATCTTGCCAACATGGCGGATCATGAGGTCATCACGCCCGGCCAGTCCAAGATGACGATTGCGGTGCCGATCCGTGGCGCCGGCGATCATGGTGTCGCCAGCGTCAGCTTCGAGGTGCCGCGCGACGTATCGACGCTTGGCCAGCGAATGCTCGTTTTTGCCATTGCCGGGTCCACGATCCTGTTGGGCATCCTGCTGATCGTGCTGCGGCGGATGATCGCGCGGCTGGTGCTCAGCCCGCTCAACCGGGTGGAGCGACATATGCAGGTCGTTACCGCATCGGGATCGCTCGGTCTGCTGGCCGAGGATGATCGCCGCGACGAGATCGGCTCGCTCGGTCGCAGCTTCAATTCGATGCTGCGCCAGCTGAAGGATTTGCGCGAACAGCTTGAAGTGCAAAGCTTTGCGCTCGGCAAGACCGAGAGCGCGGTCGCGGTGATGCACAATGTCCGTAACGCCCTCAATCCGATCAGCACGATCCTGTCGCGCGGCATCGCCGAACAGCCAGCGACCGACCGCGCGATGATCGACCGCGCAATCGGTGAACTCGCGCGCGAAGATATTCCGGCCGCACGTCGCCAGAAGCTCGCCGCCTTCGTTGCGGCTGCGGTCGAAGCGGAAGAAACCGAACGCGGCGAGCGTCGTCGTCAGCTCCAGACCGGGCGAGAGGCAATGCAGCATGTGCTCGAGATCATCGGCACGCAGCAGGCACAGGCACATGAACGCCCACCGCTCGCGGTTTGCGACGCGACCGAAATCATTGCCCAGAACGCCACCATCGCGCGCTATTCGGGCGATCTGTCGATTGCCTTCAGCTTTCCTGCGCAGCCCTGGCCGGTGATGGCCAATCGTCTGATCCTGAGCCAGGTGATCGGCAATCTTTTCGGCAATGCGGCCGAGGCGATCGCGGCGAAGGGCACGAACAGCGGCAGCATCACCGTCGTCGTCGAAGAGCGCGAGGGCGCGATCTCGATTGCGATCCATGACGATGGCGAGGGTTTTTCACCCGAAGTCGGCGCCACGCTTTTTCAGCGCGGCTATTCGACGCGCGAGCATAAATCGGGCGGGCTCGGCCTGCATTGGTGCGCGAATTCGATGAACGCGATGGAGGGTGCGCTGCGCCTCGAAAGTGGCGGCAAGGGTCAGGGTGCGGTGGCGATCCTGACTCTGAAGGCCGGCCCGGCCGAAGCATTCGGCCGCAGCATCGCCGCCTGATGCGTTCAGCCCGTTCCTAGCCGAACCTCCGGCGGGACGCTCTTGCCCGTCATATCATCACGGCGACGCAGATACGGCGCGACGAGGTTGCGCGCGCGAAACCATTCCTGCCGCTCGGGCGCCAGCGTCTCGAAATTGCCGATCACCCTTCGACAGTCGGGGCTGCGACACTGGCAGATCATGTGCCAGTTGCTCTCGGTCAGCGTCGTCGAATAATCCCAGCTGATCTCCTCGCCACGGCCGATCGGCTTGATCGCGACGAGGAAAACGCCTTCGGGTGTAAAACGCAGACCCGCATTGGGTGAACAGCTGTGATTGATCAGATCGTCGATCCGCCCCGATGGACCCATATAATGATCGGGCGTTACCTGCACGAAACGGTCGCTGCCGCCGCGCATCAGGCTCGGCACCTGATCGGCGCGAAACCGTCGGCCGGTAAATTTGACGATCGTTGCCCCTTCGGCAAACCCTTCGGCTGCATAAACAGCCTTGCCGAGATGGCTTTCGCCGATCGAAAACAGGTTGGCGGCCGGCCGATATGCATCCAGCACGTAAAAGCGCCCGTCGCGGAAACCGAGCGAGCGCAAGGGGTTGATCGTCGCAAGGCCGATCATGAACCAGACGCTAGCATGGCAGGCGAGTTCGACGAGAATATAGGCATAGCTGCCGATATCGACGCCACCAGTACGCGACGCCACGAGCAGGGTGGCAAGATCGCCGACCGTCCACAGCCCCCAGGCCGGTGACCGCTCACGATTGCGATCCTGCTGCACGCTTTCCCAGGTCGGCCAGAAGCTGATCGGCACCGCGACGACGACGAGCATGTGCGCCCAGAATGCCGACCGGAACGCGAGCCACAGTAGCAGCGCGGCCAGGCAGGTGGCCATGCAGATCGTTTCGCTGCGGGTCGGCATGCTCCATTCGGATCGCTGCCAGATGCCGATCGTGACGATAATGCATGCAGCCGCCGAAATGAGGAAGACGATGCTCTGTTGAGCGCCGGGATTGACCGCGGCATAGGTGCTCGCCTCCACCAGCACCGCCGCGCTCCAGATCAGCCACGAGGCCCGGTTCGGCTGGACGAGTTCGCGCCGCAGCCCCGTCATATAGACGACGTAGCCCGAGAAATTGGCCAGGACGGCAAGCAGAAACCAGGGCGCGATCGTCATATCCATGACCGTTATGGTTAACCGCTTCTTATCGACTCGGCTGACTCGCGTCCACAGAAACCTAGGAGTCACCGCGAGTCGCGGCGAATCGCGCAGCCCTTGGTGGGCGCTGTTGGGGCCAGACACTGCATGTTGCGTGGCGCGCGCGGCGGCGTCATGCTGCCCCGACAGCTTGGGGACGGAAACGACATGCATCATTTGAAGACCGGCGTTGCCCTGTTGGCGCTAACCGCCGCCGCCCCGCTCGCGGCCGCGACCGCGCCCGCGGCGAACCGGTGCGTGGCGCCCAGTTGTACCCCGGCCCTGTTCAATGTTCAGGCCGAAAAGGCGAGCGGGCGTATCCTCGTCACGCTGCCGCCGGCGGGCGACGACGGGGTGTCGGCGCGGATGCTCTATGCGGTCGCGCTGCGGACGGGGTTGGGCGCGGCGCCCACCTATCTCGACCGTGGCCGGACCGGCGACACCCAGATCATCGCCTTTCGCCAATTGGGCAAGAAGATCGCGATCAGCTTTGAAAATCCACGCTTCATCAAGGCGGGCGGCACCGCCGTCAGTGGTGCGGGCAACGCGGATTTCGTGACCTCCACAGTGTGGATGGGCGACATCGTCGAAACCAGGCCCGATGGCAGCCTCGTCATCGATATCGCGAGTTTTCTGACCGCCGACGCGCTCGGTATCGCCCAGTCGCTCAGCCAGTCGGGCGACAATTTCGGCACAGGCGAAGCACCGCAGGGAGCGGGCAAGGGGTTTCGGCTCGAGCCGGGCCTGAGCGCGGCCGATCCGACTTCGGTGAAAGTCTTTCCCGACAATATCGAGATCGACGCGCGCCAGACCTATGCCTCCGACAGCCCGGGCGACGAGGTGGCGAATATCGCGCCCGATGCGCAGCGCGTTAGCTTCACCGTCCACCACAGCTTCGTCCGGCTCCCGGCGGCGGGGTTTACGCCGCGACTGTTCGATCCGCGTGTCGGCGGATTTTCGACGCAGACAGTGCAGTTCGGCACACCGCTCGGTCGCGATGTCGTCAGCGATTACGCCAACCGCTTCCGGCTCGACAAGGTCGATCCCGCCAGCCCGGTGTCGCGGGTGAAGAAACCGATCATCTTCTACATCGATCGCGACACCCCCGAACCGATCCGGGCGGCGCTCGTCGAAGGCGTCAACTGGTGGGCGAAAGCGTTCGAGGCGGCGGGCTATATCGATGCCTTCCGCGCCGAGCCTTTGCCGGCGGGCGCCGACCCGCTCGATATCCGCTACAACGTCGTCAACTGGGATGACCGGGCGACGCGCGGCTGGTCCTACGGCCAGGAGATCGTCGATCCGCGCACCGGGGAGATCGTCAAGGGCATGGTCGTGCTTGGGTCGCTTCGGATTCGCCAGGACATCCAGATCTTCAAGGCGCTGGTCGGCGCTGACAAGACGGGCAAGGGCGGACCGAACGATCCGGTACAGGTGGCGCTTGCGCGGATGCGGCAGCTGGCGGCGCATGAAGTCGGCCACGCGCTTGGCTTTGCGCATAATTTTGCCGCCTCCACGCAAGAGCGCGCCTCGGTGATGGATTATCCCGCACCGCGTATCGGGCTGGTCGATGGCCATCCCGATCTGTCCGATGCCTACGGGGTCGGTGTCGGCAAATGGGATTATGCGACCGTCGACTGGCTATACGGCGAGCCGACAAGCGGTGATCCGCAGGCGGCCGCGGTGGCAAAGGCCCGCACGGTGGTTGCCGCCGGCATGCGTTTCGTGCCCGATGACAACGCCCGCGCGCCCGATACGGCGCAGCCATTTGGCGGGCTGTGGGACGATGGCGCTGACCAGATTGCCGAACTGACCCGGCTGATGGACGTGCGCCGCGCGGCGATCGCCGATTTCGGGCAAAAGGCGTTGTCGCCCGGGGAGCCGGTTGCGGAATTGCGTCGGCGCTTCGTGCCGATATGGCTGCTGCACCGCTATCAGCTGGTCTCCGCCGCGAAATCGATCGGCGGGGTCGGGTTCAGCTATGCGGTCGAGGGCGACGGGCAGGAAAACGCCCTCCCCGCCCCCGCCGCAAGGCAGCGCGCCGCGCTCGACGCCGTGCTGGCGACGATAACGCCCGATGCGCTGCACGTGCCCGACAAGCTGTTGCCGTTGCTGTCCGCCGCCAACAACGGCAGTCGCAATCGGCAATATGACATCGAGCTGATCCAGACCGCCGGCGGCCCGGTGTTCGATCCGCTCGCCGCGGCCGACGCCGCCGCGACGATCACGCTGTCGACATTGCTCGCGCCGCAGCGGCTTCACCGCGTTTTCCTGCAGCATAATATCGATGCGCAGACGCTGGGGTTGCAGGAATTGCTGGATCGGCTGATCGCGGCGGTATTGCCCGATCAACCCGACCCGATCGCGCGGCGCATCGGCTACCGCGCGATCGTGACGATGGCGCAGGTCACGCGGCGGAGCGGAACACCCCCCGAAGTCGCCGCCGCGCTCGACGATCGTCTGCAGCGCATCGGCACCGCGCTCGCGGCGCGCAAGGGCGGCACCCCCGCGACGCAAGCCTGGGCGGCGAGCCTTTCCCGGCAATTGCTCGATCCGCGTCTGCGCGAACAGCTCGGCACGGAACTGCCGCGCGCCACCCGCGTACCGCCGGGCGACCCGATCGGCGGCGAAGGCGAGTGGATGGATTTTCGGTAGGGGGACCGTCAGGGCGTGTTGGGCAATTCGCAGCCCTGAACCCATTGTGCTCCCGCGAAGGCGGGAGCCCAGTCTGGGTCCCCGCCTTCGCGGGGACACAAAACGACGTGTTTTGCTTACGGAATGAGTCTCGAAAGGGTTCTTGATCCACCAACGGGCTTTTGACCCCAATGAGGAAGAGCCCTCTCCCCGCCAGGGGAGAGGGTGGTATGGCTCACGCCAGATCGAAGCGATCGGCGTTCATCACCTTGGTCCAGGCCTTTACGAACGCCTTGACGAACGCGCCCTTGGCATCGTCGGTCGCATAGGCTTCCGACAGCGCGCGGAGTTGCGAGTTCGAGCCGAAGATCAGGTCGACGCGCGTGCCCGTCCACTTGTTCTCGCCGGTCTTGCGATCGGTCGCGACGAAGATGTCGCCCTCGTTTTCGGTCCATTTCATCGTCATGCTGGCCTTCAGCAGGTTGACGAAGAAGTCGTTGGTCAGCGTGCCCGGACGATCGGTGAACACGCCGTGGGTCGCCCCGCCGACATTGGCGCCAAGCACACGCAGTCCCCCGACCAGCACCGTCATTTCGGGCGCGGTCAGCCCCAGCAGGCAGGCGCGATCGACCAGCATTTCCTCTGCCGACCAAACCGTCTGAACACTCGCAAAGTTGCGGAAACCATCCACCTTGGGCTCGAGCGGCTCGAACGAATGCGCATCGGTGTCCTCTGGCGAAGCGTCCGCGCGGCCCGGCGTGAAGGGCACAACAATGTCATGTCCCGCCGCCTTCGCTGCCGCTTCAACCGCGGCACAACCGCCAAGCACGATCAGATCGGCGATCGACACCTTCTTCGCGCCGGCACCATTGAACGCCGCCTGGATGCCCTCAAACGTCGACAGCGCCTTGGCGAGTTCGGCGGGCTCGTTGACCGCCCAGTCCTTTTGTGGGGCGAGCCGGATGCGCGCGCCATTGGCACCGCCGCGCAGATCGGTGCAGCGGAAGGTCGACGCGGACGCCCAAGCCGTCGCGACCAGACGCGACACCGACAGGCCCGAACCGAGGATCTTCGCCTTCAACGACGCGATATCGGCATCGTCGATCAGCGGATGATCGACCGCCGGGACCGGATCCTGCCAGATGCGCGGCTCGGCGGGGACTTCGGCGCCAAGCATGCGGGTGTGCGGCCCCATGTCGCGGTGGGTCAGCTTGTACCACGCCTCGGCAAACGCCTTTTTCAACGCGTCCGGGTTCTCGTAGAAATGCCGCGAGATCGGCGCATAGGCCGGGTCGAACTTGAGCGCGAGATCGGTCGTCAGCATCATCGGCGCGTGGCGCCGTGACGGGTCATGCGCGTCGGGCACGGCGCCCTGCGCTTCGGGGTTTTTCGGCGTCCATTGCTGGGCACCTGCCGGGCTACGCGTCAATTCCCAGTCGAACTCGAACATGTTCTTGAAATACAGGTTCGTCCACTTGGTCGGCTCCTGCGTCCAGGCGCCTTCGAGACCGCTGGTGATGGTGTTGACGCCGTTGCCGCTGCCCAGGCTGTTCGCCCAGCCAAGGCCCTGCTGCTCGATCGGCGCGCCCTCCGGCTCTGGCCCGACATAATCGTCGGGAACGCCGGCGCCGTGGGTTTTGCCAAAGGTGTGGCCGCCAGCGATCAGCGCGACGGTTTCCTCGTCGTTCATCGCCATCCGCGCGAAGGTTTCGCGGATATCATGCGCCGATTTCAACGGATCGGGGTTGCCCTCAGGCCCTTCGGGATTGACGTAGATCAGCCCCATCTGGACCGCCGCAAGCGGATTGGCGAGATCGCGCTCGCCCGTATAGCGCTTGTCGCCGCCAAGCCATTCGCGCTCGGGGCCCCAGTTCACGTCGGTTTCGGGCTCCCAGACATCGACGCGACCGCCACCGAAGCCGGCCGTCTCGCCGCCCATCGATTCGATCGCGCAATTGCCCGCGAGCACCAGCAGATCGGCCCAGGAAATCGCCCGGCCATATTTCTGCTTGATCGGCCACAGCAGCAGCCGCGCCTTGTCGAGATTGGCGTTGTCCGGCCAGCTATTGAGCGGCGCGAAACGCTGTTGACCCGATCCCGCACCACCGCGGCCATCGCCGATCCGGTAGGTGCCGGCGGCATGCCACGCCATGCGGATGAAGAACGGACCGTAATGCCCGTAATCGGCCGGCCACCAATCCTGCGACTCGGTCATCAGCGCGAAGATGTCTGCCTTCAGCGCGGCGAGATCGAGCTTCTTGAATTCCTCAGCATAATCGAAATCGGCGTCCATCGGATCGGCAGCCGGCGAATTCTGGTGGAGCACGGTCAGGTCGAGATTATTGGGCCACCAGAGGCGGTTGGTCATCTCGAACAAGACGGCACGGCCGTCCACGGCGCCGCCATTCATCGGGCATTGGCTCTCGACGTTCATACATCCTCCATCTTGGTTCTGGTTGAATTTGGGGGCCGGACGCCTGATCGGTACCGACATTGCCCCTCACCCATGGCGGGCCACCATCGATGTGTCCAATCGCTTAAATTTGTCGAACTGATCGATTCTGACGTTGGAACGCGTCGAATTGTCACATTAAGGGGGCGGCAGATGCTCGGCGGCGCGATGGTCGGGAAGAGAGGATTCGAACCTCCGGCCCCTGCCTCCCGAAGGCAGTGCTCTACCAGGCTGAGCTACTCCCCGACGGAGTGTCGGACGGGGGTGTTCCCACCGATCCGGTTACGCTTGGAAGCGGCGCGTATACTAATGGCGATGAAGCTGCGCAAGCGCCCGCGCCGGCGCATTTCTCATCCAGCGAGCGCTGCCAGCATATCGGCGATTGTCGTGAATTTCTCCCTTGGTGATCCTTCGCGGGCCCGTGCGATCTCGGCTGCCTCGATCCGCTGCCAGTCGCGAAAGGTGACGACATCGACCGCGCGAGCGGACAGCAGTGCATCGAGCCCGACCCGGCCGGCCTTCACCGATTTCGCCGGTAGATCAGCGGCAATCTGTTCGACGACGGCATAGCCATCGGGACGATTGGTGCCGATTGTTCCGCTCGGTCCGCGCCGTGCCCAGCCGACGGCATACAGCCCCGGCGAAATCCTTCCCGCATCATTCGCGAAACGCCCGCGGACCGTGTCGTACGGGACACCCTCGATCGGCGGCGTTCGATACCCGATGCAGCTGATGACCAGGCTCGCAGGGACAGCATAGGTGAAGCCGGTTCCCACCACGTCGCCGCTCGCATCGATCGCAGTGCGCTCGACGATGACGCGCTCGGCATGCCCTGCCCCCTCGACGGCGACGGGTGACGCGAAGAAATCGAAATCAACGGCGACTTCGCCAGGCGCCTCATGCGCCGCAAAATCGCGCAGGTGCGACACCGACTTGCGCTGGCCCGGATCGAGCACATCGTCGGTCGCGATCGCCGGCAGGTCGGTTGGATCGACATGCGGCACCGCGCGCGACAGATGGTCGAGCTCGCCAAGTTCCTTTGGTGTCATCGCGATCTGGTGGGGTCCGCGCCGGCCAAGGATCGTGATCGTGCGTATCGCCGAGGATCGCAGTGCCGCCAGCGCGTGCGCGGCGATATCGGAGCCGGCGAATTCGGCCTCGCTCTTCGCCAGAATCCGCGCGACGTCGAGCGCCACATTGCCGACACCGATCACCACTGCCGAAGCGCCACCCAGCGGCGGCGCGAGATCGGCAAAATCGGGATGGCCATTATACCAGCCGACAAACGCCGCCGATCCGATCACCCCGGGCAGATCGGCGCCGGGAATATCGAGCGGACGATCGGCCGGCGCGCCCGTCGCCAGCACAACCGCATCGTAAAGCGCGCTCAGCTCGGCAATGCTTACATCGCGCCCGACCATGACGTTGCCGACAAAACGAACGCCTGCACCGAGCGCCACCGCCTCATAACGTCGCATCACCGCCTTGATCGACTGATGGTCAGGCGCGACGCCGAAGCGGATCAGGCCGTAGGGCACCGGCAGCCGATCAAGTATGTCGACCAGCACATCGTCGCCGAACGCCTTCTGGCATGCTTCTGCGGTATAATATCCGGCTGGCCCCGATCCGATCACCGCGATGTGGCGCATGCCGCTCTCCCTTGGCGGCCTGATACGCTTGTGCCGACGAAGTGAACAGCCGCGAGCCAAATCGCTGCGCTCGGCTATCGCCCGGACGGGCACTTTGCGCTAGATCGGGGGGATGCCACACCCGTTTGGATTCCGCACGCTGACCGCGATTGCGATCATCATCGTCGCAGCGGTGGCGGATTGGCTGCTCGTCCGGGATCTGCAGAGCATGCTGATGGTGCTGGTCGGCGGTATTGCCGCGGTGCTGGTGGCGGCTGGAACCGGCGAGGTCCATCCAGAGGCCGAATCGGTCGTGGCCGAACCCGCCGACCGGCCAGGCCCTGTCGGCATAGATGAGGTCATCGCGTCGATCGTCGAGCCGATCCTGATCGTGACCGAAGGCCGGGTGGCGCATGCCAACCGCGCGGCGAAGGGACTGCTGGGCGGGCATATCGTCGGCGAGGATGTGCGGCTGGCGATCCGCCATCCGGCAGCCGCCGAGCGGCTGACCAATCCCCGCGCCACTCCAGCCGAGCCGATCAACCTTGTCGGGCTCGGCACGCTTGATCAACGCTGGGAAATGCGGGTGACGACGATGAGCGACAAGCGCCGCGTCGTCCACCTGATCGATCAGACGGGCAGCTATGCAGCAGAACGGATGCGGGTGGATTTCGTCGCCAATGCCAGCCATGAACTGCGCACGCCGCTTGCGTCGATCCTGGGATTTGTCGAAACGCTGAGCGACGACAAGGCCGGCGGCGATGCCGATGTCCGCGCGCGGTTTCTGAAGGTGATGTTCGACGAGGCGCGGCGGATGCAGCGGCTGGTGGAGGACCTCATCTCGCTGTCGCGGATCGAAGCGGAGAAATATCGCCTGCCCTCTCGGGAGATCGATCTCGCTGCGTTGATGGACGAGGTGCACGGCGAACTCGTCGATAGTCACGACACCCGTGGTGATGATCTGATCAGCGACATCGATGATGATCTGCCGCTGGTTGCCGGCGACCGTGCGCAACTTTCGCAGGTGCTTCACAATCTGATCGGCAACGCGATGAAATATGGCCGCCCGGGGACGCCCATCATCACTCGGCTGTGGCGCGATCAGACGGGCATGGTGCGGATCAGCGTGAGCGATGAAGGCGAGGGTATCGCGCCCGAACACCTTCCCCGGCTGACCGAGCGATTCTACCGCGTCGACGCCGGTCGCAGCCGCGCGCTTGGCGGCACCGGGCTTGGTCTGGCGATCGTCAAGCACATCGTCGAGCGGCATCGCGGTCGGCTCGATATCAACAGTGTCGTCGGCAAGGGGACCACGGCGTCCATCCTGCTGCCGGCGGCTTCACCCGGCGGCGCGCCTGCTTTCGAGGTGCCAAAGGGGGCGCTGTCATCAAACAGTAACGAGACGGTCACACAGCCACGTGCTTCCGGGTGATAGCCGCTCCTCTCCGGGGAAACGGTTCCTAGAGGAGGGAAGCACATGCGACTCACAATCGCTCTTGCCGCGGCTGGCATCGTCATGCTCGCGGGGTGTAACGATCAGGCCAATGGCGGTGGCGCAGGCTCGCGCGATCAGATCAAGGTCGTTGGATCGTCAACGGTTTATCCATTCACGACGCTTGTGGCCGAGCAGTTCGTGAACAAAAATCCGGGCATGAAGGCGCCCGTTATCGAATCGACCGGCACGGGTGCGGGCATGAAGCTGTTCTGCGGCGGCGTCGGCGCGCAGCATCCCGACATCGAGGACGCGTCACGGCGGATGAAGGCTTCCGAGTTCAAGACCTGCAGCGAAAACGGCGTCGATCGGATCATGGAAATCCAGGTCGGCATCGATGGCATCGCCTTTGCCGAATCGAATAGCGGACCCAAGCTTCAATTGAGCCCGGTCGACATCTATCTAGCGCTCGCCGCCAATCCCAAGGGGGGGGCCAACACGGCAAAAACCTGGAAAGACGTCAATCCCGCGCTCCCGGCGATCCCGATCCAGGTTTATGGCCCGCCATCGACCAGCGGCACGCGCGATGCGCTCGCCGAACTCATCCTCGCGCGGGGCTGCGCCGCGATTTATCCCGACAGCCTCGCGCTCAAGGACAAGAAGCCGGACGATTATGCCAAGGTCTGCACCCAGGTTCGCGACGATGGGCCTTATGTCGATGCCGGTGAAAACGACAATCTGATCGTCCAGAAGCTGCAGTCGAACCCCAACGCGATCGGCGTTTTCGGCTATAGCTATCTCGAGGAAAATGCCGCCAATCTGAACGGCATTCCGATCAGCGGCGTCGAGCCAACCTATGAAACGATTGCCACCGGCTTCTATCCCGGTGCGCGGCCATTATATCTTTATGTGAAGAAGGCGCATCTCAGCGCCATTCCGGGCCTGCAAAAATTTCTCGATGCCTATGTCGCCGCCTGGGCGCCGGGTGGTCCTCTGGTCAAGCGTGGGCTGATCGCGGCCCCGCAGGCAATTCGCGACGCCTCGGCAAAAATCATCGCGGATGGAACAACAATGTCCGGCACCGGGCTCAACTGACCCATTTCGTCAAAACCACCCGACCCGGACTGGCGCGTCGTTGCAGCGCGAGCCCGGGCCGGCATTAATTGAAGTATCCTAATCCTTGTCGACCATTGCCCTTCTATTCGTGATTGCCGGTCTCGGTCTTATCGGCTGGCTGACGGCGCGTGTGCGCGCGGTTGGTTTTCGCCGGGGCAGCAGCCGGCGGTTCAGCTCGCTGCCGTCGCACCATGGCACCTATGTGGCGATGTGGGTGACGATACCCGCATTGCTGTTTCTCACGGTGTGGGCCTTCGTCACGCCGGCATTGGTGACCGACCAGGTAATGCGCACGCCCGCCGCCGCCTCGTTGCCGCCCGCCGGTTTTGAACGCGCCGCCGTGCTTACCGAAGCACGCACGCTTGCCCAGGGGGGCAGCCGGGTCGCTTTCAACCCGCAGGCACAATTGCTCGCGCCGGCATATGCCGCGGCGCAAAGCCGGTACGACTGGATCGGCGCAACCGTCGCGCTGATCCTGGCGATGGCCGCCGGCGCCTATGCCTATTTGCAGGTCAAACCCGATTTTCGCGCGCGCACGCGGATAGAACGGGTGGTGATGCTGTTGCTGCTTGCGGCGTCGCTGATCGCCATCCTGACAACGGTCGGGATCGTCGCCTCGTTGCTCTATGAGTCCTGGCGCTTCTTTCAGATGGTGCCGGCAATCGACTTCCTTACCGGCACACATTGGAGCCCGCAGATCATCGACTCGCGCGATCCGGGCGCCTCGCTCGGCGCGGTGCCGCTGTTCTGGGGCACCTTCTTCATCGGCGCAGTGATTGCGATGATCGTCGCGATTCCGTTTGGCCTGATGAGCGCGATCTACCTTACTCAATATGCGCGGCCGGGCGTGCGTCGCTGGATGAAACCCATCCTCGAGGTACTCGCCGGCGTGCCGACCGTGGTTTATGGCTATTTTGCCGCGCTGACGGTGGCGCCCGCGGTGCGCGATGCCGCCGTTGCGGTCGGCATCAAATGGGCGAGTTCGGAAAGCGCGCTCGCCGCCGGGCTGGTGATGGGGGTGATGATCATCCCGTTCGTCTCCTCGATGGCGGACGATTCGATCGCTGCCGTCCCCGCATCGATGCGTGACGGATCGCTGGCGATGGGCGCGACCACGTCCGAAACGATCAGTCGGGTGTTGCTGCCCGCCGCGCTTCCCGGTGTCGTCGGTGGCGTGCTGCTCGCGGTCAGCCGCGCGATCGGTGAAACGATGATCGTCGTGATGGCGGCATCGGGCATTGCAACGCTCACGCTCAACCCGCTGGCCAGCGCGACGACGGTAACCAAGCAAATCGTCGATCTGCTGACCGGCGAGGCGGAGTTCGACAGCCCCAAGACGCTGGCCGCGTTCGCGCTGGGGCTGACATTGTTCGTCATCACCTTGTTGCTCAACGTCGTCGCGCTGACGGTCGTGAAACGCTACCGCGAAGCCTATGAGTAACAGCATCGTCCCGCAGGCGCCGGTCGGCCTCGCCGAGCCGCCTGAGCGCGCGCCGACCGCCTGGCGCGCGAACACGATGCAGCGCCGCATCCGCAAGCGCTATGCTGCAGAGCGCCGTTTCCGGCGGTTCGGGCTGGCAGCGGTGGTCATGTCGGCGGGCTTTCTGGCAGTGTTGCTGGTGACGATGCTCATCAACGGCCTGCAGGGGTTCACCCAGACGCAGATCGCCCTGCCGATCGATTTTCCGCGTGCCGGGCTGACGCTCGATCCCGCCCGGCTGCAAGACAAGGGCGCCGATCTTGCGCTTGCCGGCGCCGGGCTGGCGGATGCGACGACGGCAGCCGCGAGCATCGCTTATGGTCCCGCCGGCCCGGCGCTGCTGTCCGACGGCGCATGGCTGCGCGTGCGGGATCGCATAAAGGCCGATCCGACATTGATCCGGGGTCGCGCGACGATCGACGTTCCGGCCTCTACCGAGATCGACAGCGCGGCCAAGGGCGGTGGCACCCCCGCCGCGCGCGCGCTCGTTGCCCGCCTCCGCGCCGAAGGGCGGCTCCACACCGCGTTCAACAGCGGCTTCCTCACCGACGCCGATTCGACCGACCCGACGACCGCCGGCATCTGGGGCGCGATCAAGGGCTCTATTTTCACGATGATCGTCACGTTGCTGCTCGCCTTTCCGATCGGCGTCTTGTCGGCGCTTTATCTCGAGGAATATGCGCCGCATAACCGGCTGACCGACCTGATCGAGGTCTCCATCAATAATCTGGCGGCGGTGCCCTCGATCATCTTCGGGCTGCTCGGGCTCGCGGTGTTCCTCAATACCTTCCATCTGCCGCGCTCGGCCTCGATCGTCGGCGGGTTGACGCTGGCGCTGATGACGATGCCGGTGATCGTGATTGCGGGCAGGAACGCGATCAAATCGGTGCCGCCCTCGATCCGTGACGCGGCACTGGGCGTCGGCGCGAGCCCGGTTCAGGTCGTTTTCCACCACGTATTGCCGCTGGCGATGCCCGGCATCCTGACCGGCACGATCATCGGCATGGCCCGTGCGCTTGGCGAAACGGCGCCGCTGTTGATGATCGGCATGCGCGCCTTCATCGCGACACCGCCCGGCAGCCTGACCGATCCGGCGACAGTGCTGCCGGTGCAGATCTTCCTCTGGTCAGACGAGGTGAGCCGGGGCTTTGTCGAGAAAACCAGTGCCGCGATCATCGTGCTGCTGGTGTTCCTGCTCGCGATGAACGGCTTTGCCATCTATCTCCGCAACAAATTCGAGACCCGCTGGTAATGACCGATTTCGACGCGCCCCGATCCAATCATGCCCCCAAGATGACGGCGCATCACGTCAACGTCTTCTATGGCGCGAAACAGGCGATCGACGACGTGTCGATCGATGTCGATATGGACCACGTCACCGCCTTCATCGGCCCGTCGGGCTGCGGCAAATCGACTTTTCTGCGCACGCTCAACCGCATGAACGACACCATCCCGATCGCACGGGTATCGGGCGATATCCGGCTCGACGGTGAGGATATCTACGCCGCCGACATGGACGTGGTGCAACTGCGCGCGCGCGTCGGCATGGTGTTTCAGAAGCCAAATCCGTTCCCCAAGTCGATTTACGAGAACGTCGCTTATGGCCCGCGTATCCACGGGCTTGCCGCGTCCAAGGCGCAGCTCGATGCCGCTGTCGAACAGTCGCTGCGGAGGGCGGGGCTGTGGGAAGAGGTGAAGGACCGGCTGAGCGACAGCGGCACTGCGCTCTCGGGCGGTCAGCAGCAGCGTTTGTGCATTGCGCGTGCGATCGCCGTCGATCCCGAGGTGATCCTGATGGATGAGCCGTGCAGCGCGCTCGACCCGATCGCGACGGCGAAGATCGAGGAGCTGATCCACGAGCTGAAGGGCCGCTACGCGATCGTCATCGTCACGCACAACATGCAACAGGCGGCGCGCGTTTCGCAGCGGACGGCGTTTTTCCATCTCGGCCAGCTGATCGAATATGGCGCGACGTCGGACATTTTCACGAACCCGCGCCAGGAGCGCACCAAGGACTATATCACCGGCCGCTACGGCTGAGGATCATCATCGGACAGGACAGACATTGGTCGAGCATACGGTAAAGGCATTTGACGAAGATATCGGGGAACTGCGCGGGCTGATCGCGCAGATGGGCGGGCTTGCCGAACAGGCGATCATTGCGTCGATGGAAGCGCTGAAACGTCACGATCTGGAAGCGGCCGAAGCGATCATCGCCGGCGACAAACAAATCGACGCGATCGAGATGGAGGTCGAGCGGCTTGCCGTGCAGCTGATCGCGCTGCGTGCGCCGCTCGCCAATGATCTGCGCGAAGTCGTCGCGGCGTTGAAGATCGCCGGCGTGCTCGAACGGATCGGCGATTATGCAAAGAACATCGCCCGCCGCGTGTCGGCGATCGAGGATCATGGCAGCATCGAGCCGTTATCGGTGTTGCCCGCCATGGCGGTGATGGCGAGCAAGATGGTGCATGACGTGCTCGACGCGTTTGCCGCGCGCGATGCCGAAGCTGCGATCATGGTGTGCGACAGCGACCGCGCGGTCGATGATTTCTACAACAGCCTGTTCCGCGTGCTCGTGACCTACATGATGGAAAACCCCGCGAGCATCGGCCAGGTCGCGCATTTGTTGTTCATTGCCAAGAATTTGGAGCGGGTGGGCGATCACGCGACCAACGTTGCAGAGATGGTCTATTACGCCGCGACGGGTGTTCACATGGGGGAGCGCGAACGCGGCGCTGCCCAAATCCACTGACGGAGAAAGATGATGGCACGCGCAAAAATGCTGCTGGTGGAAGACGATGCAGCGCTCGCCGAATTGCTGACCTGGCATTTCAAGCGCGAGGATTTCGACGTCCAGCAAACCCCCGATGGCGAGGAAGCCCTGCTGCTCGCCAAGGAGGCAACGCCCGATATCGTCCTGCTCGACTGGATGGTCGAGGGACTTTCGGGGATCGAAGTGTGCCGCCGCCTGCGCCGGATGCCCGAAACGGCGAACGTGCCGATCATCATGCTGACGGCGCGCGGCGAGGAGGAAGACCGGGTGCGCGGGCTCGAAACCGGCGCCGACGATTATGTAACCAAGCCGTTTTCGCCGCGCGAGCTGGTCGCGCGCGTCGGCGCTGTGCTGCGCCGCGTGCGGCCCGCGCTGGCCGGCGAACAGCTGACCTATGCCGATATCGAGATGGACACCGTTGGCCACAAGGTTCGCCGCTCGGGCGAGGTCGTGCCGCTTGGCCCCACCGAATTCCGGCTGCTCAAACATTTCCTCGAACATCCGGGCTGGGTGTTCTCGCGCGAGCGGCTGCTCGATGCGGTCTGGGGGCATGATTCGGACATCGAAAGCCGCACCGTCGACGTCCATATCCGCCGCCTGCGCAAGGCGATCAACAATGGCGACCGGCCCGACATCATCCGCACCGTGAGGTCGGCGGGATATGCACTCGATTCGGGAGCGTAAACAAAATCGGGACCCATCCCCGGCGATGGGCGTTTGATGACGCGAGCAGCCTGTGTTGCTGACTTTCGTAGGAGAAGCCCGATGAAGATGATCATGATCGCCGCGATTGCCGCAGCCTTTTCCACCCCGGCCCTCGCGCAGACGACGACGCCGGAGCCGGCACCAACGACAGCGCCCGATCCGTCGATGAATTCGGATACCGCGGCCACCACTTCGGCCAACAACAGCGGCGCGATGCCGACCGACGCAGCGGTGCCCGCAACCGGCGATTATCCGATGTGTTCGCGCACCGTGACCGATCACTGCACCGAGCGGTCGAACGCCGCTGGAGCGCGGCTGCATTCGACGCCGCGCCCGCCACGCGGCTGATGTTCTGACGGGCCGACGCGCCAAATCGCGCGTCGGCCCGTGACGTTTTCGGCCTAATCAAATGCGCGCCATACGGCGTGCCGGGCAGCACTTGCCTCAGCGCACCGATCGCCTAAACCGCGCTCCTGAGATTTCCAGGGAGCGCAAGCATGACCATCCGTTTCGACAATAAAGTTGCCATCGTCACCGGTGCAGGCGGTGGCCTTGGTCGCGGCTATGCGCTCGAACTCGCCCGACGCGGCGCAAAGGTCGTCGTCAACGATCTCGGCGGATCGCGCGACGGCACCGGCCATTCCGATGCAGCACTGAAGGTCGTCGAGGAAATCACGTCTGCCGGCGGCGAGGCGATGTCGAACGGCGGCAGCGTCACCGAATATGATCAGATGGTCGAAATGGTCGAGGCGGCGAAGGCCCGGTGGGGCACCGTCGATATTTTGATCAATAACGCTGGTGTTTTGCGCGACAAGAGCTTCGCCAAGATGGAGCCAGCCGATTTCAAATTCGTGGTCGACGTGCATCTGAACGGATCGGCCAACTGCACCAAGGCGGTGTGGGAAACGATGCGCAGCCAGAATTACGGCCGCGTGCTGATGACGGCATCGTCAACCGGGCTCTACGGCAATTTCGGCCAGGCGAATTATGGCGCGGCCAAGCTGGGCCTTGCGGGTCTCACCAAGACGCTCGCTATCGAAGGCGCGAAGAACAACATCAAGGTCAATACGATCGCGCCGACCGCAGGCACGCGCATGACCGAGGATCTGTTCCCCGCCGAAGCCTTTGCCGCGTTCGCCCCCGAAAAGGTGGCCCCAGCCGCATTGTATCTCGTATCGGAGGACGCTCCCACGAACATGATCATCGGCGCTGGCGCGGGGGTGTTCCAGGCGGCTTATGTTACGCTGACGGCGGGCAAGCTGCTGGCTGGCGACGATCTTTCGCCTGAGGGCATCGCCGCGCATTGGGCCGAAATCATCGACCGAACCGGCGAAATGACACCGCAATCGGGCAGCGAGCAATCGTTGAGCATCCTGCGCAAGCTGCAGGGGCAGTGAGGCCCTGAGCACAGGTGTATTGAAACTATAATACACCTGTGCTATTTCCTGTGCGGAACAGGAGGTAGGCATGTACAGCGAAAGCGATCTGGATGGCGCCGTGGCCGCAGGGGTGATGCCTGCAAACATGGCCGCCGCGTTTCGCAATTATGTGGCGTCGGGCCGCGCGGCACCGGCCGTCGACGAAGAACATTTCAAGCTGCTGACGGGCTTCAACGATATCTTCGTGTCGATTGCGCTGTGCCTGTCGCTTGCGGCGATCGCACAGATTGGCGGGCTGGTGACGCCGGGCCTTGGCGGCGCTGGCGTCGCGCTATCGTCGTGGCTGCTGGCCGAATATTTCACGCGACGGCGGCGGATGTCGCTTCCCAGCATCTTGTTGTTGCTCGCCTTTGTCGGCGGTGTCGCAGCGGCCCTGGTGGGGGCGCTGATGTCGCTCGATCTGAACCTTCCCGATCGCGCTCAGGCCATCGTCGGCGCCGGCATCGGGCTGGCGACGGCGGGCGCGGCCTGGCTGCACTGGCGGCGTTTCATGGTGCCGATCACCGTGGCTGCCGGTGCGATGGCGATGGCGGGTGTCGCGATGGCGCTGACGCTCGCGGCCGTACCCGCCGCCAAGGATGCGATCTATCCGATCGCGCTTGTCGCCGGCATCGGCGTCTTCGCGCTCGCCATGTGGTGGGACATGTCCGACAAGGAACGCCGGACCCGCCGATCGGATGTCGCCTTCTGGCTGCATCTTGCCGCTGCACCGCTGATCGCGCATCCGATCTTCCAGATGCTCGGCGTGTTCAACAATGATGTCGGCATTGCCAAGGCAGCGATCGTGATCGGGCTTTATCTCGTCTTTGCGTTCGTGGCACTCGCGGTCGATCGCCGGGCGTTGCTGGTCTCCAGCCTCGCCTACGTCCTCTATGCGATGTATTCGCTGCTCCAGAGTGCCGGCGCGGTCGAACTGAGCGCGGCGCTCACCGCCTTTGTGATCGGGTCGGCACTGCTTACGCTTTCGGTCTTCTGGCACCAGATGCGCGGCTTCGTCGTCGGCACGCTGGGTGGCCTAAGTAATCGCCTGCCACCTGTGCAGACGATGGTGCCGGCCTGACGCCATTTCCGGTCGGCTCGTTCGAAGCCCCTGCCCCCGGCCGCCCCTTGCGCGCCGGGGGATTTTTTCAATCCGCCACGATCTTCATCAGCCGCCGCTCGACCGGCGCCAGCACGGCGGCCAGTTCATGCCCGCGCTTCAGCACAGTACCGCCCTCACCGATCAGCGCCCACATCCCCTGCCGCCCGCGTAACGCCGGCCGCTTTTCGATGCGGAATTCGGGCCGTTCGGCGGCGCGACGAAAGGCGCAGAACACCGCCGCCTCGCGCCCCAAGTCCATCGCATAATCGCGCCAATGCCCCGCCGAGACCATTCGCCCGTACAGATCGAGGATACGCGCCAGTTCCGCGCGCTCGAACCCGATCTGGTTCGGTGCGCGACCTGCGGGCGCCGGAAAGGGCATGACCGTACCCATCAGGCCCCCGGCACAGGCCGATTACGCACGGTCGCGATGATCCTCATGTTCGGCGAGCAGCGCGTCGACCCGCTTGCGCAGCGTATCGATTTCACAGCGGAGCAACTCGACCTTCTGCGTTTCGGGATCGAACATCTCGCTGCACGGCGTGCCGTAAGGTACGAATGCCTTGTCGCCGCGTCCGCCCTCGACCATCGTCGCGCGTGCGGGAATGCCGACCATTACCGCGCCGGGCGACACATCTTTTGTTACCACGGCATTGGCGCCGACCCGTGCGCCAGCCCCGATGGTGATCGGCCCAAGCACCTGCGCCCCCGATCCGATGATGACGTTATCAAGCAAGGTCGGATGACGCTTTCCTGCCACGCCGTTATCCGGGCTGGTGCCGCCAAGCGTGACGCACTGATAGATTGTCACATTATCGCCGATCTCGACAGTCTCGCCGATCACCGTGAAGCCATGATCGATGAAGAAATTGCGCCCGATCTTCGCGCCTGGATGGATATCGATCGCAGTCAGGAACCGGGAGAGGTGATTGACGAAGCGCGCGAGGAAATACAGCTCGGCACGATACAGCCTATGCGCAACCTTGTGCAGCCCGAGGGCCAGGACGCCGGGATACAACAAGATCTCCCAGCGCGATCGCGGCGCCGGATCGCGCATTTTGATCGAATCGAGATAGGCGTTCAGGCGCTGGAACATGGCCAAGTCCCCTTAGATTGTGCAGCTATCTAGGCACTCGGATCGCCGAATTCCAGCACCGGCCCGTCGCTTCGTTTCAGGCGGTAAATCCGATCTATCTTGTAGGGTTTGGCGCGCGCCCATATTTCTACTTCAGTACCGACATCATCTTGACGGGAGGATAGCCTGTTCGACCTGTCGACGCTTGATCTGCCCGCCATCCTGCCGTTCATTGCGGTCGGTTTTGCAGCGCAGATGGTTGACGGCGCACTGGGCATGGCCTTCGGGCTTGTGTCGAGCACGCTGCTGGTCACGGTTGGCGGCGTGTCTCCGGTATTGGCATCGGCCAGCGTCCACGCCGTCGAAACCTTCACGACGGCGGCATCGGGTGTCAGCCATATCTATCACCGCAATGTCGACTGGCGGCTGTTTCGCCGGCTGGTTGTGCCCGGCATCGTCGGTGGCGTGCTGGGCGCCTATGTGCTCAGCAACGTTGACGCATCGCTCGCCCGGCCATTCGTGATGGCCTATATCGCTGTCACCGGTGCCTATCTGCTGTACCGGGCATGGCGCGGGCCGGTCACGCCGCGCGCGCCGCGCGTCATTGCGCCGCTTGGCCTGGTCGGCGGGTTTCTCGATGCCGCTGGCGGCGGTGGCTGGGGTCCGGTCGTCACGTCGAACCTGCTGGTGCAAGGCGCAAACCCGCGCAGCACGATAGGCACGGTCAACACGTCCGAATTTTTCCTGACGGCAACGATCTCGGCGACGTTCATCGCCACGCTGGGCTTTGCCGCGCTTACGCTTTCGACGATCGGTATCCTGATCGGTGGGTTGGCCGCAGCGCCATTCGGGGCCGTGCTTGCAAAGCGCGTCCCTGCACGGTTGCTTCTGGCGATGGTTGGGTCGGTTCTGACCATCACCAGCACCTACCAGGTCTGGATGGCGCTGAACTGATCCCGGGCAGCTCCCCCCCGTCTGGGTCAGTTCAGCGCCGCATGGCTTGCCGGATTTGCCAGCGTCAGCCCGGCGACGCCACTCTTGATCAACACAATAGGTTAGTTTTAGAATACTGATCGATTGGATCGATCCAATGTCAACCTACTTGCCGACGCTCAAACAGCTACAATATCTGGTGTCGCTACGTGATCACGGCCATTTCGGTCGCGCTGCGGAGGCGTGTTTCGTCACACAGTCAACGCTGTCGGCTGGCTTGCGCGAGCTTGAAACGCTGATCGGCGTCGTTCTGGTCGAGCGCACCCGCCGCGTCGTCCGTTTCACCCCGCTCGGCGATCGCATCGCCGACAAGGCCCGCCGGGTCTTGCGTGAGGCGGAGGAACTGGGCGATCTCGCTCGCGCCGCCGGTCGGCCTTTGTCCGGGGATATGCGGATGAGCGTCATCCCGACGATCGCGCCCTTCATGCTGCCGCATATCCTGCCACGGCTGCGCGCCGACTACCCTGATCTGAAGCTCTATCTGCGCGAAGAGCCGAGTGGCGCGGCATGCGATGGCCTGCACAATGGCCGTACCGATTGCGTGCTGCTGGCGTTGCCCTTTGCCTGTGGTGAGGTATCGGCACAGCCTTTGTTCGACGATCGGCTGTTCGTGGCGTTTCCCGAAGGGGAATATGTCCCCTGCCCCGCCAGCATTCGCGCCGCCGATATCGATGAGCAGCGCTTGTTGCTGCTCGAGGATGGGCATTGCCTGAAGGATCATGCGCTGGCCGCGTGCAACCGTCCCGAATTGCGCGCCGAAGCCACCATGATGGGCACATCGCTCCACACGATCGTCCAGATGGTCGATAACGGCCTAGGCGTCACGATGCTCCCGGAAATGGCGCTGAAGGCGGGGATATTGGAGCATACCAACATCGCCGCTCGTCCGCTCGAGGCCGATCATCCGATGCGCAGCATTGCGCTGGTATGGCGTCGCGCCTCCCCGCGCGAGCGGGATTTCCAGCTGCTGGCACAGGTGCTGACCGAGGCGCGCTGACGCATTTTATCGCAGCGTTCAGGAACCCAACGTCACGGCCATTCGTATCTATCCCGGAACGTCCTTATCGACGTCATCATCGCAGGAGACCATGATGAACCGCTATCTTCGAATTCCCCCCATCGTTGTTGGTGCAGCGCTGTTTGCTGCGGGCGCCAGCGTCGATGCCTTCGCGCAATCGACAGACATGCCGGTGACCAAGGCAGCGACCAAAAAGCCCGCGCCGGCCCAAACGCCAGCGCCCGCTGCATCCGCGACGCCGGACAGCATGGCGACATCGACCGCTACGGCAGCGACGACGACCGCACCCAATCCGATGGTCGGCGGTGCCGCGATGGTCGACAGCAAGACGATCGTCGAAAACGCGTCGGCAGCATCGAACCTGACCACCCTCGTCACTGCCGTGAAGGCGGCAGACTTGGTCGCCACGCTGTCCGGTTCCGGACCGTTCACCGTCTTTGCGCCAACGAACGATGCCTTTGGCCGATTGGCGCCCGGCACGGTCGACACGCTGATGAAGCCTGCCAACAAGGCGACGCTCGCCAAGGTGCTGACTTATCATGTGGTGTCGGGCAAGCTGACGCTCGACGACATCCTCGCCAAGGTGAAGGCCGGCGGCGGCAAGGCAAGCCTGACGACTGTCGAGGGCGAGCCGATTGTCGTCGAATCGGCCAATGGGGCCTTCAGCCTGACCGACGTCAACGGCAACAAAAGCTATATCGAGACCGCCAATGTCCGTCAGTCAAACGGCATTGTCCATGTCGTCAACGGCGTCCTGGTACCAAAGTTGAACTGATCGCAGGCGGTATCGCCGCGCGGTATCGGGTCGGGGTCGTGCACGCGTCCTCGGCCCGATTTACTTGTGCCAGCGCCACGCCGCCGCATCGTCGCTCTGGCGGGCCTCTACCCACCGCACATCCTCGCCGCGACGCTCGCGTTTCCAGAACGGCGCTTCGGTTTTCAAACGATCGATCAGAAAACTGCACGCCTCCCGCGCCGGCGCGCGGTGCGCCGCCGCAGTGCCGACGAACACCACCCGGTCGCCCGGCACCATCACGCCCACCCGGTGGACGATCGTGACCGCCAGCAATGACCAGCGCGACGTCGCCGCTTCTGCAAGACGCGTCAGGGCAGCCTCGGTCGCGCCGGGATAATGTTCAAGCTCGAGCATCGTCACGGCATCGTCCGCGCGAACCAGCCCGGTAAAGCTGGCCACGCCGCCTGCGCCCGGCACTTCGACGCGAGCCAATTCGGTGCCGGCATCGATCGGCGCGGTCTGGACGACGATGCGGATCATCCACCGGTTACCGGGGGAAAGATCGCCACTTCGCGCGCGTTTGCGATCGGCGCCTCGAGCCCGACGAACACCTGGTCCACGGCCGCACGCAACCGGTCGCGATCGGCAAAGGCGCGCGCATGGCCCTCGCTCCGCTTGCCCAGCCATTCGATCAACGCGGCAACGCTATCGACCTCGGCGGGCGGATCGACGCGTTCCTGACCCGTCCCGATCGCTTCGCACACCCAGGCGAAATACAGCATCTCAATCGTCACTTTCGATCAATCCATGTGCTTCAGGCCGACGCGGAGATAGTCCCAGCCCGTCACCACCGTGATTGCAGCCGCACCCCACAACGCGATCAGCGCCGCAAGCTTGATCCCAGCGAAATCGGGCATTGCGCCGGCCAGGATCAGTCCACCCAGCGCGACCAGTTGCAGCGTCGTCTTCCATTTCGCCAGGCGTGATACCGGCACTGACACCTGCAATTGCGCCAGAAACTCGCGCAGCCCCGAAACCGCGATCTCTCTCAGCAGGATGACGAGCGCGGCGATCACGTGCACCCCGGCAATATCGCGTGTGCCGACCAGGATCAGCACCACGGCGGCGACCATGATCTTGTCGGCGATCGGATCGAGAAAGATGCCGAGCTTCGACACGGTGCCCTGCGCGCGCGCCAGATACCCGTCGAAATAATCTGTGACGCCCATCAAAACATAAAGACCGAACGCGATTGCATAGCCCGTTCGCCATTCCGGCCACCACAAAAAGGCGACGAGCAAGGGCACCGCCAGGATTCGCGACAGCGTGAGCAGATTGGGAAGCGTCAGCATGTACCGATGCCTTACCGCCGTAGCCGCCTTGCGCAAAGCCCGCAGGCATGCGCCGGAGCGGCGATGCATGATTAAGCGATTGAAGCTTTCACAGGCGTTCGGCTATGGCGCGGTGAACTGCACTGCCACCTGAGGGCCAATCTTTGTCATGCTGAATGCGCTCGGACTTCTCAAGGAGCGCCGCTTCCTGCCGCTTTTCACCACCCAGTTTCTCGGCGCGTTCAACGACAATTTGTTCAAGACGTCGATGGTGCTGTTCGCGACTTACCAGGTGTTCAACGACGCGCGGGTCGAATCGAATTTCAACGCATTGGCGACGGGACTGCAGATTCTGCCGTTTTTCCTCCTGTCCGCGCTGTCGGGGCAGCTCGCCGATACGCATGACAAATCGAAGATCATCCGGATCGTGAAACTCGCCGAAATCGTCATCATGATGGTCGGTGCGGCGGGGCTGATGACGGTGCGCGCGGGCTTTGTCACCTTCGGCATCGCGCTTATGCTCGGTGCCGTGCTGTGTCTTGGCATCCACGCGACTTTTTTCGGGCCGATCAAATACGCCATCCTGCCGCAGCATCTGCGCGAAGACGAAGTGCTTGGCGGTACCGGGCTGGTCGAGGCGGGCACCTATCTTGCGGTGCTGATCGGCACCGTGACCGCAGGCTGGCTGTCGATAGAGGCGACCGCGTGGACCGTGCTCGCCATCGCGGTGATTGGTTGGTTTTCCTCGCGCTTTATCCCGCCGGCGCCGCGTCAGGGGCCAGAACTTACCATCACCTACAACCCGATTACCTCATCCTGGCGGCTCATCAGCCACACGATGCACATTCCGCGCCTGTTCCTCGCCATCTGCTCGATCAGCTTTTTCTGGGCGCTGGGTGCGGTGCTCATCATCACCTTCCCCCCGCTGGTGAAGAACATGCTCACCGCGAGCCAGCAGGTGGCGAGCCTGAGCATCGCGCTGTTCTCCATTGGCGTGGCGATCGGATCGGTGCTGATCAATTCGATGCTGAAGGGCAAGATTTCGGCGCGCTTCGCCCCCGGGCTGGTGATCGCGATGGGCGTGCTGGTGGCGCTGTTCGCGATCGCTGCGCGGCAATGGGTGCCCGCCGCCAACGGGCACCTTTATTCGGTGATGGAGTTCGCGGCACAACCGAGCGCCTGGGTCGTCATCGCGATCCTGATGGGGATCGCGATTACCGGGGGGATGTTCGTCGTGCCGCTTTATGCGTTCCTGACGACGACGGTGACGAAGGACCAGACGGCGCGCACCGTCGCTGCCAACAACGTCGTCAATTCGGGTGCGATGGTGGTCGGCGCGATCATCGTCCTGTCGCTGACCGCTATCGGCGCGACGCCGGACAAGCTGTTGTTCCTTGTCGCCGCGATGTGCATCGTCGCTGCGTGGCTCGCCCAAAAGCTCCACCGCGCCTGCGACTAGGCGAAGCGTCGCCTGATCAGAAGATCAGCGTATAGATGCAGATGAAGAACGCGGTAAAGCTGAGCGCGAACAGCTTCAGGTCTTCGTCGCCGCGCGCTGGCTTAGCCGGCTGGACGGATATATTGGCGGGGAGCTGGCGGCGCATCGGATGGCCGGCGAGCTGGACGGGCGGATCGAAGTTGCGTTGCATACGCAGCAGTTAACGCATCGTTTACGACTTGCGCCAGCACAGATGATGGTAAACCGATGTCGCGCTTTGGGACAGGCACGCTCGGGGCGGCGGCGGTCAGCTGAAAACGAAACCAAAGCGCGACTTGACGATCGCCCGGACAGCAGGGTCGCGCAGGCGCCAAACCCGGGCATCGACAAGGAAATGCCACATCACGACGCCGGTGTAGATTTGCGCCCACGGAATGCCCGTCATGTTGAAAGCAACGAACCCCAGAAATATCGCGATATAGGCAAACAGCCCGAGCCCGAGCAGGCCGAACCCGGATTGGCGCGCGGTCACGCCCATCATCACCAGATACTGCGCGCCATGCGCCATCGCATAAGGCAGAAACGACACGCTGCTCGGGCCGCTGTAGAGACTGGGCAGGAAAAACGCGTAACTCAGCCCTAGGAACAGCATCGTCGTCGGGCTTTGCCGGAGCCGGCGGTTGGCAAGCAACAGCCGCACCAGCACGATCGTCGCCGCGGCAAACAGGATCACGGCAACGTACCAAGCGTAATATGCAAAGACCGGCGCTGAAAAGGGTGACATGCCGGGATAGATTGACGGCATCGCGACCATCCTGATCGCCCCGGCCGCCGTCGTCAGGTGGAAAAACGAGCCAATCTCTCGCGGGAGTGGCCCGAAGCGATCATGCCCCGCGGCAAACGACAGCAAGCCATAATTCTGGCGGTTGTAATGATGCGCCAGCCACAGCGTGTAGGCCGCATAAACGACACCGGCCATCGCGGCGCTCGCCAGCGCAATGGCGCCCATTATCAGCGGCAGTACCGCAAGCGACCCCAGCATCCGTGCGCGATTGGCACCGATGACCGGGTGATAATCCCGGTCGATTCCAAACCAGACCGTCGACACCACGTGCCCGTAACCGGCGACGATCCACACCATCAGCAAGACATTGCTCCACCGCGACGGCACCTCCATCTGGTGGAACGGCAGACAAAATATCGGCAGCGCGGTGACCAACGCGAGCAGCGCGAAGAAACCTCGGCTTTTGAACGCACTGGATACGTCGCCGGGAAATTCGGCCAGGGCAGCCTGCGGCATTCTCGGCTCCGATAGGACAGACGGTCGAAGGCATCCATTTATCGCCTAAGACTGACGCATCGGTTAACGCTGGCTCCCTTGCCGTCTACGTTCGGCGACAAGGTCGGCCATTGCATTATGCCTTCAGCCCAACTGCCCCATCTTCAAAAACTTGCGGCGTCGCTCCGCCAGCAATTCAGCGCCGGTCAGGGCGCACAGGGTCGCCAGTTCCTCGTTGATCGCGGTGCCCACGCGTTTGATCGTCGTTGCGTGATCGCGGTGCGCGCCGCCCGCCGGTTCATAGACGATCCGGTCGATCACCCCGAGCTGCAGCAATTCGCCTGCGGTCAGCTTCATCGCCTCGGCTGCATCCGCCGCGCGGTCGGCGCTGCGCCAAAGGATCGAGGCGCAACCCTCGGGCGAGATTACCGAATAGATCGAATGTTCAAGCATCAGCACGCGGTTTGCAGCGGCAAATGCCACCGCCCCGCCGGAGCCCCCTTCGCCGGCAATCAGTGCAACGATCGGCACCTTGAGCGACAGGCAACGTTCGGTGCTGCGCGCAATCGCCTCGGCCTGGCCCCTCTCCTCGGCATCGATGCCCGGGAAGGCGCCGGGCGTGTCGATCAGCGTGACGACGGGCAGCCCGAACCGATCGGCGATGTCCATCAGCCGGATCGCTTTTCGATACCCCTCGGGCCGGCCCATCCCGAAATTGTGGCGGATGCGCGATGCGGTATCCTCGCCCTTGGCATGACCGATCAGCATCACGCGCCGATCGTTGAAGCGGGCAAGGCCGCCGATCACCGCCTGATCATCGGCAAAGGCGCGGTCGCCGGCGAGTGGCGTGAAATCGGCGAACAGGCCGCCGACATAATGATTGAAGTGCGGCCGCGCCGGGTGCCGTGCCACGAGCGTGCGCTGCCACGGCGTCAAATGGCCGTAAAGATGCGCCAGCTGCCGCGCGGCGCGCTCTTCGAGCTGCGCCACCTCGCTTTCGGCGCCGCCTGTCTTGCGCAGCGTCTGGGCGCTCAGCTGGAGTGCCTCGACGGCCTTTTCAAACGCCAGGTAATCGCTCACCCAATATCACTCACACTGTCATCGCCATGCCGCGGTAGATGCGCGCCCGGTAGCGCGAATCTTCGGCATCGGGAAGCGGCGCGCCCAGCAGCAGGACGGCGCGGGCAAAGCGCTTCACCTCCTCAAGATGTTCCTCGAGGTCGCGCGGTTCCTCGGACTGGACGCGTCGGGTAAGGTTGACCTGGTTGACGGGCACATCATGCACCAGCCGCTCATTCTCGACCGCGAGCGTCGCGGTGAAGGCGTGGAGCGTCGTCTTGATGAAATTGGCAAGCGCGAAGGCCGGGCTCTTGTCCCCCATCGCCACGTCGGGCGAGGCGAGCACGAGCTGGCAATCGTCGTAGAGCGATGCCTTGCGTGCCACCCGGAAATGGTTGGTCAGGTTGTCCGCCACCACCGTTCGGAACTCGTCGGGCGTCAACGGCGTGTCGAGATCGAACAGCCGCTGTGGCAATGCCTCGAACGGCGTCGACAGGATCGTCGTCGGGCGTCCCCATTGCGACAGCGCCTCGTCCATTGCCGCCTCCACGGCATCGCCGCATACGATCGAGGGCAGGCTGTCGTCAGGCAGATCGGGCAGCGCCGATTTCAGCGTCGCATAGCCCTCCGCCGTGCGCGTGATCAGCACCACGCGCGCGACATGGCACTCGGCGAGCGCGCGCACCGTCTCGGCGATGTAATCGACCAGATGCTCGCCGACGATCCACACCGTCTTGCCGCGCATCTGGTCGAGCCGCTCCTGCTTGGGGCTGCCGAACAGCTCGCGTTCGGTGGTCGACCGTTCGACGCTGAGCCCGCCTGAGGGCATGAAGGTCTCCCCCGACACCGCCCGGTCGGCGAGGAAGAAGACGGTCGCCTGCGCGACATCGGTCTCGGTCGGCATCTTGCCGAGGTATAGCTTCGACAGCACGCCGTTGCCGACCTTCGCGGCCTCCGCCGCGATCCGGTCGGCGGGCAGGAAAGGCGCATCGGCGGGCGGGGTGCGCAGCAGCCAGCCGCCATTGGCCTCCGGCGTGTCGGGCCGGTCCTTCCAGCCAGGCGCGTCGAGGAAATAGCCGCCCTGCCGAAGCCGCGAAACGAGCGCCGCGGCAATCGGCGCCGTCAGGAGATACTGGTCCCAGCTGCACACGCCGTCGCCCTCACGCGCGCAATTGAGTGCGAGATCGCGGATTTCGCGCGGGTTGTTGGTGTCGTGCGACATCCTGACGGTATCGTTGCGCGCCAGCCGCGTCAGCAGCGCCTCCACCCGGACGCCGCGCCGCAGCGCCTTGACCGATGCGGCATGCACCGCGTTCAATCGTTTGTTCTCGAGGATCAGCTTGCCGCGCCGCTCGAACAACCCGGGCTTGCCGCCCGTGCCCGCGAGCCGGTCGCCATCCACCGGCCCCGGCGCAATTGCGTTGAACTGCACCTCCGGCCCCAGATAGCGCGACATCGCCTCGACCATCGCGCGCTGGCCCGATTTCGACACCGCATAATCGGCACGATTGGGATAGGCGCCCGCCAGATATTTCTCGCCGCCGAAATAGGACGAGACGTTAAGGATATAGCCCGACCCCTGCGCCTTCATCAGCGGCACGACGTGGTGCATCAGGAAATAGTTGGAGATCAGATTGGCATCGAGCGTGTAGTTCCAGGCATCGACGCTCATGTCGACAACCATATCCTCCGCCCCTGCAACGCCGGCATTGTTGATCAGGTAATCGATCCGGCCAAAGGCTTTCAGCGTTGCATCGACCGCGCCCTTCAGCGATTCAAAGTTACTGACATCGACATTGGCAAGCGTCTGCACCCGCCGCTCGACCCCGGCAAAACCGATATCCTCGAGCTCGCTGACGATCCGCGCGCGCGCGACTGCCAACTCGCTTTCGCGCCGTGCGACGATCATCACCTTGGCGCCTGCCAGCGCCAGCAACCGGGCGACCTGCCCGCCGATCCCCGCCGACCCGCCGGTGATGAGCGCGACCTTGCCCAGATGCAGCCCGGTGATGTTTTCGCTGAACCCCGGCATGGCTTTGCGCGCGCCCGTTGCCTCGCCGATGCTGGTCGGCACATAAAGCGTCACCTCGCGGATCTTGCTCTCTTTCAGCAGCACGCGCGCGGCGTGGCCCGCGGCAAAACGGATATTCTCGGCTTCCGCATTGCTGAACCGCACGATCTGATTGCCCCATTCCGCCTGCCGCCGGCGGCCATGCGCCACGTCAATTTCGGATTCGTCGCGCCAGATGCGGATCAGCTGCTCGATCGCCGCGCGCAGCATTTGGGCATAGACATCGCCCTTGCCGTCGCCGGGATTGGTGAGGAACACAAAGCGCGGTTCTTGCAGCAGCGTATCGTGGCGCTTCCAGTATCGGCTCATTGTGCGGGCAAGCGCGATCGCGCCGGCAAGCTCCACATCCATGAAGCTCGTCACATCCTCATCGCTGGCATCGACCAGATCGCCGATGAGCTCGCCCGCGCCGAGCACCGGCATGAAGATCGCGCCGGTCAGCGGCGTCACGTCCTTTGAATAGGCCTCGAGCGTCGCCTCCATTGCAGCTGGCTCGGTCCGGTTGAGCCGTGCGATCGTCAGCCGGTCGCCGACCTCCTCGGCCTTGGCGCGCGCCTGCGCAATCGCGACATCGGCCTGCCGCGATAGGCCGAGCAACACCTGCGCCCCGCACGCGATCTGGATTTTCGCGATCTCCAGCGCTTCCTGCCAGCCATCGCCCGCCGCGATCAGCACGGCGAGCCCGGACCCGTCCATCGACCGCATCGTCGGGCGCGAAAGATAGGTCGCGCGCTCTTCCTTGCGCACCGTCATCCCGTGGGTCACTTCGAAATCATGGCCGTTAAACGCGGCGGAATCGTCGCTGCCCAGGAACACGCACGTCTTGGCGATGTCATCGGGCGTGGGAAAGGTCTTTGCCTTGGCATTGCCGCCGGTCGCGCGTTCCAAGGACATCATGTCGAAAAACTGGCTGGCGGTGGTGCCAGCATCGTCGCCGCGCATCTTGTCCATCGTGGCGAAGACGGTGCGGATGCGCTCGCTTTCGATTGGGCCCGGAAACACCAGATTGACGCGGATGCCGCGCGGGCCCAGCTCGAGCGACAATTCACGCGAAAAGGCGTTCATCGCCGCCTTGGGCACGACATAAGCGGCGCGCGCGTAATAAGGCGTGCGCGAAAAGATCGTCGATACGTTGATGATCGATCCGCCCTCACCCATCGCCGATGCCGCCGCGCGCGACACGTTCCAGGCGACGCCAAAGATGTTGCGGATCGCATCGCCGACCGTCTCGGCATCGGTCGATCCCGCTTTTTGCAGCGCGGCCAGCTCGCCTGCATCGATCGGCAATTGCTCGATCGGCTGCTTGGGGCCGGCAGACCCTGCATTGTTGACGAGAATATCGATCCGCCCGAACCGCTTGACGATATCGGCAATCCCCGCCCGCACAGACTCAGGATCGCCGCCGTCCAGCGCGACCGTCGCCAGACGCTTGTCGTCCACGCCCATTTCGGCACGGATCGCCTCGGCTGCGGCATCGGTGCGCGCGGGCGTGCGCCCGGTCATCACCACCGTCGCGCCCTCGGCCAGATAATGCCGCACGATATACCCGCCGATGTTACCCGCAGCCCCGGTGACGACCGCGATCTTGCCGGCCAGGCGGGTGCCGCTTGCGGCGGGCGCGGTTGCTGTCGTTGCTTTGGCCATATCACTCTCCAGCTAGGCTTCGCGAAGTCTGCGACTATCGCAAGTCATGGTGTTCAGTGCCTGGGGAGGGCGTTGCTGATCATATCGCGGGTATGTCGCTGAACGGCAACCGCTCTCGGGGGGATCGGTTGCATTTCATGGATCGGGCGGACGCGATTCTCTGGCCGCCCATGCCTCCAGCAAGGCATCGCGGCTGCGCAACCCCATTTCGGGAAGCGCATGATTGACGACATAGGTCGCCCCCGAATGGCGATTCTCCCACATCGACTGATGCGCTTCGGGCAGGCCGTCCCATGGCACGACCTGCGGCTCGGTCACTTCCAGCAGCCCCGCCGCGATCATGTCGTTCATCCGCGCGAATTCATAAGCGTTGCACAAATGCGTGCCGAGGATCGTCGCGGTCGGCATCAATATCTTGCGCTTCCGGGTCCAGACTTGCGGTGCGTAGAAGGTGAACCGCTGCCCGGCCAGATTTTCGGCGAAGATCACCCGGCCGGTAAATGGCTTCACCAGCGATGTCGAAACGCCGAGCGTATCTTGCGCCGCACGTTCAAAGATCAGATCGGGCGCGCCGCGCGGATTGTCGGGTGATCGAAGTATCTTGCCGACCGCCGAGCCGAACGGCTTCATCACCCGGTCCTGATAATCGCGCACCGCCGCCTTGAAATCGTCGATGTCGGTCTTCGCATCGGGCAGGCGCGGCATCGTATCGGGCCACAGGAAGTTGGCACCCTCGCGCCGGCGGATCGCCTCCAGGCTGACGATCCCCTCGATCGCATCCTCGAGTCCCAACGATTGCAGGAATTCGCGCTGGCCATCGGTCGTCGTGGCGATGACGGTGCGCGCGTTGAAACGCCGCGCCGCCTCGATCATTTCAAGCCCGGTTTCGTCGAGCAGTTCGGTCGAGCGCGGGCCGTAGAAGATCAGCACCGCCTCGCCGCCGCGCAGTTCGGCGCGCTGCAGCATTTCTTCGGGCGAGGCGATACCCGGCTTGCCCATGAAGCTGAAATGATAGCCCGAAGACGCCCCGTAGAAGGCCAGCGTGCCGCCTTCGGCCAGCAACTGGAAACTGCGCGGAAAGGCGGTTTCACCGGCATGGCTGACGACATAATCGGCGCGCTTGCCGTCGTTCAGCGCCTGATATTCGGCGATCAGCGGCGCGCCGGCCGCCTCCCATTCACGCGCGGCATCGGCGTCTTCGGGCACCGTCGTGAACAGGCCGGCAAAGCGTGCATCCTTACGGTCAATCGCGCCGACAGCACCCTGCCCCTTGACGAAATCAGCGCGCGCCGGCGACGAAACGAGCCCGGTCACCTGCAACCCCGTTCGCACAGAACTGCGGAGCGCATCGAGGCCGGTGCCCGTCGCCGATCCTTCGACGAACAGCGTCTTGCCCGGCACGATCTTCAGCGTGGTAAACAAACAGCGCGCGATCGTGCCGAGATTGAGGACGTAGCTGCCCGCCTGTTCGAGCGTCAAATCGGGCGGAATGCCGTGCATCTGCGGCGCCTGAACGGTCAGGAACTGCGCATGGCTGCCGGTTTCGGTCTCATATCCCTGGATCGAGAAACCGGCATACATGGGATCATTGCCGACTTGCGGGCTCAGCAGATCATTGGTGCCCGAATAGACGGTGACGAGATCGCCGACCTTGACGCGGCCCTCTCCGCGCGTCTCGCTGCCCAGCGCGGCGACGAGCGCGATGCCGCCAGAACCCGTGATCTGGACGTCTTCCTCATGGCTGTCGAACGGCGATACAGGGATGCCGGTCAGCGCCCAGATATCATTGAAGTTCACTTCGCTGGTCAGCATGTAGAGCAGCGCTTCGTTGGGCGCGGGTTCTGGCACCTTGACGATCAGTTCGCGCTCGTGGCTGGCAGGCGGGCCGAAACGCGGCGCTCCCGTGTCCGCATCACGCGCGATGCCGAACGCATATTGCCAGGCAGGGATCGCCGTGACGCCGGGGTAAAACGGCGCGCCGACGGGCAGCAGATCGCCCGACTCCATCAGCGCGGCGCCGCGCGCGTCGTGCGCCTCATCGATCCAAACGCCATCGCGGCGCACTGGCAGCGGCGGGCTTTGCTTGTCCATGAACTGGCGGATGCCGGTCTTGCCGCCGTCTGGATCGACGATTGCCTCGGCAAAAACGACGGCTTCGCGCGCCAGCCCCGCGCTCATGCCGTGCTCAAGCCCGGTGCGGATGGCGTCGAGCGCGCGTTCGCCAGCCTTTGCACGCCCGGCCCATTCGAGCTGCCGGGTGATCCGCTGGAGAAAATCGTCCTGCATCACCGCATCGACATCGATGCCTGCCGGCGCTTCCCACCGCTCGGTCATCGCCTGGCGCGCGGCAAATGCCGCCCCCAGCGGGCTCGCCTGACCATCCTTCACGAAAGCGCGGATCGCGGCATGGGCCGCAGACAGCACGTCGGTCGATCCATCGACCAACGCATCGACGACGCCGATCGCATGTGCAGCGCTCCCATCGATGCTGCGCCCGCCAAGGATCATGTCGAGCGCATCGCGCACCCCTTCCGCTCCGCGCGCTTCCGCCAGCAAACGCGGCAGCCGCTGCGTGCCGCCATAGCCGGGCAACAGCCGCAACCTGATCTCGGGCTGGCCAAAACGCGCAGACGGCTCGGCAATCCGGTAGTGGCAGGCAAGCGCGAATTCCATGCCACCGCCAAGCGCGACGCCCTGGACGGCCGCGATACACGGCTTGCCCATCGTCTCGATCTTGCGAAACGCCAGCTGCGCATTGTTGGGCAGCACCATCGCTTCCTCGACGGTATGAATTTCCTCGTACATCTGGCGGATATCGGCACCCGCCACGAACGACGACGTGCCTTCGCCCGTGAACACCACCGCGACGACATCGTCCTTGCGCGCCAGATGTTCGACGACGATCACCAGTTCATCGATCGCGCGTTCGTTGAGCGCGTTGACGGGCGGATTGGTGACGGTGACGGTCGCGACGCGCTTGCCCGGCGCGACGATGTTGTACTGGATTAGGAAATACCGATAGCGCTCGAACAGCGATTGCTCTTCGGAGAGCCGCTGCTTGCGTTGCCAAGCGTCTATCGCTGTCTTGAGCTCATCAAGCGCCTCGGGATTGCGTAGCGTCGTCACATCGCCGACGTCGCCGCCCTCCACCAGCGCACGCACCATCCGGCGCATATATTTGCCGCTTCGGGTTTCGGGAAACTGGCTTACCTCGATGAAATCGGCGGGGACCGCGACCGCGCCCTTTTCACTGCGCACCAGTTCAAACAGCCGCCTTTTGTCGTCGATCGTCAGCTTGCGACCCGCCACCGGCACCACGAAAGCGAGCGGCGTCAGCCCCTTTTCGCGGTGCGGCGCACCAACGACGAGCACGTTGCCGACGGGGGAATCAGGATCCAGCGCCTTGTCGCGCAGCACCGCGCCCTCGATCTCCTCGGTGCCCATGCGGTGGCCGGAGACGTTGATGACATCATCGCTGCGCCCGTGCAGCGAGAAGGAGCCATCGGCATGCGCGATCGCGAAATCGCCCTGTGTGTAGGCCCAGACGCCGCGCCACCGCTTCCAATAGCCATCGGTCCAGCGCGCCGCATCGCCGCGCCAATCGCGCTGAACACTGCCGTTTTCAACGCGGAAATTTTCGGCATCGCCCCAGATCGTGCGCGCGAGATAGGGATAGGGCGCGGCGATGACGATCTCGCCCTTTTCGCCCATTTCGGCCTGGCGCCACGGCACACCCTCTTCGCCGTCCCGAACGAACGGAGTCGCGCTCACCGCGACATCGGCATCCTCCACCCACACATCGCCCACGATCCACGGCAACGGATAGGCATGCGCGTCGGCCTTTAGCGGGAAGTCGGCATTGCCGTAAAAATGCGTCCAGGCGATGCCGCCATGCTCTGTCGCCCAATAGCTGTTGATATATTGCGGCACGACATGTTGCATTCCGAAGGCCTGCACCGAGGGTGAGGTCGGCTCGGCGCAAAATGTCGCGACGCGCAGGGCGCCCATATCGTAACGCTCGACATCGGCGAGATTCGACGGATCGCTCATCACCGATTTGAGGAAGGTAACGCCCGCCTTGAAGATCGTGACGCCGTGCCGCTCGATCATCGAGGCAAAGCGCCCCGCGTGCGGGAAAACCGGAGACCCTTCCGACACCACGCTCGTCACCCGCGTCATCAACGGCGCGCAGATCAGATAGCTTTGACCCGTGATCCAGCCCGGATCGGCAACGACGAACAAGGTGTCGCCGGCGCGCGCGTCGAACGAGACCGCCATCGTCTCGGCAATCCCTGCCGCATAGCTGTGCGCGTGGACGATGCCCTTGGGCTTCCCCGTCGAACCCGATGTGTAGATGAAGAACATCGGGTAATCGGCATCGACCGGCAGTGGTTTCGACGATGCCCAGACGGCGCGCACGAAATCGGCATCGGGAAGCGCCAACAACTCGGCCTGCGTCGACACATCAAAGCCGGCACCGCGCGCGTTCGCCAGCAAGGTCTCAAGCGCAGCATCGGTCAGCTCGTGGCTCCACCGGTCGCGCTCCTCGCGCCAGATGATGTCGGGTTGGGCTGTGTGGCGCACGACGATCACCGTTTCGACGCGCGCCGGCAGCGTCACCAGGCTGGAGGCGATCGCGATCCTGACGCGCGCGGCATCGGCAGAGCTGATCCTGCCGTCCTTGCCCAACGCGATCAGCGCCCTGCCGACCCCGCGCATCACATCGGAGCGCTCGACCGACACTTCGCCGGCAAGCGTCTGCTTGACGGTATCGAGGATCGTCGCGGCATCTTCCGCCGGCAATTGCAGATCGGTATCGGCAAGGATCGCCAGCGCGGTGGCGACGGGCACGTAATTGTCGAGCGCGGGATCGGTATAGGCGTTCTTGAAGGCCGCGACCTGCGCGTTGCGATAACTGCCGTCGGAGGTGACGATCACCCGCGCGCCAGCGTCGCAGATGCGGTCGGACAGCGTCTTGTCGCTGAACCCGCCGAATACCGCCGTATAAACGATGCCGAGCCTCTTGGCGGCCTCGGTCCAGTAAATCTGCGGGACGATGCTCGGCATATTGAGCGCGATGCGGTCGCCCGCCTTCAGCCCCAGCGCCTGCAGCGCGAGCGCGCATTTCGCGGTTTCGAGCAGCAACTGCTTCCGCGACACGCTGAAGCAATCGACCGGCCCGCCGGCCCCGCCGCGCGCCGACATATCCCACCGATCGCCCTCGAAGATCAGCGCGGCCTCATCGCCGTGACCGCTGAGCACGTGGCGATCGACCTCGCTGAAACAGGCGTTCGTCCGCCCGCCGACGAACCACCGCCAATGCGGCGGCTCGCTTGCGTCGAACGCTTGAGACCAGGGGGCAAAATCCACGCCCAGATCGACGCTCAGCGGTACGGCGGTCCCGGCATCCCAGCCCGTCCACGAACCGTCGGATGACTGCGCCAGCCACGCCCCGGCGCTCCCCTGGTCAGCGACGAACCAGTGCATGTTGCGCGCAGCAATGCCACCGTGGAAGCGCCCCGGATCGGCCATCGCCTCGCCGCGCATCCGCCGCCAATCCTCGCCGGAGCGCACGGAATTGTATCTGGCAGTCACCGCCGGTGCGGTTGCCCCAGCGGCGACTGCGCCCGGCGCGCCAATCGAAGTCGCAATTTCGTTCATGCCCGAATCGTCCCCTCGACAGCCTGTATGCGACTACAAACCGAGAAGCGCCGATTGCCAATGCGATACGCTCGGCGTTCGGCCGGACGGTTGGCTCACATCGATAGTGCGCAGCGATGCATGGGCACCGCCTTCTCGACCTGGGTTAACAAGTTTTCCCGGGGAGGAAATCAGATCAAGGTGACCAGATAAGGGCATTATGCCTGTCGGTCAAAGGGTTGGTGGAGCCGTGGGGGATCGAACCCCAGACCTCTGCAATGCCATCGCAGCGCTCTCCCAGCTGAGCTACGGCCCCATCCTGTCGCCAAGGAAGCGTCGCCATTATCGGGGCGATGCTTCCTTGGCAAGTAGCGCTTTTGCGCGCTCTATTCGCCGCTGATGATCAGCGCTCTTCCTCGTCATTCGACGTTTCCACGCCGAGATCGTCATCGCCGCCCAGATCGACCTCGTCGTCGGGCGAGGGCTCTTCATCTTCACCCGTGATGTCCAGATCCTCGTCGTCGCCGGCGAGATCGTCGTCATCCTTCTTGGCAACGGCGGCCTTGGGCGCATCGAAGGGCAGCGGCTGCTTCGATTTCAGAATCGGCTCCGGCTCCCAGGCCTGGCCGCATTCGATGCAGGTGACGGGATCGTCCTTGCCCAGATCGTAAAAACGCGTTGCGCATTTCGGGCACGTTCGCTTCGTGCCCCATTCCGGCTTCACCATAAGGTGCCTCGTGCCTTTCGAGATAATGGGATCGTGCGGGGGTTGATCCGCAAAGTGGGGCGCCTTGCCATAGCGCAAGCGCGCTGTCAAAGCCGCCGCCCATGCCGCACACCGCCTCTCCTGCCGAGCCAGCGCCGCGTCGTATCGCCGCCAGCGGTCCGCTGAGCGGCACGGTAAACGTGCCCGGCGACAAATCGATCAGCCACCGCGCGTTGATGTTTGCAAGCCTTGCGGTCGGCACCAGCGAGATCGACGGGCTGCTCGAGGGCGAGGACGTGCTGGCCACCGCCGCCGCGCTGCGGGCGATGGGCGCGACGATCGATCGTGGTGCGGACGGCATCTGGAGGGTCGACGGCGTCGGCGTCGGCGGCCTGCTCCAGCCGCGCGGCGCGCTCGACATGGGCAATTCAGGCACATCGACGCGCCTGCTGATGGGCCTGATCGCGAGCCACCCGATCACCGCGACCTTTGTTGGCGATGCCTCGCTCTCCGCCCGTCCGATGGCCCGGGTGATCGAGCCGCTGACCCAAATGGGCGCGGATATCACCGCGAGCCCGGGCGGCACCTTGCCGCTGATGGTACGCGGCCTGTGCCCTGCGATCCCGATCAGCTACAAGCTGCCGGTCGCCTCCGCACAGGTGAAATCGGCGGTGTTGCTGGCGGGCCTCAACACCCCCGGCATCACCCGCGTCATCGAGCCCGTCGCCACCCGCGACCACAGCGAGCGTATGCTGAAGGGATTTGGGGCCGACCTGGAAATAGCGGAAAGCAATGCTGGGCGAATCATCTCGATCCGCGGCGAGGCGACGCTCCGCCCGCAATCGATCACCGTGCCGGGCGATCCTTCATCGGCGGCGTTCTTCGTCGTGGCGGCGACGATCGTCCCGGGCGCGGACGTGCTGATCGCCAATGTCGGCATGAACCCCACGCGGACCGGTCTTTTCGAAGCGCTGAAGCGGATGGGCGCCGATATTACGAGCGAAAATCCCCGCCTTGTCGGTGGCGAGCCCGTCGCCGACCTGCGCGTTCGACACGCCGCGCTGCAAGCGATCACCGTGCCGGAACACCTGACGCCGAGCATGATCGACGAATATCCGATCCTGTTCGTGGCCGCCGCAATGGCGACCGGGCGAACCGTGGCGCGCGGCGCGCGCGAGCTGCGCGTGAAGGAATCGGACCGGATCGCGGCAATGGCCGCCGCGCTCGGCGCAATCGGGGTGAGCGTCGAGGAATTCGACGACGGCCTTGCGATAACCGGATCGGGCGGCGCGATGCTCCGCGGCGGTGCGACGATCGCGACGTTGCTCGATCACCGGATCGCAATGAGCATGGCGATTGCCGGACTTGTGTCGCGCGATGCCGTCATGATCGATGACATTGGGCCGATTGCCACCAGCTTTCCTTCATTCCTGGAAATGCTTGACGGGCTGTCGAGTTAAGCTTTTGGTGCCAGCATGATCATCGCCGTCGACGGACCCGCCGCCTCGGGGAAAGGCACCATCGCGCGGGCATTGGCCGCGCATTATGCGTTGCCGCACCTTGATACGGGCCTGTTGTACCGCGCGGTCGCGCTGACCGTATCGCGGCTGGAGCTCAATCCCGAGATCGAGGCGGATGCGATTGCCGCGTGCGATTTCGACGAAGGCATCCTCGGCGATCCCGAGTTGCGCAGCGATGATATCGGCAAGATCGCCTCGATCGTTTCCGCGCATCCGCTGGTGCGTGCGGCGCTGTTGCAGCGCCAGCGGCGATTTGCCGGCCAGCCGGGCGGCGCCGTCCTCGACGGGCGCGATATCGGCACGGTGATCGCCCCGCATGCCGATGCCAAGCTGTTCGTGAAGGCCACGCCGCAAATCCGCGCCAAGCGCCGCCACGCCGAACTGCGCAGCCAAGGGTCGATGGTCAGCATCGACAAGGTCCTCACCGATATCCGCGCGCGCGACCTGCGTGACACCGGCCGCAGCAGCGCGCCGCTGGTGATGGCAGCCGACGCAAACCTGCTCGACACAAGCTTTCTCTCGATCGAAAGCGCGGTCCAGCGGGCAATCGAGCTGGTCGAGGCACGCCGCCTGCTGAAAAGTGCCGATCCCGCCTAAAAAAGGCGGTTGATCCTTCCGCAACGTCAACCGGTATCGTTTCCTCGAAAAACCCCGGGGAGAGTGATGATGCGGTGGATGAGGCGAGTAGCGATCGGTGGCGGCGTCGTCCTTGCATTGCTGGTGCTGGTGGGCATCGCTTTGTCGATCTGGAAACCCTGGGTGCTCCCAATCGAAATCACCGATCCAGGCCCGACAGGACGGCGGGTATCGATCGCCCATCAACTCGCCAATTATTTCCCGGCACCCGACTCAACCAGGCTCCATCCCGCGATCCTGCTGCTCGGCGGATCGGAAGGAGGATTGGGATCGAGCACCGCGGCAATTGCGCGGGGGCTGCAGGCGCATGGCTTTGCGGTGTTGCAGCTCTCCTATTTCCGTGCGCCCGGCGAACCAAAGGCGCTGGCGCGGGTTCCGGTCGAGGGATTCGATGCCGGGCTTGCCTGGCTCGCGCACCAGCCTGGCGTGGCCGCCGATCGGCTGGCAATCATCGGCGGATCGAAGGGGGCAGAAGCAGCCCTGCTGGTGGCAAGCCGTCATCCCGAAATACGAGCGGTCGTGGCCGGCATGCCTTCAAGCGTCGTTTGGCCGGCGTTTTCGTGGGAAATGCAGCATGTCGATGGATCATCCTGGTCGGTCAGGGGACGCGACGTGCCCGCGCTCCCTTATGGCAAGGGAAGTTTTCGCGAAGGCATGATCTCGATCTACGCCAATGGATTGAGACAATTGGCACGGCATCCCGATGCCGCCATCGCGATCGAGCGCTCGCCCGCAGCGGTTTTGCTCATTTGTGGCGAGGCCGATAATTTGTGGCCTTCCTGCCCCATGGCGCGCCAGCTTGCAGCGCGTGACCACCGGGTGCGGGTGCTGGCCTATCGTGATGCCGGCCACGGTGTGTTCGGCGTGCCGTTGGCTGCCGATGATCGCAAATTGTCCCGGCTCGGCTTTCTCGGGGGTACGGCCGCAGGCAACAATGCCGCACGGCGGGAGAGCTGGCCCAAAATGTTGTCGTTTCTGGACAAGGAATTGCGCGGGCCCCAATGACGAAAACGCCCGCCGGAGCCGGGGCGATTGCGTTGGCGGCAAACCTTGCCTCGGGACAGGGCTTGCGCTATGGCGCGCGGGTCCGGCGGGCTGATGCTCGTGGTGGTGTGGCGCGGAAGGCAACTTCCTGCGCCTTTTTCGCTTTTGTGATGACCGCTGCGATTGAAGGTTCGACGGATGCCGCGTCCGGCATTCGGCCGCCGTGGCAGATCGGCCAAAAGACCGCCGGAGACAACCGGCTGGCCGGAATATATACGCAGGATACCACGACTTTATGGCCTCTTCGGCAAATCCCACGCGCGACGATTTCGCGGCACTTCTGGAAGAAACACTCGGCGACGCAGACGGCTTTGAGGGCCGCGTCGTCAAGGGCACCGTTACCGGCATCGAGAATGATCTCGCCGTGATCGACGTCGGCCTGAAGAGCGAAGGCCGCGTGCCGATGCGCGAATTCGCGATGCCGGGCCAGAAGGCCGATTTGAAGGTTGGCGACGAGGTCGAGGTTTATGTCGACCGGGTTGAGAACGTCCACGGCGAGGCCATGCTCAGCCGCGACCGCGCCCGCCGCGAAGCCGCCTGGGATACGCTCGAAACCGAATTCGCCAAGACGGCACGCGTCGAAGGCGTGATCTTTGGCCGCGTGAAGGGTGGCTTCACCGTCGACCTGAACGGTGCCGTTGCCTTCCTGCCCGGTTCGCAGGTCGATATCCGTCCGGTCCGCGACGTCACCCCGCTGATGGATATTCCGCAGCCCTTCCAGATCCTGAAGATGGACCGCAAGCGCGGCAACATCGTCGTTTCGCGCCGCGCGATCCTTGAGGAAACCCGCGCCGAGCAGCGCTCTGGCCTGATCCTGTCGCTCGCCGAGGGCCAAGTGATCGACGGTGTCGTCAAGAACATCACCGATTACGGCGCCTTCGTCGATCTTGGCGGGATCGACGGCCTGCTCCACGTCACCGATCTTAGCTACAAGCGCGTCGGCCATCCGAGCGAAGTGCTCAACATCGGCGACACCGTGAAGGTGCAGATCATCCGCATCAACAAGGACACGCAGCGCATCTCGCTCGGCATGAAGCAGCTCGAGAGCGATCCGTGGGACGGCGCGATGGAGAAATATCCGATCGACGCCCGCCTGTCGGGCCGCGTGACCAACATCACCGAATATGGCGCCTTCGTGGAACTGGAGCCGGGCATCGAGGGCTTGGTTCATGTCAGCGAAATGAGCTGGACCAAGAAGAACGTCCACCCCGGCAAGATCGTTTCGACGAGCCAGGAAGTCGACGTCATCGTGCTCGAGGTCGATTCGGAAAAGCGCCGCATTTCGCTTGGTCTCAAGCAGGCGCAGGCCAATCCTTGGGAAGCCTTTGCCGATGCCCATCCGGTCGGCTCGACGGTCGAGGGCGAAGTCAAGAACGCGACCGAATTCGGCCTTTTCATCGGCCTCGACAACGATGTCGACGGCATGGTTCACATGTCCGACATCGCCTGGGGCGTATCGGGCGAGGACGCACTCAACCTGCACCGCAAGGGCGAGATGGTGAAGGCCATCGTGCTCGACATCGATGCCGAAAAGGAGCGCATTTCGCTCGGCATGAAGCAGCTTGAGCGTGGCGCTCCCGCGGTCGGCGGCTCGGCCGAGGCATCGACGGACGGCGAAAGCGGCGGCGCGCGACTGGCGAAGAATGCAATCGTCACCGTCACTGTCCTCGAAGTCCGCGATGCGGGCCTCGAAGTGCAGACCGGCGACGCGGGCGCGACCGGCTTCATCAAGCGGACCGATCTTGGCCGCGACCGTGACGAGCAGCGTCCTGAGCGTTTCCAGGTCGGCCAGAAGTTCGATGCGATGGTCACCGGCTTCGATCGGTCCAAGAAGCCGACCTTCTCGATCAAGGCGATGCAGATCTCGGAAGAGAAGCAGGCCGTCGCTCAATACGGCTCGTCGGATTCGGGCGCGTCGCTCGGCGACATCCTTGGCGAGGCGCTGAAAGCGCGCAACGCAGACAAGAAGTAATCGCTTCAAGACGGGGACATGGCTCGCAAGCCATGTCCCCGTCGGTTTGCCGAAGTGGGCGCCTATCCTGCGACGTTCTGGCTTGATCCAGATTACAGTTAGGCGTTAGGAATAATGGCGGATTGTTTTCGGCAAGGTCGCGTACCGGGGGAGTTGACGGCATGATTCGATCTGAACTGGTCCACCGCCTCATCGAAGAGAATCCGGATCTGACGCCGGCCGACATCGAATCGATCGTGTCGACCTTTTTCGATGAGATCACGCTGAAGCTTGCGGCCGATGGCCGGGTGGAATTGCGCGGTTTCGGGGCGTTTTCGACCCGCGCGCGCGACGCCCGCACCGGACGCAACCCGCGCACCGGCGAAGTCGTCGAGGTCAGCGCCAAGCGCGTCCCCTATTTCAAGCCGGGCAAGGAAATGCGCGCGCGCCTGAACGTCTGAACGCACTGCCGCCGGATCGGCGCTTGACGAGCGGGTCTGCATCGGCTTGCGTCGGGGCTGTGCGCGGACGTGGCGAAATCGGTAGACGCAGCAGACTTAAAATCTGTTTCCCGCTAGGGAGTGCGGGTTCAAGTCCCGCCGTCCGCACCAAGACCCCTTTAAGGGGCTCGAATTGCAAGAAACCTGACATTTCCGTGGCTTCCACTGTCGATAAGGCACATGAGGGAGGTACAAAGCGCGGCAATGGGGATACTTGTGAAACACGTACTGAAGCATCCGAAAACAGGCCGCTTGAGCTTCCGCCGCGCCTCCCCGCCGGAGCTTCACGCATTTCTTGCGGGCAAGCGGGAGCTCAAGGTGTCTCTGCAGGCCAGCGAGTTCACGGCATCCGGCGCTATGGCTAGATACGACGCCGCGCTTGCCGAATGGGCCTCAACGGTCGCCAAGGCCCGTAAGGTCGCCTCTGGCAGCTTCGATCACCTTGACGCTCCCACGATCGCCTACTTGGGCAAGATATTCGAGCATGAGCTCATGGATCGCCTGGCAACGGCTCGCTTGACCTGGGGTGACGACGGAGCGGACCGGGCACGGCACGGCTGGGAGTTTAAGCTGCCAGACTTCAAGGAGTGGCGGGGCAACTGCGACCGTTACGAGATGGAGCAGGAATGGGGCAGCTCGGCGCGTGCCCTGCTGGCTTCGCGGGGCCTGGTAGTAGACCCTAACGACGACTTGTCGTTCGGAAATCTGTGTGACGAGCTCAACACTGCAGCTATCAGAGCCAGCGGACCTTCGTTGGCCCTGCTATCCGGCGAGATTGTCGAAGCTTCCGTTCCGCCGCCACCGCCTCCCCACAATGAGCGACCCCGCGCGGCTTCAGCTCCCTTGTCACTTTTGGGAACTTTCGACGCCTACGCCACGGCCCGTCTCAAACCGCTGACAGCCCGAGAGTGGCGTCCCTGCATCGTGGACCTTGGGGCTTTCGTGGGTCACGACGACGCAGCCAAGTTGACCACGGAGGATTTGTTACGCTGGCGAGACAAGTTGTTGGCCGAAACGACCAAAAAGGGTGGTCTCCGACAGCCAGTAACCGTCAGGGGGAGTTATATTGGGTCGGTGAAATCAATGCTGAATTGGGCCGTATCGGAGCGGAAGCTCACAACCAACGTGGCGATCCCAGTTACCGTCTGGACGCCAAAAAGGGCCAAGCTAAGGACCCGCGATTTTACCATGGAAGAGGCGACGCGGATCCTTTCAGCTACCTTTGCCCCTATGAGCCCTCGCGTCGCTAACAGCTATGTCTTGGCCCGCCGATGGATACCCTGGCTATGCGCTTATACAGGGGCACGGGTGAACGAGCTCAGCCAGCTTCGAGGCCAAGATGTCGCCCCGCTGGAAGGCATCTGGACTATACGGATCACACCAGAGGCTGGAACAGTCAAGACCCAGGTAGCTCGCATAGTGCCCCTCCATTCGCACCTGATCGATCAAGGTTTCTTGGGAGTGGTGGAAGCAATGGGTGATGGTCCGCTTTTCTATGACCCCAGCCGCCAACGTGTTCATGCCGATACCAATAGGCATGTTCGCAAGGTCGGCGAGCGGCTAGCTGAATGGGTTCGTAAGGAGGTCGGCATCGTCGATCCCAACATATCGCCAAACCACGCCTGGCGGCACAGGTTCAAAACCGAGTGTCGTAGGATCAAGATGGACCCTGAGGTGCGAGATGCAATCCAGGGTCACTCTCCCCGCACAGAGGGCGAAGACTATGGCGGAATGCCCATTCAAAACATGGCAGACGAGATCGAAAGGCTCCCCCGCTACATCCTGCCATCGTCGGGATCTTGATCGACAACAGCTCATCGGTGGGAGGTCAACCGCCGTGAGGTTCGCCAATGCGAAGCGGGTCCCCGCGACCCCGTTGAGGCTTTTCCGGACTGAAGCCCGCGCCAACGCCTGCAGTAGGTTGTGCTGGTATTCGCCCCATTCGAAATCAGCGAGGTCGTCCTTGGAAGCATCAAGAAGGGGTGCTCCGGCCGATGCCATGGCGAGTGCCAGAAACCCAACATCCCCAAAGTGGAGCTGGCCGATGATCACGACATTGGTGTAATCCGCGTAGAGGTTCGATGCGTCGTGCGCCCCCCAGGTTATGAATTCCAGCCGGTTACCGGCCCCTGCAGTCACCGCAATCCGCAGGTCGTCGGCAATGTCTGTCCGCTCTTTGAAGTGGACAATCAGGATGGGGCCCTGGTAATCAGCACGATGAAGTGGGGCTTCCCTACTCTTAAGCCTCGCAAGCGCCCCGCCAAGGAGGGCGAGCTGCCCTACCTATTCGATTGGTGGACCAACGCTAGAAACCTCGGGAACAACATGTGGAAGCCGTGGCTGTCGAAGCCTGAGCATCGCTGTCTGGTGCCCTTCAGTGCCTTCGCAGAACCCAAGGCCGCGAGTGACCGCACAGCACCCGGCGATACCAACTGGTGGTTCACCGTTGCCGACCAGCAGGTGCCGTGCTTCGCGGGGGTCTGGAAGGTCGACCACGATCATGGCCGGGTTTACGCGTTCTGCACGACCGAGCCGAACCCGCTGGTCGCCCCCAAGCACCCCAAGGCGATGCCGGTGGTCCTATTGGCTGAAGATCACGAGCGGTGGCTGACAGGGTCCCTGGAGGACGTCATGGCCCTGCAGGCGGGTTATCCCTCGCAGATGATGGGTGTAGCTTGAGCGGTATGACTGCTTGCGCCCAGTAGAGGACATTCTTGAGTGGGCTACAATCGTGCCGTGAACGTGAGCAAACTTGTCGGTGGCGTAGTTTTGATCGCCGTCCCCTGCACTTGGGCTAGCCTTTGGCTGACTGATCCGCCGCGTTTGCAAGCCGGCATTGCGAATGGGGCATATGCAAACCGTTGCTGTGGTGAGGTCGTGCTCAAAAACGGATTAATGACGGTTGCAAATCAGCATCTTGTCTATGTGATCGAGCGAGACAACGGGGGGCCCTATATTCTGCCAGAGAGGTATGTCGGGGCTTCGAAACAAGGTTTTGTGATCAAGTTCGATGCGCCTGCGCTGAAACTACACATAAACAAGTCAGTCCGCCCGAGTGAGATCCAATTGCTCGATGAAGATGGCGAAGTATATCCGTTTGCGCGGGCGACCGTCCGCTAACCAACATAAGCAGTCGTAGAGCCTCAGACCCCGCCCTCGTCCAAACTCAGCAGCGTCGCGTTGCCGCCGGCGCTTGTCGTGTCCACAGATACGGCACGTTCCACGCAAAAGCGGTAGAGATAATGCGGCCCGCCCGCTTTTGGCCCGGTGCCCGAGAGCCCTTCGCCGCCGAACGGTTGCGAGCCCACCACCGCGCCGATCATCGACCGGTTGACGTAGAGATTGCCGACCGCCGCCCGAGCCTCCGCCAGTTCGCCTGCGCGGGCGATGCGGCTGTGGAGGCCCATCGTCAGGCCATATCCCTTGGCATTCACCCGAGCGATCGTCTCGGCGAGCTTGCCCGCGGGCCAGGTCGCGACGTGGAGGACGGGGCCGAACCATTCCTGCGTCAATTCATCGGGTGAGCCGAGGCGGATGAGTGTTGGCGGCACGAACAGCCCATCGGCCGGCACATCCAGCGACTTGATCGTCCGGGCGGTTTGTTCGGCGCGATACGCCATCAGCCGATCATAGGCCGCGCGGTCGATCACCGGGCCGACATCGGTACGCGGATCGCCGGGATCGCCGATGACGAGCAGGTCCATTGCCCCCATCAGCATCTCGATCACCCCGTCGGCAATCTCCTCCTGCAACAGCAGCAGCCGGAGCGCCGAGCATCGCTGGCCGGCGGATCGGAAGGCGCTCGTCACCACGTCCGCGACGACCTGTTCGGGGAGAGCCGTTGAATCGACGATCATCGCGTTGATGCCGCCGGTTTCGGCGATGAGCGGGACGATCGGGCGGTTGTCATCCTCCAGCAACGACCGCGCAATCTTGCGTGCTGTCGCGGTCGAGCCGGTGAAGGCGACGCCTTGAATACGCAGATCGGCGGTGAGCGCGGCACCGACTTCCGGGCCGCCGGGCGCGAGGATCAGGGCACCTTCGGGCACGCCCGCCTGATGCGCGAGTCCCACCGCAAAGGCGGCGATCCGCGGCGTTTGCGGCGCTGGCTTGGCGACTACGGTGTTCCCCGTGACGAGCGCGGCCACCGTCTGCCCTAGAAAAATGGCGAGCGGGAAATTCCACGGCGCAATCGTCGCCCATACGCCGCGCCCCGTCAGGTGCAGCGTATTGCGCTCGCCGGTCGGGCCGGGCAGGTCGATCGGGTGCAAATTGGCGCGCGCCTCGGCTGCGTAATATCGGCAGAAATCGACCGCCTCGCGCACCTCGCCAAGGGAATCGGGGATCGTCTTGAACGCCTCAGAAACGCAGATCGCCATCAGCGCATCGCAGTTTTCCTCAAGCAGATCGGCCAGCCGCTCCATGATCGCGCAGCGATCCTCAACCGATCGCGCCGACCAATCGGGAAAGGCTGCGGCTGCGCGGCCTACTGCCTCCTTCGTGCCTTCGTGCCTTTGTGTGAGATCGTTTTCTTGCTCACACAAAGGCACAAAGCCACAAAGAGAAGAGACGGTTTCCGCCAAAATCGTTCGATCCGCCAGATCGATGCCAGCGGAATTTTTGCGCTGCGCGCCGAACAATTCGATGGGCAAGGGAATGCTGGGGTGCCGCGTGCCGCCGACTTCGGTGATCTTCACGACCGGGTCGGCCAGGATTTCCTCCTCGCTCAGCCTTTCGTCCGCCAACTGATGCACGAAGCTTGAATTCGCGCCGTTCTCCAACAGCCGCCGCACCAGATAGGCGAGCAAATCGCGGTGCCCCCCAACAGGCGCGTAGATGCGGCAATGATAGCCGTGTTCGCGCACCAGCCGCTCGTACAGCCCATCCCCCATCCCGTGCAGCCGTTGGAATTCGAAATCGCGCGAGTTGCCGGCCCATTCGACGATCGTCGCGACCGTCAGCGCGTTGTGGCTCGCAAAGGCGGGTCGGATATGCGTCGCCTCCAGCATGTCGCGCGCGCAGGCGAGGTACGACACATCGGTCGCCGCCTTGCGCGTGAACAGCGGATAATCGGCGAGCCCCTCCACCTGCGTGCGCTTGATCTCGCTATCCCAATAAGCCCCCTTGACCAGCCGCACGTTCATCTCGCGGCCCAGCGCATCGGCCCAGGCAATGACCGGACGCGCGCGCTTGCCATAAGCCTGCACCGCCATGCCGAAGCCGTCCCACCCCTTCAGCGCGGGCAAGCCGGCGACGGCGCCGATGATGTCGAGGCTCATTTCCAGCCGCTCGCTCTCTTCGGCATCGACGGTCAGGGCGATGCCCTGGCTCGCCGCCTGCACGGCCAGCGCCTCGAGCATTTCGGTGAGCGCCGGCACGCAATCATCCCACTGCGCCACTTCATACCGCGCATGGAGCGCTGACAATTTCACCGAGATCGAATGCCCCGCCGCCGGATCACGACCCACCGCGTCGATCGCCTGCGTGTAGGCGTCGAAATAGCGCTCCGCATCGGCCCGCGTTCGTGCCGCCTCGCCCAGCATGTCGAAGCTTGCGGTGAAGCCCTTGTGTTCGGGCTTTTTCATCCGGCGCGCGGCTTCATCGATGGTGCGGCCCATCACGAAGATTTCGCCCATCATCCGCATCGCAGCACCCACCGCCTGCCGCACGAAAGGCTCCCCCGCGCGTGAAATGAGCCGCCGCAGCGCGCCCGGCTGCTCACCGTCGCCGACCAGCGCGCGGCCCACAACGAGCCCCCAGGTCGCCGAATTGACCAATGTCGAATTCGACTTGCCGGTGTGCGACCGCCAGTCGGCATCGCCCAGCTTGTCGGCGATCAGCAGATCGGCCGTCTCGGGATCGGGCACGCGCAAAAATGCCTCGGCAAGCGAAAGCAGCGCAACGCCCTCCGATGAATTGAGCCGATATTCCTGCAGGAACTGGTTCACCCAGCCCTTGCCTTGCGCCGCGCGCAGATCGGCAAGCAGGCCGAGCGACTGGTCCATGATCCGCGCGCGCGAGTCGGGAGCAACCGCCGCGCGCGCCAATAGTGGTTTTAGAACATCGGGTTCGGGCGCGCGGTGGAGCGATGCCATGGATTTGCGGGCCGCGGACGCTACGTCAGGTGTCATCTTCGGTTTTCCGGTCTAGCGAGGCTTGGCAAGAGCCACCCTCGACGCCTATTTGAGGCCCGCGCTATGCGATGAAATTGGCTCAAGGGGAATGCCGTGACGACGATCACCATGCAGGAAATGGCCGCGACGCGGATCGGCACCGAGCAGGTCTCCGACTGGGTCGAGGTGAGCCAGGAAATGATCGACAAGTTTGCGGATGCGACGGGCGATCACCAGTTCATCCACGTCAATCCGCAGATGGCAGCGATGACGCCGTTCGGCGGCACGATCGCGCATGGCTTCCTCACGCTGTCGCTGATGCCTTTGCTGTCGTCGAAGATCACCGATGCGCCCAAGATCGAGGGCGTGAAGATGGGTGTGAATTACGGCGGCAACAAAGTCCGCTTCATCCAGCCCGTGCGTTCGGGCAAGCGCGTGCGCGGCCGCTTCAAGCTGCTCGAGCTGATCGAGAAGCGCCCGGGGCAATGGCAGCAGACCAACGAATTCACCGTCGAGATTGAGGGCGAGGAAAAGCCCGCGATGATCGCCGAATGGATGGCGCAGGTTTTCGTTTGAACTTTCGCTACTCCCCTCCTGCTTGCGGGAGGGGCTGGGGGTGGGCCTGTTGGACCCGTAAGCGCCACGCCGGCGGCCCCGCCCACCCCCGACCCCTCCCGCAAGCGGGAGGGGGGAAGAGCAATCCAAATGTCCCGCATTGCCCCTTTGCAAAAACCCTATCCCGCCGAGTTCGGCGCGCGGATGAAGGTGTTAATGCGCGGCGCCGAGCCGCTTGTTCTGTTCACCACGCTCGCCACCAACGAGCGGGCGTGGACCAAGTTCAGCGGCGGATCATTGCTCGACAAGGCGAGCCCGCTGTCGATGCGCCAACGCGAAATCGTGATTGACCGGACGACGGCGCGGTGCGGCAACGAATATGAATGGGGCGTCCACATCGCTGGTTTCGCGCCGCATATCGGGCTGACCGACGCACAAATACGCGCCACCGTTCACGGCGCTGCCACCGATCCCGCCTGGTCTGAGCCTTCCGAGCAGTGCCTGATCGCAACCGTGGATGCGCTGCTCGATCACAAGAAGCTGACCGATGTTGAATGGGAAACACTTCGCGCCCATTTCGATGAAGCCCAGGCGCTGGAGATCATCCAGCTCGTCGCCTTTTATCACGGCGTGTCGCTGATCTGCGGCGCGCTCGATCTGCCCCTCGAAGCCAGCGCGGCCCGCTTCCCGGCCGCTTAAGGAGAACAACCATGCGTTCAGCCGTCATCGTATCCACCGCCCGTACCCCAATCGGCCGCGCCTATCGCGGTGGGTTCAACGCCCTGCCCTCGCCCAGCCTCTCCAGTCATGCGGTCGAAGCGGCGGTAAAGCGCGCCGGAATCGACGGGGCCGAAGTCGCCGATGTCGTGTGGGGTGCCGCACTCCAGCAGGGCGTGCAGGGCGGCAACATCGCGCGCAACGTCGCGCTGCGGTCAGGGCTTGGGATCGGCGTCCCCGGGCAATCGCTCGACCGCCAATGTGCAAGCGGGCTGATGGCGATCGCGACAGCGGCCAAGCAGATCATCGTCGACAATATGGACGTGACGATCGGCGGCGGCTGCGAATCGATCTCGATGGTGCAGACGCCCGAGATGCGGATCGGCGCGGATCGTGCGCTCGTCGCCATGTATCCCGATGTCTATATGTCGATGCTGCAGACCGCCGAAGTCGTCGCCGATCGCTATGGCATCAGCCGCGACGCGATGGACGAATATTCGCTGCAGTCGCAACAGCGCACCGCCGCTGCCCAGGCCGCCGGCAAGTTCGACGACGAGATCGTGCCCGTCACCGCGACGATGGCGATGGTCAACAAGGAAACCAAGGAGGTCACCCATCACGAAGTGACGGTGACCAAGGACGAGGGCAACCGCGCCGACACGACGCTCGATGGCCTGAAGGGGCTGAAGCCTGTTCTCGGCCCCGACAAGACGATCACCGCGGGCAACGCCAGCCAGCTGTCAGACGGCGCCTCGGCAAGCGTGCTGATGGAGGAAAAGCTCGCCGAGAAGCGCGGCCTGGCCCCGCTCGGCCGCTATATCGGCATGGCAGCGGCCGGCACCGAGCCCGATGAAATGGGCATCGGCCCCGTCTACGCGATCCCCAAGCTGCTCGAACGCTTCAACCTGAAAATGGACGATATCGGCCTGTGGGAGCTCAACGAGGCGTTCGCGGTGCAGGTGATCTACTGCCGCGACAAGCTCGGCATTCCCAACGAGCTGTTGAACGTGAACGGCGGCGCGATCTCGATCGGCCATCCTTACGGCATGTCGGGCGCGCGCATGACCGGCCACGCGCTGATCGAAGGCAAGCGTCGCGGCGCGAAATATGTCGTGGTCACGATGTGCGTCGGCGGCGGCCAGGGTGCCGCGGGATTGTTCGAAGTTCTTTGATTCGGGCAGATGGGCCGGCGCTCCTCCGGCCCATCCTCGCTCCGGTTTCGCGCAACCATCTTTCGACAGCCTCGTTATCTCCCTCAACCCCAAAGGAGATTTTCGATGGCAAACGATCAAACCATGATCACCCACCTGTTCAAGGCACTGCACACCAGCCCCTTTGTGATGATCGGGCTGGACGACACGCCCGATCACAGCCAGCCGATGACCGCGCAGATCGATGGCGATGATCGCGACACGATCTGGTTCTTCACAGGGCGTGACAACCGGATGGCGATTGGTGGCCCAGCGATGATGCAATATCAGTCAAAGGGCCATGACCTGTTCGCCTGCGTCCACGGCACGCTGACACCCGACAACGATCCGGCGATGATCGACCGGCTTTGGTCGAATCAGGTCGAGGCGTGGTTTCCCGGCGGCAAGGATGACCCCAACCTGCTGCTGATGCGCTATGCGATGGACAATGCCGAAATCTGGGAAGCCGATGTCTCGTTGACCGGCATGGTCAAGATGATGTTCGGCGGCACCATCAAGCTCAGCGAGGCGGGCAGCCACGCCGAGGTAGCGCTTCACGACGCGTGACGCTCCATCACGTCGTTCCTCCGCGAAAGCGGGGGTCCAGAGCGACAACATAGACCGCTCTTGACCCTGGCCCCCCGCCTTCGCGGGGGGACGATCCAGGGAACGAGTATTGCCGTCGAATGACTCACCCGTTGGCGGTGATCCATTCCTCGACGACCGGCGCGATTTTCGTGCGCCATTTGCTGCCGTTGAAGATGCCGTAATGCCCGGCCCCTTCGGCCATCAGATAGCGCTTTTTGCTGGCCGGCAATTTGTTGGCGAGCTTCAGCGCAGCCTTGGTCTGGCCAAGCCCTGAAATATCGTCGCGCTCACCCTCGATCGCCAGCAGCGCGATGTCGGTGATCGCTGCCGGATCGGCCACCCGTCCACGGTGGCGGTAAGTGCCGTTGGCGATGGCGTGCGTCTGGAACACAACATCGATCGTCTGCAGATAGAATTCCGCGGTCATGTCGCAGACCGAGCGATATTCCTCATAGAAATCCTTGGTCGCATCGGCTTCTTCGTCGTCGCCCTGAACCAGATGTTTGTACATCTCCCAGTGCGAAACCATATGGTTGCCAAGGTTCATCGACATGAAACCAGCAAGCTGCAGGAAGCCGGGATAGACTTTACGACCAGCGCCGGGATAGGTCATCGGCACGGTCGCGATCACATTCTGCTCAAACCATGCATAGGGGCGCTTGGTGGCGAGCGTGTTGACCGCGGTCGGCGCTTCGCGCGTGTCGATCGGGCCGCCCATCAGGGTCAACGTCTTGGGGCGGCAGGGGTTCTTGTCCGCGCTCATCAGGCAGGCGGCGGCATAGCAGGGCACCGATGGCTGGCACACCGCGAGCATGTGGCCGCCCGGTCCGATATGCTCCATATATTCAATCAAGTAATCGATATAGTCGTCAAGGTTGAAGGTGCCATCGGACAGCGGCACCAGCTTCGCATCGCGCCAGTCCGTGATGTAGACATCCGCAAATGGCAGCATCCGCTCAACGGTGCCACGCAGCAACGTCGCGTAATGGCCGGACATCGGCGCGACGATCAGCAGCTTTGGCCCACCCTCGACGCCTTCGCGAGCAAACCGCTTCAACTGGCCAAAGGGTTTGCGCAGTACGATCTGTTCGTTGATCGGCACTTCGCGACCGTCGATCATCGTCGACTCCAGACCGAAATCAGGCTTGCCGCGCGGTGCGGAGGCATGCGCGAACACTTCGAGCGCTGACCCGAGCACGGGGCCGCCGCCAAAATAGGCAAATGGGTAGGCCGGGTTCTGCAAAAGGCCGGCGCCGAAATTCGCCATCGCGCTGGCACCGGCGAGCAGCGAGCGCTGCATTTCATAAGCATTGTAGAGCATGAAGCCGTTTAACCCCCAACGGTTACCGTACCGTCAATCACGCTGCATTAGCATGCTGCGGTGCAGTAGCAATGCCGGTTGCGCCACGACGAAGCGACGCGAGCACGCGATTGGCGTTGAGAGGCCGGAGCGGTCCTGCTAGGCGAGTGGCGACATGGAAGACGCCAAACCCGCCGCTATAGAGCCGCCCCGCCGCAAACTTTCCAGCCTGTTGATGGTGTGGGGTTTCACCTCCAAATATCCGCTCCAGCTTTCAGCGGCGATCGTTGCGTTGGTGTTTGCCGCCGGGGCGACGCTGTATATCCCCGCCACCTTCAAGCAGGTTGTCGACAAGGGGTTCAGCGGAAACAGCAATCCAGCGGCGATCGCGCCCTATTTTCAATCGCTTGGCGTGGTGGTGATCGTGTTGGCGATTTCGACTGCGGTGCGGTTTTATTTCGTCTCCTGGCTGGGCGAGCGCACCGTCGCCGACGTCCGAACCGCCGTGCACCGCAACCTGATGCGGCTCGACCCCAAATGGTTCGAGGAGAACCGCCCCTCCGAAATCGCTTCGCGCCTCACCGCCGATACCGCGATCATCGAGCAGGTGGTGGGCACCACGGTATCGGTCGCGCTGCGCAACGCGGTGATCGGCATCGGCGGGGTGATTTATCTCTTCGCACTTGCACCAAAGCTCGCCGCGTCTTTGCTGATCGGCATTCCGGTCGTGATCCTGCCGATCGTGTTCCTTGGCCGGCGCGTACGGCAATATTCGCGCTCGAGCCAGGACCGCGTCGCCGATATCGGATCGATCGCGGTCGAGACGTTGGGCGCGATGAAGATCGTCCAGGCGTTCGGTCAGGAGGCGCGCGAGGCGGATCGTTTCAAGGGCGCCGTCGATGCAAGCTTTGCCACCGCCAAGCGCCGTTTCCGCCTGCGCGCGATCATGACCGCCGCCGTGATCGGCCTGTTGTTCGGGGCGATCGTGCTGATCATGTGGGACGCGGTTTATGACGTCGCGAGCGGGCGACTGACCGGCGGCTCGATCACCGCGTTTGTGCTGACGGGCGGCTTCGTCGCCGGCGCATTCGGCGCGCTGACCGAGGTGTATGGCGATCTGTTGCGCGCATCGGGCGCCGCCGGGCGGCTCAACGAGTTGCTGGCCGAGGAACCCGAAATCCGCGCGCCCGCGCATCCCGTCGCGCTGCCGACGCCGTCATCCGGCGCGGTGCAATTCGATCACGTCACCTTCCGCTATCCGACCCGGCTGGAAATCGCCGCGCTCAACGATTTCTCGCTCGAAGTGTCACCCGGCGAGACAGTCGCCGTGGTCGGCCCCTCGGGTGCCGGCAAATCGACCTTGTTCCAGCTGATCCAGCGCTTCTACGATCCGTCATCGGGCATCATCCGGATCGACGGGGTGGCGCTTCCCACGGCCGATCCCGCAGAAATCCGCAAGCGCATCGCAATGGTGCCACAGGAAACGGTGATCTTCGGTGCCTCGGCCCGCGACAATCTACGCTATGGCCGATGGGAAGCGCACGACGACGAGCTTTGGGCAGCCGCCGAAGCCGCCAATGCCGCCGAGTTTCTGCGCAAACTTCCCGAAGGGCTCGATACCTTCCTCGGCGAGGGCGGCGCGCGGCTGTCGGGTGGCCAGCGTCAGCGGGTGGCGATTGCGCGCGCGCTGCTCCGCGATGCCCGGATCCTGCTGCTCGACGAGGCGACCAGCGCGCTCGACGCCGAGAGCGAACGCCTTGTCCAATCTGCGCTCGAGCGGTTGATGCAGGACCGCACGACGATCGTCATCGCCCACCGGCTCGCCACCGTTCGCGCCGCAAGCCGGATCATCGTGATGGATGAGGGCCGCATCGTCGAAACCGGTACTCATGGCCAATTGATCAGCCAGAACGGCCTGTACGCTCGGTTGGCGAGCCTGCAGTTCAGCGAAGCCGCGTAAACACCCCGCGGCGCTTGCGGGAGAAGTTAGGCGCAGGCATTAGTGACGTCCGCGCGGCGGGCCACCATGGCCGCGCCAGCGAGCGGGAGGGGAATTCAGATGCGCGAATTCGACGTCATCGTTTACGGATCGACGGGTTATACCGGTCGTCTGGTCGCGGAATATCTCGCAACTGCCTATCCCGGTGCCGATAAGCCCAAATGGGCAATGGCAGGCCGCTCGCTGGCCAAGCTTCAGGAAGTGCGCGATCTGATCGGCGCGCCGGGCGACACGCCTTTGGTGACGGCGGATGCCGAGGACCCCGCCTCGATCCGGGCGATGTGCCAGCGCGCGACGGTGATCCTGACCACCGTTGGCCCCTATCAGCTTTATGGCAGCGATCTCGTCGCCGCCTGTGCGGAAACGGGCACGGCCTATGTCGATCTGTGTGGCGAGCCTGCCTGGATGCGCGAAATGATCGATGCGCATCATGTGACGGCGCAGAAATCAGGCGCGCGAATCGTGTTTTCGTGCGGTTTTGACTCGATCCCATTCGATCTAGGCGTGCTGACGTTGCAGGACGCGGCAAAGGCGAAATTCGGCATGCCCTGCCCGCGCGTGAAGGGACGGGTCCGCTCGATGAAGGGCACCTTCTCGGGCGGCACGGCGGCGAGCCTGAAGGCAACGATGGCGGCGGCCGCGCGCAAGCCTTCATTGATCGGCGTGCTGACCGATCCCTTTGCGCTGACACCAGGATTCAAGGGGCCGAGCCAGCCCAAGGGCTTGCTGCCGGAATATGATCGCGCGATCGACAGCTGGGTCGCGCCGTTCATCATGGCGGCGATCAACACCAAGAACGTTCACCGCACCAATTTCCTGCTCGGCGAAGCTTATGGCGCGGATTTCGTCTATGACGAGATGGTCGTCGCCGGGCTTGGCGAGATGGGCAAGGCCGCCGCCGAAGCGCTCGCCAAGATGAACCCCTTTGCCGGCGACAAGGGACCAAAGCCCGGCGAAGGTCCGTCGAAGGAAGAGCGCGATGCCGGCAATTACGACCTGTTGTTCGTCGGCGAGATGGTAGATGGCGGGCGCGTCGATGCAGTCGTAACCGGCGACCGTGACCCCGGCTATGGATCGACCAGCAAGATGATCGCCGAAAGCGCGCTGTGCCTCGTCAACGATGTGCCGCAGGCGGCGGGCGGCATCTGGACACCTGGTGCGATCATGGGGACGCCCTTGCGCCAGCGACTGATCGACAAGGCGGGGCTCACCTTCACCGCGGGCTGATCGATCAGCCCCGGTAGAGCATCAATAACGCAAAGATGATCATGCCCACGCTTGCCAGCGTGATGAGCGCGCCCTGCTGACGCCGTCGCTCGGCATCGGCGCGCCACGCGGCGAGATCGAGGCAATAACGGCCGGGCTTGGGCTGGTGGACGACGGCGCGCATGATCAATCCAGCCATCGCTTTTTGCACCGCAGGCGTTGCCAGGCGCATCGGGATTGCGTCCCCGGAAGCGAGCGCGTGCTTGGCCATCAGATAGCGCACGATGGCCCGGCGGTCTCGGCCGATAAACGATGCCTCGATGGGGTGCGGCGCCGCTGCCATCAGCCGCCGCTGCGCAGCCTGAGGACGAGCAGCACCATCATCGTCACGAACACCAGCACAAGCAGCGCGATCAGCGACTTTTTCAGATAGCCAACGGTCTCGGTCTTGCCTGAATTTGGATCGGCCATGCTCACCCCATTTGATTGTCCAACGAGTTGAAATGCTATCACGTCGGCTTGGCAAGTCTAGCGCCGCTTGCCCTGATGACGGATATTGGCGGGACGGCCGCGGTGCTTGATGACGCGCCGGGGCTTGTCGCCATGCGGCGCGCTGCCGCCCCCCTTACCGTCCGCCATCTCGAAGCGCAGCGCGCCGGAGACAGGATTGGCCTCGGCAAGGCGAAGCTTGAGCCTCATGCCTGAGGAGTAGGTTTCGCCGGTTTCCTCGCCGACAAGCGCCTTTGCGGTTTCGTCATAGCGGAAATATTCGCGGCCAATGTCGCGCACCGGCATCAATCCGTCGCCGCCAATCCCTTCGACGGTGGCGAAAAAGCCGAAATTCTGCACGCCGGTAATGCGCGCCTCGACGATTTCGCCGACGCGTTCGGACAAGAACGCGGCGACATAACGGTCGATCGTGTCGCGCTCGGCCTCCATCGCGCGGCGTTCGAGCATCGAAATGCTCTCGCCGATCTTGTCCATCGATGCGGTCTCGGCTTCGGTCAGCCCGCCCGGGCCGAGCTTGAACGCCGACACCAGCGAGCGGTGGACGACCAGATCGGCATAGCGGCGGATCGGCGAGGTGAAATGCGCGTAGCTGCCCAGCGACAGCCCGAAATGCCCGGCATTGCCCGGCGCGTAATAAGCCTGCGTCTGCGTGCGCAGCACCTGCTCCATCACCTGCGGCTTGAAATCGCTGTCGCCGATGCGCG
>JBBRMV010000015.1:0-68009 GCA_038230675.1 Sphingomonadales bacterium | reverse complement strand
AGGCGGCGTCCGAAAGCGGGCCGCTGGTCGGCATTCTCGCCTACACCGACGAGCCCTTGGTCTCGATCGACCTCATGCACGATCAGGCATCCTCGACGGTCGACAGTCTCGAGACGGCGGTGATCGACGGCAAGCTCGTCCGCGTCGTCAGCTGGTACGACAATGAATGGGGCTTTTCCAACCGGATGGTCGATACCGCCAAGGCGATGGCGGCGTTCCTCTAGGCAATGGGGATCGTCGCTGGCATCGCCCGCCACGCCCGACCGCGTGGGCCAATGGAAGTGCTCGATCACACGACGATCACCGTCGAGAGCGGGCTCGACGGCGATTTTCGCGGGGCCGTGAAGCCCGGCGGGCGCGGCCGGCGACAGGTGTCGTTGATCGAGCGTGGCGACTGGGAAGCGGCGATGGCCGATCTCGGCACGCATCATCACTGGTCGATGCGACGCGCCAATTTGCTCGTCGATGGCTTCGACTTGCCGCAACAGGACGGCGTCCGCGTACGGATCGGCGAGGTGGTGTTAATGATCACCCAGGAATGCGATCCGTGCAGCCGGATGGAGGAGATCGAGCCCGGCCTGAAAGCCGCCCTGTCCCCCGATTGGCGCGGCGGTGCGCTAGCCAAGGTGATCAGCGGTGGCACGATCCGCGTTGGCGACGTAATCGAGATGGACGGCAATCGATGAGCGCTTTCCTGACGCTCGACGACATGGGCGATATCGACGGCAAGCGGGTGCTGGTCCGTGAGGATCTGAACGTGCCGATGGCGGACGGCATCGTGGCTGACGACACACGATTTCGAGCCACGTTGCCCACCGTCACCGAATTGGCGGATCGCGGTGCCATCGTGCTGATCCTCGCGCATTTCGGCCGTCCAGAAGGGCCAAGTGCGGAATTTTCGCTCGAACAACTCGCGAAACCTTATGCAGATGTGCTCGGTCGCCCCGTTCATTATATCGATTGGGAGGGCGATGCGGCAGCGGTCGCGGCGCTGCACCCCGGCGATGTCGCGATTCTCGAGAACACGCGCTTTTTCTCGGGCGAAGAAAAAAATAATCCCGCCACGGTGGCGCGGTTTGCGGCCCTTGGCGAACTTTACGTCAACGATGCCTTCTCGACCGCACACCGCGCCCATGCCTCGACCGAGGGGCTCGCACATGTCCTGCCGGCCTTTGCAGGGCGCGCGATGGAGGCCGAACTGCGGGCGCTGGAAAAGGCGCTCGGCAATCCCGATCATCCCGTCGCCGCGGTCGTCGGCGGGGCGAAGGTGTCGACCAAGCTCGATGTCCTGACGCATCTGGTCGACAAGGTCGATCACCTGATCATTGGCGGCGGCATGGCGAACACGTTCCTGGCAGCGCGCGGGGTCGATGTCGGCAAATCGCTGTGCGAGCATGATCTGGCCGAAACGGCTGAACGCATCTTCGCCGCAGCAGAGCGCGCCGGCTGCACGATCCATCTGCCGTATGACGTGGTGGTTGCAAAGGAATTCCGTGCCAATCCGCCAGTGCGCACCGTCAACGTCCATGAAGTCGCCGCCGACGAGATGATCCTCGATATCGGCCCCGCCGCTACCGAGGCGCTTGCCGATGTGCTGAAGAACTGCCGCACTTTGGTCTGGAACGGTCCGCTCGGCGCGTTCGAGACGCCGCCGTTCGACCGGGCGACGGTGGCGCTGGCGCGGACGGCAGCGGCGCTCACCAAGGACGGATCGCTGGTGTCGGGAGCGGGCGGCGGCGATACCGTCGCTGCGCTCAATCAGGCGGGCGTGGCGGACGATTTCAGCTTCGTATCGACGGCGGGCGGAGCCTTTCTGGAGTGGATGGAGGGCAAGGACCTGCCCGGCGTGGCGGCGCTTTCACGCGCTTGATGGCGCTCGAGTCATTTGATGCGACAAATCGTGCAGGGCGTGCTATGCCACCGCCATCACTCGAGTACCCTACCCATTTCTCCCGTGACTGAGAGACCTGCGCGCTCCCGAGATAAGCCATATTGGAGCGGCACCTTGCGTCTCAATTCCATTTCGGATCGCGATCAATTCGCGCTTGTCCGCCATTTTCGGGCGCCGCTTCTGCGCGTCATACAGTAACCCGTTTCGGCGCGCCGGCCGGGGCCGGACGACGCGTCGTCTTCTCTATATCGGCCCCAACCGGACCCGGCGCCAGAAGCGCCCGGTGCGGCTCTACTCAAGGAACTGACTATGCCGATTGGCACCGTGAAATTTTTCAATGCCGACAAGGGCTATGGCTTCATTGCACCTGAAGATGGTGGCAACGACGCCTTTGTGCACATCAGCGCGGTTGAAGCCGCCGGCATGCGCACGCTCGACAAGGAACAGCGCGTTTCCTACGAGCTGGAGCAGGATCGTCGCGGCAAGATGTCCGCCGTCAACCTCTCCGCAGCCTGAAAAAGCCCAGCGGGGCGTCGGCAGCGCCGGCGTCCCCCTGGCACCCTCTGTCCTAAAACCGAGGAGTTTCGTAATGACGACCACTGCACCTTTTTGCCGCGAGCGCGCCGAACAGGCCTTTGCCGACGCCGCCGCCTCCACGCTCGACAATGTCCGCGAACGCTATCTCCGCGCCGCCAAGGCATGGGACGAAATGGCAACCCGCGCCGAAAAGACCGCCGAACGTCGCGCGGTGAACGAAGACGCGAAAATGGCGATCGAAGTGGCCTGATCCACGGCGTCGGCGTTACGGCGTCGACACCCGTTGCCGGTAACGGCGCACCCCGCTAACAGGCCGGCATGCAATCGTCGCTTGAGGGGAAAATAATGACGCCGACGGTCAAGGCGATTCTCAGCAATTACGAATCGGACAATCCGGGCGTAAAGGCTAATCTGGCGCGTATCCTGATGCAGGGGCGGCTGGGCGGCACGGGAAAGCTGCTGATCCTGCCTGTCGATCAGGGTTTTGAACACGGCCCCGCGCGCAGTTTTGCGGTCAACCCGCCGGCCTATGATCCGCATTACCACTTCCAGATCGCGATCGATGCGGGCCTCTCCGCTTATGCTGCCCCGCTCGGCATGATCGAAGCAGGTGCGGCGAGCTTTGCCGGGCAAATTCCGACGATCCTGAAGGTCAACAGCTCGAACAGCTGGGCGACCAACATCAATCAGGCTTTGACGGGCAGCGTCGAGGATGCGCTGCGGCTCGGCTGCTCGGCGATCGGTTTTACCATCTATCCGGGTGCGGACGACGTGTTCGACATGATGGAGGAAATCCAGCAAATGTCGGCAGAGGCCAAATCGGTTGGGATCGCGACGGTTATCTGGTCATACCCGCGCGGCGGCAAGCTTTCCAAAAAGGGCGAGCTCGCGCTCGATGTCGGCGCCTATGCCGCGCACATGGCCGCGCTGCTCGGCGCGCACATCATCAAGGTGAAGCTGCCGAGCGACCATATCGAGCAGGATGACGCGAAAAAAGCGTATGAGGGCTTCGACAGTTCCACACAGGCAAAGCGCGTCGCGCATGTCGTGAAAAGCTGTTTCGATGGCCGCCGGATTGTCGTGTTTTCGGGTGGCGCTGCCAAGGGGGCGGATGCCGTCTATCAGGACGCGCGCGACATTCGCGATGGCGGCGGCAACGGATCGATCATCGGCCGCAACACCTTCCAGCGCCCGCGTGCCGAGGCGCTGGCGATGCTCGACAAGCTGGTCGCGATCTACAAGCACGAGGAATAGATGGTCGAGCGACTGAACGCACAGGACGCAGCCTGGACCGCGGTCGATAAGTACATCGCCGATCACCTGCTCGGTGATGATCGCGTGCTCGCAGCTGTGCTCGCCGCCAATACTGAGGCCGGGCTGCCCGATATCGATGTGTCGCCCGCACAGGGCAAGATGCTGCACCTGTTGGCGCGGATGGCCGGGGCAAAGCGCATTCTGGAAATCGGCACGCTCGGTGGTTATTCGACGATCTGCCTCGCTCGGGCGCTGCCTGCGGACGGCAGCCTGATTACGCTCGAGATCGATCAGCATCATGCCGAGGTCGCCTGGCGCAACGTCAAGGCGGCGGGTCTTGGCGACCGTGTCGATATTCGCATCGGCATGGCGATCGACACGCTCGACGCGATGATCGAAGAGCGGGAAGCGCCCTTCGATCTCGTCTTCATCGATGCCGACAAACCCTCCAACGTCGATTATCTGGAGGCCGCGCTGGCGATGTCGCGGCCCGGCACGACGATCGTCTTCGATAACGTCATCCGCGAGGGCCAGGTGCTCGATGCCGAGAACGATGATCCCCGCGTCATCGGCACCCGTGCGCTGTTCGAAGCCGTCGCCGCCGAACCGCGCCTCAGCGCGACCGCGGTGCAGACGGTTGGGGTAAAGAAGTGGGACGGCTTCCTGCTGGCGGTGGTCGCTTGATCGACGATGAAGACCCGCTCGGCCCGCTCGATCCCGATTTCGCGGCGCAGTTCGAACGCGATATGCGGCGCCCTGCCTGCCAGCTTTATCTAGTCTCACCGCTGCATGTGGAGGGCGGCTTTCCTGATCGCTTGCGCCGTGCGCTGGGAGCGGGGCCGGTCGCAGCGTTCCAGTTTCGTGTGAAAGACATCGATCAGCACGAGGCCGCCAGGCTTGCCGAGCCGCTGCAGAAAATCTGCGCGGAGCATGATGTGGCGTTCATCGTCAATGACAGCATCGCGCTCGCCAAGCGCCTTGGTGCGGACGGCGTGCATCTGGGGCAGGGGGATGGTGATCCGCGTGAGGCGCGCGCGCTGCTGGGGCCAACGGCGCAGATCGGCGTGACCTGTCACGATAGCCGCCATCTGGCGATGGAGGCAGGCGAGGCGGGCGCGGATTATGTCGCATTCGGCGCCTTCTTCCCAACGGACACCAAGCAGGTCGAGCATCATGCCGAGCCGGTGCTGCTCAGCTGGTGGTCGACGATGTTCGAGCTGCCGTGCGTCGCGATTGGCGGCATCACGCCCGCCAACGCCCCCCCGTTGATCGCTGCAGGTGCTGATTTCCTGGCGGTGTCGGGCGCGGTGTGGGGCGGCGACGAAGCGGCGGCGATTGGCGCGTTCAACCAGATCATGGCGGGTTCGGCCCGAAGCCGTTAAGGTCGGACTTTCTTGAGCCGGGAGCATGGCCATGTTCGATCGCGTCTTCACCGTTGTCGCGGGCCGAATCGCGGGATTTGCCGGCCAGCCGCTCTCGTTCGTGCTGGCGACAGGGATCATCGTCTTGTGGGCCGCCACGGGACCGATTTTTCATTATTCCGACACCTGGCAGCTCGTCGTCAACACCAGCACGACGATCATCACCTTCCTGATGGTATTTCTGATCCAGAATTCGCAGAACCGCGATGCCGCCGCGATGCAGGCCAAGCTAGACGAGCTGATCCGCGCGATCGTCGATGCGCGCGCCGAGTTCATCGGCATCGAACACAAGACCGACCGCGAGATTGAACAGATCCGTGCTGATCTGGAACGAGAATACGGCACCGCAGATGCCAACAATCCCGTGATCGCCTCGGTCAGAAAGCTTCGCGAGCGCTTCTGAACCGGGCGCCTTGCCGATGGACACGTGGACCGCTAAAGCCCGCCCCTTCGCTCTTTCCAACGGTACAGGTTTCCCATGAAGATCAACGCGGTCGAAATTCGTCCCGGCAACATCCTCGAATATGAAGGCGGCATCTGGCGCGCGGTCAAGATCCAGCACACGCAGCCGGGCAAGGGCGGTGCCTATATGCAGGTCGAAATGAAGAACCTGATTGACGGGCGCAAGAACAATGTCCGCTTCCGTTCCGCCGAAAGCCTTGAAAAGGTGCGCCTCGATACGGTCGATTTTCAGTTTCTGTTTCGTGAAGGCGATACGCTGACCTTCATGGACAAACAGAATTACGAGCAGATTACGCTCGATGCGGACATCCTTGGTGATGCGGCCGCTTTCCTGCAGGACGGCATGGATGTCGTGATGGAGCTGTGGGAGGAACGCCCGATATCGGTGCAGCTCCCCGATACGATCGAGGCACTGATCGTCGAGGCCGATGCGGTGGTGAAGGGGCAGACGGCATCGTCGTCCTACAAGCCAGCGATGCTCGAAAACGGCGTCCGCGTGATGGTGCCGCCTCATATCGGCGCGGGCACGCGGATCGTCGTCGATGTGTACGAGCAGACCTATGTGAAGCGGGCGGATTAAAACCCTCTCCCGCTTGCGGGAGGGGCTAGGGGTGGGCTTGGGCTTGCCCCTGCCACTCGCATGATTGCCCACCCCCGACCCCTCCCGCAAGCGGGAGGGGGGAGAAGAATATGGTTTCCCACTCTGGCCTGCTGACCGTCATGGAACGTGCCGCGCGCAAGGCGGCGCCCCGGCTGCGGCGCGATTTCAACGAGGTCCAGCACCTTCAGGTGAGCCGCAAGGGGCCGGCCGACTTCGTGTCGATGGCGGACAAGCGCGCCGAACAGACGATCTATGAGGAATTGAGCCATGCGCGCCCCGATTGGGCGTTCGTGATGGAGGAACGCGGCGAAATCGCCGGCGATCCTACCAAGCCGCGCTGGGTGGTCGATCCCCTGGATGGCACCAGCAATTTCCTTCACGGCATCCCGCATTTCGCGATCTCGATCGCTGTCGAGGAGCCACGCCCCGATGGTCGGTTCGAAACCGTCTCGGCGCTCGTCTACCAGCCGCTCACCGACGAAAGCTTCTGGGCGGAGCGGGGCAGGGGGGCGTGGCTCACCGATCAGCGCTTGCGTGTGTCCGCCCGCAACGATTTGTCGGAATCGCTGATCGCGACGGGAATCCCGTTCCTCGGGCACGGCGATTTTGCGCAGTGGACGCGGATTTTCGGGGCGGTCGCGCCTTCGGTTGCGGGGATACGGCGGCTGGGATCGGCGGCGCTAGACCTCGCCTGGGTCGCAGCGGGGCGCTTCGACGGCTATTGGGAATCGTCGCTCAGCCGGTGGGATGTCGCAGCGGGTATCTTGCTGGTCAAGGAAGCGGGCGGCTACGTCACCGATTTTCGCGGCGGTGACAAGATGCACGAACGCAACGAGTTCCTCGCGGGCAACGACGCGCTGCATAACAAGCTGCACAAGCTGGTCGCGGGCGCGCTGCGGTAGCCCGTGATGGACCGGCTTTTCCTGCTGCCGAGCGCGACCAGGGAGAATGCGGCGGTCGATGCATGGTTTGCAGCCGATGACGATGGCTTGCGACATCTGGCGAAGCGGTGGTTCGACAAGATGCGCGACTGCGGTGGCGACGTCTTTCAACTCCTGCATGACGGCCATCCGACGGCCTGTGTCGACGACGCCGCTTTTGGTTATGTCAACGCGTTCCGTGCCCATGCGAACATCGGCTTCTTTCATGGCGCATCGCTGCCCGATCCCGCAGGGTTGCTCGAGGGAAGCGGATTATGGATGCGCCACGTCAAACTGCGCCGGGGTCAACCGATTGACGAGGCCAATCTCGACGAATTGATCACCACGGCTTACCGCGACATCCGCGAGCGCCTTACCATTTCCTAAGGCCCGGTCGCTCACATCAGATCAGTGCATCATCTCCAGCGCCACCGCCGTCGCCTCACCTCCGCCAATGCAAAGCGACGCCATCCCGCGCTTGCCGCCCGTCGTTTGCAGCGCCGAGATCAGCGTTGCCATGATGCGCGCGCCGCTCGCGCCGATCGGGTGGCCGAGTGCGGTCGCACCGCCATGGATGTTCACCACGTCATGCGGCAATCCCAGGTCGCGCATCGCGATCATCGCGACGACGGCAAAAGCCTCGTTGACCTCGAACAGATCGATATCCCCGGTGGACCAGCCCGCGCGTTCCATCGCCTTGCGCATCGCAAAGACGGGTGCGGTGGTGAACAGCGACGGTGCGTGCGCGTGGCCGGCGGTCGCGACGATCCGCGCTATCGGCGTCAGCCCGAGCTTTTCCGCGACCGACAACCGCGTCATCACCAGCGCCGCCGCGCCGTCCGAAATGGAGGATGCATTAGCCGCGGTGACGGTGCCGTCCTTTGAAAAGGCGGGCTTGAGCGTCGGGATTTTCGCAGGGTCGCCCTTCAGCGGCTGTTCGTCCTTGTCGACCGTCACGGCACCTTTACGGCCGACAATCTCGACCGGCGTGATCTCGCGGTCGAACGCGCCCGACGACTGCACCTTCTGCGCGCGCGTCAGCGATGCAATCGCATAATCGTCCTGCGCCCCTCGCGTGAACTGATAATCGGCGGCGGTATCCTCGGCGAAATTGCCCATCAGCTTGCCGGGCTCATAGGCATCCTCGAGCCCGTCGAGATACATGTGATCCTTCAGCACATCATGGCCGATGCGCGCGCCCGAGCGGTGCTTCATCGACAGATAGGGCGCGTTGGTCATGCTCTCCATGCCGCCGGCGATGAGCAGATCGACGGAGCCCGCCGCGAGCGCGTCGCTGGCCATGATCGCCGCCTGCATGCCGCTGCCGCACATCTTGTTGACCGTCGTCGCCTCGATATGTTGCGGCAGGCCGGCCTTGAGCGCTGCCTGTCTTGCCGGCGCCTGGCCAAGCCCCGCGGACAGCACGCAACCCATATAGATGCGCTCGATCGCCTCTCCCGAAAGTCCCGCACGCTCGACCGCGCTGCCGATCGCCGCGGCACCTAGTTCGGTCGCCGATGCGCCCGACAGCGCGCCCTGAAAGCTGCCCATCGGGGTTCGGGCATAGGAGACGATGACGACGGGATCGGTGGCCATAATAAAGCTTCCGCAAGGGGTTGGTAAAATCGTCCGTGATCTAGGCTCGCGCGACGGCGATTACAAATTGCGGGAACGCGAGTGGCCGGCGGCAGGTTATCCCCAGACCCGCCCAGCAAGGCGGCGCTGACCACGGAAATCGATACATGGCCGAATTGATCACCACCGGGCTCAAATGGTTTGCCTCGGGCAGCGGCATCGTTGCAGCGACGATGGTGTCGCTCGATCTTGGGCGGCGCTTGACGGGCTGGGGCTTCGTCGTGTTCATCGCGTCGTCGCTCGCCTGGGTCGCTGGCGCTGTGTTGACCAAGGATTTTGCGCTGGGCACGCAGAATGTCGTGCTATTCGCGATCAATCTGCTCGGGGTGTATCGCTATCTCATTCTCAAAAAGCCTGGCTGATCCACTCATTTGGGCATTCGGACTGGCGATCCTCGGCGCGATCTTTGGCAGTTTCATCGCCGCACTGGTGGTCCGCTTGCCGCTGGACCGGTCGGTGCTGGTTGGCAGGTCCGAATGCGATAGCTGCCATGTCGGGCTCGGCGCGCGCGAGCTGGTGCCGTTGTTGAGCGCAGCCATCACGCGCGGGAAATGTCGCCACTGCGGTGCCGCGATCGATCCGGTGCATTGGCAGATCGAGCTTGCCGCGCTGGCCATCGGTGCGAGTGCAGGGGCGCTGTTGCCCGGGGTGGCCGGCATCACGACCGCGATCTTCGGGTGGCTGCTGCTGGCCGCCGCCGCGATCGACTGGCGCGAATTCTGGCTGCCCGATCCGCTGACGCTGGCGATAGCGCTTACCGGGATCGCCACCGCCTATTTCGGCATCGCGCCCGCGCTAGACGAGCGGCTGATCGGCGGCGCGGCGGGCTTTGGCGCGCTGTGGGCGATCGGCAATGGCTATCGGCTGGTGCGTGGGCGAGAAGGGCTTGGTGGTGGCGATCCCAAGCTGTTCGGCGCGATCGGCTTGTGGATCGGCTGGCGATTGCTGCCCGTCATATTGCTACTCGCGAGTGTTATCGGGCTTGGTGTGGTGTTGTTCGGTATCCTGTCGGGGCGCGGCGCGCGGCTCGATGATCGGTTGCCGTTCGGCACGTTGATGGCGATCGCGGCTTACCCGGCCGAAATCGCCATGCTATTGGCGGGCATATGAAGTCCCTCTTCCTCGCTTTGATGATCCCGCTGGCCGCATCGGCGAGCGCAGCCGAGCGCGCTGCCCCGAAACCGCTGCCAAGCTCGATCGACGGCCTGCCGCTCGGCGCTATCCCGAAGCAGGAACTGCCCACCGGCGGATGCGCTGCGTTCCTATGGAGCAAGACGCAGACGACCGCGCTGGTCGCCATGCTGACCAATGATCCGGCGCAGATCCGCTTTGCCCCCGGCGGCGCCGTCACCGATCTGGTGCGCGTGAGCCAGACGGGCGCCGGCGGGCGCGGGTTCGCGTCCACTACCGATTATGCCGGCGGTGACTGGCGCGTCAGCGTGGTGATGGATGTCGTCGACCGTGCCGATCTTGCCGATGGCGCGCAGATACCAAGCGCGACGCTGCGGCTCGACCGCGCCGGGCAGGATAGCGTGATCGTCCCCGTCGCCGGTCTGATCGGCTGCGGATAACGAAAGGCCCGGCAATGACGTCGATGCATGAGCTCCTCAACGATCAGCGCGCCGCCTTCATGGCCGAATTGCCTGTGTCGATGGCGGTGCGGAAAGATCGGCTCAAGCGCGCCGCCGCGATGATCGCCGACAATGCCGACAAATTCTGTGATGCGCTGTCGGAGGATTTCGGCCACCGCAGCCGCGAACAATCGATGCTGACCGATATCGCGGCGTCGATCGCGCCGATCAAACATGCGATCAAGAGCCTTGAGAAATGGGCGCGGCCGGAAAAGCGCGGCGTGCAGTTTCCGCTCGGGCTGCTCGGCGCGCGGGCATGGGTCGAATTTCAGCCCAAGGGCGTCATCGGCATCATCGCGCCGTGGAATTTCCCGGTGCAGCTGGTGATGGGGCCGCTTGCAGGCGCTTTCGCGGCGGGCAACCGGGCGATGGTCAAGACGTCCGAATTCACGCCTGCCACCGCCGCATTGTTCGAGGAGATCTGCGGCAAATATTTCGCCGCTGACGAACTCGCCTTCATCTCGGGCGGACCCGATGTCGGCAAGGCGTTCGCCGAATTGCCCTTCGATCATCTGCTGTTCACGGGGGCCACCAGCATCGGCAAGCACATCCTGCATGCAGCCGCCGATAATCTGGTGCCGGTCACGCTCGAACTCGGCGGCAAATCGCCGGTGATCGTCGGGGAATCCGCCGATATCAAGCGCACCACCGAACGCGTGGCGCTCGGCAAGATGCTCAACGCCGGGCAAATCTGCCTTGCGCCCGATTACATGATCGTCCGCCCTGAACAGGAACGCGCCGTCGTCGACGGGCTGAAAAGCGCCGCGAGCGCGATGTACCCGACGCTGCTCGCCAATCCGGATTACACCGCGATCATCAACGATCGGCATTTCCAGCGGCTGACCGACTGGCTCGACGATGCCCGCGCGAAGGGGGCCACGATCGAGACGGTCAATCCGGCGAATGAGGATTTCGCGGCGTCAAACGCGCGCAAGATGCCGCTCCATATCGTCACCGATGTCAGCGATGACATGACGATCATGCAGGAGGAAATCTTCGGCCCGATCCTGCCCATCCGCCGTTACGACACGATCGACGAAGCGATCGCGCAGGTGAACGCGAAGGATCGCCCGCTCGGCCTCTATTATTTCGGCAGCGACGAGGCGGAGCGGACCCGTGTTACCGATCGCACGATTTCGGGCGGGGTGACGGTCAACGATGTCATCTTCCACGTCTCGATGGAGGAATTGCCCTTTGGCGGCGTCGGCCCTTCGGGAATGGGCAGCTATCACGGGCCGGATGGCTTCAAAACCTTCAGCCACGCCAAGGCGGTCTATAAACAGCCCAATATCGATGTGGCGAAGCTTGCTGGACTGAAACCGCCTTACGGCAAGGCGACGATGGCGAGCGTCAAGCGGCAGATGAAATAGCGCGCCTCAATCGATCCGGTAATGGATCGGCTTGAAGCTGCCCCCGTTCGACGCGGGGGCAGAACAGGCGGTCAGGCCGATGATCAGATCCATCTCCGCCCGGAAAACGATGTGGTCGCCCGCCTTGCTGATCGGTGGCAAAACCTGGAGCGCGCCGCTGTCGCCATCGACGGGCACATTCATGAAACAGTTGAACGCTACGGGTATCTGATCGGGCACAACGCCGGACGGCGCCAGCGCCTCGACAAGATTACCGAAACACCCGCGATGTGGCGGCAGCTCGGGGTAAAAATGGCGAAAGGTATCCCGCGAACAGGGCGTGAGCAGGAAATCATGCCGGCCAACGCTGTCGCCGATGATCTCCAGCATCGCCTGGCTGCGGTTGGAATACAGCTTGTGCCCTGTCGTGAGATAGATCGTCTCGGCGTAATCGAGCGTGCGTCCGGACGAAATCACCTCGCCAATGTCATCGGCATTGAACGCCAGCAGATCGGCGACCTGTCGCCCACGCGGATCGATCACCGTGAGCTGCGCGCCTTTGTCGAGCCGAAACGCCGTGCCGCTGCGTTCGGCGATTTCGTGGACGACCCCCATCAGTCCTCACCGCGATAGGCAAAGGGGCAGCTCCAGTCGGGATCGACGCTTCGGCCGCTATATTGCCGCGCCTCGCTCACTTCACCGTGGCGCGCGAGCATCGGATTGCGGTCCCCTGCAAGCGCTTCATCACGCACCATGATCTTTTCGCGCATGCCCTCATAGCGACCCGCCTGTCTGAGTTGCTCGAACTGATCGTGGAGGTTGAACACCATGGTCGGCCGGGCAAATCGGCGGGCCGGACGGCTGGCGTTGGGGTGCAGGCCGACGATGAAAAACGCCTCGCCGCCGAAACTCAACGAGAAATGCGGATTGTCCGGGTCGGGGCTTACGCGCTCGTCATAGCTTTGCCCGCGCCACACATCCTTGTCCGACAGCGATTGCACGCGGCGCCACAAGCTTTTCTCGAAGTCGTCCTCGGAAAGGTCGGTCGGCCCCTCGAAGATGACGGCGAAGCTGCGGAACAAGCCGGGATCCCGCCGATAATCGCTGGCAAAGCGGAGCAGGTGATCGTGGATGCGCAGATCGTCCCAGGCGCTCGCAATATCGTTGCACGCCAATACCTCAAGCGTCCCCCGGGCCAGCGCGGCCTTGGCGCCGACACAGGGAAAATCGCGTTCGGCGACGTGTGAGAAGAGCATGGTTTCAAGCGTCGCTTGCGCTTCGTGTTGCCACGGAAACATTTGTTTGGCTCGATTTTTTCGGTTGATACCCGCCGGTAAGACGGATCAGGAACAACATGGTTCCGCACCTTGATATCGATCAATTCGATTGCCGCGCACCGCCCCGCACGACGGCAATTACGCCATTTCGGCGCGGCGTATTTCGAGCCATTTTCGCTCAGCGTCGCCGGGGCCAAGCGCCAGCGCAGCGTCATACGCGTCGCACGCCGCGTCCCTCAGCCCAAGTCGGGAAAGCAGCCCGGCCCGAACCGCGTGATAGGGCAGGAAATTCGCCAGCCCCGGTATGTCGAGCGCATCCACTTCCTCCAGCGCGGCCTCCTGCCCAACCACCTCGGCGAGCGCGACGGCGCGGTTGAGACGCGTGACCGCATCGTCGCGCAGGGTGAGCATCGCGTCATAGATCGTCAGGATGTTGGCCCAGGGCGGCGGCTCGGCAAGCGACGTTCGCGCGCACCATTCGGCATGGAGCAACGCCGCCACCACGCGCGATTGCCGGGGTGACAGCCGCGCCGCACGCGCAAAATAATCGCGTCCCTCGGCAATCAGGGCCTTGTTCCACAATGCGGGGTCCTGCTCGGATAGCGGCACCATGACGCCGGCCGCATTCACCCGGGCGGGGCGTCGCGCCTCGGCAAAGCGAACGGTTGCGGCCAGCGCCATAACTTCGGCCTCGTTCGGCACCATCTGCGCCAACGTCGCGGTGATGCCCAGCATCTCGCTCGCATAATCGGCGTGCCGGCCGCTGCCCGCGCCATCGGCATGGGCATGGGCATAGGCGATCTCGATCGTGCTGAGCACAGCATCGAGCCGATCGGCCCATCCCTCGGGTCCCGGTACTTCAAAGCGGATACCCGCGAGCGCGATCTTGCGCTTTGCCCGCACGATCCGCTGCGCCAAAGTCGCCTCGCTGATCAGGAAGGCGCGGGCAATTTCCTCGGTCGACAGCCCGCAAACGAGCCGCAGCGTCAACGCGGCGCGGGCCTCGGCGTGGATTGCGGGGTGACAGCAGACGAAGATCAGCTGCAGCCGCTCATCGGGGATTACGCGCCGGTCGGCCATCATCATTTCCTCGGCGGTTGGCTCGGGCTCGGGCTCGGGCAGTCTCGCTGTGTCACGCGTGCCGGCGCGGCGTAGCTGATCGAGCGCGACCCGCTCCGCGACCCGGTAGAGCCAGCCTGCGGGATCGTTGGGTTGCTGTTTGGCCCAAGCGGTCAGGGCACGCGTGCACGCTTCGGCAAAGGCGTCCTCAGCCAGGTCGAGATTGCGAAAACGGGCGGCGAGCGCGGCGATGATCCGCCCGCTTGCCGCCCGAAACGCGGCATCGAGTGCCGATTGGCTCACATGCCCGGGGGGGCCATGACCGGGCGCACCTCGATCGCGCCGTCGGCGGCAAGCGGCACCTTTCTGGCGATGGCGATGGCGGCATCAAGGTCAGCCGCCTCGATCATGTAGAAGCCGCCCAGTTGCTCGCGGGTCTCAGCAAACGGGCCGTCGTGCAGCGTTTGCTTGCCGCCATCGGTACGCACCGTCGTCGCGGTGGCGGCAGGTTGCAGCCCGGCGCCGTGAAGCATCGCGTCGCCGATATCGTTGCCGAACGCGATGTGTTTTTGGATGATGGCACCCATCGCGGCGCCGGTGCCGTCGTTATAGGTCGCTTCGTGTTCGTAGATCGTCAGCAGATATTTCATCGCAAGCCTCCTCAACCGATCATCAGCGATCGTATCGGAGAGACGCGCCAGCACGAGCGGAATCGACAGGGGAGTGCAATTTTTCTGTGGGATGACACCGGGCCATAAAGCCCCTCTCCTTCGGGGGAGGGGTTGGGGGTGGGGGGGCTCAATCTCATCGAGACTGCGTTTTTTGGCTACAGTCCCCACCCCAACCCCTCCCCTGAAGGGGAGGGGCTTAAGGCAGACGAATGTCCTCGTCCCCCACGCCGCTCCCCCTATTCGTTCGCCTCGACATGGAGCCAGGCCGCGTGTTGCGGCGCCTTCTTGGTCTGGCTCCACTCCTCGAGCATCATCGGGGCGACGCGCTCGAGCTCGGCATATTGCTCGGGCGTGCCGATGTTGCACGCAAGTTCGAGCCGGTGACCGTTGGGATCGAAGAAATAGATCGACCGAAAGATACCGTGAAAGGTCGGGCCGAGCACTTCGATACCCTGCGCCTCGATATGCGCCTTGGCGGCAAGCAGCGTGTCGCGGTCGGCAACCTCAAACGCCAGATGCTGCACCCAGGCAGGCGTGTTGGGATCCTTGCCCATTTCGGGCTGGTTGGGCAGCTCGAAAAACGCCAGCACATTGCCGCCGCCGCAATCGAGGAAAACGTGCATGTAGGGATCATAGGCGCCCGTCGAGGGCACATGATCCTCGGCAAAGGCATTGGTGTAACGCATGCCGAGCACGCACTCATAGAATTCCACCGTCTCCTTCGCGTCGCGGCAACGATAGGCGACGTGGTGGATGCGCGAGAGGGCGAAGGGGAGATTCATGCTGCTCATCGCTTACCTCGAATACCGTCGAAACTGGACGCGCTTCGATCCAGCAACGAGAAAACTGTCATAGTCGACAGTCTTGAGAGCCGACGCTACCGGACCCTTGGCTTCCGTCGTATTGGCCCAATATTGTGGTGCAAAAGCTGATTTGGGTAGTGGGCTGCCGATGATTTCTTCGATCCGTGCAAAAGTTAGGTCCAAGGTGCCCAAAGTCTGTCCACGTAAGTACTCCGCTAACGGTTCAAATTTTTTCATGCCGCCACCTCCGATCCGATGACGCCGCGTTCCATCTGATCGCGCTCAATCGATTTGAACAGGGCCGTAAAATTGCCCTCGCCAAAGCCTTCATCCTTTTTGCGCTGGATGAACTCGAAGAATAGCGGCCCCACCTGCGGCTGTGCGAAAATCTGCAACAGTAGCCGCGGGTCGCCACCTTCGGTCGATCCGTCGAGCAGGATGCCGCGCGCCTTGAGTTGCTCGACCGGCTCGCCGTGGCCGGGCAGGCGCTCGTCGAGCATCGTGTAATAGGTCGCGGGCGGCGGCGCCATCAGGGGCACGCCGCTTGCCCGCACCCGGTCGATACACGTCAGCAGATCGTCGCAGATCAGCGCAATGTGCTGGATACCTTCGCCATTATAGGCGCGCAGATATTCCTCGATCTGCCCGCCGCCGGCCTTGCCTTCCTCGTTCAACGGGATGCGGATCTTGCCGTCGGGCGCGGTCATCGCGCGGCTGGTAAGACCGGTATATTCGCCTTTGATGTCGAAATAACGGATCTCGCGAAAATTGAAGATGCGTTCGTAGAATGACGACCAATGCGCCATCCGCCCGCCATAAACATTGTGCGTCAGGTGATCGATCAGCTTGAACCCGGCGCCGACAGGGTGCTGATCGACGCCCTCGAGCGCCACGAAATCGATGTCGTAGATCGACAGTTCGTCGTCATAGCGATCGACCAGATAAATGAGCGCACCGCCGATGCCGCGGATGGCGGGGATGCGCAGTTCCATCACGCCAGTCTGCGTCTCGACGGGCTCTGCACCGCGATCGATGGCAGCGGCATAGGCCTTGGCCGCGTCCTTCACGCGAAACGCCATGCCGCAGGCCGAGGGTCCGTGCTCGGCGGCGAAATAGGCGGCGTGGCTGCTTGGCTGGTAATTGACGATCAGGTTGATCGCCCCCTGCCGCCACAGATCGACATCCTTCGACCGGTGCCGCGCGATATGGGCGAAACCCATCGCCGCGAATGCCGGTTCGATCAGCCCGCGTTCGGGCGCGCAGAATTCGACGAACTCGAAACCATCGAGCCCCAGCGGATTATCGAACAGATCGGTCATCAAAACCTCGCCTGCAATCTAGTATCAGATGAAACTATACCATTTCGAGCCCCGGACGTCCAGCCGCGAAACTATCGCTTTGGCGGGGTCTTGGCGCTATCGATCGGCGATGCCCGCACTCCGCCTCGATCAGTTCCTGCCCTATCGCCTGTCGATCGCGTCGAACCGCGTGTCGTCGGCGGTGGCGACCGCGTATCAGGCGATGTTCGCGCTCAAAATCCCCGAATGGCGGCTGATCGCAGTGATCGCCGAGGGACAGGCGATGACGCAGCAGGCGCTCGGTGCGGCAACGCAGATGGACAAGGTGACGGTCAGCCGCGCCGCGATCGCGCTCGTCGATCGCGGGTTGGTCAAGCGAACGCCCAATCCCGACGATCAGCGCTCGCATTTACTGTCGCTCAGCAAGGCGGGGCAGGCGCTTTACGCCAGCATCGCACCGATGGCGCTCGCGCTCGAACAGCGGGTGTTCGCCGATTTCGCGCCGGAGGAAATCGCGCAGTTCGCCGCGATGCTCGAGCGGATCGAGCAGGCGGCGGCGAATTTGACACTCGAACAGGGTTGATGCGCGGGGCAAGGCTGGCCTAAGCGACACGCGCCTCCCCAGGCCGATCACACTGCCCGTCCCAAGGAGGAATCATGTCCCAATCCGTCGATCGTGCCGGCCTGAGCGTCGCCGCTGAACTTGCCGAATTCGTCGAAGGCGCCGTGCTGCCGGGGCTGGGAATCACGGCGGCGAACTGGTGGCAAGGTGTGGCCGATATCTTCGCCAAATTCGCGCCTGAAAACGCGGCATTGCTGGCAAAGCGTGACGTGCTGCAAACGCAGATCGACGCGCGCTACAAGGCGGGCGAGGCGGTCGACGAGGCGTATCTGCGCGGCATCGGCTACCTGGTGCCCGAGCCCGCGCCCTTCACGATCGGCACGCAGAATGTCGATGCCGAAATCGCGACGATGGCGGGGCCGCAATTGGTGGTGCCGATCCTCAACGCACGTTTCGTGCTGAATGCGGCGAATGCGCGGTGGGGGAGCTTGTACGATGCGCTGTACGGCACCGATGCGCTGCCCGGCGCGGCCAAGCCGGGCGGCTATGACAAGGAACGCGGCGCGCAGGTGATCGCCCGCGCCCGTGCGTTTCTCGACGAAGCGGTGCCGCTCGCCGTTGGTAGCTGGGCGGATTTCGCGGGCGGCGACCCGGCGCTTGCCGATCCTGCGCAGTTGGTCGGTCGGGCAGGGGCGTCGTTGTTGCTGCGCCACAACGGCCTGCACATCGAAGTCGTTATCGACCGCACAACAGCGATCGGCCGCGAAGACCCCGCCGGCATTGCGGATGTCATCCTCGAATCCGCGCTGACCACGATCTGCGATCTCGAGGATTCGATCGCGGCGGTCGATGCCGAGGACAAGGTTGCGGCTTACACCAACTGGCTCGGGTTGATGCGCGGCGATCTCGAGGAGAGCTTCGACAAGGGCGGCAAGACGATTACGCGCCGCCTCAACCCTGATCGGACCTATGCGGCACCGAGCGGGACCACGCTCACGCTTCCCGGCCGATCGCTGCTGTTCGTGCGCAATGTCGGGCATCTGATGACGACACCCGCGATCCATCTGGCGGACGGCGGCGAAGCGCCCGAGGGTATTCTCGACGCGATCATGACTTCGACGATCGCGCTCTACGACCTCAAGGGCCTCGGCACGCTGCGCAACAGCCGCACCGGCAGCGTCTATATCGTCAAGCCCAAGATGCACGGGCCGGAGGAAGCTGGCTTCACCAACCGCCTGTTCGATGCGGTCGAGGATTTGCTGGGGCTCGCGCGCCACACCGTCAAGGTCGGGGTGATGGACGAAGAACGCCGCACCTCGGCCAATCTAGCGGCATGCATCGAGGCCGTGAAGGACCGCATCGTCTTCATCAACACCGGCTTTCTCGACCGCACCGGCGATGAAATGCACACCGCAATGCACGGCGGCGCGATGATCCCCAAGGCCGAGATCAAGGCAAGCGCCTGGATCAAGGCTTATGAGGACAGGAATGTTCGTATCGGCCTGGCGCACGGCCTGTCGGGCAAGGCGCAGATCGGCAAGGGCATGTGGGCGGCACCTGACCGGATGGCCGACATGATGGACCAGAAGATCGGCCACCCGATGAGCGGCGCGAACACCGCCTGGGTGCCGAGCCCGACCGCGGCCACACTCCACGCGATCCATTATCACAAGGTCGACGTCTTCGCCCGGCAGAAGGAGATCGCGCATGAGGCCATCCCCGGGCTCACAGATCTGCTCAGCGTGCCATTTGCCGGCGGCCGCAACTGGACCGCAGAGGAAGTCGCGCGCGAGCTCGACAACAACGCGCAGGGCATTCTCGGCTATGTGGTGCGCTGGATCGATCAGGGCATCGGCTGCTCCAAGGTGCCCGACATCAACGATATCGGCCTGATGGAAGACCGCGCGACGTTGCGCATTTCCTCACAGCACATCGCCAACTGGCTGCTCCACGGCGTCGCGACCACGGCCGATGTCGACGCCGCGTTCGAGCGGATGGCGGCGAAGGTCGATGCGCAGAACGCGGGCGATCCGCTGTACCGATCCCTGGCGGGGGACAGCATCGCGCTCGAGGCCGCGCGCGCACTGGTGTTCAAGGGGGTAGAGCAACCGAGCGGCTACACCGAGCCGCTGCTGCATGCATACCGCGCGAAAGCAAAGACGCGGGCGTAAAGGGGTGGGGTAGAGGATGGCCCAAGCGTTTCGATCGAGCCTATAACCATTTGGAGCGGATCGGGTAGCAGGTCGAGCGCCGGCCTCAGCGAGCCACTGTCCATAGCCTTTGCGTTGCAAATGAAAATCGAATATCGGGTATGGGCACAGGAGATGCCAAATGGATCATGTGGACGTCATCGTGGTCGGCGCCGGGATTTCGGGTATTGGCGCGGGCTATCACCTGCAGGACAAGAGCCCCGATCGCAGTTATGTGATCCTTGAGGGGCGCCCCGAAATTGGCGGCACCTGGGACTTGTTTCGCTATCCCGGTATCCGATCAGATTCGGACATGTATACGCTCGGCTATTCGTTCGAGCCGTGGACCGAGGCTAAGGCGATTGCCGACGGGCCCAACATTCTGAACTATGTACGCCGCGTTGCAGCCAAATACGGCATCGATCGGCACATCCGCTTCAACACCCATGTAAAGGCCGCCGCCTGGTCGAGCGAGGAGGCGCGCTGGACCGTTACCGCCGTCACCGAGGGGCGTGAGGTGACCTGTAGCTGCAATTTCCTCTTCATGTGCTCGGGCTATTATAATTATGCGCGCGGCCATGCGCCCGAATTTGCAGGGGCTGAGGATTTTGCCGGGCGGATCGTCCACCCGCAATTCTGGCCCGCCGATCTCGATTATGCGGGCAAGAAGGTGGTCGTCATCGGATCGGGCGCGACCGCCGTCACGATCGTGCCCGAAATGGCGAAGCAGGCAGCGCACGTGACGATGCTGCAGCGGTCGCCCACCTATGTCGTATCGCGCCCGGCAGAGGACGCATGGGCGAACTGGCTGCGGGCGAAGCTGCCGGCAAAGCTTGCTTACGGCATCACGCGGTGGCGCAACGTGTTGTGGGGCATGTTCTTTTTCCGGATGGCACGGACGCGGCCTGAAAAGGTGAAGGAGCGGATCATCGGCATGGTCCGCGAACAGCTTGGCCCCGATTATGATGTCGGCACGCATTTCACGCCGCGCTACAATCCCTGGGATCAACGGCTGTGCCTAGTGCCCGATGCCGATCTTTTCGATGCGATCAAGGCGGGCAGCGTGTCGGTGGTGACCGATCATATCGAGCGTTTCGATACCGCCGGGATCGTGCTTCGCTCCGGCGAGCGGATCGATGCCGATGTCGTGGTCACGGCGACGGGGCTCGAACTGCAGTTGCTGAGCGATGTCGCCTTCACCGTCGATGGGGAGGCCCGCGATCTGGCGAACAGCTTCAACTACAAGGGGATGATGTATAGCGACATGCCCAATCTGGCATCGTCCTTCGGCTATACCAATGCCTCGTGGACGCTGAAGGCCGACCTGACCTGCGGCTATGTGTGCCGGCTGCTCAACACGATGAAGAAGCGCGGGGTGCGGCAGGCCACACCGCGCATCACGGGCGATCTGGAAGCCAAGCCGTTTCTCGATTTCTCATCGGGATATGTCACGCGGGCGATGGCGCGCTTTCCTAAACAGGGGAACAAGCAACCCTGGCAGGTCTACCAGAATTATGCGCGCGATATCATGATGTTGCGCTTCGGCTCGGTCGATGACGAGATGGTGTTCTCCAATCCGGTGCCGAAGCCGGGCAGCGTCGAGCGAAGGATGCCGGTGTCCGCCTGAACTTGGCGGCGGGCGTGGAAGGGCATAGGCAGGCGTGATGATTAATCCTGCCTCCTCAATCACCTCGCTCACGGCCCGCGCCGCGGTCATCCTTGAACGGCTGATCGCTTTCGACACGACGTCGCGCGTTTCAAACCTGGCCCTGATCGGCTATGTCGAGGCGATGCTGGCCGAGCTTGGGGTGGCCTCGCACCGGGTGAGCAATGCCGACGGCACCAAGGCCAATCTTTATGCGACATTGGGGCCTGCCGTCGCGGGTGGGATCGTCCTTTCGGGGCACACCGATGTGGTGCCCGTCGACGGCCAGGATTGGGCGAGTGATCCCTTTACGCTGACCCGGCGCGGCGAACGCTATTTCGGGCGTGGGACCTGTGACATGAAGGGTTTCATCGCGCTCGCGTTGGCAGCGGCACCCGATATCGTCGGCGCGGGACATGCGCGGCCGGTGCATCTCGCACTCTCCTATGACGAGGAAGTCGGCTGTCTCGGTGCGCCCGCGATGATCCGTGAACTGGTCCGCGATCTGCCGCCGCCGATGGCCGTGATTGTCGGCGAGCCGACCAACATGGAGGTGGTCAGCGGTCACAAGGGCATTTCGAGCTGGACGGTGACGGTGACCGGGCACGAGGCGCATTCGAGCCTGACGCATCTCGGCATCTCCGCCAATATGATCGGGGTGCGGCTGATGCAGGCGCTGGCCGATATCGCGGTGGAGCTCGAGGAGAATGCCGATCCGCATTCACACTTCGTGCCGCGCCATGCGACGCTGACGATCGGGCTGATGCAGGGCGGCACCGCGATCAACATATTGGCGCGCGAATGCGTTTTTTCGTTCGATCTGCGAACGGCGCCGGGGCAGTCGCCCGATGCGATCGTCGCGCCGTTCCTGGCGCTCGCGGCTCGGGAAGATGCAGCGATGAAGGCGGCGTTTCCGGGAACCGGCGTGCGCGTCGTGACGCGATCGGAAACACCGGCGTTCGCGCTCAAGCCCGATAGCGACGCCGAACGCCTTGCGCGGCGCCTGGCGGGTGACAACGGCCCGGCGCGGGTCGTGTCCTATGCAGCGGAGGCGGGACAGTTTCAGGAGGCCGGCTTTTCGACGATCATCTGCGGGCCGGGCTCGATCGAGCAGGCGCATCAGCCGAATGAATATATCGAGGTGGCGCAATTCGAGCGCGGCGCGGCATTCATGACCCGGTTGATCGACGCGCTCGCATAGCAATGCGTTCGACCGAGAAGCAGATTTTGCGTCAATCGCGAATCGCGAATGATCCGATTCGGGACAGGTGTTTCAACTTGGTACAGAGCGGGATTGTTGGCGCGCCGGCAAAGCCGCGTCGGCCGATCCGCGCAGAGGTATCGACCCGGTGCTCGATCAATTTTGCCGAAGTATCAGCATCTTATCGAACAAACCGGGTCGATTCTTGAGTTACCAGGGACGCAGATCGTCGGTGTATCCCACCGAAAGCACAAAGCTAAGCATGTAGTTTCTCCCAGATTACGCTCGAGACGAGCGCCCCCAATTATTAATTGATTTTTAAGCATAAAGCAATCGCGACGAGTCCCAGTCGCGTTGAAAGACCACGGCTTTTGCAGCGCACTTAACGGTTCGTTCAAAAGTCGCGCGGTAAGACGGATCGGAATGACGCGTGCAGCAAATCCGGGCCCAGGCCGGCCATCTGACGGCGACAGGCGAAATATGTTGTTTGCATCGACTGCGATGCCAATGACATCGCCGCTGTGGCTGGAGATGCCCTTTGCCATCGATCGCGACGTAGCATCCGCTGCGATCGTCGCCGGGGATATAGATCACCGATTGCCGGTCATGAAATGCTGGCGCTACCTATGCTTGGCGGAAATCGCGAATTTCGCACCGCTGCGCCGCCATCTCGGCGCGCCCCGCGCCGATTGTCTGGTGGTCGATGTGGCCGACCGTGTCGGCGGGATGCTGCCGCAGGCGCGGCTCGCCATTATCGGCCGCACGATGATCGAATTCGCTTTTGAAGGCGATGCCATCGACGATCTCGATGCGGCACTCACCGAATTGCAGCGGCTGTTCGAAGAGCCAGTCGATCTTGATGGCGAGGGTCACCGGATCGAGCTTGCCCTCGGCGGCGCCGCCACACCCAGTATGACTGCCGATGATGTGCGCCTGGTCGAGGAGGCGGAGCAGGCGCTCGACGACGCCAATCGCGATCACCGGACGGTAATCCGCGATCTTTCCGCGAGCGCGCCGGCCTTTGATCGGCTCACGTTGATCCGCGATCTCGGCATCGCGCTGGAACGGGGCGAGATGTTCCTGCAATATCAGCCCAAGGTTCACTTGCGTCGGCAAGAGATTTGCAGCGTCGAGGCGCTCGTGCGGTGGCAGCATCCGACGCGCGGGCTCGTCCTGCCCAATGATTTCATCCCGGCCGCAGAGGAGTCGCGGCTGATTGGTCCATTGACGTTGTGGACGCTTGAGCGGGTCATTCTCGATCAAAAGATGCTTGCCGCCCAAGGCCATGATCTGACGGTATTCATCAATATCTCCGGCCGCCTGCTCGGAGATGCGCCGTTCGTCGCCCGCGCGTGCCAGATGGTGAAATCGAGCAAGGCAAAAATCGGTTTCGAGATTACCGAAACATCGGTGATCCGCGATCCGGAAACCGCGATCGCCCATCTCCAGGTGTTTGCCGAAATGGGCATCCCGCTGGCGATTGATGATTACGGGGCGGGGCTGTCGTCGCTGGCCTATCTGAAGCAATTGCCCGCAAGCGAGCTGAAGATCGACAAGATGTTCGTGATGCAATTGACGAGCAGCAACCGCGATCCGCTGATCGTGCGTTCGACAATCGACCTTGCGCACGCACTGGACATGGAGGTGACTGCCGAGGGGGTGGAGACCGAATCAGCGCTCGCCCTGTTGAGTGTGATGGGCTGCGACATGGTGCAGGGCTTTTTGATCAGCCGACCGATTTCGATCGAGGCATTGCGGCAGTTCCTCGACGAGGATCGCCATCTTTCGACCGTCGCCGATCCGCGGTCCACCTTCAATCGCCCGGCCAGTTTCTGGAAGAGCGCCTGACCGCGAGCGCCGTTAGCGCCACCTTAAGTGGTTTCGTCGCACAATCGGCTTCTGTTTTGGAGGTGATCTGACATGCGGGCCGCGATTTGGCGCGTCATCGCTGGGCTGTTGTCGATAACGGCGTCGTCGTCTGCTTTTGGCGCCGGTGGTCCGCAGGTGCCGATCGCACCCGCGATGGCGGCGGTAAAGCTTGTCGAAGACGCCAAGGCGGCAATGCTTACGGATCCCCAATCGGCGATCGATTTGGCCGCCAAGGCTGATCGACTTGTCGCGTCGTTGCCGCCCACTCCTCGCACCAAGATAGCTCGAGCCGAAATTCGATGGTTGCAGGGCGAGGCATATCTACGCACCAACGACGTACAACGAGCCGAACCTGCAATTGCGAGCGGCCTTGCGGAACTGGCAAACATCGATCGCCCTCTTAAATTGAAGGGTGACCTGTTGCTGTCGAGAGGTGGCCTAAGCCAAACCAAGGTCGAGGTGGCTGCGGCGCTGAGCGACTATCAATCGGCCTATCGCATGTTCAAGAAGCTGGGCGAATTGCGCAGTGAAGCGATCGCGCTTCAAAACATCGCTTCGCTTTATCGCCAGGCCGGTGATCAGGCCGCTGCAATGAAATATGAATCGGAGGCGGTCGATGTCTATCCGGGCGACCCTGGGTTGGCTGTTTCGATGTATAACAACCGCGGTAACTCGCTTCAGGAATTGCACCGGCCCAAAGAAGCCGAGATCCAGTATCAAAAGGCATTGGGATATGCGCGCCAACTCGGCAGCCCGCTTAGTATTGCCCGCATTTTGGGAAACAGCGCACGTGCCAGGCTGAGCGCCAATGATTTGGATGGCGCCGATCACGATATTGCTGAGGGGCTCCGCATTGCCGAAACGCGAGAGGGAAAGCGTTGGCGCCCACAGCTCACCGCTATCGCGGCGCAGGCAGCTCTCCAGCGCAACGACCTGGAACGCGCTGCAAAATTGATCAATGAGAGTTTCGCGAGCGACGATAAAACTGGCAGGTTGCAATCGCACGAAGTGCACGAGACCGCCTATAAAATCTTCAGCAGGATCGGTCGGCCCGATCTCGCTTTGCCGCATCTTGAGGCGCTCAAGCGGCTTGATGACAAGGCTGCGATCCTGGCCGCTTCCACCAACACCGCGCTGATGGCGGCGCGGTTCGATTTTGCGTCGAAGGATGCAAAGATCGCCAAACTGCGAACCGACGAATTGCAACGCCGGATCGCGTTTGAAAAATCGCGTGCGGCGTTGCAGCGCAATATCTTCATTGGCGTCGTGCTGGCATCGCTGGTGGGCGTGTCGATGCTGATATTCGGGTTGATCACCATCCGGCGCAGCCGCAACGAAGTGCGCGCCGCCAATATCGATCTCGCCGGCAGCAACAGCGCGCTGGAAAAGGCGCTGGCGGCGAAAACCGAATTCCTGGCGACGACGAGCCATGAAATCCGCACGCCGCTGAACGGCATATTGGGCATGACTCAGGTGATGCTGGCCGATCAAGGGCTGGGGGCAGCAACGCGCGACCGTTTGAGCGTGGTTCATGGCGCTGGCCTCACGATGCGGGCGCTGGTCGACGACATTCTGGATGTCGCCAAGATGGAGACCGGCAACCTCTCGCTCGAGGCGGTGCCGACCGATCTGCCTGCCACTCTGACCGAGGTATCGCGGTTGTGGGAGGAGCAGGCGCGTGCGCGCGGCATCGGCTTTGCGCTCGAACTGGAATCATGTCCGGTCATGATCGAGGGCGACCCCGCTCGGTTGCGGCAGATCGTGTTCAACCTGTTGTCGAACGCGCTGAAATTCACCGAAAAAGGATCGGTAACGCTGCGCGCCGAAGCCTATGGCAGCGATCGGTTGCGGATATCGGTTCGCGATACCGGTATCGGCATTCCCGCCGACAAGCAGGAAGCGATTTTCGAATCGTTCAAGCAGGTCGATGCCGGTACGACGCGAAAGTTCGGCGGCACGGGGCTTGGTCTGTCGATCTGCCGCAATCTCGCACGCGCCATGGACGGCGAGGTCGAGGTGAGCAGCGCGCCTGGCGAGGGATCGACCTTTGCGGTCGTGCTGCCGCTCATTCCGGTTGAGGCCAGCGCCCCGTCGGGAGCGGACGCAGCGCCGGGGCCTGGCCTGATCATCGTCGATCGCAACCCGATTTCGCGCAGCATGATGCGCGCCTTGCTCGAGCCACGCGCCGGGACGGTAGTCTTCGCGGGTACGGCTGAGGATGCCGTCGCGGCTATTGCCGCTGGCGTGCCGCCGCTCATCCTGATCGACGATGCGACGGTGCGCGCAAGTGGCGATCCGGAAGCCGCCGTCAGGCTGATCGCCGCCGCTGCGGCCGGGGCAAAAGTCGCGCTGCTATGGGCGTCGCCCGATGCGACGCTTCGCGAGCGGTTGCTCGCAACGGGCATATCCTGTCTGATCGAGAAGCCGATTGGCGGCGCAGCGCTCGTCGAAATGTTGTATCCAGCGTCGGCGATCATCGAAGATCCGTCGGCCCGGCATCTTGTGCCGCGTGCAGCTTGACGCGATAGGGCACGAGCAATGACATATTTTATGCTGTCCGATGCCACCAACGGCCACCGCCCATGAACGTGCTGTTCGTCGAAGACGACCCCATGAACCGTCGTGTCGTCAAGGACATGCTCGATGTCGCCGGCGCCACGATGACGGGAGCCGAAAGCGCCGAGCGCGGGCTTGAACTGATCGACGAGCAGGATTTCGACATCGTCCTGATGGATCTGCGGATGCCCGGCATGGACGGCATCACCGCCATCCATCATATCCGCGCGCGCACCGATGCAAAGGCGGCCTTGCCCGTGATCGTCATCACCGCCGACACAGCGGTCGATCTTCGCGAACGCTGCCTGCGGGAGGGTGCAGATGAGGTGCTCTTCAAGCCGGTCGCGATGGATTCCCTGTTCGATGCGATCGGCCGGTTATTTGCCCGAAATGCCAGCGATGGCGGCATGATCGGCTAGAATTCGCTCGTTTTTTTGGATTCTTGCGACCATCTGCGAGGTGGCGTCTCAAATCGTCTAGCCAATGTATCGTATCGTCCCAGTGGCATAGTGATGCGACGATTTCGCGCATATCTGGTCGTTGAAGAGACGAAATTGCGGGATGTAGACGGATGCAAGAGCAAATTCTCGATCGGTTGCTGATGACTCTCGACGTTGCGGTCGATGCATTTGCGATCTGTGCGGTCGATCGCGGTCTGCGTATGGTGGCGCGCGGGGGCAATGAAATCGAGGTTCACTATATCCTCTCAGGAACAATGTATCTCGATGTGCCGGGCCACCCGCAAATCCGGTGCGGCCCTGGCAGCGTCGTGCTGGTGCCGCCGCATCTGGAGCAGATAATCGGCGCTGACGGCTTGCCGGGGCGCGATCTTGTCGCGATGGACCATTGCACCCAGGCCCCCAATGGCATGACGCGCTTCGACCTCACTGCCGAGCAGGGCGAGGGCGACCTGAAATTCATTTGCGGTTTGATCACCGCCAATATCTCGGGATCGTTCGGGCTGCTCGATGCGGTGCGCAAACCGATCGTCGAAAACCTGTCCGATCAGCCGATCGTGTCGGCAAGCTATCAATTGATGCTGGCAGAAATTCAAAAGCCCGAAATCGGTTCGCGGGCGATGGCCGGCGCGTTGATGAAAACATGCCTGCTCCTCCTGCTCCGCCGTCATTTCGGCCATAGCGAGCACGAGACGAGCCTGCTCAGCACGCTTCGCGATCCACGGCTCGGCAAGGCCGTGACGTCGGTGCTCGATCGACCTTCGGCGCGGCACAGCGTCGCCGCACTGGCATCGGTCGCCGGAATGAGCCGCTCGGCCTTTGCGCGCGAATTTTCGCATTCGTTCGCGATGAGCCCGATGGAATTCGTCGCCAAGACGCGGCTGCATCTGGCGGCGGAAATGCTGCGATCGACGAGCCTGCCGGTCAAGGTGATCGCCGCGAATATCGGCTTTTCAAGCCGCAGCCATTTCAGTCGCGCGTTCCGCGACGGCTATGGTGCCGATCCCAGTTCCTATCGCCGATCGGCAACGCAATCCGAAACATCGGCGGTGCAGCGCCTGATGCCCCCGCATCGCCAGCCCGCATCGCGGCAGCCAAACGGGGCAGCGGCGCACTAGCTCCCGCCGGCAGGAGGCGCCGCAACGCTCGATCGAATCGCGTGCGCAAGGATGGAGGCCCGACCGAGAATCGAACTCGGGTGCAAGGATTTGCAGTCCTCTGCGTAACCACTCCGCCATCGGGCCAGAGGCGGGCATTTGGTGGCGTTTGTGCGCGTCGTCAACAAGGTTTTGCCGTTCGAGGCATGGCGTTCCAGCAAGTTTCAATATAAAACCGATAAATTCGCTGGCGTGCTTGGCGATGGCGCTCGCGCGCGATACAAGCCGCTAGGACAGGTGGTGTATTGCATAGCTATAACAGTTGTGCGAAGGGGGCGCTGATGGAAATGATCGTTGATTCCGCCCGGCTGGGGACGATGCGCCAGATCATGGTGTCGAACCAGTTGCGCACCAATGCGGTCAGCGATCCGCGCGTCATCGCGGCGATGGCGCGGGTCCCGCGTGAGGCTTTTCTGCCCGCCGACATCGCCGGGCTTGCCTATCGAGATACAGCGTTGCCGCTCGGCGCGGGCCGGCTCGCCAATCTGCCGATCGCAACGGGCAAATTGTTGAACGAGGCGGCCGTCCGCCCTGAAGACCGGGTGCTGTTGATTGGTGCTGCTGGCGGATATGCAGCGGCCGTGCTGAGCGCGTTGGCGGCGCATGTCGTGGCGGTGGAGTGCGAGCCCGCACTGCTTGCAATTGCACGCGTCGCCCTCGCCGATCGGGGCAATGTGACGCTGGTGGAGGGGCCGCTCGAAGGCGGGCACGCCGCCGCAGCGCCCTATGATCTGTTGGTTATCGATGGCGCCGTGGAGCAATTGCCGCAGCCGCTGATCGATCAGCTTGCGGTCGGCGCGCGTGCAGTGTCGGGCATTGTCGATCGCGGCGTGACCCGGCTTGCCGCTGGTCGCCGCAGCGCGGGCGGTTTTGCGCTGACTCCCTTCGCCGATCTTGATTGTGCGGTGTTGCCGGGCTTTGGCGCGCCGGCCGCCTTTGTCTTTTGAGAAGTGAGCATGAACGCGATGATACGAAGCAAGGTGCTGGCCGGGGTAGCGCTGGCGACGCTGGCTCTGGATACGATGCCGGCGTCGGCGGAAACGCTGCGCGAGGCGTTGCTCCAATCCTATAACACCAACCCAACGCTCGCCGCTCAGCGCGCCAATGTTCGCGCGATCGATGAAAATGTCCCGATCGCGCGCGCGAGTGCGCTGCCGAATGTGCAGTTGCAGAGTACGTACAGCGAAAATGTCGTGCTGCCGGTGACGAGCTTCACGGCGCCGTCGCGAACGTCGCAGACGCAAGCAAACCTCACTTACTCGCTTTATGCCGGTGGTGCGGTGAAGAATTCGATCGCTGCCGCCGATACCCGTGTCGAGGGCGGCCGTGCATCGCTGCGCGGGACCGAGGCCGATCTTTTCTCCGCCGTGGTCGGCGCGTACATGGACGTGATCCGCGATGAGGCGATCGTCGCGCTAAACCGGCAGAATGTGAAGGTGCTCGAGGTCAACCTCAGGGCCTCGCGCGACCGGTTTCAGGTCGGCGATCTGACGCGGACCGACGTCGCCCAGTCCGAAGCACGGTTCGCGCTGGCACAAAGCCAGTTGCAGACCGCCGAATCGCGGCTGATCACCAGTCGCGAAAGCTATGTTCGCCTGGTCGGCACGCCGCCGACAACGCTGGAGACGCCGCCGCCCTTGCCCAATCTGCCGACCGATCCGCAGACCGCGGTGACCGTCGCGCTGTCGGAAAATCCCACGCTGCTTGCTGCGCACAAGAACGGCGATGCGACCGCGTTCGATATCAAGGTCGCGCAGGCAAGCCGGTTGCCGAAGGTCGATGCCTTTGCCGGGGGCAGCTATACCAACTATTTCGGTACGCTCGGGAATTTCAGTCCGACCACGACGGCGCCGCAATATGACCGTTCGGCACAGCTTGGCCTGCGGTTCACGCTGCCGCTGTATCAGGGCGGCGCGCCGACCGCGCGCGTTCGTCAAGCACAGGCGCGGCGCGCGCAGGCGCTGGAGCAGGTGACCGAAGCCGAACGCGGTGTGATCGCGCAGGCGCGGTCGGCCTATGCGGTACGGCAATCGTCGCTGCAGGTGATCGAATCGGCGCAGATCGCGGTGAAGGCCAACCGGCTCGCGCTGGAGGGGGTTCGCGCAGAAAACAGCGTCGGCAACCGCACCATTCTCGAAATCCTGAATGCCGAGCAGGAATATCTCAATTCGCAGGTCACGCTGGTGACGGCGGAACGCGATGCCTATGTCGCCGGCTTTGCGCTGCTTGCGGCAATGGGGCATGCCGAGGCCAAGGATCTGGGGCTGGACGGCGGCGCGCTTTACGATCCGCTGGTGCATTACAAGCGCGTTCGCAACGACATCTGGGATTTCGGCCGCGATCCGACGCCCGTCGCAACCTCGACCAGCACCGCCCAGACTCCACCACAGACCGCGGTCGTGACTCGGCTGGTCGACGTGCCGGTTGACATGCCCGCCTATGATCCCGCAGGTGTGCCGCCGAAGTAATCTGCGTCGAAATTGATTGGCGAGCTGGGGGGCTGTTCAGGTCATGGGGGATATCAGCGCCGAACCGTCGATGGAGGATATCCTCTCGTCGATCAAACGCATCATTGCCGAAGAAGGCGATGCAGCCGTCAGCAATCGTACGCGCCGCTCCGCGCGTTCGCTGGCCCAGCGCGACCGCACGCCCGATACTGGCCCGGACGCAAATGACGTGCTCGAGTTGAGCGATCCCGTTCCCGCCGATGAACCGGCGCCCGCAAAGGGCTTGCGCGACGGGCAATCGGCGGAAGCCATCCTGTCGGAATCGGCAGCCGAGGCGAGCCGGGGCGCGCTGGATACGCTGTCACGGCTGATCGTCAAACCCGCCACGCCGGGCGCCGACACGCTTGAAGACATGGTCCGCGAGATGCTCCGCCCAATGCTGCGCGAATGGCTCGATGCCAAGCTGCCGTCGATGGTCGAAACGATGGTCGCGCGCGAAATCGCCCGGATCACCAAGGGCGGGTAAGGCGTTTTCAATCAATCCGGAACAAGCCGGTTCTTGCTTGTTCTCTCTCTCCATTTACGTCGCTTTGTGTCCCTGCGGAGGCAGGGACCCAGACTGGGCTCCTGCCTTCGCAGGAGCACAACAGCCTCACCCGGATCGTTGCGTGTTAAAGGGGTGCAATACCGAACAGGGTTCTCCTGATCTGTCTCGGTAATTTCGCTGGCAACCGCAGGGCAAGCGGTTGCCTGTCCGTCGGCCATCTGCTCTACCTGCGCGCCATGAAGACACTCCTCCTCGCCAGCGCGCTGACGCTCGGCTTCGTCGCGGTTCCTGCCGCTGCCCGCCAACTCACCATCGACGATGTCACCGCGTTGTCGCGGGTCGGCTCGCCGACGGTATCGGGCGACGTCCACTGGCTGGTATGGCAGCAGCGCGAGACCGATCTGACGATCGATGGCGGTCGCTTCGATCTGTGGCGGCTCGATCTGACGACGAAGGGCGCGGCCCCTGAAAAGCTGGTTGCCGAAGCCGAGGTGAACGAAACCGCGCCCGCATTTTCACCCGACGGCAAGACGGTCTATTTTCAATCCGACAAGGGCGGCGAAGACGCGGTTTGGGCGATGGCCGTCACCGGCGGCGCGGCGCGGCGCATCACCGATTTCAAGGGGGGGATGGGCGGCTTTCTCGTCTCGCCGGGTGGCGACAAGCTGTTGATCTTTGCCGATCGCCTGCCCGGCGCGCCCTCGCTCGAACCGGCGGTGGTGAAGAAGGATCCGCTGGCGGGTGGCGCGCGGACCTATGATCAACTGTTCGTTCGGCATTGGGCGACATGGTCGGACGGCACGCGTTCGCAGCTGTTCGTGCTGCCGCTGGGGAGCGCTGGCGCGCCCGGCAACGGCGTTGCGATCGGGGGCAAGATCGTCGGCGATACGCCCTCGAAGCCATTTGGCGGCGCCGAGGAAGTGTCCTGGGCCGCCGACGGCAAGACCGTCTATTTCGCGCTGCGCGAGGCGGGGCGGATCGAGGCATTGTCGACCAATCTCGATATCTTCGCAGCACCCGCCGACGGATCTGCGCCCCCCGTCAATCTGACGGCCGACAACAAGGCGACCGACACGCTGCCCACCGTCTCGCCCGACGGGAAGACGCTCGCTTATGTCGCGATGAAGCGCGCGGGCTATGAAGCCGACCGGCAGGTGTTGATGCTCCGCGATCTGGCGAGCGGGAAGCTGCGCGCACTGACCGAGGGCTGGGACCGGTCGGTCGGGTCGATCGTGTGGGCTCGGGACGGCAAGACAATCTATGTGACTGCCGAGGACACGCAGGAAAACCCGATCTGGTCGGTTGCCGTCGCCTCTGGAAAGGTGTCGCGGCTCACGGGGGCAGGGAATGCCGGCGGGGTGCTGCCGACGGCGCGCGGCATCGTTTTTTCGATGAATTCGCTGACCGCTCCCGATGATTTCTATCGGCTGTCGGGCAAGACCACGCAGCGCCTGACGTCGGTCAACGCGGCACGGCTGGCCGGCATCGACATGCCCACCGTCACCCGCTTCAGCTTCACCGGCGCCAACAACGATACTGTGTGGGGCTATGCGGTAAAGCCGGCGGGCAGCACGGGCAAGCTGCCGATCGCTTTCATGGTCCATGGCGGGCCGCAGGGATCGAGCAACAACAGCTGGTCTTATCGCTGGAATCCGGCGGTGTTCGCGGGCGCCGGGTACGGCCTCGTCGCGGTCGATTTCCATGGCAGCACGGGCTATGGCCAGGCTTTCACCGATGCCATTCGCAACAATTGGGGCGGCTGGCCGCTGGACGATCTGAAGGCCGGGCTCAAGGCCGCGACCGACAAGTTCGGCTGGCTCGACGCGGATAACGCTTGCGCGCTCGGTGCCTCTTATGGCGGCTATATGATGAACTGGATCGAGGGCAACTGGCCCGATCGGTTCAAGTGCATCGTCCAGCATGACGGCGTGTTCGATGCGCGCGCCATGGCCTATGAAACCGAGGAATTGTGGTTCGACGAATGGGAACATGGCGGCAAGACCTATTATGAAGACCCCGCCGCGTTCGAGAAATGGAACCCGGTGAATTACGTCGACAAATGGAAAACGCCGATGCTCGTCATCACCGGCGAAAAGGATTTCCGCATCCCTTATACGCAAGGGTTGGCGACCTTCACCGCGTTGCAACGCAAGGAAATTCCTTCGCGGCTGGTGGTGAACCCGAACGAAAACCACTGGGTGCTGAAGCCCAGGAACAGCCGCCAATGGTATCGCGAAGTGCTCGGCTGGATGGGCAAGTGGACCGCGCCGAAGTGATCTGATGCCGGCGCCGTCTTGTGCGGCGCGTCATCCTCGCTAAACCGCACGACCATGACGACTGAACTCCCGAAAACATTCGACCCCGCCGAAATCGAGGCGCGATGGTATGCGCATTGGGAGGCGAACGGGCTGTTTCATCCCGATCGCCCCGGGGCGGAGCCTTGGACGATCGTCAACCCGCCGCCCAATGTGACGGGCGCGCTGCATATCGGTCACGCGCTCGACAACACGTTGCAGGATATCCTGACGCGCCACGCGCGGTTGCAGGGCAAGGATGCGCTTTGGGTGGTCGGCACCGATCATGCCGGCATAGCGACGCAAATGGTGGTCGAGCGGCAGATGGCGCTCAAGCAGGACAAGCGCACCAATTATTCGCGCGAGGATTTCGTCGAGAAGGTGTGGGAATGGAAACGCGAGAGCGGTGGCGAGATTACGCATCAGCTCCGCCGGCTCGGCTGCTCGATGGATTGGGCCAACGAGCGCTTCACGATGGACCCGGGCTTTTCAAAGGCGGTCGTGAAGGTGTTCGTCGATCTCCACGATCAGGGCCTCATCTACCGCGACAAACGGCTGGTGAACTGGGACCCGGCGCTCAGGACCGCGATTTCCGATCTCGAAGTCGAGACGCGCGAAGTGCAGGGCCATATGTGGCACTTCAAATATCCGCTCGCGGGCGGCGACACCTATACCTATGTCGAGCGTGACGCCGACGGAAATGTCCTGTTCGAGGAAGAACGCGATTACATCTCGATCGCGACCACCCGGCCCGAAACGATGCTGGGCGACGGCGCGGTCGCGGTTCACCCCGATGACGAACGCTACCGGCCGATCGTGGGGAAATTGTGCGAGATCCCGGTCGGGCCAAAGGCGCTGCGCCGCCTGATCCCGATCATCACCGACAGCTATCCCGATCCCGATTTCGGCTCGGGCGCGGTGAAGATTACCGGGGCGCATGACGAGAATGATTACGGCGTGGCGCAGCGCAATGGCATCCCGATGTACCGGCTGATGGATCAGGATGCGGCGATGCGATCGGACGGCGCGCCCTATGCCGAAGCAGCCGAGCGTGCGCGGCAGATCGCTGCGGGCGCCACCGTGAGCGCTGCCGAAGTCGATGCGCTCAACCTTGTGCCGGATGCCTATCGCGGGCTCGACCGTTATGAGGCGCGCAAGCGCGTGATCGCCGACATCGATGCCGATGGGCTGATGATCAAGGTCGAGGAAAAGACGATCATGCAGCCGTTCGGCGATCGCGGCGGCGTTGTCATCGAGCCGATGCTGACCGACCAATGGTATGTCGATGCCGCGACGCTGGCCAAGGCGCCGATCGAGGCGGTGCGCTCCGGTGCCATCGATATCGTGCCGAAGACGTGGGAAAAGACGTTCTTCAACTGGATGGAGAATATCCAGCCCTGGTGCGTGAGCCGGCAATTGTGGTGGGGGCACCGGATACCGGCCTGGTATGCTGATGATGGACGGATTTTCGTCGCCGAGAATGAGGCTGGTGCACGGGCGCAGGCAGGCGAGGGCGTGGCGCTGCGGCAGGACGACGACGTCCTCGACACCTGGTTCTCCTCTGCGCTGTGGCCATTTGCCACGATGGGGTGGCCGGATGATGAAAAGCCCTCTCCCCTTCAGGGGAGAGGGTTGGGAGAGGGGCAGCCAAGCGACGTAACGCCTGCCGATAGGCTCCTCTCCCCGACCCTCTCCCCTGAAGGGGAGAGGGGGACGCTCAACGGCCGCTATCCCAATGACGTGCTGATCTCCGGCTTCGACATCCTGTTCTTCTGGGATGCGCGGATGATGATGCAGGGCATGCACTTCATGGGCGATGTGCCCTTTCGCACGCTCTATCTCCACGGGCTCGTCCGCGCCGCCGACGGTTCGAAAATGTCGAAATCGAAGGGCAATACCGTCGATCCGCTCGGGCTGATCGACCGTTACGGCGCCGACGCGCTGCGCTTCTTCATGGCGGCGATGGAAAGCCAGGGTCGCGACATCAAGATGGATGAGAAGCGCGTCGAGGGATATCGCAACTTCGCGACCAAGCTGTGGAATGCCGCACGTTTCTGCCAATCGAACGGCATCGCGGCGTCGACCACCATCGGCGCCCCGCCGGCCAGCCTCGCGGTCAACAAATGGATCATCGGCGAGGTGATCCAGACCGTCCAGGCGGTCGATGTCGCGCTCGCCGAGTTCCGTTTCGATGCCGCCGCCAACGCGATCTACCAGTTCGGCTGGAGCCGTTTTTGCGACTGGTATATCGAGCTGATCAAGCCTTTGCTCGGCCAGATGGACGCGCCCGCCAGCGGTCCGGAGGCGGAAGAAACCCGCGCCGTCGCCGGCTGGGTGCTCGATCAGCTGCTCGTGCTGCTCCACCCCTTCATGCCCTTCATCACCGAGGAGCTATGGTCGAAAATGGGCGCGCGCGACGGCGAGCTGATCGTGGCGAGATGGCTCAGTGCGGATGTACCTATCGACAATATTTCCGTGAACTCGGGCCATTACCCGATCGATCATTTGGCAAAAGAACATATCGATTGGCTCATTGCGGCTATCTCGGCCGTCCGGGCGGCCAAGAACGACATTGGCATCCCACCGGGTCAGCGCTTGACCGCTTACATCGAGGACAATGCGCCGATTGTCGGTCAGTACCTGCACGATGGCGGGGCCGCACTCAGTCGGATCGGGCGACTCGATATTGTCTATCCCGATCGACCGCCAGAAGGTGCCGCCTTGCGTATAGCAGTGCCTTTGGCCACCTTGGTTATCCCTCTCGAAGGCGTGATCGACCTTGATGCCGAGCGCGTCCGCCTTGCCAAGGGCATTGCCGCCGCCGAAAAGGAGCGGGATGCGCTCAGTGGGCGGCTCAATAATCCGAGCTTCGTCGAACGCGCCAAGCCGGAGGCGGTCGAAAAAGCCCGCGCCGATCATGCCGAGAAGGCCGCCGAGGCAGAGCGCCTGTCTGCAGCGCTGGCGCGGCTCGGCTGATGGCTGGCGCGCCCCAAGCCCGCCCTGGCCAGCGCGATCTGACGACTGGCCCGATCGGCAAGACGCTGATCGTCTTTGCGCTGCCAACACTCGCGGGCAATATCCTGCAGTCGCTGAATGGATCGATCAACGCGATCTGGGTGGGGCAATATCTCGGCGAGAGCGCGTTGGCGGCCACGTCCAACGCCAACAACATCATGTTCCTGATGTTCGCCGCCGTGTTCGGCTTCGGCATGGCGGCGACGATCCTGGTGGGGCAGAGCTTTGGACGACACGATATCGATGGTGCGCGCCGCGCGTTCGGATCAGCGGTGGGGCTCATATTTTGGGCGTCGATCGTCGTCGCTGCGCTGGGCTGGATCTTTGCGCCCGAAATCCTGACGGTGCTGGCGACGCCGGGCGACGCGATGGCGCTGGCGCTCACCTATTTGCGGATCATCTTCCTGGCGCTGCCCGCTTCGATGCTGCTGGTGCTGATCACGATGGGACTGCGCGGGACGGGCGATTCGATGACACCGCTGTGGTTCAGCGTGATCGCGACGATCCTCGATGCCGGGCTCAATCCCTTGTTTATCGCAGGGTTCGGTCCGATCCCGAAAATGGGCATTGCCGGTTCGGCCACCGCGTCGCTGATCGCCAATGTGATCGCGCTGATCCTGCTCGTGGCCACCATCTATCGCCGCGACCTGACGCTGCGGTTGCGCGGACCCGAACTCGGCTATCTCTTCCCGTCGCGCGAGGTCGTGTGGGCGATCGTCACCAAGGGGGTGCCGATCGGGGCACAGATGATCGTCATCGCGGTCGCCGGGCTCACGATGATCGGGCTCGTAAACCGCGAGGGCGTCGATACGACGGCGGCGTTTGGCGTCACGTTGCAACTTTGGGCCTATGTCCAGATGCCGGCGATGGCGGTGGGTGCTGCGGTCAGCGCGATGGCGGCGCAGAATATCGGCGCCGGGAAATGGGACCGGGTGGAACAGGTGACGCGCTCCGCGCTCATTTTCACCGTGGCGATCACGGGCACGATGGTGCTAGCGCTGCTCGCCTTCGATCGTCCGGTGATGACGCTGTTTCTGGGCGGCGACAGCCCCGCTTTGCCGATCGCGCGGCACATTCAGCTGATCGCGACATGGAATTTCGTGCTGTTTGCGATGACGATGGTGTTTTTCGGGGTCGTTCGCGCGAACGGTGCTGTGCTGGGGCCGCTGATCATCCTGTTCGTGGCGATGTTTCCGGTGCGGATCGCCTTTGCGACGGCGACGCGGGGATGGCTGGGGGTGGACGCGCTGTGGTTGTCCTTCCCGCTGGGATCGATCACCACGTTCGTCCTCGCGGGGTTGTTCTATCGCTACGGCAGCTGGCGCAAGGCGACTCTGGTCGTGCCCAGGGCGCATGAGGCGAGCGTGCAATCGAACACCATCGCCGAGCCGACCGCAGCCACATCGGCAATGAACCCGGCGGCGTAAACCGACGCTTGCTCCGGGCCGCTCGATCCAGCACAAACCGGAAATGACCGCACCCTATCCCGCCTTGCGCATGCGCCGCACCCGCGCCACCCCGTGGAGCCGCCGGCTCCACGCCGAAACTGTCCTTACTCCGGCAGACTTGATCTGGCCGCTATTCATCGCCGAGGGGCAGGGGGTGGAAGAGCCGATCGCGTCCTTGCCGGGCGTCTCGCGATGGTCGGTCGACGGCATCGTCGCGCGCGCGAAGGAAGCGCGCGATCTGGGTATTCCGTGCATCGCGCTGTTTCCCAACACGCCGCACCACCTGCGCAGCGACGACGGTGCGGAGGCGCTCAATCCCGATAACCTGATGTGCCGCGCGGTGAAGGCGATCAAGGATGCGGTGCCCGATATCGGCGTGCTGACCGATGTCGCGCTCGATCCCTATACCAGCCACGGGCATGACGGGCTGGTCGATGAAGCGGGCTATGTCCTCAACGACGAGACTGCCGAAGTTCTCGTCGGACAGGCGCTCAACCAGGCCGCCGCCGGCGCCGACGTGATCGCGCCGAGCGACATGATGGACGGGCGCATCGGGCTGATCCGCGATGCGCTTGAGATGGAGGGCCATGTCAACGTCCAGATCATGTCCTATGCCGCCAAATATGCGAGCGCCTTCTACGGCCCGTTCCGCGATGCGGTCGGCTCACGCGGGCTGCTGAAGGGTGACAAAAAGACCTATCAGATGGACCCGGCCAACGCCGAGGAGGCGCTGCGCGAAGTGGGGCTCGATCTTGCCGAGGGCGCCGACAGCGTGATGGTCAAGCCCGGGCTTGCCTATCTCGACATCATCCTGCGCGTGAAATCGACCTTTGAAGTGCCGGTCTTCGCGTATCAGGTGTCGGGCGAATATGCGATGATCGAGGCCGCCGTCGCAGCAGGTGCGGCCGAGCGCGATGCGATGGTGCTGGAAACGCTGATGGCGTTCAAGCGCGCCGGGTGTTCGGGCGTGCTCACTTATCACGCCGTCCATGCTGCGCGGTTGCTGGGCGCCTGATCCGGGCCGGATGATGATCGCGACCGAGCGGCTGGTGCTGCGTTTGCCCGAGCCCAGCGATCGTGCCGCGCTCCATGCGATGTGGGCCGATCCGGAAGTGATGGCCGAACTGGGGCCGGTGAAGGATGCGGCGGCGAGCGACGCCGTGCTCGCCAAGCATGACGGCTATCGCCACGAGGGGCTCGGCTTCTGGACCGTCACCAGGCGCAGCGATGATGCGGTGCTGGGGTTTTGCGGGCTGAAACGAGGCGATCCGCATAATCCGATCGCCGGTGAGGTCGAGGCCGGCTGGATCATCGACCGCTCCCATTGGCGACAGGGCTATGCGCTGGAGGCGATGGCGGCGAGCTTCGATTGGGTATGGGCGACGCTGAACGTACCGCGCATCGTCGCGATCACGTCGGCGATCAATCTCAAGAGCCAGCAGTTAATGAGGCGGTTGGGGATGGAGCGCTTGCCCGATGGTGATTTCGATCACGCGCTGATTGCCGAGGGCGATCCGCTCCGGCAGATGGTGACTTATGCGATCACGCGCCCGGCAATTGACCCTGCAGCGCATCGATCGCTTCACCCTGCGCCTTGACCTGCGCTTCGGCACTGGCGCGCAACGCTTCGATGCCGGGATAGTCGGGCAGTCCTGCGATACCGCGATCTGCGGCCAGCCGATCGATATCGGCAAGCGTCGTCAGGCCCTGCGCGCGCACCAGATCAAGATCGGCGAGCAGGCTTTGCGCCGCGAGCCAGGCATCGCTTCCGGTTCCGGCCTGCCGCGCTGCAGGAACGAGGCGCGCTGCCCTGGTCGCGATCGTCGGGAAGGCCGTTGCCGCATCGGCGAGCGCCTTGCCGAGCGATGCCAGTTGCGCATCGAGCGCCGGATCGGCAGCAGGCGCGGCAGTTGCCACCACGCGTTCGGATTCGTCGCGCGATTCGCTCGGGCGAGGCAGTAGCGAGGGAAAACGCAGGCTGGGCGCGGCGCATCCGGCAAGCCCGAGCAGGGCCAGCAAAGCGAGTGCCGGGTGCGGGAAAAGGGCCTTCATCGGCCCCGCTCTATGCCGCCCGTCCCCCTTTCGCAACGGGCTTGCACAATTGCCGACCGCCCTTTATGGCACCGCCTTCCACGCACCCGTAGCTCAGCTGGATAGAGCATCAGACTACGAATCTGAGGGCCGGGCGTTCGAATCGCTCCGGGTGCACCATAAACCCCGTCATGTCGCACGACCTGGCGGGGTTTTTGTTTTGGCGTCAGCCAGCGGGGCGTCCATGCCTGATCACTGCGCAGCGCCGCGGGCCATACAGCCATCCAAACGGGGTGAGAATACGCTCTAGCCGGTGCTGCGAGGGGGCAGGCGCTGGCGGATTGCGCTCCGTGGTGTAGACAATATCGTTCTTCGATCTGTAACCGCAGCGACCTTGGAACGAATTCACAGCATGCACGATCTCGCCGTTTTCTATGAACACCCCGCCTGGTTCGTGCCGCTGTTCGCCGCACTCGATGCCCGCGGCGTGGATTATGTCCAAGTGGGCATCGAGGGGCACAGTTTCGATCCGGCGCGGTCGCCGCCGCCGGCGCGCGTCATCCTCAGCCGGCTGGCGATGTCCAGTTTTCTGCGCAGCGCCGATCATGCGATCTTCTATACCCCGGCGCTGTTCGCGCATTGGGCGGGGCAGGGCGCGCGCATCATCAACGGTGCCGATGTGCTCGCCGTCGATGCGAACAAGGCACGCCAGCTTGCGGTGATTTCCGGCCTCGGTTTCGCGATCCCCGAAACCCGCGTCGTCCACCGCGCGATCGACATTGCCGATGCCGCCGCCGGGCTGCGCTTTCCGATCGTCGTGAAGGCCAATATCGGCGGATCGGGCGCGGGCATCATGCGCTATGAAACGCCTGAGGATCTGGCCGTGGCGGTTGCTGATCGCTTCTTGCCGACGAGCATCGATGGCGTGTTGCTGGTTCAGGAATATGTCCCCGCGCGCGACGGACGGATTACGCGTATTGAAACGCTGGCAGGCAACTATCTCTACGCGATCGATATCGATGGCGGCGGTCAGTTCGATCTGTGCCCGGCGGACGCCTGCGTTGCCGATGGCAAGCCGATCGTGATGGTCAAGGCAGCGCCACCGCCCGAACTGATCGACGCCGCCAAACGGATCGCGCGCGCCGCCGGGCTCGACGTTGGCGGGATCGAGGTGATGATCGATGACCGCGACGGCGTGCCGCGCTTCTACGACATCAACGCCCTGTCGAACTTCGTCGCCAAACCGCGCGAGGTGCTCGGCTGGGACCCGCACGACAATCTGATCGACTATCTTGTCGACCAGATCGCCGCCACCAAAGCTGTTGAGGAATGCGCATGAGATACGGTTACTGGATGCCGGTGTTCGGCGGCTGGCTGCGCAATGTCGAGGACGAGCAGATGGAGGCGAGCTGGGCCTACACCAAGCGCCTTGCGATCGATTCAGAGAGATGGGGCTATGATCTCTCACTAATCGCCGAGTTGAACATGAACGACATCAAGGGGGTCGGCGCGCCGACGCTAGATGCCTGGTCGACGGCGGCGGCGGTGGCAGCGGTCACCGAAACGCTCGAACTGATGGTCGCGGTTCGCCCCAATTTTCACCAGCCCGCGTTGTTCGCCAAGGCGGCGGCGAACATCGACCAGATCGCGGGGGGTCGGCTCGCACTCAATGTCGTGTCGTCCTGGTGGGCGGACGAGGCTAAGCGTTATGGCCTGCAGTTCGACCAGCATGACGATCGTTACGCACGGACGAGCGAGTGGCTGAAGGTGGTCGAGGGATTGTGGAGCGCGGAGGAATTCGACTTCGCCGGCAAATTCTACACTACCGACAAGGCGATCTGCTCGCCAAAGCCGGTGCGCAAGCCGGTCACCTATGCCGGCGGCGAAAGCGAGGCGGCAAAGACGCTGATCGTCAACCAGTGCGACGCCTATGTGATGCACGGCGACCCGGTGGAGAATGTCGCGCCCAAGATCGCCGATATGGCCGCGCGCCGAGCCGCCGTCGGCAAGCCGCCAATGCACTATGGCATGGCCGCCTACGCCATCGTACGCGACAGCGAGGCCGAGGCGCAGCGCGAACTGACGCGCATCACCAAGGTGAGCGAACTCCCCGCTGGCTATGACAATTTCGATCAATGGCTGTCGGGCACGCAGCTCGAGCGCGAGATGAAGATCCAGGAATATTCGGTGTCGAACCGCGGGTTGCGTCCCAATCTTGTCGGCACGCCCGAGCAATTGCGCGAGCGGATCGAGGAATATGAGGCGGCGGGTCTTGACCTTCTGCTTCTGCAGATGAGCCCGCAGGCCGAAGAGATGGAGCGGTTCTCAGCGCAGGTAATGCGGCGGGAGCCGGTGGCGGCGGAATAGGCACCGATCAGGGTAGGTTCGTCTTCAGCTCATCGAGCCACACCGTCGCCACGCCGTCCGATGGCGCGCGCCAGTCGCCGCGCGGCGAGAGCGCGCCGCCGCCCGATACCTTGGGACCGTTGGGCAGCGCGGACCGCTTGAACTGGCTGGTCGCGAAAAAGCGCACCAGAAACTCCTCGAGCCACTTGCGGATCGTCGGCAGATCATAGGCATGCCGCAGCACCGGCGAAACGCCGCTCGGCCATTTGCCGGCGTCGATATCCTTCCAGGCATGCAGCGCCAGAAATGCGATCTTCGATGGCAATTGCCCCTGCCTTATCGTGTAGTGCAGGAAGAAATCATGCAGCTCATAGGGGCCGATCCGATCCTCGGTGCTCTGGATCACGCCATTGTCGTCGGCGGGGACAAGCTCGGGCGAAATTTCGGTCGCTAGGATCGCTTCGAGCACACGCGCGGTTTCCACATCCCAGAAGTCGGTCGCGATCGTCCAGCGGATCAGATACTGGATCAACGTCTTGGGGACGCCCGCATTGACGCCGTAATGGCTCATGTGATCGCCGACGCCATAGGTGCACCAGCCAAGCGCGAGTTCTGAGAGATCGCCGGTGCCGACCACCAGACCGTCATGTTGATTGGCGAGCCGGAACAGATAATCGGTGCGCAGCCCCGCCTGCACATTTTCGAACGTCACGTCGTAAATCTTCTCCCCGCGCGCGAACGGATGATCCATGTCGGACAGCATCTGGTTAGCGGCGGGGCGGATATCGATCTCGTCCCCCGTGACGCCGAGCGCGCGCATCAGCGCCCAGGCGTTGGCCTTTGTGCCCGTGCTCGTCGCAAAGCCGGGCATCGTATAGGCGAGCACATGGTCGCGCGGGATTTTCATCCGGTCGACTGCCTTGACCGCCACGATCAGCGCGTGGCTCGAATCGAGCCCGCCCGAAATGCCGAGTACCAGGCGCTTGGCGCGCGATGCCTCGATCCGCTTCATCAGGCCCTCCACCTGGATGTTGAAGGCTTCGTAGCAATCGGCATCGAGCCGTTCGGGATTGTTCGGCACGAAGGGGAAGCGGCGCAGATCGCGCTGCAGGCCGATATCGGCGAAATCGGGCTTGTGATCGAACCCGATGCGGCGGAATTCATATTCGGGATCGCCGGCGAGCCGCGCGGCATCGTTGAAGGTGCCGTTGCGCATACGCTCGATACGGAGCCGCGCGACGTCGATGTCGGCGGTAATGGTATCCGCCTCGCACCGGAAACGCTGCGATTCCTTCAGCAGATCGCCATTTTCGTAGATCAGGCTCTGCCCGTCCCACGCCAGATCGGTGGTGCTCTCGCCTGGCCCGGATGCCGAAAAAACATAGGCGCAGATCGCGCGCGATGATTGCGCGGAAGCGAGCATTGCCCGGTCGCGCGCCTTGCCGATCAGGATGGGCGAGGCGGAAAGATTGCAGCAGATATAGGCACCCGCCAGCGCCCCGGTGGTGGAAGGCGGGGTGGGGGACCAGAAATCCTCGCAGATCTCGGCATGGAAAACGAACTGTGGCAGGTCGCTTGCCGCAAAGATCAGATCGGTGCCGAAGGGCACGCGCTGACCGGCGAGGTCGATCTCCATGCCCGTGATGCCCGCGCCGCTGGCGAACCAGCGCTTTTCATAGAATTCGCGGTAATTGGGCAGGAAGGTTTTTGGCACCACCCCGAGGATCTTGCCGCGCGCGATGGCGACGGCGCAGTTATACAGTCGCCCGTTGCGCGGTATTGTCGCGCCGACGAGCATCACGGTGCGCAGCTTTGCGGTAGCGCTTGCCAACCTGCCGATCGCCGCTTCTGTAGCAAGTTGCTGCGCGTGCTGCATATGCAGATCGTCGATCGCGTAGGACGACAGGCTCAACTCGGGAAAGACGATCAGATCGACGCCGTTCACCGCCGCCTTTTTGACGAGCGCGATTGCTTCCTCGGCATTGGCGGCCGGATCGCCGACCGTCGCGCGCGGCGTGGCAGCGGCCACCCGCACCATCTCCTGCGCGTGGATCGAATAGAAGCGGTGCGGTTTCAGTCGGGCCATGCCGGGTGGCAATAATGCGCTTTACCCGGCAACGCCAGCAATGGGATGGATCAGGGGCGGCGCCGCACCAGTTGTGGGCGGAGCGGACGCTTGCCCGCCCCGGTAAGTCTTGATGCAGCTCGTGCGCGACTATCGGCGCGTCAAACTGGTGGGCTGAAGGCGATGAAGCTTCAACCGGACCGAGGCATCGATCTCCTCGCGACAGACGCGTTGTTCCGCGCGTACGGCGTTGCCGAAGCGTTCATTGGCGGTTTCGCACAATTGACGCGCGATCCGATCGATCCGCCGATCGAGGGTTGATAGGCCGTGGCTGCTCGCCAAGTCCAAATCGGCATAGCGAAGGCTGGCGGTTCGAGGGGTGTCGGCAACCACTGGGGCAGTCGTTCCGAGCAGCGCGAGCGTAGCGGCGATGATGGCAGGCGTTTTCATCTCGTATCTCCAGGCACAAACCCGCGGTGAGGCTCACTGCGGATGCCCGGTTGCTGGACTGACCAGGCGCGGCGTGGCTGCGTGAAAGTGGAGATCGTTCATCGATTTCGAAACTGGAGGTATTTTTTCAAATCCCCAAAACGGCGTTGCCTCTTGGTATGACCGCCGTTGTTCCGACTATCGGTTCATGTTTGTCGGCTCTGCATCAACGGCTGGATTCGTGTGCCGAACGCCTCGACGCCTTCGATAAAGTCGTCGAAGGTCAGTAATACGCCGCCGGTATTGGGCACTTGGGCCATCTCGTCGAGCATCCGCGCGATGCTCGCATAGCTGCCGACCAGGGTGCCCATGTTGATGTTGACCGCCCCTTCGGGTGCCGCAAGCTGGCGGACGTTGGTTGTCGCGTTCACCGTATCCGCGGCGCCCTGATCCGCGAGCCAGGCGATGGCTGCGTGATCGACCCCGTCATTATAGGATTGCCACTTGGCCATCGCCTCGTCGTCGGTTTCAGCGGCGATGATCATCACGAGCACGAACACCGAAACGTCGCGCCCTGTCTTGGCAGTCGCCGCAGCAAGGCGTTCGTTGTTGGAAGCAAAGGCGGTCGGGGTGTTGACGTCTTTGCCGAGGCAAAACGCATAATCCGCCCATTTTGCCGAAAAGGCGAGGCCATCGTCGGATGAGCCCGCGCAGATGATCTTCATGTCGCCTTCGGGCTTTGGGCGGACGAGGCAATCGTCCATCTGGTAATAATCGCCCTTGAAGTCGCTCCGCCCGGTTTCCCACAGTTCGCGCAGGATATGGGCATATTCGTCGAGCATCTTGTAGCGATTGCGAAAATGGTCCTCGCCCGGCCACAGCCCCATTTGCGAATATTCGGGCTTCTGCCAGCCGGTGATCAGGTTAAGTCCGAAGCGGCCGTGGCTGATCGAATCGATCGTGTTGCACATCCGCGCGGCAAAGGCGGGCGGGATGACGAGCGTGGGGCAGGTCGCGTAGATTTTGATCTTGCTGGTCACGGCGGCGAGTCCGGCCATCAGCGTGAAGCTTTCCAGGCCATATTCCCAGAACTCGGTCTTGCCGCCAAAGCCGCGCAGCTTGATCATCGAAAGCAGGAAATCGAGGCCGTATTTTTCGGCCCGCTGAGCGATTTCCTTGTTGAGATCGAAGCTCGGCATATATTGCGGCGCGTTTTCCGAAATCAGCCAGCCATTATTGTTGATGGGCACGAAGACGCCGACTTGCATGGCCTAATTCCTCAAAAATTCGAGAACGAGCTGGTTGAATCTGACCGGATCGGTGACGTTACACGCATGGCCGCCCCAATCCATCGTGGCGCGCCGCGCGCCCAATATTCCCTGCTCTATCCGGTCCGAGCAGCTTGCCGGCACCAGCATGTCGTCCGCCGCGACGATGGCGAGTACCGGCACGTCGATCTCACCAAGTCGGCTGGCAATGTCGAAGCTCTTCAGTGCGGCCACGCGACGCTCGACATTTTCGGGCGGCGAAAAATGCTCGAGATGCAGCGGTGCCTCCGCGTCGAGCGCGCCATCGTGCTTTGAAATCCAGTCTGCGGGATAGAGGAAGATCGGCTGTGCGCGAATATAAGCGGCCGGGCCGGCATGCCGGAGCAACGTCAGCCGCACATCGAAACAGCGCGCGAAATGGGGGTCGGGCGCGACCCAGCCATTGACGACGATCAGCTTGCCCAGCCGCTCCGGCGCCTTCAGCGCCATCGCCAACCCGATAACCCCGCCCGCCGCATGGCCGACGAGATGCGCGCGCTCAACGCCGATCGCGTTCATGAGCGCGATGAGATCATCCGCCATAGCGTCCACGGTCACGGTTTGCGGCAGTGTTCGATCACTGCGCCCGGTGCCGCGATGATCGTAGAGCAACACGCGGTAATTTGCGGAAAGTGCCGCAAGATTGGGCGTCCAATATCCCGCAGAACCACCAAGGCCGGGGGAGAGGATCAAGGGCGTCGCATCCTCGCGGCCATGGAATTCGTAATAAAGGCCGGCGGCGTGAGACATCAGTGTTCCCCCGCGAAGGCGGGGGCCCAGTCTCGGCGCGACGCGCCGAACGCGCTGCCGCGCGCGTCATTGCCTGGCTGGACCCCCGCATTCGCGGGGGAACAAAAATTGTGATCAACCAAGATGCGCCACGCTGGCGATTTCGACCAGACAGTCGGGCTTCACTAGCCCGCACACGATGCAATAGCGCGCGGGTTTGGCGCCGGGGAAATACTCGGCATAGACCGCGTTCATGGCGGCGTAGTCAGCCCAGTCCTTCAAGAAGATGTGGTTGAAGGCGACATCGGCAAGCGTTGCGCCGGCGGCTTCAAGCGTTGTCTTGATCACTTCAAGCACGTGCCGCGTTTGTGCGGCTGCATCGCCAGGGTGCAGCACCACACCGCCCTCGCCGAGCGCCAGCGTGCCCGAGACATAAACTGCGTTGCCCGCCTTGGCGCCCGCTGAAAAAGGCGCGATCGGGGTGGGGAATTGCGGCGGGTTGATCGGTTCAAACGGCAATGCGGTTATCCTTGTGGTTCAGGCATTTGGCCAAAGGTGCCGCAGAAATCCGCCACGGTCGACACCCAGCCGAAGAATTTCTCGACGTTATAGACCGTCGCGTCCTGCATCGCGGGTGGCCCCAGATGATGCGTCGCATCCTCCAGCATCACGCCGAAATATTCGAGGTGGAAGCCGTCGCGCAGCGTGCTCTCCACGCACACATTGGTGGCGATGCCGACGAACACGAGATGCCGGATGCCGCGCGCGCGCAGCGTACTGTCGAGCTGCGAGTTGAAGAACGCCGAATAGCGCGTCTTGCCGAGCGTGATGTCGCCCGGCTGCGGCTTCAGTGCATCGACCAGCGCATAATCCCAGCCGCCGCGCGCCAGCAATTGCCCGGCGAGTTCGGGCCGCGCGCGCATCGTCTTCAGCGCGTTCGATTTGTGCCAGTTGGGCGATCCCGGCCCGCCTGCCTCGACATAATCACCGTCCCAGCCGTTCTGCAGATAGATGATCTGGACGGCGGCGGCGCGCGCGGTTTCAAGCACAGTGGCGATTTTCGCGATCGTGCCTGCGGCCCCCGCGATGTCGAACCCGGCGAGATCGACGTAACCGCCGGGGCTCGCATAGGCGTTCTGCATGTCGATCACCACGACGGCAGTGTCGTGGGCAGACATTCGCACCGCTTCCGGACGGGCGGGCAGGGTGACCTTGCCGGCATCGCCGTGCCCTGCCGAGCAATCGACCACGCTCACATCATTCACCCGGGTGATAGCGCCGCTCGACATGGCCGGGCAGCTGGTCGGGATAGAAATACACCTCGCGCAGGTTGCCGCTCGCATAGCGTTCAGCCTGATCGTTGAAATGCTTCGATGCCGGATCGCCGCTTTCACCGCCGGCGGTCACCGCGCGCGCGCGCACGCGGTCGCCGAATTCGACGATCGCGACGAAGCTGTTGCCGCCGGTCCCGTAATAGCGCTTCGTTCCCGGATAGCGCTTGGCCCCGAACGACGCGAGTGAGCCCCATTGGGCGGAGGTGAACGCGACGGGGATGCTCGGCTTGGCATCATCGAATTGCTGCACGATGCCGGCATCGTTGCGCTGGAACCGGTTGATGTTGCCCCACGGCGTCTGCCAGCTGCCGAAATCCGCCGCCAGCCGATCGGATGCCTTGGCGAGTGCGGCGAGCTTGCGGGCCGGCGCGGCGGCAAGCATGTGGTCATACCGGCCCATGCCAGCCGTCTCGAGATCGAGGTCGTTGGCGGTTTCCCCCCACAGCGCCTCGCCCCAGAAAACCGCAAGCGAAGTGGCGGCCGAATCCGCTGCCCATCTAAAGTCCCAGCCGCGCAACAGCGCGATCTGATCCTTCAGCCGCGCTTTCATCGGATCGGTGTCGGGCAGGGCATCCCATGCCGCGACGAGCGAGGGGATCAGCGGCGCAAACGCCGTCAGATACGGATCATAGGCCACATCGCGCAGCGTATCGATCGTGAAGTCCTTGTGCCCGGTCAGGACGCGTGTCGCATGCAGGCCGCGCGGATTTTCACCCGCTGTGTCCATGTAACGGGGGAATGCCTCGCGCTTCGGGCTCTGGGCGCCAGCCGCCGACCATGGTCCGTCATTGGTGTTCATGATCCAGCCATTGGCGGGGGTGCGGAGTTCGGGAAGCTCGTTCAGCGCATGAAGGCCCTGCCAGTCGGTCGCGGGATCGCTGCCGTCGACGGGCTTGCGATAATCGAACCGGTCGTTGCGCTTCGGAACGAATTGCGGGTGGAGATAGGCGATCTCGCCCTTGGCATCGGCGAAGATGGTGTTGTTCGACGAATTGGCCTTCAACTCCATCACCTTGAGGTAGGAGGTGAGATCGGTCGCCTTGGTGCGCAGGAAGCTTTGCTCGAGCGCTGGCACCGGCGTGTTCATCAGGGCAATCGATATCCACTTGCCATCGGCGATCCGCACGATCGGGCCGTGATGCGTGGCATAAGTGATGAAGCTTTTCTGCGCGATCGCACCACCGGGTGCGCGGTAGGAGACCGTAATCCGGCGGGTCGTCACCGGGCGTTCGGCCTTGCCAAAGCGGTAGAAATACCGGTCGCCGCGTTTGACGACATCCTCGGCGAATTCATCGACCGAATCGACGCCGCTCGACGTGTGCATCCACCCCACCTGCGCGTTGAACCCCTGGTAGATAAAGAACTGTCCCCAGGTCGCCGCCCCATAGGCATCGAGCCCAGCGTCGCTCGTCATTTGCAATTCGGAGCGGAAGAAGAAGCTGGTGTGCGGGTTGATCAGCAACAGCGCATGGCCGTCTTTGGTGAGCGCAGGGGCAATCGCAATGCCGTTGGAGCCCGTCGGCTCGCGGTAGATGCGGCGATCGACGATGGTCGCCATCGCCACCCGTTTGGGACCGTAAAAGCCCTGGAGCGCCTTGGTATCGATCCGTTCGATGTCGCCACCGATGCTGCCTTCTGAAAAGCTCAGCGCCATCCATGGTTCGAAATGCGTGATGACGCGGGGATGCACCTGCGGGTGGGTTTGCAGATAATAGTTGAGCCCGTCCGCCCAGCCCACCATCAACGCACGCAGCCAGGCGGGACTTTCGGCATATTGGCGCTTCAGTTCGGTGGGATCGATGAACAGTTTCTGGCGCAGATCCTGCCAGATGGCGCTCTCCCCCTCGGCTTCGGCCAGGCGCCCGAGCGAGACGAGATAGTTGGTCTCGATCCGGTTGAAATCATCCTCCGCCTGCGCATAGATCATCGCGAACACGGCATCGGCATCGGTCTTGCCGTGGACATGGGCGATGCCCCAATCGTCGCGGACGATGCGCGTGCGGGCGGCTTGTGCCTTCAACCGCGCGTTCTCGCCGACGGTCGTCGGGCGGGCTGCCGCGAGCAGGGGCGCCGCGTTGGCGATCAGGGCGATGCTGGCAATGGCTGCCGATATTCTCATCATATCGCGCGAGCCTATCGTTCCGCGCCCGTCGCAGCAAGGCGGCCAGATTGACGCGGGGGCGGCAATTGCCGCACCGTGCCGCATGGCCAGGCCTCCGCGTCGTCAACACATAAAGCTCGGCGGCTTTCCCGCCGTGAAGATCGGCGGGCCACCGCCGGTCGCCGATCTCTATTACTGGATTATGGAGATGAGCTGGCCGGTGTTCATCGCACTGGTGGCGGCGGTGTTTTTCGGCGTGAACCTGCTGTTCGGGCTGATCTATGCAGCATTGCCCGGGGCAATCGCCAATGCCGAGCCGGGATCGATCCTCGATGGCTTCTATTTCTCGGTCGATACGCTGGCGACCGTTGGCTATGGCACGATGTCTCCCGCGACGCGGGCGGGGCATGCGCTTGCAGCGATCGAAATCCTGATCGGGCTGTTCTTCAGCGCGACGATCACCGGATTGATCTTCGCGCGTTTTGCCCGCCCCCGTGAGAGCCTGGTTTTCAGCAAGGTCGCGGTGCTTGCCCCCTTTCAGGGGCGGCGTGCGCTGATGGTTCGGGTGGCGTCGCTGCGCTCACGGCCAATGTTCGATGCGAGCGCGCAGATGGCCTGGCTGCAACGGGTGGATATCGGCAACGGGCGCACCTTTGGCAGGCTCGTGGAACTGCCGCTCGAGCGGGCGCGCAATCCGGTGCTCAATCTTTCGTGGACGCTGGTCCACATCGTCAATGAAGAAAGCGATATGTTTCGCGCGCTGATGAACGAGGAACGCTTCATGCTGACGGTTTCCGTCAACGGGCTCGATACGCTGCTCGATAGTCAGTCGCAGGGCAGTATCCGCTTCGTCAGGGAAGATATCCGGATTGATCATGATTTCGTGGATATCATCAACGATGTCGGCGGGGTGCTCCATCTCGATCTGACGAGGCTTCACGACACCATGCCGCTGCCGGCGTGATCACTCGATTAGATCATTATCCTCCCCCGCAATCGGCGCTGCACGCGGGGCGGGGGCGGGCGTCGCGGAAAAGCGCGGTGCTGGACCCGGCTGGATCGCGCCGCCAAGATCGATGAAAGTGCCGCGCGCGACGTTGTGCGGATGCGCCGGTGCCTCGGCCATCGACAGGACGGGCGCGAAGCACACATCGGTCATTTCCATGATCGCGCACCATTCCTTGCGTGATTTGGTGCGGAAGATTTCGGCCAGCCGCTGCTTCAGCGCGGGCCAGGCGGCGCGGTCGAACTGCGCGTCGAACGCCTTGTCATCGGCAATCCCGGCCTTCTGACGCAACAGCGCATAGAATTGCGGCTCGATCGATCCGATCGCGATCCATTTGGCGTCGGCGCACTCATAGCTGTCATAAAAGGGCGCGCCGCCGTCGAGCAGGTTGGTGCCGTGATCATCGGTCGTCGTGCCGGCGGCAAGCATCGCAAAGCTCATCCCCGCCAGCAGCGCCGATCCGTCGGTCATCGCGGCGTCGATCACCTGACCCGCAGCGCCGTTCTTCACCGCAAGCAGTCCGGCGACCATCCCGAACGCCAGCAACATCCCGCCGCCGCCGAAATCGCCGATATAGTTGACCGGCGGCACCGGTTTTTCCCCGGCAACCCCGATCGTGTGGAGTACCCCCGAAAGTGCGATGTAATTGATGTCGTGCCCGGCTGATTGCGCATAGGGGCCGGTCTGCCCCCAGCCCGTCATCCGCCCGTAAACGAGCCCGGGATTTTCAGCGAGCAGCACGTCCGGGCCTAGCCCCAGCCGCTCCATCACGCCGGGACGAAATCCCTCGATCAAGCCGTCAGCGTCGGCGCACAGCTTGCGGGCGGCAGCTAGGCCCTCGGGCGATTTCATGTCGATCATCACCGATCGCCGGTTACGCGACAGGGCGTCGCGCGGATCGAGCCGCGCGCCCGGGCGATCGATGCGGATCACCTCTGCGCCGTGATCGCCAAGCATCATCGCGCAGAACGGGCCCGGGCCGATGCCGGCGAATTCGATGATCCTGATTCCCGAAAGCGCGCCCGCCATGCCGTTATCCCCTACGCCAGCGACCAAGCCGCTTGATCTCTTGAGCGTAGGGCCAGCAACGGAAAATCGCCAACTTTGGATTATGGCATTGAAAGTGTCATATCCTTTGCGCATACCGGGCGGCCAAGGGGAGGGCCGGGACATGCGCACGCGCACCAGAATCGTAATCGTGGTCGCGGCAATTGCTGCGGTCACGGTCGGGATGGTGAAATTCTTTCAGGTGGAGATCGCGACGGCGCTGCTGACCCGCTTTGTTGCGGAACGAGTCGGGCGTGACATCACTGCCGATCTTCCCGATGGCCTGAGCGTCGCGCTGTGCGGCACCGGATCGCCGCTGCCCGATGCCCACCGTGCCGGGCCGTGCTCGGTGGTGATTGCCGGCAAGCGCATCTTCGTCATCGATGCAGGCGAGGGCGGGGGGCGCAACATCGCGCTGATGGGCATCCCCAATGGCCGGATCGAGGCGCTGTTCCTCACCCATTTTCATTCGGACCATACCGACGGGATCGGGCCGATGATGCTGCTTCGGTGGACTGGCGGCTCGGCAACGACGCCGCTGCCTGTGCATGGTCCGCAGGGCGTCGAGGCGGTCATCGCCGGCTATGACGCGGCTTACCGGACCGACAACGGTTACCGCACCGCCCATCATGGCCCGAAAATCGCACCGCCATCGGGCGCTGGCGCGACAGCAATTCCCTTTCCAGTGCCGCCACCCGGACAGGCAGTTGTCGTCATCGAAGAGGGCGGCTTGAAAGTCACGGCGTTCCAGGTCGATCATGGTCCGGTGAAGCCCGCGATCGGTTATCGCTTCGATTACAAAGGGCGGTCGATCGTGTTCAGCGGGGATACCGCACCGTCGCCGTCACTGGTCCGCAATGCACGCGGCGCCGACCTGCTGGTGCATGAGGCGTTGCAACCCAAACTGGTCAAAATCCTGACCGAAGCGCTTGCAGCAAAGGGTCTCGCCAACACCGCGCAGATCACGCGTGACATCATCAATTATCACACGACACCCGAACAGGCGGCCGATGCGGCACGCGCAGCGGGCGTGCAGCAATTGCTGCTCAACCACCTCGTGCCGCCATTGCCGCTCCGCTTTGCCTATCCCGCTTTCCTGGGCAATGCTGCGCAGCATTTTCGCGGGCCGATCACGGTCGGGGAGGATGGCATGATGTTTATCTTGCCTGCCGGGAGCAAGGCGATCACACGCAGGCGCCTTCTTTGATCACCAACAGGCAGATTGCAGCATGAACCGTTTCCTTGCCGATTGCGGCGCGCGTTATCCGATCGTCCAGGCGCCGATGGGCTGGATCGCGCGCTCGCAACTGGCGTCGGCGGTCTGCGAAGCAGGCGGGCTGGGGATCATCGAAACATCGTCGGGCGAAACCGAGAATTGCCAAGCCGAAATCATCCGGATGCAATCGCTGACCCAAGCGCCGTTCGGGGTGAACCTGCCAATCCGTTTCCTGAAGGATGACGCGATGCTGCACTTCATCTGCCAGTCGGGGGTGAAGTTCGTGACGACGTCGGCTGGCAGCCCGGCAAAATTCATCGCGCCGCTGAAAGCCGCCGGCATCATCGTCTATCACGCCGTGCCGACCGTCGACACCGCGATGAAATGCGTCGAGGCGGGGATCGACGGTCTGGTGGTCGAGGGGTCTGAGGGCGGCGGTTTCAAGAACCCCGAGGAGGTCTCGACACTCGTCCTGCTTCAGGCGATCCGCCGCGTGACCGATGTACCGCTGGTGGCCGCGGGCGGCATTTGCGACGGCAAGGGCATGGCCGCCGCCTTCGCGCTCGGCGCCGAAGGCGTGCAAATGGGCACCCGCTTCGTCAGCAGCGCGGAAAGCCCCGTCCACGCCAATTACAAACAGGCGATCATCGATGCGAAGGAGACGGGCACGCTCGTCCTCAACAAGAAATCGACGCCGTGCATCCGCGCGCTGAAAACCGAGCGGACCGCCGCGATTTACGAGGCGGGGCTGATGCCTGCGGATACCTTTGCGCGGTTGCAGGAACTCTACTTCGGCGGCGACATGGAAGCGGCGGTCGGGCTTGCCGGCCAGACATCGGGATTGATCGACGAGGTCAAGTCCGTCAGGACGATCATCGACGAGACGATTGCCGAGTTTCACGCCATTGCAGGCCGCATGGGTGCGATGGCGGGGGCGCGCGATTTCGGATGAAGCGGCGCGGTCTCCTCGTCGCAATCATCGTGGCCCTCGGCATGGCGGCACCGGCGGTCGGCGGCGATGCTCCGCCTGGCAGGCCCAATATCGTGATCCTGCTCGCCGATGACTGGGGCTTCACCGATGTCGGCGCGTTCGGGGGAGAGATCGACACACCAAACATCGACGCGCTGGCGGCAAAGGGCGTTCGCTTCTCCAATTTCCACGTGGCGGGATCGTGCGCGCCGACGCGGGCCATGCTGCAGACGGGGGTGAGCAACCACCGCGCTGGCCTTGGCAACATGCCCGAGACGATCCCGCCCGAACATCTCGGCAAGCCCGGCTACGAGGCACAGCTCAACGACCGGGTGGTGACGATCGCCGATCAGCTCCGCGCCGCCGGATATCGGACCTATCTCACGGGCAAATGGCATCTCGGCAAGACGCCCGCGAAATTGCCGACCGCGCATGGCTATGACCATGCCTTTGCACTGGCTGCGTCGGGCGCGGACAATTTTGAGGAAAAGCCCAATCTGCTGCTCTACGATCATGCCGACTGGACCGAGGATGCAAAGCCGACGCATCTGCCCGCCGGCTATTATTCATCGCGGTTCATTGTCGATCGGGTGATCGGCTATATCGACGCCGACCGGGAAGGCAAAAGGCCGTTCTTTGCGTCGCTCAACTTCCTCGCCAATCATATCCCCGTGCAGGCGCCTGATGCCGACATCGCCCGATATGCGGGGCGCTATGCCAATGGCTGGACCGCGATGCGCGAGGCTCGACGGCGCGGCGCCATCGCCAAGGGGGTGATGCCCGCTGGCATGGCGATGGTGACGATGAACACCACCGAAGACTGGAACGCCCAACCGCAGGCGGTGAGGCAACAGCGGGCGGGCGCAATGGCGGCCTATGGCGGGATGGCGACCGCGATGGATCGTGAGATCGGCCGGCTTGTCGCGCACTTGAAGGCGCACGGCGATTACGAGAATACGGTTTTCGTCTTCCTGTCCGACAATGGCGGTGAAGCCATCGACCCGATGCACGAGCCCTTCACGCGCGCGATGGCCAATCTCTATTACGACCAGAGCGTTGCCCGGCAGGGTCGCCTCGGCTCGCTCACTGCGATCGGTACAAGCTATGCCAGCGCCGTCTCCGCCCCGTTACGCGGCTATAAGTTCACCGCTAGCGAAGGGGGGCTGCGGGTGCCGCTCATCATCGCATGGCCGGGCAATCCTGCGATCGTGGCAGGACAGGTGGCGAGCGGCTTTGCCTATGTGACCGATGTCGCGCCGACCTTGCTGCGGATGGCGGGCGTGGCGCCGCAACAGGGCAGCTTTGCGGGTCGCCGTGTCGAGCCGATGACGGGCTATGACCTGACCCCGCAACTTCAAGGCGCGCCGGCGAGCGTGCATCCGGCGGGCGCCTCGCTCGGCTATGAACTGGCGGGGAACGCGGTCGTTTTCAGGGGCGACTGGAAGCTGGTGAAGAACCTGCCGCCCTACGGTGACGGCGCCTGGGCGCTCTACGATATTGCGCGCGATCCGGGAGAGGTGACCGATCAGTCGCGTGCCGAGCCGCGGCTTTTCGCATCGATGAAGGCGGATTACGCGACCTACGAAAAGCGCGACCGCGTCCTGCCGATGCCGCCGGGTTACCGCGCGCCCAAGCAGGTTCAGGAAAATGCGATGCGCGAATTGTTCATCCCGCGATTGCTGCGGCTGTGGCCCTGGGCTGTGGGGTTAATTGCCTTGATCGCCGCCGGGTTTATTTTGCGGCGGCGGCGCGCGGGCTGAGCCCTTTTTGCTTCATCCGCCATGTCATCTGATCGAAACGGTCCTGCCCGAAAAACGGCTCACCATCGAACACCATCAGCGGCACGCCGTAATGGCCGCCCGCGCGCTGCGCATCTTGATTGGCCTTGATCGCAGCATCGAGCCGCTCGCTTTCGCTGGCGACCACCGCGTCGAGTGTGGCGAGATCGAGCCCGGCGCGCTCCGCCGCCCGCGCGAGATGATCGCCCTCATGCCAGTTGTCGACCGTCCCGCTCCAGATCACCCGGCTGACCTCGTCGATGAACGCGAGCCCCTTGCCCGCTTCGCTCGCCGCCTGGCCAAGCTGGCTCAGCCGGTGGATGTGCGGTTGTTCGGCGGGGTAGGTGCGCGTCGCGATGTCCATCTTGACCGGATCTGGCACCGGCCAGCGGATCGGGACGCCAAGATATTCGCCGCAACGAAACACGTCGCGCATGAAATAGCTGAACCACAACGGATCGCTGTTGGCGAAGAAATCGGCTTGGCGAACCGCGATCGGATAGACGATGCGGACGTTGCAGGCGACATCATGCTCCCCTTCGAGCGCAACCATCCGCGGCGTTACGAGATAGGAATAAGGCGAGCGGAACGACCAGAACACGTCATAGCGAAGCGTCATGCAAGCGACCCCCGTGTCTTGATGTTGAGTTGCCCGGCCAGCCCAGCCGAGCGGTGCACGCTGATCGCCTGATAGTCGGGATCCTCGATCATCGCGCGCATCGCCGCGAGCGAGGGATATTCGGCGAGCGCGACCATATCCCAAAGCTCGTCCACTTCGCCGAGCATCAAGCCGGTAACCGGACCGGCATAGCCCGGCTTTCCACCGACCCGCTGGATATGCGCGAAAACTGCCATGCCATAGCGCATATAGGCTTCCATCCCCGACAGATGCCCGTCCGAGCCGTCCGGATATTCCGCCTTGTCTTTGAACTTGAGCAGATTGACCATCACGAACGGTCCGTCCTCTGCCGCACCGAAAAACGCCATCGCCTGTTCGGGGCTGGGCATGGCCAAGTTGGTCACGTTCATGATGCGCGCTCCTTGCGGGAAATATTATGGCATAGACCGTGCCATTTGAACGGGACATCGTCAAGATTGGTGCGGCGGCGGGCCCTCTCTCACCAGCCGGACCCCAATATGATCGGTGCCAAGGCCGCGCTCCTGAAATTGACGAGCGGCGGGGCGATAGCGCGCGCAATAATTGCCGGCGCACAGATAGGAGCCGCCCTTGATGACATGGCTGCCGGGTTGCGATCCGCCCACCTCGCGGGTCCATTCCCAGACATTGCCGATCATGTCGTAAAGGCCAAAACTATTGGCGGGAAAGCAGCCGACCGGCGCCCGCCCACGATATCCGTCGGTGCCGAGATCGCGCACCGGGAACACGCCCTGATAATAGTTGGCGATGGGTTTGCCTTGCTCGTCGATGGGCTCGGGGCGTGCGGGCCGACCGCCGCGCGCCGCATATTCCCACTGCGCCTCGGTCGGCAATTGCTTGTGCGCCCAGCGGGCATAGGCCTCTGCATCTTCATAGGCGATCTGCACGACGGGGGTGCTCGCCTTGCCGGCGATGCTTTCGCCCGGGCCGGAGGGATGCCGCCACTGCGCGCCGACCGCCCATCGCCACCATCGCGGGTCGTCGACGCTCGGCACCGCGAACACGGCAGAGCCGGGCACCCGCATTTCGGGTGGGGTTTCGGGGGTCACGGGCGGCGCGAGTTCGGCCATCGTGCGATAACCGGTGGCCTTCACGAACGCGGCGAACTCGCCATTTGTCAGCTCATGGGTGTCGATCCAGAAGCCGCTCACCGAAACCGCGCGCGGTGGGCCTTCCTCCGGATAACGCGCTTCTTCGCCCATGATGAAGCGACCCGGCGCGATCCATGTCATCTGCCCGGCCGGCAATGTCGCACAGGCGGTTTTGGCGGCGCGCAAAGATGGGGCAGGCCAATTGCAGCCGCAGATTATCGCCAGCCCAGCGATCGGCACCAGCAAAAGGAGTTTCACGCGCGATCTTGCGCGATTTGGGCGAGCACCGCCTCGACAAGCCGGTGCATCACCGCGCTTGCCGCCGCGACATCGAGCTGCTGGTCATGGCGGAGCAGCCGCCATGTCTGAAAGCTCAGCGGCACGATGAGCGCGTTGACGTGCACAGCCGATCCAAGCACTTCCGGCGGCAAGATCGCCTCGAGCGAACTGCGCTCCAGCCGCAGCATCCGGCGATACCCCTCCATCAGGAACGGCGACTGGAAGCGCTTGATATTCGCCGAAATGCGATAGGGCAGGATCGCCTCGAACACGATCGCGCGCCGGCTGGTAATCTCGCGAACGCGCCCTTCCCAGTCGGTCGACAGCAGCGGTTGGAGCGTGATCGGCAGCACTGCCGCTTCGATATGCTCGGCCATCTCGCGGTAGAGCGATTCCATATCGTCGAAATGCCGAAAAACCGAGCGCAGGCCGACACCCGCCGCCTGTGCCACCTGCGCCGCGCTCGGCGCGATTTCGCCGGCGCCGACGAGTTCGAGCATGGCCGTCACGATCCGTGCACGGCTCGATCGGCTGCGCTCGCGTCGGCCGTCGCTGTGTTGATCGGAGATCGGGGAAATAGCATCCATCTCGGCGTTCGTTCAGCGCTTCATCTTTGCGGTGACCGATTGCAGCTGCAGTGCGGTGCTCATCTCACCTTCTATTTTCAGCTTGCCGGTCATGAATGCCATCGCCCCGTTCAACGACCCATCGGCGAGCTTCATGAAGTTGGCAAAGCTCATCTTGATCGTCGCATCCGCCACGCCGACATCGCCGCTGACGCGGTTGGCGACACCGTCGAGGAATATCGCGCCTTCATCGCCGAAATCGAGGCAGATGCGCTTGCCCGGCACTACGGCCATGCTTTCGCCCATTGCTTCGGTCACCTGTGCGACGGTGGGCGTCATTGATCTCTCCGGATTGATATGGCAGTGACCGTGTTAATAGTGGGGTCGGCGGGCGTCAACGCTCGACCGCCCAAGGGGCAAGGCGAGGGGCAATCTAGATGGCGATCACCAAATTGCTCGTGAAGCGCGGGCGGATCGGCGAGTCCTGCATTGTGGAGCGGCCCGTGCCCGATCTGGCGGACGGCGAGATATTGGTGAGCGTCGGGGATTTCGCGCTTACTTCCAACAACATCACCTATGCGGTGATGGGTGACCAGCTCAGCTATTGGCGCTTCTTTCCCGAAGACGATGAGTGGGGCATCGTGCCCGTGTGGGGCTTTGCCGAGGTGACCCGGTCGCGACACGCCGACGTGCCTGTGGGCGCGCGGATGTGGGGATATCTGCCGATGGCATCGCATCTGGTGATGCGTCCGGGGAAGGTGAAGTCACGCGGTTTCATCGATGCAGCGCCCCACCGCGACGGGTTGCCGCTGGTCTATAATCATTACGCCTTCACCGCCGATGAGCCGCCCGCGCTGGCAGCTGCCGCCGATATGCGCAGCCTGTATTTTCCGCTGTTCACCACATCCTACCTCATCGCCGATTATTTTGCGGACAACGGACTGTTCGCGGCGGAACAGATCATTATCGGCAGCGCATCGTCGAAAACCGGCTTTGCCACCGCGCATTATCTGGGCGCGCTCGCCGATCGGCCGGCCGCGATCGTCGGGCTCACATCGCCGGGCAATGTCGGTTTTGCCGAGCGGCTCGGGGTTTTCGACAGCGTCGTCGCTTATGGCGATGTGGCATCGCTCGATCCCGGCGTGCCGACGGCGTATATCGACATGTCGGGCGACGGCGCGGTGCTGGCGGCGGTCCACCATCATTTCGGCGACAATTTGCGCGCGAGCATCGGCGTTGGCGCAACGCATTGGAATGCGCCGCGCAACCGCAAGCCGATGCCCGGGGCTGCGCCGTCGTTTTTCTTCGCCCCAACGCAAATTGCAAAACGTGACGCGGAGTTGGGAGCGGGGGAGGTGTTGCGCCGTGCAGGCACGGCCAATCTCGCTTTCGCGGTGGGGCTCGGGGATTTGTTGAAGATCACGCACCACCGCGGGGCGGCAGCGGTGGAGGCACGCTATCAGGACATGGTCAACAATCGGACCCCGCCGACCGATGGCTTGATCCTCTCCTTTGGAAACGCGGCGTGACGCGCATCCTCGCCTGGCTAGCGCTGCTCGCCGGCATCGCCGCGGGGGGCTATGCGTCGTTCCAGACCTACAAAATCTATTTGCCGGGGGTCATTTCGGGGATCACGAACCCGATCGGCAGCTATCACGATGTGGCCTGGCAACAGGGCCCGTCCTCCGCGCCACAGGGTACAAAGCGTCCGCCCAACGTCATCCTGATCCTGGCCGACGATCTCGGCTATAACGATATCAGCCTGAATGGCGGCGGGGTTGCCGGCGGGATCGTGAAGACGCCGAACATCGACGCGATCGCGCAGCAAGGCGTCGATTTCACCACCGCCTATGCCGCCAATGCCACCTGTTCGCCGTCGCGTGCGGCGTTGATGACGGGGCGATATCCGACGCGGTTCGGCTTTGAGTTCACTGCCGTGCCGGGGTCCTTCGCGTCGGCGGTGGGCCATGCCGATACGCATTCGCCGCTGCCGATCATCTATCACGGCGAGCTCAATCACGATCTGATCGATTATCGGGAAATGGGCGTGCCGGCAAAGGAGATCACGATTGCCGAGGCGTTGAAGGCGCGCGGCTATCATACGCTCCATTTTGGCAAATGGCATCTGGGCGAGGCGAACGCGCTGTCGCCGCATGGCCAGGGCTTCGATGAATCGCTGGGCTTTCGCGCGGGCGGCAGCAAGTTCATGCATCAGGGCGATCCCGGGGTCGTCAATGCCAAGCTGCCCTGGGACCCGATCGATCGCTATTTGTGGCCTAACCTGCCCTATGCAGTGCAATATAATGACGGCCAGCGTTTTGAACCGCGCGGCCACATGACCGATTATCTGACCGACAATGCGCTGGCGGCGATCGAGGCGAACCGCAACCGCCCGTTCTTCATGTACCTTGCCTATAATGCGCCGCACACGCCGTTGCAGGCGACCAAGGCCGATTATGACGCGCTGCCGATGGTCAAGGATCACAAGACGCGCGCTTACGGCGCGATGATCCGCCAGCTCGATCGGCGGATCGGCGATGTGATGGCGAAGATCAAGGCGCTCGGGCTCGACGACAACACCCTCGTCATCTTTACCAGCGACAATGGCGGCGCGTGGTACACCGGTATTCCGGGGCTGAACGCGCCTTTCCGGGGCTGGAAGGCGACGTTCTTCGAAGGCGGCATTCGCGTGCCGATGTTCATGCGCTGGCCAGGCAAGATCGCACCGGGCATGAAATCATCCACCCGCGCGATCCATATGGATTTGTTCGCGACGATTGCGGCGGTGACGGGCGCGAGCGTGCCGACCGATCGCCCGATGGATTCGACCGATATCCTCGCCGGCATCGTCCCCGGCTTGCCGCCGAGAGCGCGTTCGGCGCCGCTATTCTGGCGTTCGGGGGACTACCGGGCGGTGCGCGATGGCGACTGGAAGCTGCAGGTAACCAAGCGCCCGGCGCGATCCTATCTCTACAATCTGGCGGCCGACCCGCTAGAACATGTCAATCTCGCCGTGCGCGAACCGGCGCGGGTGGCGGCGCTCACCGCCGAAATCGAGCGCCAGAACAGCGGCATGGCAAAGCCGTTATGGCCCGGCCTTATCAAGGCGCCGGTGCGCATCGACGTGCCGCTCAACGTGCCGTGGCGGAAGGGCCAGGACTATATCTACTGGACCAATTAGGCCGTCTCGGCGTCAGTTCTTAACGAACAACTTTTTGGGCAGCACCACGTGGACGCCCTTGTTGCGGTCGACCAATTCGGTGATCTCGACGTCGCCGGCAACGCTCAACAGCATATAGGCGTCGTCACGGGTCATGCCTTTTTCGGCAACGAGGAAATCGATCATGTTGCGCAAGGCCTTTCGGGTCGCGTTGCTCAGATCGTCGTCGAACCCCATCGCGATATAAGCCGATGGCGTCTCCGCGCGTGGATAGAGCGAGGCGACATGTTTGTGCAGGATGAATTGGAACGTGCCGACCAGGGAGGTTTCGAGCGCGGTGATATCGACCTCGCCATTGCCTTGTGCGGCATGACCGTCGCCCGCCTGGAACAGCGCCCCCGCCGCGTGAACCGGCAGGAACAACGTCGTGCCTGCCACCAGCGCCTTGTCGTCCATGTTGCCACCGTTGATTGTCGGCGGTGCCGAATCATAACGGCCAAAGGCGGGCGGGGGTGCGACCCCCATGCTGCCGAAGAACGGGTGTAGCGGCACCTCGATTCCCGGCCCGAACTTGCCGACCATCCGCGCCTTGTCGAGCGGGACGATCTTCATCCGTGCATAGGGGAAATCGTCGGTCAGGAACCCGGCGCCATAGCGAAACGCATTATAGGCATAGGGGATTGCGAGATCGATTTTGACGATGCGCACCTCAAGCGTGTCGCCGGGTTCCGCGCCCTCGATCGCGATCGGTCCCGTCAGGATATGTCCGCCAGGCCCACGCGCCGATGCCGGCACTCCGTCGAATACCGCTCGCAAAGCGGGCTCCACATCGGCGGGCGCGACCCCGGCCTTCTCCAATCCCGCCGGGCTGTTGGTCAATAGCGTGTGGACGACGACGGTGTCACCCGACTGGATCGTCAGCGCGGGCTTGTCGGTCGCGTCATAGTGACCCCAGGCGACGGTTTGTGGCGTCGCCGGAAGGTCATAGGTCTTCGCCGCAGCCGGAAATGCCGAGATCGAGGCACAGGCGGCTATCAGTTGGGCGAACCGAGGCACCTTCATGGCGCGGTCTTGTCCGCTTTGGCTGCATCAGCGGAGCCTGCCGGGCCGCCCGTCACCGCTGGCGCTCCCTTCAGATAATGCGCCAGCCAAGCATGGACTTCCTTGTAGAATTGGCGGCTGTCTTCGGGCTTCAAAATCCAGTGCCAGGCATCGGGGAAGATCATCAGCCGGCTCGGCACTTTCATGCGTTGCAGCGTGGACCAGGTCTCCAGCGTATTTGCCATCGGCACGCGGAAATCATGCTCGCCCGCCGATAGCAGCATCGGCGTTTTCCAGTCCGCAGCATAGGTGATCGGGCTTTGATCGCGCCACACCTTGCTGTCGCCCCAGGGCGGGCCGCCACTCGCGATTTCGCGGCCATAGTTGAAATCGCTGGTCCCCCACTGCGTCAGCAGATCGACCTCGCCCGCGTGGCTGACGAGGCATTTGTAGCGCGTCGTCGTCGCCTCGATCCAGTTGGTGAGATGCCCGCCATAGCTGGCGCCGCCCGCACAGGCATTTTTCGCATCGATGAAGCTGTAGCGCTTGGCCGCCTCGTTCACCGCCTGATCGATTTCATTGGCGGGGCCACGCAGCGGATCGAGCTTGATCGCCTGGGAAAATGCGGCGCCATAGCCTGTCGAGCCGGTATAATCGGTGACGAGCAGCACATAGCCAGCGCTTGCCAGCAAATGGTAATTCCAGCGCAGGCCGATCTGATCGGTGTTGCTTGAGGCGGGGCCGCCGTGGATCAGCACGAGCAGCGGATACTTGCGCGCCGGATCGAATGCCGGCGGCTTGATGATCATGCTGTGAATGCGCTTGCCGCCTGTGCCGGTGAACCAGAAATGCTCCGGGCTCTGCCAGTCGATCGTCGCAGCCTCGGCGGTGTTGACGTTGGTGAGGTTCCGGTGGCTCTTCGCCGCCGGATCGATGCGCACGATTTCGGCCGGATTGATCGAGCTGCCATAGCTGGCAATCACTTCGGTGGTGGGTGCGCGCTCGGGGATCTGGATCGACGTGTAGCCGCCCGTCTTGGGTGCGATCACCATTTCGGGCGTGCCGCCCGCAAGCGGCAGGCGGTAGAGATTTTCCAGCCCCGCCTCTGGCACGATCATATAGATCGTGCGGCTATCGGGCGTCACCGCATAATCATCGGTTTCGCGATCGAAATTGGGGGTGATGGTGCTCGCAGCACCACCTGCCGGCCAGGCGACCCGGCGGAGTCTTGCCAGTTCATACACCTCATCGGTTGGCGGCGCATATTTGAACAACAGGGTCTTGCCGTCGGGTGTGAAGCGGGGCTCGTCATAATCGCCCGCATCGGGGGTGACGATCGTCGGCTCGCCGCCGGCCGCCGGCATCCGGTAGAGATGATAGCCGACGCGCGCAAAGGCGGCGTTCCAGCGCTCGGTCGTCGCGACGAATACGATTTCCTTGCCATCGGGGCTCCATGCCGGTGCCAGCGTGGTGCCGCCGTCCCCTTGCGCATTGCCGCCAAATCCTTCGGCCTGAGCGAGCATTGTCGGTGACAGGATATCGCTCGCCGCCGCACCCTCGGCGAGCGGCTGCACCCATAAAGTCGGGCGCTTGTCGCTGATCCAATCGTTCCAATAGCGGATCGGGAAATGATCGTAGAGGCGGATATTATATTTGCGCGCCTTGCGATCGGCGGCGGCCTTCTTGTTGGCCGCTTCGTCCATCGCGCCGGGATAAACCGCGCTTTCGAACAGGATCGCCTGGCCATCGGGGCGCCACTGCGGATTGTCCGCGCCGGTGGGCGTGTTCGTCACGCGGCGAGCCTCGCCGCCGGCGATGTCGATCACATAGATCTGCGCCTGATCGTCGCCCTCGCGCTTGGTGGAAAAGGCTATCCGCCGGCTGTCGGGGGACCAGGCCGGGCTGCCCTCGCCGGCCTTGGTGTTGGTCAGGCGGCGCGGCGCGGCCGATCCGTCCGCCGGCACGATCCAAAGATCAACGACGGCTGCACCCTGTTCATAGGAAGGCTCGTTTATCGAATAGACGACCCATTTGCCGTCCGGGCTGACGACCGGCGCACCGACACGCTTCATCATCCAGAGCATTTCGTGGGTGAGCGTCTTTTTGGGTGCCGCCGCTTGCGCCCCAGCCGCGCCCATCACCGCTGCCACCAGCAGCAACCCCGTTACCTTGTTCATCGATCTGCCCCCCGAATGTGCCTGTCTTGCCAAAGGCTAGCGAGCGATTGCAGGCTTGTCAGCACCTTCGCACGTTCCGCAGCGATAGCGGAAGCGCGATATGCATCATGCCGACCAGGCGGATTATCTCAGATGAGTTGGACCTTCGCGAAGGAACTTGCAGGCATGGCTCTCGATTTGGCTCATCGCCGACAAGCTGCTCGCGTTGCGCTTCATCATCCGATACCTCTGCCACAAACCAGACGGATCGCCCTGTGCATGATGGATAGACTATCTACGTGGAACACCAATGTCGCAGAGTTGCCGCAGGCAAGAGAACAGGTGAAAAGACATCCGAGATATTCCGACGCGGTACAGAGACTTGCAAGCAATCTGCTGAAGGAGGCCGAGGAAGACCCGTCCATCGAAAGCATGTTGAGGGATGCGGGGCATAACGTTGCCGCACTGTGCGCGCTTTATCTCGATGTATCGGGTGAGGTCACGCTGGCACGGCTAAAGGGGTTGATAGCGGGATTCGGCCTTGTCAGCCCGGGACGTGCCCGGTCGCTGTTCGGCTTGATGCAACATCTGGGTTATCTTGAGTTGGCATCGGCGCGCACGGCGCGGCCGGCCCGCTACCGAGTGACGGCATCTTTCCTGGCATCATATCAGCGCCACACGGCGAGCGTCCTTGACGCGATAAGCCTGATCGAACCGATGATCGATGCGGTGCTGCTAAATATTGCTGACCGTAACGTATTCGATGCGGTTATTATCGAGCAGGGTAACGCGTTCATTGCGGGTAGCGGCAATCCGCATCCTTATAATGCGTTATACCAGGCGATATTGCATCGACGAGGCGGCATTCAAATTCTCCACGATTTGGTAGCGCGGGCGCCACGCTTCCCCCCAACCGAAGAAATCGCCTTTTCCAGCTTGCGCACCGCGCAGCAATTCAAGGTATCGCGTATCCACGTCGACCGGATGATGCGGGAAGCAGAAACCCGGGGTTTACTGACAGCGCATCGGGGAACCATAAGCTTCACTTCGCTTGGCCGGGAAGCGCTCGACTGGCTTTACGCCAGCCGCCTGTGCCTCAATCTCGGCTGCATCGCACGCGTTATCGAGTCACACCCAGATCTGCGAAACGTCGCCGCTGGAACGGGTGCCAGATCCGCAGCGTGATCCCTGATCCAATGCCCAATAGCGGGTACGATAGCTGACCGACCAGCAATTGAATGTGCCGAAATGGCATGGCCCGGCCTGCGTCTTGGCGGATGATCAAAATTGTTCCGTTGGCAAAATTATTCTCTTCCGTCAGGTCGTTGGCTTCACGGGGGTCTCGCCGATAACCACGACCCCAGGCTCCAAGCCCGGCGAAGGGGTCAATCATGGGTAGTGACATCGCAATCCGCCGTTCGGGCGGCAAAGTCCTGGCGGTGTCGGCTCGGAGCTTTTCGGCGCGCCATCGCTCGGCGTTGCTGCTCGGGGTGCCCGCGGTCATTTTAGCGATGCAGGCGTCGAGCGCATTCGCGCAGACGACCGTAATTTATGATGGCGTCACCAATACGGCCAACGGCGCCCAGGCATCCCTTGGCGGTACGGCAGGCGGCGCGAACGCCAGGGCCACCACAACCAATACGACCGCGATTGGCAACAATGCTCAAGCAACCTCGGCAAGAAACACGGCCATCGGGTCGGCGGCCACGGCCACCTCGGCAACCGACGCCACCGCGATCGGCTATTCGGCCAGCGCTTTAGCCACGGGCGCCACCGCCCTTGGTGAAGGTGCGACCGTCACGTCCGGGACGAATGCTTCCGCCATCGGCGCCGGAACTCAGTTCAACCTTGCCGATAATAACTCGCTTGCCACCTCGGCGCTCAACGGCACGACGCTCGGTGGCACGTCCATCGGCGCTTTTGCTTATGACACCACCTCAAGCGGCGGTGTCTCCTTCGGGGTAACCGGCACGAGTGCGTCGCGTTTGCTCAACGTCGCCGCCGGACGCCTGACCGCCACTTCCACAGATGCCGTCAATGGCAGCGAATTATATCAGGTGGCGACAACGCTCCAGGCCAACATAACGTCGGGTAATACCGCTGCAACGAATGCCGCGGCCTCCCTGACGACGCGGATCGGCGCCGACGAGACGACGATTACCAACAATTTCACCTCGCTCACGATGGCGTCCAACTCGCTCGCTCAGCGTGCGACCTTCGACGAAACCACGATAACGAACAACGCGACCTCGCTCACGGTCGCGTCCAACTCGCTCAGCACGCGCATAAATACGACCGAAACCAACCTGTCGACGGCTTCTAACTCGCTGACCTCGCGGATCAGCACGACCGAAACCAACCTTTCGGCTGCATCCAACTCGCTCAGCACGCGGATCGGCACGACCGAAACCAACCTGTTGGCTGCCTCCAACTCGCTTTCTGCGCGTGCGACCTTCGACGAAACCACGATAACGAACAACGCGACCTCGCTCACGAACGCGT
>JBBRMV010000014.1:0-68390 GCA_038230675.1 Sphingomonadales bacterium | reverse complement strand
GTGGCTGCTGCGCGCACCTCATCCTCGGTGCGGGCGAGGCGGACGCCGCCCTTGGCCTCGGGCGACAATTCCTTGAACTTGCCCTTGCCGCGGCCGCCGGCGTGGATCTGGGCTTTCACGACATAGAGCGGCCCGGGCAGCTTTTTCGACGCGGCCACGGCTTCCTCGACGCTCATCGCTGCAAATCCCGCCGGCACCGGCACGCCGAAGGTCGCGAGCAGTTCCTTGGCCTGATATTCGTGGATGTTCATGTCGCGCGCATGCCTTTTACCGGGATCGGGGATGGCATGTCCTAAAGCACAGCCACGCGCATGAATCCAGTATGGCCAAATCCCGTACCGCAAGGTCGCTCGCCAAGGCTGCGGCACCGCGTTATAAGGCAAGCATGTCGATCATTGCCGGTATCACGCTGTTCATTGCCACCATTCTGGGGATGGAGGTGTTCGCTTATGTCGTCCACCGCTGGGTGATGCATGGGTTCGGGTGGTTCCTGCATGCGAGCCACCACGCCCCGCGCACCGGCTTTTGGGAGCTGAACGACTGGTTTTTCGTGATCTTTGCAACGCCGTCGATCGTGCTGCTGGTGTTGGGGACGAGCGGGACGACGGGTGACTGGGCAACGTGGCTCGGCGCCGGGATCGCCGGATATGGCGCGATTTACCTCGGCTTTCACGATATCATCGTCCACCGCCGGATGGAGACGGGCTATGTCCCGCGCTCCAATTACATGAAACGCATCGTCCAGGCGCACCGGCTGCACCACGTTGTCCACACCAAGCACGGCACCGTCAGCTTCGGCTTCATCTGGGCACCCAAGCCCGAGGCGCTAAAGGCCGAGCTGAAGCGACGCGAACTGGCGGGGGTGCGCTCAGCGGGCGCGCAGGACGGTTCGGGCAGGGTGGTGGAGCGGATTTAGAGGCGCGCTGTGGAATCTGGTTGCGCTTCGGCTTGATGCAAAAATCAAAAGTTTTGCATCAAGCTGGACCACTGAGCATTACCGTGGCGGTCGAATGAGAGCAGCAATCTTACCCTCTTTTTCTTCCGAATAGAACGTGAAGGGGGCGTGTCCCGGGGTCACGACATCGATACGTTCCGGCACAGCACCTAGTGCTGGAGGCCCGAAGTCGGCTGGCTTGTCGATAGCCTTGCGATCGGCAGGGCAGCGACGAGAGATCGCCTCATCAAGCTGAAGGCCCACCGCCCTGTCGAGTACCCAGTCAGCCCTTTGCATAGGACTGTAAGGAGCGTCTTTTATCCAGATCTGGCTGCGGCCCACCGCTGTTCCCTGCCATGTGCCATCGGCAGCTCGAACAACGACGATGCTATATTCGCTCGTCGAGAGGTGTCCTCCCTTTCCATACAGCATGACCATTGTAGGTGATTGCGGCATCAATTCGCCAATTGCCTTACGAAGCGCTCGATGATCCTCGATCGCAGAAGCCGTCGGCTTCGACGTAGCGGATGCCACAGGCAGGCAAAGTGGACCGGTTGATGCATTTCCAGCGACGGAAGCCATAGCAAGCAGGAGTAGTTCGATCATTGCGGCATGATGCAAGTCCGCGACGTTCTATGCAATGGGAGAGACCAGTACGACTGCTGATGCAAAAGTCACAAGTTTTGCGTCATCCGGAAATCGTCGGAAATCCTGCCAAGTTCATAATGCAAAAAACTGATGCGTGTTGACGCTGGACGTTGTCCACTGGTGCTCGGGAAGCCGGCTCGTCGAGGCTGCTCAACAGCGACGCCACCTATCAATCGAACAGCGACGATACGCTGCTCTCATCCGCGATCCGCTTGATCGCCTCGCCGAGCAGCGGCGCGATCGTCAGCAGGCGAATACGGTCGGTACCCTTGATGATCTCATGCTGGCCGATCGTATCGGTGATGATCAGTTCGCTGAGCGCCGATCCCTCGACCCGGGCGACCGCGCCGCCGGAAAGCACGCCGTGGGTGCAATAAGCGATCGCATCCGCCGCCCCCGCCTGTTTCAGCGCAGCGGCGGCGTTGCACAGCGTGCCCGCCGAATCGACCATATCGTCGATCAGGATGCAGAAACGGCCTTCCACATCGCCGATGATGTTCATCACTTCCGATTCGCCCGCGCGCTCGCGCCGTTTGTCGACGATCGCGAGCGGGGCGTTGTCGAGCCGCTTCGCCAGCGCGCGCGCGCGCACCACGCCGCCGACATCGGGCGAGACGACCATCAGATTGCGCCCGCCGTAACGCGCCTCGATATCGGCGGACATCACCGGGGCGGCGAACAGATTATCGGTGGGGATATCGAAAAAGCCCTGGATCTGCCCGGCGTGGAGATCGATTGACAGCACCCGGTCCGCCCCTGCGACGGTAATGAGATTGGCGACGAGCTTTGCCGAAATCGGCGTGCGCGATCCCGATTTGCGGTCCTGCCGGGCATAGCCGAAATAGGGGATGACGGCCGTGATCCGCCTGGCGGATGCGCGTTTCAGCGCATCGATGCAGATCAGCAATTCCATCAGATTGTCGTTCGCGGGATAGCCCGTCGATTGCAGCACGAACACATCCTCACCGCGGACATTTTCGTGGATTTCGACGAACACTTCCTCATCGGCGAAGCGTCGCACGCTTGCCTGGGTCAGCGGGATGTCGAGATAGCCAGCCACATCGCGCGCCAGCGGCAGGTTGGAATTGCCGGTCATCAGCTTCATTGGCGCGGCCCCCCGTTACAGCTTTGTGACCCCTTAGAGCGCGGGCGCCGGCACGGAAAGGGGGCATTGCCGATGCGGTGATGGCTGGCCTACATCGGCGCGATGTCGATCGTCACCCGTTTCGCCCCTTCGCCCACCGGGCGCCTTCATGTCGGCAATATCCGCCCGGCGCTGCAGAATTGGCTGTGGGCAAAGCAGCAGGGCGGGCGATTCATGCTGCGGATCGACGATACCGATGCGGAACGCGGCGAGGAGCGCTTCGTCGAGGCGATCCGTGCCGATCTCGCCTGGCTGGGGCTCGATCCCGATGGCGAAGAGCGTCAGTCGGCGCGGTTCGGCATTTATCAGGCGCGGTTCGATGCGATGCGCGAGGCCGGGCGCATCTACCCGGCCTATGAAACCGCACAAGAGCTCGACCTCAAGCGCAAGATCGCGGCCGGGCGCGGCTTGCCTCCCATCTACGACCGGGCCGCACTGGCGCTGAGCGATTCGGACCGGGCTGCCCTCGAGGCCAGCGGGGCCAAACCGCATTTCCGCTTCAAGCTCGATCACGCAGCCGCGATCGAGTGGGATGATCTCATTCGCGGGCCCCAGAAATTCGACCCCACGACGATGAGCGATCCCGTCATCCGCCGCGCGGACGGCACGTGGCTCTATATGCTGCCATCGGCGATCGATGATGCCGATATGGGCATCACCCATGTCGTGCGCGGTGAGGATCATGTTTCCAACACCGCGCTCCAACTGCAGATGTTCGAGGCGATGGGCGCGCCGCCGCCCAGGTTTGCGCACGCGGCCTTGCTGACGGGGGCCGAGGGCAAGCTGTCGAAGCGGCTCGGATCGATCGGCGTCGAGGATTTTCGCAACGACGGGATCGAACCGATCGCGCTGCTTGCGCTGCTGGCGCGGATTGGCACGAGCGATCCGGTGGAGCCGGTGACCGATCCGCAGCCGCTGATCGACAGCTTCGATTTCGCGCATTTCGGGCGCGCGCCAGCACGCTTCGACGAGGGCGAACTGACGCAACTCAACGCCAAGATCGTCCATCTTCTCGATTTCGAGCGCGTCGCCGATCGGCTGCCGGCAGGGGTCGATGCGGCGGCATGGGCCGTGATCCGCCCCAATCTGTCGCGGGTCGATGAGGCCGCGGCCTGGTGGCGCGTCGTCGAGGGACCGATCGACGCGACGGCCGCGGCGGAAGACCGCGCCTTTCTCGACCAGGCAGCCGCCATTGCTGCCACACTTGACTGGCAGGACGACCCCTGGCGCGCGCTGACGGCTGCGCTCAAGGCCGGGAGCGGGCGCAGCGGCAAATCCTTGTTCCTGCCGCTGCGGCGGGCGCTGACGGGTCTCGATCACGGGCCCGACATGGCCGCCTTGCTCCCCCTGATCGGACGCGACCGCGCGCTGGAGCGGCTAAGATCGAATGACATCGCCTGAACCTGGACGCCTGCGAAGCACTGGCATGCGGGCCTCCGACGCTCTATCTTGATGCGATGAATTTCTTCAGCCGATTTGCGCCGGTCCGTGCGATCAACGATCTGCGTTTCTTCCTGTCGCAGCGCAAACCTTATGAGCTGGGGTTTCTGGCGCTGTCGATCGTCATCGTCACGCTGCTGATCGCCGCCTTCGTCCATGATTCGCACGAGGAGCGGCCGTACAAGCGCGAGATCGTCTATGTGCAGCAATGGCCGCTGAGCCGCACCGATGCCGAAATCCATGCCCAGCAGAAAATCGACGGGGTGGAGCAGACCCGGCTGATTGCCGAGGAGAACAAGCGTCGCGCTGCCCTTCGCGCGCAGTTCAAGAAGCTCGACGACAAGCTGAAGGCTTACGGCCTCTGAACGACGATGCGCGCTGGATGGGGGCGGCCCTGGCGCTTGGCGAACGCGGCCGGGGGCGGACCGCGCCCAATCCCTGCGTCGGCTGCGTCATTGTCAACGACGGCCGCGTCGTCGGGCGCGGATGGACTCAGCCGAGCGGCCGGCCGCATGCCGAGGCAATGGCGGTGGCCGAGGCGGGCGATAGGGCGCGGGGCGCAACCGCTTATGTCACGCTCGAACCCTGTTCGGTGCGGAGCGCGCGGGGGCCGGCGTGCGCCGCTGTGCTGACAGCGGCGGGGATCGGCCGGGTCGTGGTCGCGGTCCAGGACCCGTTTCCGAGGATCGACGGGGCAGGTTTTGCCCTGATTCGAGAAGCAGGAATACCGCTCACCATTGGCCACTGCGCGGCAGCAGCCGAGCGCGCGATGCTGGGTTTCCTGACGCGCCAGCGGCTTGGCCGACCCGCCGTCACGCTGAAACTCGCGACGTCGCTCGATGGTGCGATCGCGATGGCGGATGGGAGCAGCCGTTGGATCACCGGCGCCGTCGCCCGCGCGCACGCCCATCTCGAACGCGCCCGGCACGATGCGATCCTAGTCGGGCGCGGCACTTTTGAAATCGATGCGCCAGCGCTCGATGTCCGGCTGGATGGCCTCGAGGACCGATCGCCGCGACGCGTCCTGCTCACGCGCGGACCGGTGCCCGATGGTTGGGAGGGGGTCGCAGCGCCCGCCGACATAGCAACGCTCGACAAGGTCAACGACCTGTTCGTCGAAGGCGGTGCCGCCACCGCTGCGTCGTTTCTGGCCGCCGATCTCGTCGACCGGCTGCTGTTTTACCGCGCGCCGATGGTGATTGGTGCCGGCAAGCCCGCGCTCGGCGATATCGGCCTGGGATCGTTGGCCGAGGCGCATGGCCGCTGGCGGCTGCACGATTCCCGGATGCTTGGCGACGACCGCCTCGACGTATATGATCGGGTGAGGGGATAACGTATGTTCACCGGCATCATCACCGATATCGGCACCGTCCGCGATGTGAGCGTCAGCGGCGACACGCGTGTGGTCATCGATACGCACTACGACACCGCCGGAATCGATATCGGCGCGTCGATCTCGTGTTCGGGCGTCTGCCTGACGGTGATCGACAAATCGGCCCCCGGCACTCCCGGCTGGTTTGCGGCAGATGTGTCGGGTGAGACGATTCGTCGGACCGCACAGGGGCAGTGGACGCAGGGACGCAGGCTGAATCTGGAACGGGCGATGCGGGTGGGCGACGAACTCGGCGGGCATATTGTCACCGGCCATATCGACGGCGTCGCCGAAATTGCGAGCATCACGATCGAGGGCGATTCAAAACGCATCGAAATCAAGGTGCAGGGCGATCTTGCCCCCTATATCGCCGCCAAGGGATCGATCACCGTCGACGGCGTATCGCTGACGGTGAACGAGGTGGCGGACGGTGCCGGCGGTACGCGCTTTACGATCAATGTCATCCCGCACACCCAGGCCGTGACAACGCTTGGAGGGCTCGAGCGTGGACAAGCAGTCAACATCGAGATCGACGTCCTCGCGCGCTATTTGTCGAGGATGCGCGACTATGTGTGCGTCTGATGTGATTTGACGGCTTGATTATCACATCGTAATGTGATTTATCGCGCTCATGAGCGCACAATTGATCGAAAAACTCCGTAGCCTGGTCACCGATGGTGGCATGTCGCGATCAGGGCTTGCCCGCGCTGCCGGGCTCCACGCCAACACGCTGCGCGATCTCGAATCGCCCGACTGGAACCCGACGGCGGATACACTACGCAAGCTGGAGACCTTCGTTTTCTCCAACGACGACACACCGGCTTTGGTGTCGATCGAGGAAATTATCGACGAAGCGCGCAACGGGCGGATGTTCATCCTGGTCGATGACGAGGACCGCGAAAACGAGGGCGATCTCGTCATCCCCGCGCAGATGGCGACCCCTGACGCGATCAATTTCATGGCGACGCATGGCCGCGGGCTGATCTGCCTGTCGCTCAGCAAGGCGCGCACCGATGCGCTCGGGCTTGAATTGATGAGCCGCGCCAACGGGACCCGCCACGAGACCGCCTTCACCACTTCGATCGAGGCGCTCGAGGGGGTGACGACGGGGATTTCCGCCGCCGACCGTGCCCGCACGATATCGGTCGCGATCGACGCGTCGAAGGGCAGGGCCGACATCGTAACGCCGGGCCATGTCTTCCCGCTGGTCGCGCGCGAGGGCGGGGTGCTGGTGCGCGCCGGGCATACCGAAGCGGCGGTCGATGTCGCGCGGCTCGCCGGGCTCAATCCGTCGGGCGTGATCTGCGAGATCATGAAGGACGACGGCACGATGGCGCGGATGGACGATCTGGTCGCCTTTGCCCGGCTCCACAATCTCAAAATGGGCACGATCCGCGATCTGATCGCCTATCGCCGCAAGCATGATCACCTCGTCGAAAAGCGCGCCGAGATGGCATTCCAGAGCCGCTGGGGCGGCGACTGGCGGGCGATGACCTTTTTCAACAAGGCGAGCGGCGATGAGACGATCGCGCTGGTGAAGGGCAAGATCGATCCGGCGGTGCCGACGTTGGTGCGGATGCACACCGCCTCGTGGTTCGTCGACATGTTCGGCGAGCAATCCGAGCGGTCGGGGCTGCTCTCACGCTCGATGGAATTGATCGCGGAGGCTGGATCGGGCGTCATCGTCGTCATCAATCGGCCGATGAAGGACAGCGTGTCGCGCTTCATCAAGCTGCGCGCCGAGGGCAAGAGCGCCGGCGCGCCCGAGATCGAGGAGCTTCGCGATTACGGCGTCGGCGCGCAGATATTGGCGGAACTCGGGGTGCAGGACATGGTGCTGCTGACGAATACGCATCACACGCTGGTGGGGCTCGACGGCTATGGCCTCTCGATCGTCGGCGAGCGACCGATTCCCGGCACTGGCGGGGAATAAGCATGTCCCGCCCACCCGTCGCCCCGGACTTGTTCCTGGGGCCACGGGACCGCATAGAGCCTCAATTGCCGTTTTTGAAACTGCAGTGGACCCCGGAACACGTCCGGGATGAGGAAATGAAGCGCCTCCATCGCGGGTAGTTGAACACATGGCCAAATTGCTCATCGTCGAAGCGCGTTTCTATGATCATCTGAACGATCTGTTGCTGGCGGGCGCGCGCGCTGCAATCGAGGAGGCAGGGCACCGCCACGAGACGATCACCGTGCCCGGGGCGCTCGAAATCCCCGGCGCGATCGCCTTTGCAGCGGAAAGCGGGGCGTATGACGGCTATGTCGCGATCGGCGTCGTCATCCGCGGCGAGACCTATCATTTCGAGATCGTCGCGGGTGAAAGCGCGCGCGGGCTGATGGCGCTCAGCATGGACGGCCTGTGCATCGGCAACGGTATCCTGACGACCGAGAACGAGGCGCAGGCGCTCACCCGCGCACGCCCGACCGAAAAGGACAAGGGCGGAGAAGCGGCCAAGGCGGCGCTGGCGATGATGGCGCTGAAGGCGCGGTTCGGCGGGTGAACGGGCCGGTTCTATTTACCGAACGGCTGATCCTGCGGCCGCCGGCAGCCGAGGATTTCGAGCCTTGGGCGGCGTTCCACGCCGACGAGGCGACGATGCGTTATCTGGGCGGTGTCCAGCCACGATCGGTTGCGTGGCGGGGGCTGTGCGCGATGGCGGGATCGTGGCAATTGTTCGGCTTTGCGATGTTTTCGGTGATCGAGCGGACCAGCGGGCGATGGCTCGGCAGGATCGGCCCATGGCGCCCCGATGGCTGGCCCGGGAACGAGATCGCCTGGGGATTGCTGCCCGAATTTGCCGGCAAGGGTTTTGCGCAAGAGGCGGCCGTAGCGGCGACCGATTATGCCGTCGATGTGCTCCGCTGGGACGATGTCATGCATCGCATTGCGCCGCTGAATGCGCCCTCGATCGCGCTTGCCCGCCGGCTTGGCGCCACCAATCGCGGGCCGACCGTGTTGCCACCGCCGCACGGCCTGAACGCTGTCGACGATTGGGGGCAGACCGCCGCTGAATGGCGCGCGCGCCGGGCGGCGCTGCGCTAGCCGCTTGGCAGAGTCGCCGGGCTTACTTATACGAGTGTAAGTAAGCCGATCGGAGTTGACCATGGCGCTCGCCCACACCTTTAAGGCCAACCCGCATTGGCTGCCCGAACAGCGCAGTGCCGCGCTGAGCGCCATCCCGGGCGAGGATGGCCTTCCGATCATCGGCAACAGTCTGGAAATGCTGCGCGATCCCGAACGCTTCGGCAAGCGGATGGTGGCCGCCTATGGTCGGGTCTATCGAAACAAGGGGCTGACCGGGCCGATGGTGACCCTGTTGGGGCCCGAGGCGAACGAGTTGATCCTGTTCGACCGCGACCGGGTGTTCTCGTCCGAGCAAGGTTGGGGGCCCCTGCTCAACCTGTTGTTCCCGCGCGGGCTGATGCTGATGGATTTCGAGAAGCACCGCGCGGACCGTCGGGTGATGGCGGTCGCCTTCAAGCCCGAGCCGATGCGCCATTATGCCGAAGCGCTCAACGCTGGGATTGCGCGACAGGTGGCGGGCTGGGGCGGGCGGCAGATGAAATTCTACGATGCCGTCAAGGCGCTGACGCTCGATCTTGCCGCCGACAGCTTTCTGGGCATGCCGCTGGGTGGTGAAGCGACGCGGATCAATCAGGCGTTCGTCGATGAGGTGCAGGCGTCGGTTGCGCCGATCCGCCGCCCCTGGCCCGGCACGATGATGCGCAAGGGCGCGCGGGCGCGGGCGTATCTGATCGACTTTTTCAAGCGAGAAGTGCCGGCGCGGCGCAACGGCGATGGCCGCGATTTCTTCTCGCAGTTCTGTCGCGCCACCGATGACGATGGGCATCAGCTGTCCGATCAGGCGATCGCCGATCACATGAACTTCCTGATGATGGCCGCGCACGACACGATCACCTCGTCGGCGACGAGCCTGGTGATGTTGCTGGGACGCAATCCGGAGTGGCAGGAGAAATTGCGGGCCGAGATCGCCGGGCTAGGCATCAACGATGCCGATGCCCTGCCGTACGCCAAGCTCGATCAGCTCGAGCTTGTCGACGGCGCGTTCAAGGAAGCCCTCCGGCTGATCCCGCCCGTCCCGTCGTTGCCGCGCCGGGCGGTAAAGGATTTCGAATTCGGCGGTTTTCGCATTCCGGCGGGCACTCAGGTTGGCATTTCAATCCATTATACCCATCACATGGCCGAGCTGTGGCCCGATCCCGCGACTTTCAACCCGCTCCGCTTCATGCCTGATCAGGTCCGCGCGCGGCACAAATACGCCTGGGTCCCGTTCGGCGGCGGTGCGCATATGTGCCTGGGCCTGCATTTCGCGACGATGCAGATGCGCATCCTGATGGTGCAGCTGCTCAGCCGCTACCGGATCGAGCTCGACGAGGGCAGCGGCACGCAGTGGCAGGCCTGGCCGATCCCGCGCCCCAAGGACGGGCTGCCATTGCGGTTCGTGCCGTTGGGCTGAGCCGCCGGCGTTGCGACTGGTGCGTGGTTGGATTGGTTCACGCGGAGGCGCAGAGGCGCGGAGGTATTGCACAGCGCAAATGCGCGAAGCGCTTTACAACCGGCAATCGACGAAGATGGCTGCGTCGCAAAGCGCCCCTGTTCTTCTCCTCCGCGCCTCCGCGTGGACCCACCTTTTTGCCTATTCCGCAGCAACCGCCTCAAGCGCAGGGTAATCGGTGTACCCCTCCGGCCCCTGGCTGTACCACGTCTTGTAGTTGCCCTCGTTCAGCGCGGCACCAGTCCGAAGGCGCTCGGGCAGGTCGGGATTGGCGAGGAACGCGCGGCCAAAGCTGATCGCGTCCGCAACGCCCGAATCGATCGCAGCCTGTGCCGCTTCCGCCGTGAAATAATCCGAATTGAGCACCAAAGGCCCGGCAAATACCTTGCGGATTTCGGGCGACAGCCGGGGCACATCGGTGCGCCCGAACGTACCCTCGGCGCCGGGTTCGCGCAGTTCGAGGAAACCGATGCCGATCTCGCTCAACAGCGCCGCGGCGGCGGTGAACAGCGGCACCGGGTCGCTATCGTTCACGCCTTGCGAATCACCATTGGGCGACAGGCGAACCGAGGTGCGATCGGCGCCAGCGACCGAGGCGACGCGCTCGGCCACTTCACGCAGCAGCCGGGTGCGGTTCTCGATCGAGCCGCCATAAACATCGTCGCGGAAATTGGCGTTGTCGCGTAGGAACTGATCGATCAAATAGCCATTGGCGGCGTGGATCTGAACGCCGTCGAACCCGGCGGCGATCGCGTTCTGCGTCGCGCGGGCATAATCATCGAGCAGCCCGGGGATTTCCTCAAGCGCCAGCGGTCGCGCCGTCTCGAAATCCTGCCGACCGTCATAGGTGGGCGCCTGGCCCGTCGTCGCGGTGGCAGACGACGACACCGGCTGCCCGCCGATCACCGATGAATGGACCTGCCGGCCCATGTGCCAGAGCTGCGCGACGATCCGGCCGCCAGCAGCGTGCACGCGCGCAACAACCGGCTTCCATGCCTCGGTTTGCGCGTCGGTCCACAGCCCCGGCGCATAAGGCCAGCCGAGCCCCTGCCGGCTGATCCCGGTTGCCTCTGAAATGATCAGCCCGGCGCTTGCCCGCTGGCTGTAGTACTCGCCCATCAGCGGCTGCGGGACATGATCGCGGGTCGAGCGGCCCCGCGTCAGTGGCGCCATCAGGATGCGGTTGGGCGCAGCGATGGCGCCAAGCTGGATAGGATCGAACAGGCTGGGCATTGGCGGGTTCCTTCGCAGAACGCCTTTGACAGGCGACGACACGCAAATAGATCGCTAAACGCCGCGATGCACCATCACCCTCGCCCAAGAAAATCTAGTCGCCCGACAATCATCGATGCCCAATGACGATTCCCCGCCCGCCAGCGCGATTGCTGCGCTGATCATCGCCAATGTCGCGCTGGCATTCGGGCCGTGGTTCGTGCGGGTCGCAGAAACCGGGCCGGTGGCTTCCGGTTTCTGGCGGATTGCGCTTGCCGCCCCGATCCTGGTCGGGGCAGCCGGCGCGACTGGCTGGCGCCCGACGGCGTTGCCGCGCGGCCTGTGGCTGATGGTGCTGGTCGCCGGCTTCTGCTTTGCAGCGGACCTGGCGAGCTGGCACATCGGCATCCTGCGCACCACGCTCGCCAACGCGACGCTGTTCGGCAATTCGGCGACACTGATGTTTCCGATCTATGGCTTTATTGCCGCGCGCGCCCTGCCGAGCCGTATGCAGGCGCTCGCGCTCGCGCTTGCCGCGATTGGCGGTGCGCTCCTGATGGGGCGTTCCTACACGCTCGATCCGCGCAACCTCTTCGGCGATCTGCTGTGTCTGCTTGCGGGCATCCTCTACACCTTCTATTTCATCCTGATGGCGCGCGCGCGTGAAACCACGCCGCCGCTGCCAGCGCTCGCCCTGTCGACGCTTGCCAGCGCACCGCCATTGTTGCTGTTCGCGCTGGCGCTTGGCGAACGGATCATCCCCGATCATTGGGGGCCACTGATCGGGCTTGCGCTCGCCAGCCAGGTGATCGGTCAGGGGCTGATGATCTATGCGCTGGGCAGGTTGTCGCCGCTGATCGTCGGGATCGGCCTGCTGAGCCAGCCGGTGGTGGCAGGCGCCATCGGCTGGATCGTCTATAACGAGCAATTGGGTGCGGCCGATTTCGTCGGCGCGGCGCTGGTGGCGGTCGCGCTGGTGCTCGTTCGGCGCCCCGAGCGGCCCCGGCTTGGCGAAGCCTCGGCGCAAAGCTAGAATGCGTAGCGGAGACCGATAATGACCCTGATCATCGATAAAGACGCGACGCTGGACGAAATCCGCGCAGGCCTGGCGCCCTTGATCGCCGGCAACGCGGCGTTCGACGGCTGGAGCGCGACCGCGCTCGAGCTCAGCGCCGATGCCGCCGGCGTCGATCGCGATATCGCCGCACTCGCCTTTCCGGGCGGCGCGGTCGACATGATCGATGCCTGGTTCGCGAATGTCGATGCGCGGATGGCCGAAGCGGTGCCAGCGGTCGCGCTCGCCCGCATGAAAGTACGTGCAAAGATCACCGCGCTGGTCGAGGCGCGGCTCGCCGCCGTCGCTGATGATCGTGAAGCACTGCGCCGGGGGCTGGCGGTGCTGGCAATGCCGCAGAATCTCGCCCGAGCAGCAAGGCTCGGCTGGCGCTCGGTCGACCTGATGTGGCGCTTGGCTGGCGACACCGCGACTGATTACAACCATTATACCAAGCGCGCGATTCTGGGTGGCGTTTATGCCGCGACGATCACCGTCTTTCTCGATGACGAGAGCGAGGGACAAGCGGATACCCGTGCCTTTCTGGCCCGCCGCGTCGAGGGGATCATGCGCTTCGAAAAGGCAAAGGCAGGCTTTGTCGAGCGCACAGCGAACCTGCCCAGCCTGTCGCGCTTTATCGGTCGGCTGCGTTATCCGGTCGTCTGATCGTTCCAGCTGCCGCTGAACATCGGGACACAGTCGCCGGCAACGGTGCTGCGGATACCGTCCGGCATTCGTGCTGCGCTCAGATGCAGCAGGCTTGGCCGACCCATCTCGATCCCCTGACGGCTGGTATAGGTGGCGCTCGGTTGATCGCTGGCGGCGAGCAGAAGCGCGGCCAGTGTTGCGTTGGCGCTGCCCGTCGCCGGATCCTCGATCGTGCCCGATAACGGCGCGAACATCCGCGCATGCAAGTCGCTCCCTGTGCGCGCATAGACAAACAGCGAGAACCGATCGGGGGTGCCGTGATGCGCGGCCATCGCCCGCCGGAACGCGGCGATATCAGGGACGCAATCGGCAATCCGATCACCCCTGATCTCGACAAAGACGAACGCGACACCGGTCGATGCCTCGACGGGCACATGCGTCGAAAGCACAATGTCCTCTGCCGCCAGCCCGATGCATGCCGCGATCAACGCGACATCGGGCTTTACCCCGATCGACAGCGGTTGCGGCGCTGCAATCCGCGCGCCGGTCACGTTACCAGCAGCACCGCGCAACAGCGTCGCCTCGACGAGCCCCGCCGGCACCTCGAGCCGGAGCCGATCGCCTTGCGTGCCCCGCAACTGTGCGATGACCCATGACGTGCCGATCGTCGGATGCCCGGCAAAGGGCATTTCGGCGGTGCGGTTGAAGATGCGGACGCACGCGTCATTCGCCGGATCGGCGGGCGGCAACACAAAGCTCGTTTCGCTGAGATTGAGCTCTGCGGCGATCGCCTGCATCGTTGCGCCATCCATCCCGCGCGCGTCGGTAAAAACGGCGAGCGGATTGCCGCCGAAACGGCGATCGGTGAAAACATCGAGCGTCTGAAAGGCGTAGCGGGTCATGCGCAACGCCAATAGCCGCATCGGGTGCGTTTGCGAACAATTATCAGATCGGGATTACCGTCGTTATTGATAATCAATCGCAGAACGGATATCTCCTGCGCATGCCGACTCGTCCAACCCATGACCAGCAGACCCTTGAACAGCTTGCGCTTCGTCAGGGTGCGACGGTCGCCCGTATCGATTGGGCTCGGCTCGCCACGCCTGAGGCACGGCGGCTGCGCGAGCTTGGCTTCGACGAAGGAGTCGGCATCGAGGTGCTCCACCGTGCGCGGCTGGGCGGCGGGCCGATCGCCTGCCGGATCGGACGGATGACGGTGGCGCTGCGCCGCGCGGTTGCGGCCGCAATCCAGGTATCGCCCCTAGCCCCGGCGGAATGACCGCCGGACGATGACGCCTGCCCCATTGGTCGCGCTGGTCGGCAATCCCAATGCCGGCAAGAGCGCCCTGTTCAATGCACTGACGGGCGCGCGGCAAAAGGTCGGCAATTATCCGGGCGTGACGGTGGAACGGCATTCGGGGCGACTGGCGCTGCCCGATGGCCGCCCGGTCGAGCTGGTCGATCTGCCCGGTGCCTATAGCCTCGATCCCGCCAGCCCCGACGAGCGCGTGACCCGCGACGTGGTGACAGGCGCACAGGCGGGCGAGCGGATGCCAGATGCGCTGATCGTCGTCGTCGATGCCGCCAACCTCGATAATCACCTGCGGTTCACGCTGCAGTTGATCGCGCTCGGCCTGCCGGTGGTCGTCGCGCTCAACATGATCGATCTTGCCGAGCGCGACGGGCTGGTGCTTGATCCGGCAATTCTCGAGCGCGAACTGGGCGTCGCCGTGGTGCCGACAGTAGCGGTCAGGAAGCGCGGCCTCGACACGCTTAAGGACAGACTGGCGGCGGCAATCGGCCAAGGCCCGGTCATCAGATTGCGCGCCAGCGACGGCAGGGTGAGCGAGGACATCGTTACGCTGCAACGCCGCGCGCGGACGATCGCGATGGCAGCGACGGTTTCGGAAACGCCCGTCAGGCGCTGGACGCACACGCTCGATTCGGTGGCGCTGCACCCCGTCTGGGGGATGCTCCTGCTGGCTACGATCCTGTTTTTGATGTTTCAGGCGGTGTTTTCCTGGGCGCAGGTGCCGGCCGATGCCATCGATGCAGGCTTCGGCGCGCTCGGTGCCGTCGTCACCGCCCGGCTGGGCGACGGCTTTTTCCAGTCGCTGATCGTCGATGGCGCGATTGCAGGGGTTGGCGCGGTGCTCGTCTTCCTGCCGCAGATCCTGATCCTGTTCTTCTTCATCCTGCTGCTCGAGGCATCGGGCTATATGGTGCGCGCGGCCTTCCTGATGGACCGGGTGATGGCGAGCGTCGGGCTGTCGGGGCGCGCCTTCATTCCGCTGCTCTCGAGCTTTGCGTGTGCTGTACCCGGCATCATGGCGACACGCACGATCGAGGATGAGAAGGACCGGCTGACGACGATCCTGATTGCGCCGCTGATGACCTGTTCGGCGCGTCTGCCCGTCTACACCCTCATCATCGGCGCGCTGATCCCCAACACGCCTGTGCTGCCCTTTGTCGGGTTGCAGGGGCTGGTGATGTTCGGGCTTTACGTGTTCGGCGTTGTCGGCGCGTTCGTGGCGGCCCTGGTGCTGCGCAACACCGTCACCAAGGGCGCCTCTTCGGGCTTCATGATGGAAATGCCCAAATATCAGATGCCCCGCGCCCGTGACATCGCGCAGGGCCTGTGGAGCCGCTGCTACATCTTTCTCAGACGCGCGGGCACGATCATCCTCTATTCGACAATCGCGTTGTGGTTGCTGCTGAGTTTCCCCAAGCCGCCTGCCGGCAGCCCGATTTCGCCGGTCAATTATTCGATCGCGGGGCGCATCGCCAATAGCCTAGCAGTGGTGCTGAAGCCGATCGGTTTCGACCGCGATATAGCCCTTGCGCTGATCCCGGCGATGGCGGCGCGCGAGGTGGCGGTGGCGGCGCTCGGGACGGTCTATGCGATCGACAATCCCGAAGGCGCGACGGGGCAAAAGGCGCTTGCCGCCAATCTGCGGACGCATTGGAGCCTGCCGACCGCACTCGCCTTTTTGATGTGGTTCGTGTTCGCCCCGCAATGCATCTCGACGATCGCCGTCACCCGGCGCGAAACGAACAGCTGGAAATGGCCCGCCTTCATGGTTGGCTATCTGTTTGCGCTGGCCTACATCGCAGCAGGCGCGACCTATTGGGGCGCGATCGCACTCGGGCTTTAGGAAGAAGATATGGCGGGCAGCGTCAACAAGGTGATCATCGTCGGCAATCTGGGGCGCGACCCGGAAAGCAAGACCTTCCAGAACGGTGGCAAGGTGGTCAATCTGCGGATCGCCACGTCCGATAGCTGGAAGGACAAGAACAGCGGCGAGCGCAAGGAATCGACCGAATGGCATTCGGTGGCGATCTTCAACGAAGGCCTCGCCAATGTCGCCGAGCGCTATCTGCGCAAGGGCAGCAAAGTCTATATCGAGGGCGCGCTGAAGACCCGTAAATGGCAGGATGCGAGTGGCAATGACCGCTATTCGACCGAGATCGTCCTGCAAGGCTTCAACAGCGTGCTAACAATGCTGGATGGTGCGCCCGGGGGCGGTGCAGGCGGCGGATCGGGCAGCAGCGGCGGCGGTAGCAGCGATTGGGACGGCGGCCGCGACGATTTCGGCGGCGGCGCGAGCGCCCCGGCGCGTGGCGGGAACCGGGGCGGCGGCAACGCGTTTGGTGCCGGTGGCGGATTTCCCGACGATCTGGACGACGACGTCCCGTTTTGATGTTATCGTGCCGATCATGATGGTTTTTGGTTCTTGATCGACGCTATCCAGCTCGCAAGCGACGAACAGGCCGAAGCCCATCGGCTGCAGGTGCTTGCCGACCATCAGCATGAGCAATTGCTCGGTTCGCCAGCGCTGAAACGTATCACCGATTTTGCAGCGGCATTGTGCGAGACACCAATCGCACTGGTAAGTCTTGTCGAACAGGACCGGCAGTCGTTTCTCGCCCGTTCGGGGCTGGATGCGGCTTGGACAGAGCGCGACGTGTCGTTCTGTACGCATGCAATGTCGGCCAACGACATCATGATCGTGACAGATGCGTCCGCTGATCCTCGCTTCGCCGACAACCCGCTGGTAACCGGCGATCCCAATATCAGGTTTTACGCCGGCGCGCCGCTGGTGACGAGCGAAGGGGTGCCGCTCGGGGCGCTGTGCGTGATCGATGACGTGCAGCGCGCAGGACTGACACCGCTCCAGCAACAAGGGCTGCTGGTGCTCGCCGAGCAGGTGATGCAGCATCTGCAAAGCCACCGCGGATCGTTGCAACAGCAGGAGGCCGCGCGCGTCATCAACAAGGCGCTGGCGCATAGCGAAGAGCGTTTCCGGGTCCTTGCCGATGCGATGCCGCAAATGGTGTGGTCGACACTGCCCGATGGCCATCACGATTATTACAATGCCCGCTGGTATGAATTTACCGGCATGGCCGAGGGGACTACCGATGGCGAGGAGTGGAACGGCATGTTCCACCCGGACGATCGGGAACGCGCCTGGGCACGCTGGCGCCAGTCGCTTGCAACGGGCGAGCCCTATCAGGTCGAATATCGGCTTCGCGCCGCATCGGGCGAATATCGCTGGACGCTGGGCCGGGCGCTGCCACTGCGCAACGATACGGGGGAGATCGTGCGCTGGTTCGGCACCTGTACCGACATCCACGAACAAAAGCTGATCATGGACCAGCGCGAGATCATCTCGCAGGAACTGAGCCACCGGATTAAGAATATCTTCTCGGTGATTTCGGGGCTGATCGGGTTCGCGGCGCGCACGCATCCCGGCTTTTCGGTCGTTGCCGATGATCTTCGCGAGCGCATCACCGCGCTTGGCCGGGCGCATGATTTCGTGCGGCCACACAGCGCGCGGTCGCGACCGGCTCAATTCAAAGAAACGTTCAAGGGGCTACTAGAGGCGCTGTTTCTCCCCTATCAATCGGCCGACGCGCAACGGATCAGGATCACCGGTGACGATATGCCGATCGACGACCGGTCGGCGACCCCGCTCGCGTTGCTCTTTCACGAACTTGCCACCAATGCATCGAAATATGGCGCGCTGTCGGTGCAGGAAGGCGGCATCAATATAGTGATCGCTGTCGACGCGAGCGACCTTGTCGTTACCTGGACCGAGCATGGCGGCCCGCCGGTCGTCGCGCCCGGCATCAAGCGCGGATTTGGATCGCAGCTGATCGACATGAGCGTCACCCGCCAGCTGGGCGGTCGCATCGACTATCAATGGCTGACGAACGGCATCGTCGTGACGACACGCATTCCGATGCGGGCATTTGCCCGGGTTTGACGATCAGCGCGTCGTTTTCGGCGGCAACAAGACCAGATCGGCCGTATCGAGGCTTTCGGGAGCCGCTGCCTGCGTCGCGATTGCTGCTGCAGCGAGAATGGCCTGCGCCGTGAACGGCTTGCGGACATAGCCGAGCGCGCCGGCGTCCTCAGCGATCTGGCTGGGATTTGCGGTGACGAACACGACCTTGATGCCGTAATCGCGCGTTAGTGTTGCCGCAAGCGAGGAACCCGTCGGGCCGTCGCGCAGATTGAGATCGACAAGGGCAAAGGAGCAATTCTCCGCGCTGCTGATCGCCGACGATTGGTCGGCCGCGATTGCCGCGACCTTGTAGCCGGCATCGGTCAGGATCCGCTCGAGATCGAGCGCGACGAAAATCTCGTCTTCCACAATCAGGGCAGTCGCAGACATGGTCACTCCTTGAGACTGGTCAACCAACCACAAGGATGTCGATAGGTTCCAATGCCTTGCGCCTGTCGGGTTAGCGTCGCAGCAGGAACACCGCATGTTCGGCAAGCATGTTCGCCGCCGCTGATGTCGTCCGCTTGCCGTCTGACAGGAACCACGCGCCCTCGACCGCGACACCCCGATCCTTCACGAAGGCGCGGAAATCGTCGATCGTGACGTGGTGGATGTTGGGCGTGTCGTACCAGCGCTCCGGCAACAGCCGTGTTACCGGCATCCGACCCCCGAGCAACAGCGACGCCCGCACGCGCCAATGCGCAAAATTGGGGAAGGACACGAATGCCTGTTGCCCGATCCTGAGCAGATGATCGAGCACGACGTCGGGCGCGCGCGCGGTCTGCAACGTCTGGCTGAGGATCGCATAATCGAAGCTGCGATCGGGATAGTCGGCGAGGTCCCGGTCGGCATCGCCCTGTACGACGGAAAGTCCGCGCGCGACGGCGGCGGCCACATTGCCCACGTCGATCTCAAGCCCGCGCGCATCGACACGGCGTTCATCGCGCAGCGCCGCCATCAACTGGCCGTCGCCACAACCGATATCGAGCACCCGCGCGCCCGGCGCCACGTTGCCCGCGATGATCGCAAGATCGGGGCGCAAACTCATTCGAGTGCCCTTAGGAATCCGTCGACGACGCGGTTCAACTCGGGGCTGTCGAGCAGGAAGGCGTCATGCCCGTAGGGGCTCGACAGTTCGACAAAGCTCGCCGCCGCGCCGCTCGCATTGAGCGCATGGACGATGCTGCGCGACTCGGCAGTGGGATAGAGCCAGTCGGTGTCGAAGCTGACCAGACAGAAGCGCGCCTTCGATTGACGAAACGCATTGGCGAGCATCCCGCCATGTTCTTCGGCAAGATCGAAATAATCCATCGCGCGCGTGATGTAGAGATAGGAATTGGCGTCGAAGCGATCGACGAAGCTGATGCCTTGATGCCGCAAATAGCTCTCGACCTGGAAATCGGCGTCGAAGCCGAAGGACTTGGCGTCTCTTGCCTGCAACCTGCGCCCGAATTTCTCGGTCAGCCCCGCTTCCGACAAATAGGTGATGTGCGCCGCCATCCGCGCTACGGCGAGCCCCGCCGTGGGTGGCTCGCCGCTCGCATAATAGTCACCGCCCTGCCAGCGCGGATCGGCCATCACCGCTTGTCGTCCGACCTCGTGAAAAGCGATGTTCTGCGCGGTGTGACGCGCGGTCGACGCAATCACGACGGCGGCGCGCACGCGTTCTGGAAAGGTCGCCGCCCAGCTGAGCGCCTGCATGCCGCCCATCGATCCACCGACGACCGCGCGCAATGTCGTCACGCCGAGATGATCCAGCAGCATCGCCTGCGCGCGGACCATGTCGCGCACGGTGATGACCGGGAACGCCATGCCCCACGGGCTGCCGCTCGCAGGGTTGGCGCTCGCCGGCCCCGATGAACCCATGCAACTGCCGAGCACATTGGCACAGATGACGAAGTGGCGCGCGGGATCGATCGGCTTGCCCGCGCCCACCATCCGCGTCCACCAGCCGGGCTTGCCGGTGATCGGGTGGGTGCTGGCGACATATTGATCGAGCGTCAGCGCGTGGCAGATCAGGACGGCGTTGCCGCCATCGGCATCAAGCGTGCCATAGGTTTCATAGGCGATTTCGACAGGCGCGAGCAGCGTACCGCCATCGAGCCGCAGCGGGCCGGGCAGGGAGATCGATCGGCTGGGCCCGAAGCGCGCATCGTGCGACATGGCCGGGCGCTAGGGCGGGCCGCCGCGCACTGTCAATCCTTTGCCCTGCCCCCCACCTTTCAAAGTGGCACGCAGGCGTCTATGCGCCGGGCATGTCCGCTCCCGCCCCCAAAGACTGGGTCATGGCCATCGCGCCCTATGTCCCCGGCCGCTCGACCGCCGATGACGGGCGGGTGCTCGTCAAGCTTTCCGCCAACGAAAACCCGCTGGGCACCAGCCCGCATGCGCGCGCCGCTTTCGATGCGGCGGACCGCACGCTCGATCGCTATCCCGATCCGGGCGCCAGCAAGCTGCGTGAGGCGATCGCTGCAAAATACGGCCTCGACCCGCTGCGCGTCATCTATGGCACCGGATCCGACGACGTGCTCCATCTCGCGGCCGGCGCCTTTGCGGGGCAGGGCGATGAGGTGATCTATGTGAACTACGGCTTTGCGGTCTATGAAATCGCGACGCGCCGAGTCGGCGCCACGCCCGTCATCGCGCCCGACAAGGATTACGCGACCGATGTCGATGCGATCCTCGCCTGCGTTACCGCGTCCACGCGCATCGTTTTCGTCGCCAACCCGAACAACCCGACGGGCACCTTCACCCCGCGCACGGAAATCGCGCGGCTGCATGCGGGGCTTCCCAAGACGGTGCTGCTGGTAATCGACCAGGCCTATGCCGAATATCTCGAGGCCGAGGAAGACGATGCCGGCCTGGCGCTGGCGATGACCGAGCCGAACGTGATGATCACACGCACCTTTTCAAAGATCCACGGGCTGGCGGCTGAGCGGGTCGGCTGGGGCTATGGCCCGACGGCGGTGATCGAGGCGATGCACCGGATTCGTCTGCCCTTCAACGTGACGACGGCGGGTCAGGCGGCGGCTGTTGCAGCACTTGGCGACAATGATTTTGTCGAGGCGACGCGGGCCCACAATGCAAAATGGCGCGGCTGGCTCGCCGACGAGATCGCGTCGATGGGCAACCACGGCCTGCGCGCCGTCCCCTCAAAGGCCAATTTCATCCTTGTCCTGTTTGAGGGCGCGGTGAGCGCGGAGGCCGCCTATGCCGGGCTGATGGCGCGCGGCTACATCGTTCGCTGGCTGCCGGGCCAGGGCCTGCCGCACGCGCTGCGCATGACGATCGGGACCGAGCAAGAGACGCGCGGCCTGGCAGCGGCGCTGCGCGACATCGTCATGTCCGCCGACTGATGCTGCCCTTTGCCAGGGTGACGATCATCGGGCTCGGCCTGATCGGGTCTTCGATCGCGCATGCTGTACGCGCGAATATGCCGACGGTGCGCCTGACCGGGCATGACGCCGACGCCGATGTACGCGCGGCGGCCGACCGGCTGCAGCTTTGCGACGACATCGCCGACAGCGCCGGTGCAGCGGTGATCGACGCCGATCTCGTCATCCTGTGTGTGCCCGTCGGCGCGATGGCGGCGGCGGCCGAGGCGATCCGTGCCGACCTGCCCGCCGATGCCATCGTCAGCGATGTCGGCAGTTGCAAGGAAGAAGTCGCGCGGGTGCTGGTCGAAAGCCTGCCGGGCGCCATCATCGTGCCAGCGCACCCCGTCGCCGGCACCGAGCGATCGGGCCCCGATGCGGGTTTTGCGACGCTGTTCCAGGGCCGCTGGTGCATCGTCACACCCGTCGCCGGGATGCCGGAGGCCGCGACCGAACGGGTCAGCGAATTCTGGCGCAGGCTTGGCGCCAATGTCGAGCAGATGGCGCCCGATCATCATGACCGCGTGCTCGCGCTGACGAGCCATTTGCCGCATCTGATCGCCTATACCATTGTCGGCACCGCATCCGATCTGGAAGAGGTTACCCGATCAGAGGTCATCAAATATTCGGCGGGCGGGTTTCGCGATTTTACCCGCATTGCCGCCTCAGACCCGACGATGTGGCGCGACGTCTTCCTGTCGAACCGCGAGGCGGTGCTCGATATGCTCCAGCGTTTTTCCGAAGATCTGTCGCAGCTTCAGCGCGCGATCCGTTGGGGCAAGGGCGATGAACTGTTCGACCTGTTCAGCCGCACGCGTGCCATTCGCCGCGGGATCATCGAACAGGGGCAGGACGATGCCGCGCCAGATTTCGGCCGCCAACATGAGTAGATGGTCAGTCGAGTTCGTTGATCGCGGCATGGACCCGCGCCTCGATCTCCTCGCGCGGTAGTTTGGGGGGGATACGCTCGCCGAAGCGGAAGGTGATCACGCCGGCGCGCTTGGGCCCCTTTTTGGGCCAGACATCGCCCGAATTGATCGCGATCGGCACCACCCCGAGCCCCAGCACGCGATAGAGCCCGGCAAAACCCGATCGCAGCGGCGGCTTTTCCCCGGCGGCGACGCGCGTGCCTTCGGGAAAGATGATCACCGACCGCCCTGCATCGAGCGCCACCTTCGCCTCGCGCATCATCTGGCGCAAAGCCGCCGCATTCGCCTCCCGGTCGACAACGATCGCACCGTATTGCCGGATCGCCCATCCCCACACCGGGATGGCACCAAGCTCGCGCTTGATGACGAACACCGGATTGCCGAGCGTCAGGCACAGCTCGAGTGTTTCAAACATCGCATGGTGCTTGGCCGCGTAAAAAGTGGGCTCGGCTGACACGCCGCCCTCAAGCCGGCTGGTGATGCCGAGGATGAGCCTTGCGACCAGCCGGTGGTATCGCGACCAGAGATGGACATTGGCGACAAGCGCGCGGTGCCCGAACCGCGCTGATAGCGGCGTCGCGAGCACGATCGGCACCGAACCTGTGTAGAATATGAGCTTGAACAGCCAGGTTCGCAGCCAGGCGATCATTGCCCGAGCCCGAGCTTCAGAACCGCCCACCGCAGCAGATATTTGTCATATTCGGCGAGCAGCAGCAGCGCGCGTGGCGCCCCGGCAACCCCGTCACCCATCACCATGACATCACCGTCAAGCGCGTTGGTGAGTTCGAGCCGGGCGCGGCGCATGTGCCAATCAGACGTCACCAGCCGGACCGAGCGATAGCGGTGGCGGCGCACCCATTTGCTCGTCTCCTCGGCATTGGAACGGGTATCCACCGCTTCACGACCCAGGTCGATGCAGCACGCGAACAGCGCGGGCGGGGTGTGATATTCCTTGGCGAGATCGATCGGGCGTACCCCGGGCGCGACGCCAGTCACCAACATCCGCTGCGCCGCATGCGCCTGCAACAGCGCGATGCCGCGGTCGATCCGCCCCGGGCCGCCCGTTGGCACCACGATGGCATCGGTCCGGCGATTGTCGAGCGGGCCGGGCAAGGTCAGCATGAACCAGGCAAAGCCGACGAGCCATGCGGTAGCCGCGATACCGAGAATACCGCGAATCACAGGAATTTCCGCAGCGCACCGAGCACCGCTGCGCGCGCCGCAAAGGTCGCCAGCAGCGCAAACAGGATCGGCAGCGCGATCAACGCCAGCCAGTCGCGTTCGCCAAGCGCGATCCCGCCGAGCAGATCGGACCCCAGCGTCGTCAGCCGCCCGCCGACGAACAGCACCGTCAATACGGCAAGCCCGGTGCCGATCATGCCGCCGTACAACGTATCGAGCGCGATGCGGCGCTGAAACAACCGCGCGACCTGGATATCGGTCGAGCCGAGCATATGCAGCACCTCGATCGTCTCACGGTGCGCATCGAGCCCCGCGCGCCCAACGAGCAGCACCACCACCGCGGTAGCCGCCGCCATCAGCAACACTAGGCCAAAGGCGAGCCCGATCATCACCCCCATGAAATTGCTGACAGGCGACATCCAGCTTGCCTGACGATCGATCCTCGCGGCCGGGACGACGGCTTGCACCGCCTCGATCAACCGCCCGACCGAATCGGCGTTGGCCGCCTGCATTTCAACATCGATCATCGCGGGCACGGGCAGATCGGGATCGGCGCCGTCCTCCCCAAGCCAGGGCCGCAGCAACGCGGCAAGCGCGGCGCGATCGACAGGCGCTGCATTGGCGACGCTGGGCAGGGCGCGAATGGCCTTCAACGCTGCTTCCGCATCCCGTTCGCGCTTTTGCTCGTTGGCCTCGACGATCTGCACCGTCAGCCTGCCGGCAATCTGCCGGTCGAGCACGCTCGCCGCCGCCAGCGTGCCGAGCCCAAATGCCGCCGCCAGCACCGTCAGGAAGAGCATGATCGCCATGATCCACATCATAGAACGCGTCTGGCGACGCTCATCGAGCAGTCGGCGATCGGCAGCGGGTGTGATGACCCTTATCTTCATACCAGGTCGCCACCCGGCGGGGGGAAACGCAGCGACCCGGTCGGATCGAGCAGGCGGCCCTTGTCGAGCCGCATCATGTGCGCGTTGGGGATGCGTCCGAGCAGGTGGAAATCATGCGTTGCAACAACCACCGTCGTCCCCAGCCGGTTAAGGCTTTCAAACAAGTGCAGCAGCCGCTCGGCCATATCGGGATCGACATTGCCCGTCGGCTCGTCGGCGACCAGGATTTCGGGCCGGCCGATCACCGCGCGGGCAATGGCCACGCGCTGTTGCTCGCCGCCCGAAAGCGTCGGCGGCTTCGCCTCGACCCGGTCCGACAAACCAACCCAGGCGAGCATTTCGCGCACCGGCGCCTCGACATCGCTTTCGGGCACGCCCGACACACGCAGGGGCAGCGCGATATTGTCATAGGCCGAAAGATGCGGCAGCAGCCGGAAATCCTGGAAAACGACGCCGATCCGTCGGCGAAAACCGGGCAGCCGCGCGCGGGGCAGCGTCACCGCATCCTCGCCGAACAAGCGGATCGAGCCACGGCTGGGGCGCTGCGACAGATAGAGCAATTTGAGCAATGACGTCTTGCCGGCGCCCGACGCGCCGGTGAGAAAATAAAAGGCCCCCGCCGACAAGGTGAAGCTCACATCGCTCAGCGTTTCCTGACCGGTGCCATAACGCAGCCCGACATTTTCAAACTGAACGATATTCGCCATGCGGGCGCCGCCATCCTCTCGCCATTTGTCGCCGATTGCCGCCATCGCACGCTCTTGCCACACGCTCAAGCACGCTCACCGCGTCATCTGTCCTGCTGCAGGCTCTTGCCACTAGCGGGGCGGGCGTGCTTAGATTCGTCGGCCCGCCGATCGCACGGTATCGCCGGGCCAGACGCATCGAAACGAAGCCGCCATGATCCTCGAATGCTCCGAATGCCGCACCCGTTACCTCGTCCCCGACACCGCGATCGGCGCCGATGGCCGGACGGTGCGCTGCGCCAATTGCAAGCATAGCTGGTTTCAGCAGCCGACCGCCCAGGAGGGACGCGCGAGCGCCGAGCCGGCGCGTGAACCGCTGCGCTCGACACCCGCTATCGCGCCGGCTGCGACGTTCGCGTCGCCGGATGATGAAGGATCGGGTTATGATGCCTTTGCGCACCGTGCGCCGTTTCGCGCACGGCGCAATCCGGCGGGCCGCTACACGATGGCGGCGCTTGCCGCAGGGGTCGCGATGCTGGTCGGGCTCGGCGCCATCCTCTATTCGGGCGCGCCAGGCATTGCCTCGCAATTCGGCCTTGGCCAGACGGCGGAAACACCGCTGCGGATCGAACAATATCCGATCGACCGTCGCGATCTCGACAATGGCAGTGAATTGTTCGCCGTCAGTGGGCGCGTGATCAATCCGTCGAGCACGCGCCAGCCGGTCCCCGATATTCGTGTCGAGCTACGCGATGCGCAGGGGCAGAGGGGGCGGATCGTCTATAGCTGGACGATCACGCCGCAGCAGCGCGAGCTGGCGCCACGGGGCACGCTGGAATTCAACAGCGCCCAGCTCGACGTACCGAAAAATTCCCGGCAACTCGATTTCAGCTTTTCGCGCGGCCCGGTCAGCTGAGCGCCGGCAGGCGGGCTGTGGGTGATGCGCGCAATCGCGCTTGTAAGCCACCACCTGCTTTGCTAGTGGCTCGCGCTTACCAGCTGCCGCGCCCCTTGGGGCAGGCGGTGTTTCACGTGCGGCCGTGGCGGAACTGGTAGACGCGCAACGTTGAGGTCGTTGTGGGCGAAAGCCCGTGGAAGTTCGAGTCTTCTCGGCCGCACCACATTCTGCTTTGATCGGGCGCGACCCTTCAGCGCAATTTCGCGATGGCGAGGCCGTCGTCCTTCGCGCGATCCTTCACCGATTCCTCGCTTCTGCTGAGCGCCTTGGCGATCGCCTTCAGCGCCATGCCCTTTTTGGCGAGCAGATGGAGCTTCTGGATCTCGTCCTGCTTCCAGGGCTGACGATGCCGTTCGAATCTTTCCGCCATATATGCCCTTTCGCCGGACCTGATTGACCGTTGCCGCCGCCGATTAGGCAAAATCGTCGCAGCCGCGTTATGACCATAGTTGTGAACCACAGGGGATGCACCACGCTATCCCTCCGTATCCGAAAGTCGTTCGTGCCCGACGCCGCCTATCTGAACGCTATCGGCACCGCAGTGCCCGGGCACGACATCCATCAGGCATTTATCGGCTGGGCCCGCCGGCAGATCGGCGATGATCGGCAGCGCAAATTATTCGATCGCATGGCCACAAGATCGGCGATCGGCCACCGGTGGTCGGTATTGCCAGTGGGGACCGATGGCGGATCGCCCGTCGATCCGGGCGGCTTTTACGAGGCAGCCGATCTGCCTGGGACGGCCGCACGAATGGCGCTTTATGCAGACGCCGCCCCGACGCTCGGGCTGGCGGCAATCGCTTCGCTCGGCGAGAAGATGTCGCTGGGCGATATCAGTCATCTGGTGGTTGCCAGCTGCACGGGCTTTGTTGCGCCGGGGATCGACCAGATCATCGCCAGGCGGCTTGGCCTGGCGCCGTCGGTCGAGCGACTGCTGATCGGGTTCATGGGGTGTTACGCAGCCGTTGCCGCGTTGCGCACGGCCCGCCACATCGTCCGGTCAGAACCGGCTGCACGCGTCCTTGTCCTTTGCGTTGAATTGTCGACGTTGCATCTGCGCGAGACCGACGAAATCGAGGCGTTGCTGGCGATGCTGCAATTTGGCGACGGTGCGGCAGCCGCGCTGGTAACCGGCACGCCCGGCGGTTTCGAGCTTGGCGCACCGTTTGCGACGACCCTGCCCGATTCAGAGGCGCTGATCCGCTGGGACATCACCGATCGCGGATTTGCGATGCATCTGTCGGGCGAAGTGCCGGCGCGGATCGCCGCGGGTCTTGCCGACCCGCAGTTCGCCACCGCTGCGACCGGGGGCCGCGAACCGAAGGAAATCGATGGATGGGCGGTCCATGCGGGGGGAAGATCGATCCTCGATGCCGTTGAGCATACGCTCGCGATCGATGCGGCCGCGTTGCTAGCATCGCGCCAGGTGCTCGCCGATTTCGGCAACATGTCCTCTGCCACGCTGATGTTCGCGCTTGAGGGGTTGATGGCGGGCCCGAACATCCGCGACGGCGTTGCGCTCGCTTTCGGGCCCGGGCTCGCCGCCGAAGGCTTCGGATTCAGGAGCGCGCGCTGATGTCGCTTGCCGTTCGGTCAACGCAAGACGAATTGATGGACGCCGACGATCTCGACGTGGCGACCTATGCAGATGTCGTCGGCGATCTTGCGCGGGTGAACGTGCTGACGATGGCGGCGCGGCCAACGCTTGCCTTTCTCGAACGGGCGACTGCGGGGATGGAGCGTTTCCGGTTGCTCGATGTCGGCTTTGGCGATGGCGACATGCTCCGCCGGATCGCGCGCTGGGCAAAGCGGCGCGGAATCGGGGCGGATCTGGTCGGCGTCGATCTGAATTATCGCAGCGCGCACGCGGCAACGGCACATCGCGTCAGCGACCCGCCGATCGCCTATGTAACGGGCGATTATGCCGATCAGGCGGGACACGGCTTCGATATCATCATCAGCAGCCTCGTTGCGCACCACATGACGCAAGCGCAGCTCGTCACCTTTCTCCACTTCATGGAAAGTGAAGCCGCACGCGGCTGGTTCGTGAACGATCTGGAGCGGCACGGCTTTGCCCATTGGGGTTTTCCGATTCTCGCGCGGTTGATGCGCTGGCACCCGATCGTCCGGCACGATGGCACGCTGTCGATCGCGCGTTCCTATCGTCCGGCGGAATGGCTGCCGATCCTTGCCGAAGCCGGCATCACCCAGGCGCGTGTGCGCCGCTATTTCCCGTTCCGGTTATGCGTCGAACGCCGGCGCTGATCGTCGGCGGCGGCCCGGCGGGCGCGGCGGCGGCGACGTTACTCGCGCGGGCCCGCATGCCGCATTTGCTGATCGAGCGAACGCGTGAGACGGGGGACGCGCTGTGTGGCGGGTTTCTCAGCTGGCGCTCGCTGCAGTCGCTGCGCTCGATCGGGATCGATCCGGCGGTGCTCAACCCGCAAGATGTGACCAGGGTGAGGCTGTTCCATCGTCACCGGGTCGCAGAGACCCGCCTGCCGCAACCGGCCAAGGGCGTATCACGGCGGCGGCTCGATGCCGTCATGATGGCGCATGCGATCGACTGCGGCGCAGCGGTGGAGCGCGGCGTGACGGTGCGCAGCGCCGAGGGCAATCGGGTCGGGCTTGCAGGCGGCGAGACGATTGCTGCCGACGCGCTGTTTCTGGGCACGGGCAAGCACGATCTGCGCGGGCTGGGGCGGCCTTCGGCGGCGCGCGGCAGCGATCCTTCGCTCGGCTTCAGGCTGCGGCTTGGTGCATCGCCCCACCTCGATGCGCTGGTCGGCGATGCCATTGAACTGCACCTGTTCGATCGTGGCTATGCCGGGCTGGTGCTGCAGGAGGATGGCAGCGCGAACCTGTGCCTTGCGGTTCACCGGTCGCGGCTTGATGCGGCGGGAAGTCCGGAGGCGTTGATCGACGCGCTGGCGGCTGAATGTCCGGCGCTGGGCGAACGCCTTGCATGGCGGACTTCAGATGTGATCGATGCCGTCGCCAACGTGCCCTATGGCTGGCGTGCGCGCGAAGGTGCGACGGGGCTGTTCCGGATGGGCGATCAGGCTGGCGTCATCCCCTCGCTCGCGGGGGAAGGAATGGGGATTGCGATTGCTAGCGGCATCCGGGCGGCGCGCGCTTATGAGGTGCACGGCGCGGACGGCGGCACGGCCTATCAGCGACGGCTGGCGCGCGATCTTTATCGTCCGCTTGGCCTTGCCGGGTTTATCCGGCGCGCAGCAGAATCGCGGTATTTTGCCGCTGCCCTTGTCGGCGTTGCAGAAAAGGCACCATTTTTGATCGACCTTGCGGCACGATCGACCCGGATCGGCTATTCCGCAGTTGACGCAAACCGGAATGGTCGAGAAAGCTTGTCGGCATGGAACACCTGACCCTGTCCGAATCGGAATGGCGCAAGAAACTGTCGCCCGAGCAATATCATGTGCTGCGTGAGGCGGGGACCGAGCCCGCCTTTTCAGGGCGTTACAACAATAACAAGGCCGACGGCGTTTATCGCTGCGGCGGGTGCGGCAGTGAATTGTTCGACAGTGCCGACAAATTCGATTCGGGTTCCGGCTGGCCAAGCTTCACCCAGCCGATCGCGCCAGAACGCGTGAACGAACACAGCGACGAAAGCCACGGGATGCGCCGCACCGAAGCGCGCTGCGCCCGCTGCGACGGGCATCTGGGCCATATCTTCCCTGACGGCCCCGCGCCAACGGGATTGCGATACTGCATGAACTCGTTGTCGCTGGATTTCCGGCCGCGCTGAGCCAATGATGCGATGAGACCCGCTGTCTGACCGCTTGTGGGGCGGGCGGTTAAGCGGTATTCCGCCGGTCTTCCATGGCAACACGTCCCTTTTCCAGCCCCCCGTTGTGGCGCCGCCGCCTGGTGCTGGGGCTGCAGATTGCGTCGGGGCTGACGCTGCTCGGCATCATCGCGCTGATCATCGCGGTTTATGTGGCGAGCGCGCAGTTGCCGAGCTTTGATGAGCTGAAATCATCGCCCAACGGTCAGATGGTGCGGGTGCATGCCGCCGATGGCACCGTCATCGTGTCCCTGGGGCCGAGTTTTGGCGACTGGCTCCCCTATGATCGCATTCCAGCGGTGATGCGCGACGCGACGGTTTCGGTCGAGGACCGGCGCTTTCGCTCGCACCCCGGCGTCGATCCGGTCGCGCTGCTGCGAATCACCAAATTCGCCATCGTCAATCGCGGATCGGGGCGTCGGCTGCAGGGCGCATCGACGATCACCCAGCAGGTCGCACGGACCATCTTCCTGTCGAACCGCTACACCGTCGGCCGCAAAATTCGCGAAGCTGTGCTGGCGTTGGCGCTCGAGCGCAAGTTCAGCAAGGATCAGATTCTCGAGCTCTATCTCAACAAGGTTTATTTCGGCGGCGGCGCTTATGGGATCGACGCCGCCTCCCGTCGCTTTTTAGGGCACGGTGCCGATACGCTGACGCTGACCGAAGCGGCGGTGATCGCCGGCCTCGTCAAGGCGCCGTCGCATTATTCGCCAACCGCCGATGCTGAGGCAGCGATCGGGCGGGCTGGCGTTGTGATCAAGCTGATGCAGGAAACCGGCGCGATCACCGCTGCCGAGGCGGCCGGCGCCGACCCGACCACCGTCAAGCTCGCGCCCGAACCCAAACAGAATAGCGTTCGCTACTTCACCGATTGGGCGCTGCCCCAGCTCGAATTGCTGATCGACGAGACGTCGCGCCCGCTCGAGGTGTGGACAACGCTCGATCTCGGCATGCAGCGCGCCGCCGACACTGCGGTTCGCGACAATGCACCGAAGGGCGCGCAGGGGGCGCTGGTCTCGATCGACCGCGACGGTGCGGTGCGCGCGATGGTGGGCGGCACCGATTATGTGTCTTCGATCTACAACCGGGCGACGCAAGCCGAACGCCAGCCGGGATCGTCGTTCAAGCTGTTCGTCTATCTCGCGGCGCTCGAAGCGGGGCACCGTGTTGATGAAGGCGTCGTCGATGAGCCCATTACGATCAACGGCTGGAGTCCGCGCAACGATTCACGTCGCAACATCGGCGCGACGACGCTGCGGAATGCTTTTGCCTATTCGATCAACACCGTCGCGGCAAAGCTTGGCGACGAAATCGGGTTCAGCACGATTGCCGATATGGCCCGCCGGTTCGGCATTACTACCAAGGTCGATACCCACCCGGCGATGGTGCTCGGCACGTCCGATGTCCGACTGATCGAAATGACGCGCGCCTTTGCCTCGGTTGGCAACAAGGGCGTGGCGGTGACCCCGTTCGGCATCACCAAGGTGACCGCGAACGGCGTTACCATCTATGCCCATGAGGTCGATCGATCGCACGTGCTGGTGGCACCCTATGTCGCGGCGCAAATGACCGATCTGCTTCAGACGGCGGTCAACACCGGGACCGGCAGGCAGGCGCAGATCGGCCGGCCAGCCGCCGGCAAGACGGGCACGACGACATCGAGCAAGGACGGCTGGTTTCTGGGTTTTTCGAGCGGGCTGACGACTGGTGTCTGGATGGGCCGCGACGATGCGCGCGCGGTGGGCGGCCTGCACGGCGGCACGGCGCCGGCGCGCGCCTGGGCCGCCTTCATGAAACAGGCGGTTGCCCGGCGCCCGATCGAACAGTTCGACACCAAGGTGACGCTCCCCGATGAGGCCGTCGGCCTTGATGAGGAAAGCTATTTCGGCCAGCCCGACAATGGCCTGTACCTCGATCCTGATGGCAATCCGGTCGAACCCGGCGCCGATGCGCCGGTTGACGGGCCGGTCGTCGATGCCGACGGACGCCCGCTATCGGAAGGTGGCGTGTCACCGCCCGATGAACCCCGGCCATCCGAACCGCGTCCACCCGAACAGCGCCTCGATCAGGCCTGGCTCGACGGTGTGCTTGGTCGATCGAACGCCCCGCGCCCCGCGCCATCCGCGGCGCCCCAGCCGCGCGCCGTGCCGCGCGAGCCAGCGCCCGATCGAGCTCAGGAATCGCGCCCGAACCAGTGAAGTGCGGCGCCATTGGCGCGCAGCCACAGCCGTGATCGATCAGCATCGGCGCCGACCATTTGATGCACCAGGGCATGAAACGCAGGCCCGTGGTTCATATGGACACGGTGCGCCACCTCATGCGCGACCGTCGCGCGGCGGACCCAGCCGGGCGCCAGGATCAGCCGCCAGCTATAGCGGATGACTCCGCTTGATGCGCAGCTGCCCCAGCGCGCCTTCGGATCACCGACCGCGACCTGAGCGATCGACACACCGGCACGCCGCGCGAACTCGGCCGTTTCTTCGCTCAGCAGGCGGAGCGCTTCGCGCCGCAACCAGCTGCTGATCCGACGCGACAATCCTTCGGCCGGGCCCCCGCATCGTAAATTGGCACCGTCGATCGTGATCCGGCGCGGTGCGGCTTCGCTCCATATCACGGTCAGGAACTGATCAGCGACGGTGAGGGTTGCCCGCGGCACGAAGGGGCGCGGTATCGGCAGGCGGGCGCGTTGCGCCGCGATCCAGCCGGCGTGATCCTCGGCCCAGCGCAGCGCGGGCGCGACCGGTGCGCGCAGCGGAATCGTCAACCGGACGATGCCGCTCGCCGGATCGACGCTCAGCCGTGCCCGTTTTGCCCGCGGATGACGAACCACATCGATTCCACCGGGCGACGACCCCTTCACAATTCGTGATCGATCAGGTGATGTTCGAGTTCGCCGGCATCGTCCTCCGAAATCGTCCGTCCGGCGACCGATTTGCCGGCGCGGTGGATCGCCTCACGGTCGCCGCAGACCAGATAATGCCAGGCCGGCAGCGGTTCCCCGGCTTCGCGCAGGCGGTAGGCGCAGGTCGAGGGCAACCAGTCGATTTCGGCGAGCTTCGCCGGGGTCAGCCGCACGCACTCGGCCACATAGGCATGGCGATGCTTGTAATCGGAGCATTTTGCGGTCGTGCGATCGAGCAGCCGGCAGGAGACGTTGGTCGGCAACAGCTCGCCGGTTTCCTCATCCTCGAGCTTGTGGACGCAACACTTGCCGCAGCCGTCACAGAGCGCCTCCCATTGCGCGCGATCGAGCTTGGTGAGCGGGACATCCTCCCAGAAGCGCTCGCTCACCGCGCCCATCGCTTGATTTCGGTGGCGATCGCCTGCGGCGTCCCTTCCTGCGACAGCAACGCGAGTGGCTTGCCGTCGGGGCCGAACAGATAGGCCTGGCGGCTGTGGTTGACGGTATAGGCCCCGGTCGGGCCGGGCGGCTGCGCCTGATAGAAAATTGCAAAATCTGCAGCGACATCGGCAATCTCGTCGGCGCTGCCCGTCAGCCCGATCATGCGCGGGTGAAAGGCGCTGACAAACTGCTTCAGCACCGGCGGGGTATCGCGCGCCGGATCGACGGTGATGAAAATCGGCACGATGCGCGATGCAAGGCCGGGATCGGTCTTTTCAAGGATGCGGAGGCCCATCGCCAGATTCTGCACATCGACCGGGCACACATCGGGGCAATAGGTATAGCCGAAATAAATGATCCGATATTTGCCCGCGAAATCGGTATCACTGACCTTTTTGCCGTCCTGATCGGTCAGCGTGAACGGCCCGCCGATGCGGGCCCCGGCAAGCGGGGGCCGCGCTGCAACAGTCGTGTTGGCCGAAGGATCACCCGGCGCACACCCGGCAATGCAGGCAGATAGCGAAAGCGCGATCGTCGCACGAAGAAGGTCGTTCATGGTGCGGCCAGCCATGATCTGATATCGATTGCCTTGCAAGCCTGACAGGGGCATCGCTCCGGGCGCAAAATTCACCCTATCGAGGTCATCGACGACCATGCGTTATCTTCATTCTTCATCGCTCCTGGCCATGGCCGTGCTCGTGTCGATAGGCAGCGGCGCGTCGGCACAGATCGGCCAATCTAACAGCTATAAATTCCTCCAAGCGGTGAGAGAAGCCAAGGGCGAGGAAGTGACCAAGCTGCTCAACGAGCCCGGATCGACCATCGTCAACACCAAGGATTATTCGAGCGGAGAGACCGCGCTCCACATTGTCGCGAAGCGCGGCGATGCCACCTATACGCGGTTCCTGCTGCAAAAGGGCGCTAACCCCAATCTGCGCGACGGTCGCGGCAACACGCCCTTGATGATTGCGGTTTCGGCAGGCGCCGAGCCATTGATCGCGATCCTGCTGGCGGGCAAGGCGAATGTGAATATCGGCAATGCCGCTGGCGAAACGCCATTGATCCGTGCGGTGCAATTGCGTGACGTGCAGATGGTGCGCGATCTGATCGCCGCTGGTGCCGATCCCGATCAGGCCGATTCGCTGGCGGGGATGTCGGCGCGCGATTATGCCAAATCCGATACGCGCACGCCGGCGCTCGCCAAGCTGATCGACGATGTGCCGAAGCGCGATCGACGCGCCGTCGCCGGACCCAAATTATAGCGGGCTAGCGCAAAGCCTCTGCATCGGGATCGAGTGCGAGGATCAAGCGGCGCCCGGCACGACGGGCAAGGGCGAGCGTGATACGTTTGCGCAGCGCGGCATTGAGCGGGGTGCTGCGCGCCTCGCGGACAATCGACCCATCGTAACGATCAGCGACGATCACCCCGGTTCGTTCCGGCAGGAAAGCTGGCCCTTCGAGCGGGGCGAGATCGAATCCGGTTGGCAGCGCCCAGTAAAAACGATCGCAATGATCGAGATAATCGGTCCATTTGCCGTCGCTAAGCAGATCGGTGCGCGATACCTTTATCTCGACGATGATGATCGCACCGCGTGGGTCGATGGCCATCAGGTCGACGCGCCGGCCCCCGTCGAGCGGTACTTCGGGAATGGCGACGAGGTCGTGCCGAAGCAGCATCCGGGTGACCCCGCGCACGACGTCGGCGGAACGCAATCGGGCCGCGGCATCGGGCGAGGTCGCGTCGTCGGCAGCGAGGGGGGAAGACACATCGAGCATCTCCCCCCTATAGAACATTGCAGGAACGCTGCCAAGTATCGCGATATCGCTCAGGTCAGTCGCGCAGGCTCATTTGTAGAAAACGTGATGCCCGATCGCGGCAACCCGCGCCATCCGCCAGCGGGGCGATACGCTGGTCGCGTGGAAATACAGGGCATTGCCGGCTGGGCTGTCCCACAATTTGCCGATCGCGACCCGGGCAACGGCAAGCGCCTTCAAATAGGCGGCGTTCGACCGGTTCACATTGGGTATGCGGCCGCCACGGACAAACGAAAACTGGCCGCGTTGGGTGACAACCGAACAGATCGATTTCGGAAAGCGGCCCGATTTCGTCCGGTTGAGGATGACGTGCGCGACGGCAAGCTGACCGGCAAGGGGTTCGCCCTTGGCCTCGAAATAAATGGCGCCTGCCATGCAGCTGAGATCGTCATTGATCGATTCAGGATGTGCCTGGGCAGCGACAGCGGCCGTGAGCGTCGCATAATCGCTCTGCGCTGCATCGTTCACGCTTGGGCTGGCGTCGATTTTTGCAAGCAGCGTATCCGCCACATCGCTGGCAGGAACGATTGCGGTTGGCGAGGCGTTGGTGGCTGTAGTGACGGGTTCAACTGCGAGCGAGGCCGCGGAGATGAACGGTTTGTCGGGTGCAATTGCGAAACCCGGTGCACCGGTGGCGGCAAGTGTCGACGCCAAAGTGACTGCGATAAGGATCGCAGCGCGGAACGGAAACTTCATTGAAACTGCTGAATATGCGGTGAGAACGCGCAGGCGGGGATGAAAAAATACCGCTGCGGGTTAGCCCCCCGGCTGCGTCACCGCCCGATATCGCACATCGATCGGCACAACGCTTTTGATAACGAAGCGCCCCCTAGATTGTGCAGCGCAATATAGTCAACCCGTCGCGATCGTTTCAGCGGCGAACCGTTCTGCGTTCGCGATGTCTAGCTCGATCACCCATAAATCGGGGTCCCGGGCCCGGCGCCGTCGCCAATATTCGGTAATTTCTTGTTGATTATCAGTGTCTTCGGGGCCCGACTGAACCAACGCAGGGTCGCCATCGCCGCCAATGCCGCGCTCCAAGATCCTGTATTGTCGTCCTTTTTCGCATGTGATGACCAGGATGGCGCCCGATTGGGGATCGCCCTTTGCCAACACCATCGCCATGCCGCCTGCGTCATTTACCCGCCTCAGCAGCGCGCTGACTAGCACCCCGCTCGGCAGCCGGTCGCTCACGCTACCAGGCCATAGCCCGGCAGGCTGGCAAGCGGAATGCGCGATCGCATGAAGGTGCCGGTGCCGCGCGCTACCTCCTCGCCGTCGCTGTCGATGAGCCTTGCCTCGGCCACGAGCACACGTCGTTGCCCGCTGATCCAGCGGCCTTCGGCAGTGATGTCGCCCCGCGTCATCGGGCGGGTGAGCAGCAGATTGAAGGCGGTCGTCAACAAAAACCGATCGGTGACGAGGCTGTTCGCGGCGTAAAAGGCGGCATCGTCGAGCATTTTGAAATAGCTCGTGCCGTGCGCAGCGCCAGCGGCATGATAGAAACGCGGATCAAGCTGGAAGCGAATGCGCGATACGCCCCGCTCAACGATTTCGAGGCTCGAATCGAATAGTCGATTGATCGGTGCGACCGCGTAAAGCTGTTCGAGGGCACGGTAATGCGCCTCCGCGCCCTCAGGCGGCATCGCGTGCCTCATCTCCTGTCCACAGCGCATATAATGCGTCGGGCGACCCGGCGCCGCGCAACTTCGCGACGAAATCGCGGTTGCGAAGCTGTCGCGACACGCGGGCGAGCGATTTCAAATGATCGGCGCCGGCCTCTACCGGGGACAGCATCATGAACATCAGATCGACGGGCAACCCGTCGATCGCCTGAAAATCGACCGGTTGCGAAAGCCGCGCGAACACAGCGACAACCCGGCCGATCTCCGCAATCTTGCCATGGGGAATGGCGATCCCGGCGCCAAAGCCGGTCGAGCCGAGGCGCTCGCGATCGGCAAGTGTCGTCGCGACCAGCTTTGCATCGATGCCATAAACGAGCGCAGCGGTGGCAGCGAGGTGCTGGATCGCCGCCTTCTTGTTCATCGCGACGACGCCTTTGAGGACGGCTTGCGGTACCAACAGATCACTAAAGTCGTTCATGAAGGTCCTTTGCGCCGATCGGATCCGGGCGCTGCCCTTTGGGGCCAGAGCCGATGATCGACGCGAGGCTGGGCGCATAGCGCCGATCGACCGCCGATGAAACCCTCACCCCGCGCGGTGCGGCTCGACCCATCCGATGGTACCGTCTCCGCGACGATAGACCATGTTATAGGCGCCCGTGCCGCTGTTGCGGAACAACAGGGCGGCGGTGTTGCGCAGATCGAGCATCATGACAGCGTCTGACACGGTGGCATCGGGCACATCGACCCTCGTTTCCGCGACGATGACGGGGAAGTCCTGCGGCTCCGCCTCGGCATCGTCCTCGTTGAACACGGTGTAGCCGGCGTTATAGGCTTCTTCGGCCCCGATCGCGCCATTGGCACCATTTGCGCCAAAGGCCGCGTGGCGATCCTTCAGGCGGCGCATATATCGCCGAAGCTGTTTTTCGATTTTGGCGGCCGCGCCCTCAAACGCATTATGCGCGTCCATCGCGTTGTTGCTGCCCTTCAGCACCAGCCCTTGCATCACATGCGCGACGATATCGCAGGTGAAGGCGTCATGCGGCCCCTTGCCGAGCGTCACTTGAGCGGAAATTGCACGGGAGAAATATTTGTCGGCGATCGACTGGAGCCGCTCATCGACATGCTGGCGCAGCGCGTCGCCTGTATCGACCTGATGGCCAGAGACCCGGATTTCCATGATTCTTCTCCCGCAATAAGGCGCCGTCCAAAGGGCGACGACGCGACAATGAACGATGGTTGGATCAAGCTGTGGCCGGCACCCCCCATAAAGGATTAACGCATGAGGTCAGGAATTCGGCATGCCGCGACAACTCATCCGGGCTTGCGGCGAACACGCGTGGTGGGCGCGCGATGCTCGATGCCGGGAGGATGGCAGGCCCGGCGATCGGCTCCACCTCGTCACTGATCAAAGTGAGACCGATCTGACGGCCACCCGTCAGCTCGACATAAAGCTGCGCCAGCAATTGCGCGTCGAGCAGCGCGCCATGAAGCACACGGTGGCTGCGGTCGATGCCATAGCGCGTGCACAGTGCATCGAGCGAATGCTTGGCGCCGGGATGACGGCTCCGCGCGATGACGATGGTGTCGATCATCCGCTCCATCGCCACGATCGGCCTTCCGCAGCGCTTCAGCTCGCCATTGAGGAAGCCGAAATCGAAGCTCGCATTGTGCGCGACGAGCGGACTATCGCCCAGAAACGCCAGCAGATCCTCGCATACAGCCGAAAACAGCGGCTTGTTCGCCAGGAAGGCGTCGCTCAGGCCGTGGATCGCCTGCGCTTCTGCTGCCATCGGGCGTTCGGGATGGAAATAAGCGTGAAAGGTACGTCCCGTCTCAACCCGGTTGATCAATTCGACACACCCGATTTCCACCAGACGGTCCCCACTCGAAAAGCTGAGGCCAGTGGTTTCGGTGTCGAAGATGATCTCACGCATTGGCGCTAGTATTCACCCGCTTTGGACAACAGGCAAGCGATGACGACACGCACCTGCGCCCGGGTTTCCTCGATCGGCACGTCGGTCGCGATGACGAAATCGGCGCGCGCTCGCTTCTCTGCGTCGGGCATTTGCCGGGCGAGGATAGCGGCCAGCCGCGCCTCGTCCTGGCCGGGACGCGCAAGCACGCGGGCGCGCTGCACATTCGCCGATGCAGAGACGACCGCAACTTTGTCGACCCGCGATTCGCCGCCCGTTTCAAACAGCAGCGGCACATCGAACACGATCAAAGGGTGTTCGCGATTGGCCGAGATAAAAGCCGCCCGCTCGACACCGACGGCGGGGTGGACGATCGCCTCCAGCCGCTCCATCGCTGCATCGTTGCCGAAGACGGCTGCCCCCAGCGCCGTGCGATCGACACCGGCCGCGCTCGTCGTCCCCGGAAATGCCTGCTCGATTGCCGGCACCAACGCGCCGCCCGGACCCTGAAGGCGGTGAACCGCGGCATCGGCGTCGAACACCGGCACGCCCTCGGCCTCGAACATGGCCGCGACGGTCGATTTGCCCATGCCGATCGATCCGGTAAGGCCAAGCGTGATCATGCCAGCAACCGCGCGCGCAATTCATCGTCCTCGTCGCGCGGGGGAGCGGCGTCGAACAATATCTCGAACGCGAGCGCTGCCTGGCCGATCAGCATCTCCAGACCATCAACAGTATCGAGCCCGCGCGCCCGCGCCGCCGCCAGCAATGGCGTTTCGATCGGGGCATAGACGATATCGTAAACCACCGCGGCGGCGCCGAGCGGCGATAGATCGATGTCGAGCAGCGGTTGCCCGGTCATGCCGAGCGGACTTGCGTTCACGACAAGGGCGGCGGGGGGAAGGGGTGCGGTCAACGGAAGCGATTGACCCTTCAGACCGAAAGTCGAGAGCAAGCCCGCACCTTTCAGCGGATGGCGATTGAGGATGCTCACCTGGCCCACGCCGACCCGCGACAGCGCGAACAGGATCGCTCTCGCCGCACCGCCCGCACCGATAACGACGACCGATGCGCCCTCAAGGTCGACGTCCGCGATCGGCGCATAAAAGCCGCCCGCATCGGTGTTGGTGCCGAAGAATTCGCCTGCCTCGTTGCGCGCCACCAGATTGATCGCGCCAATGCTGGCGCGCACCCCCCCAGGATCGGCGACATGATCGAGCGCAGCGATCTTGTGCGGGATGGTGATGTTGCAGCCGCGCCAGTTGGGGTCAGCGGTGCGCTCGGCGAAATATGGCGCCAGGCCTGACGGCTCGACGCGGTGGGCGCGGTAATCCGCCGCGATGCCTAGCTGTTCGAGCCAGAAACCGTGGATGATCGGTGATTTGGAATGTGCGATCGGATCGCCAATCACTTCGGCATAGGGTCGCGTCATGACGGCAGAATTCCCCTTGTGCGCAGATAGCCCAGCAAAGGAAGCAGCGGCAGGCCGAGAATGGTAAAATGATCGCCCTCGACCCGGTCGAACAGGTGGACACCGGGTCCCTCGATCCGAAAAGCGCCGACGCAGCCACTGATCGCCGGCCATTCCTGGTCCAGATAATGCTCGATAAACCCGGCCGACAGCGACCGGACGTGGAGATACGCGGTGTCGACATGCCGCCAGACCGGCCGTCCCTGTTCAACGATAACGACCGCGCTGATCAGCATGTGCCGCCCACCCGACATCGCCTGCAGATGCGCGGCAGCATCGGCGCGGTTGATGGGCTTGTCGAGCATGATGCCGTTGCCAAGCACGAATACCGAATCGCTACCGATCACCATATCGGAAGGCAATTGCAAGGCCACGCGTGTCGCCTTCAGCTCGGCAAGCGCATCGGCAATGGCACGCGGGCTGGCATGATCTGTGAGCATCGCGGCCTTGATCGCTTCTTCATCGATATGGGCAGGCACAGCGCGATACTCGACTCCGGCGGCATCGAGCATCGCCCGCCGGGACGCGCTTTGAGATGCCAGGATCAGCGTCATTCCGCCCCCTTGCGCTCGTTGACGAGTGCGATCACGGCCGCGGCGGTTTCCTCGATCGAGCGACGTGTGACATCGATCACCGGCCAGCCATTGTCCGAGAACATCCGGCGCGCATAGGCAACCTCGCGCGTAACCGCTTCCTGATCGACATAGGCTGTCTCTGGCGCCTGGTTGAGCGACAACAGGCGGTTGCGCCGGACCTGGATCAACCGGTCGGCACTGGTGGTCAGCCCGACGACCAGCGGGTGTTTCAAAGTGTAAAGCGCAGGGGGCGGCGGGACCTCGATGACGATCGGGATATTGGCGGTCTTGAAACCGCGATTGGCGAGATAGATCGACGTCGGCGTCTTCGAAGACCGCGAAACGCCGGCAAGCAGGATATCGGCTTCCTCCCAATCTTCGCTGCCCACCCCATCGTCATGCGCTATCGTGAATTGGATCGCCTCGACCCGGGCGAAATAGGCCGCGTCGAGCATGTGCTGCCGGCCGGGTCGTGCCTTTGCCTGCTGGCCGAGAAGCCCTGAAAGCGCGTCGGTGACGCTGTCGAGCGGCGCCACTGCGGGCAATCCGAGCGCGCGGCACTGGAGCTCGAGCGTGCGGCGGGTCGATGGATTGACGAGTGTGAACAGCACGAGCCCGGGATTTTGGGTGATTTCCTGCAGGATCCGTTCAAGATGCGTCTCGCTGCGCACCATCGGCCAGAAATGGCGGATCGTCTCGACATCGTCATATTGGGCAAGTGCTGCCTTGGCGATATTTTCGAGGGTCTCGCCGGTTGAATCGGAAAGCAGATGGAGATGAAGCCGCATCAGCAGGACGATATTGTGGATAACATGGGCGCAAAGGGCTAGCGCAACGCGCCGCTGCCGCCAAGCCAGTGATGCCAGTGGACAACCCGGTTATCGTCCACAATGCCGCCAACAGCCGATCCATCCGACCACAGGCTGTGGATAATGGGCACGGCTGCAGCGACTCCTCGCAAATGTCAGCCCGCGACGTCGTCAAGCTGTTGGCATTTAGGGGACGAGCGCATAAGCCCCGAAACCAACCGACCCATCACAACAACAACCTTTTTAGACTCTATTTATCTAGTAGCACGGAGAGAGACGCTGACGGATATGAAGCCCTTGCTCGCGACGTTGCGCGGAAAGCGCCAGTCAGTGGCGCCGATGTGGCTGATGCGACAGGCCGGGCGTTATCTGCCCGAATATCGCGCATTGCGGGCGGAGAAAGGTGGCTTTCTCGATCTCGTCAACGATAGCGAGGCCGCTGCCGAGGTAACGATCCAGCCGCTGCGGCGGTTCGGCTTTGACGGTGCCATCCTGTTTTCCGATATCCTGATGGTGCCGTCCGCGATGGGGCAATCGCTGAGCTTTGGCGTCGGCGAAGGGCCCGCGCTCACGCCAGCGCTTGTCGATGCGACGCTGGCGAGCCTCACGGCCGCGCCCGAGCGCCTGGAGCCCGTCTATGCGACGGTGCGCAAGGTGGCGGCGATGCTGGCACCCGAAACGACGTTTCTGGGCTTTGCCGGCAGTCCCTGGACCGTCGCGACCTATATGGTCGCTGGCCATGGCAGCAAGGATCAGGCGGAGACTCGCCGCTACGCCTATCGCGACCCGCAAGCCTTTGCCGAGATCATCGATGCGATCGCTGCCTGGACAATAGATTATGTGGGCAAGCAGATCGAAGCCGGGGTGGAGGCGGTGCAGCTGTTCGATAGCTGGTCGGGCAGTCTGTCGCCGGCGCAGTTCGAACGCTGGGTAATTGCGCCTAATGCTGCGATCACGGCGGCGCTCCATACGCGCTATCCCGAGACACCGGTGATCGGTTTTCCCAAGGGCGCCGGAGCCAAGCTCGCTAATTATGCACGTGAAACAGGGGTCGATGCGATCGGTCTTGATGAGACGATCGATCCGCTCTGGGCCGATGCTAATATGCCCCCGGACATGCCTGTTCAGGGTAATCTCGATCCGCTGGCGCTGATTACGGGTGGTGAGACGCTGGACCGGGCGATCGACCGGGTGCTGGCCGCATTTCCCGATCGACCGCATGTCTTCAATCTTGGTCACGGCATCCTCCAGGACACGCCGATCGCGCATGTCGATCAATTGGTGGCGCGGGTGCGAGGTGCGGCCCGGTGATCGGTTTTCTCGGATCGGCCTACCCTTGGGTGAAGGCGGCGCATCTCGTTATCGTCATCTTCTGGATGGCCGGGCTGTTCATGCTGCCGCGCTATCTCGTTTATCATCAGGAAGCGGGGCTTGAGGGGCCGGAGGCCGAGCGCTGGGTCGATCGAGAGCATAAGCTGCGCACGATCATCCTGACGCCGGCACTGGTGATCGTGTGGGTGCTCGGCCTGACGCTCGCTGCCAATCTGGGGTTGTTTTCAGGCGCCGCAGGTCTCGGATGGCTCCATGCGAAGATCGCCATCGTCGTTTTGCTGAGCGGGTATCATGGTTGGGCGATCGGCTATTCGAAGAAGCTGGCGGCCGGACGACAGACACTGACGGGGCGCCAATTGCGGCTGCTCAACGAAATTCCGGGGCTTGCCGTAGCGATCATCGTCACGCTGGCGATCGTTCAGCCCTTTTGAAGCTTGCTTGACTTGGTGACGGCGCGCTCCTAATTCTCTGCCAGTCACCACGCGCGGTTTCGTGCCGTGCGTCGGCCCCTCCTTTCAGCATCGTCGCGTTCCTCCCATTCGCGCCAAACGATGTCTTCCCCATCGCCACGACCGGACCCACAATCCATGCATCTTGCTGACCTGAAAAAGAAAAAACCGGCGGAGCTGGTGGAGATGGCCGAGGCGCTCGGCATCGAGGGCGCATCGACGCTGCGCAAGCAGGACCTGATGTTCGCGATCCTGAAAATACAGGCCGAAAATGGCGAGCAAATCATGGGGCTCGGCACGATCGAGGTTTTGCAGGACGGCTTCGGCTTCCTGCGCAGTCCCGAGGCCAATTATCTCGCTGGCCCCGACGATATTTATATCTCGCCCAACCAAGTTCGCAAATTCGGCCTGCGTACCGGCGATACTGTCGAGGGTGAAATTCGCGGCCCCAAGGACGGCGAGCGTTATTTCGCGCTGACCCGGCTGACATCGGTCAATTTTGACGATCCCGATGCGGTGCGCCACCGCGTCAACTTCGACAATCTGACGCCGCTTTATCCTGACGAGAAGCTAACGCTCGATCCGCAAGATCCGACCGTCAAGGACAAATCCGCGCGCGTCATCGACATCGTCTCGCCGCAGGGCAAGGGCCAGCGCGCGCTGATCGTCGCGCCGCCCCGCGTCGGCAAGACCGTACTGCTGCAGAACATCGCCAAGGCGATTACCGACAACCATCCCGAGGTTTTTCTCATCGTCCTGCTGATCGATGAACGGCCCGAGGAAGTGACCGACATGCAGCGCAGCGTGAAGGGCGAGGTGATCTCCTCGACCTTCGACGAACCTGCGCAGCGCCACGTTCAAGTTGCTGAAATGGTTATTGAAAAGGCAAAGCGCCTGGTCGAGCACAAGAAGGATGTCGTGATCCTGCTCGATTCGATCACGCGGCTCGGCCGGGCCTACAACACCGTCGTTCCGTCATCGGGGAAGGTGTTGACCGGCGGTGTCGATGCCAACGCGCTGCAACGCCCGAAGCGTTTTTTCGGTGCGGCGCGCAATATCGAGGAGGGTGGTTCGCTGTCGATCATCGCAACCGCGCTGATTGATACGGGCAGCCGGATGGACGAAGTGATCTTTGAGGAATTCAAGGGCACGGGCAATTCCGAAATCGTGCTTGACCGCAAGGTGGCTGACAAGCGCATCTTCCCCGCGCTCGACGTCGGCAAATCGGGCACCCGCAAGGAAGAATTGCTCGTCGACAAGGGCAAGCTGTCAAAGATGTGGGTGCTGCGCCGCATTCTTATGCAGATGGGCACGATCGATGCGATGGAGTTCCTGCTCGATAAAATGAAGGATTCGAAGACCAACGAAGATTTCTTCGATTCGATGAACCAGTGATCTGGGGTTTGATCGGACTGGTGTCGTCGTCGTCGGCCGCGCCGATGACGATGGGCGGATTGCTGTCGCAGATCAGCAATGACATCGCCCATATCGGCAGCTGGTCAGCACTGATTGCTTTTGGGACGGTTGTGCTGCTGGACGTGGCGCTTGCGGGCGACAATGCCATTGTCGTGGGCGCGCTTGCCGCGGGTTTGCCCGCCAATCAGCGCAAGCAGGTGATCGCCGTCGGTATCGTCGCCGCGCTGTTGCTGCGGATCGTGTTTGCGGTCGCGATCCTGTTCGGGCTCGAACGCTTCAAAGAATATGGGCTGGTGTTTGGCGGCGGGCTGTTGTTGCTGTGGGTCGCCTGGAAGATGTACCGCGAACTGCAACCGCGCGGCGGGAGCGCGACCGACGAGCCCACCGAGACGAGCGGCATCCGCGCCCCGAAAAGCTTTGCGTCGGCCGCGTGGTCGGTGGCGGCGGCGGATGTTTCGATGAGCCTCGACAATGTGCTCGCGGTTGCAGGTGCGGCGCGTGAACATCCCGGGATCATGGTGATCGGCCTGATCCTTTCGGTCGCGCTGATGGGCCTCGCCGCCAATATCATCGCTAAATATATTGAGCGTTATCGCTGGATTGCGTGGATCGGGCTTGTCATCATCGTCTATGTCGCGGGCCGCATGGTTTATCAGGGGGTGCTGGACATGCAGCCGATGATGGCGGGTTTCGTCTAGAGCGCGTCGCTGGCGAACTTTTGCTCGTGGGTTAACAGCCAGGCCTTGGTGTCGGGTCCGTCGCCTGCGGAATAGAATCCAAGCCTGTCGCCAGACGACAATACCCGGTGGCACGGTACGATGATGGGCAAGGGATTGCGAGCGCATGCCTGTCCGATCGCGCGTGGACTTGACGCGATGCGCTTTGCCAAGGCGCCGTAACTGATGGTCTGTGCATAGCCGATATCGATCATCGCTTGGCGCAACTCATTGCCCCGGATCGTTGGTGCAGTTTTCAGCAAAAGCTCGAATGTCCGCCGTTCTCCGGCCAGCCATTGCTCGATCTGGTCGGCCGCATTGCGCCAGGCCGCCGACGTTCCACGTGGAACGGCGACACTGCCGATATGGAGTGTGGTCACTTCTTCCCCGGCAAGGGTAATGGCGACGCAACCGATGGGCGTTGCGATTCCGCCATGATCGCGCAAAGACATGTAGGGGTTATGCCGATCGGCTTGCTCATGCTCAAGCGGAGATGGACACGCGCCATGAAAATCAACGTCGAAGTCGAATGCACGCCCGAGGAGGCTCGGCGAGTGATGGGCCTGCCCGATTTTACCCCGGTGCATGACAAATATATCGGTACGCTGCTCGATTCGATGGATGGCACGGTAAAGCCCGAAATGCTCGAGGCGATGGTGAAGAGCTGGGCACCGATGGGGGAGGCGGGCATGAACCTGTGGAGGACGATGTTCGAGGGTGCGATGAAGCCGAGGGGCTGAGCATCTTGGACACGATTTACGCGGTCTCTAGCGGCATGCCGCCAGCGGCGATCGCTGTCATCCGGATCAGTGGCGCCGGAGCGGTCGATGCGTGCACGGCGCTGGCTGGCACGCTTCCCGAACCTTATCACGCGCGGCTGCGGTCGCTTCGCGATCCGGTTTCCGGCACGCTTCTCGACCGATGCCTCGTCCTGGTCTGCCCTGGTCCGGGCAGCGCCACCGGGGAGGATATCGTCGAACTCCATATACATGGCGGGCGGGCGGTTATTGCGGCAGTGATGAACGTGCTCGGCGCGGTTCCCGGACTGCGCCAGGCAGAGCCCGGAGAATTTACGCGGCGCGCGCTGATGCATGGCCGGGTAGACCTGGCGCAGGCAGAGGGGCTCGGCGACCTCCTGTTGGCAGAGACCGAAGCGCAACGGCGCGCCGCAATGGCCGCAACCGAGGGCCGGCTGAGCAGCATGGTTGCCGCATGGAACGATCGGTTGCTGTCGATGTCTGCCGTCGTTGAGGCGCAATTGGACTTCGCCGATGAAGGCGATGTTGCGCGAGGCACGTCCGAGAGCGTTATTCGTGATTTGGGGCATCTCGCTGCCGAGATGGCGACTGTCCTTGAGGCGCCGACGACAACGCGATTGAAGGATGGCGTGCGCGTCGTTCTCGCTGGTCCGCCGAACAGTGGCAAATCGACCTTGTTCAATGTGCTGGCCGGGCGCGATGCGGCGATCGTCTCACCGATTGCGGGGACGACGCGAGATCGCATCGAAGCGCCGGTGGTCCATGACGGCACGGCATTTCTGTTGATCGACACCGCGGGACTGGTCGACGACAGTCCTGACCCCATCGAGCTGATCGGGGTCGAACGCGCAGGCGCCGCCATTCGCGATGCGGATATTCTGATCTGGCTCGGCGATGATCCGCCGCCGCTCGAGGAGGCTTTGTGGTTGTGGGCGCGTGCCGATGGCGAGCGCCATCAAGCACCCGACGGCCGGATGCCGGTTTCCGCACTGACGGGCGCGGGTATCGCCGAGCTATGGCGGAAGTTGCTGAAGCGCGCAGCGTTGTTGCTTCCGCGCGATGACCAATTGGCGCTGAATGATCGTCAGCGTGCGCTATGCGTGGGGTCCTTCCACGCGATTGATCAGGCTCGACGGGAGAGCGACCCCTTGCTGGTTGCCGAGTCGCTCCGCTTGGCGCGTCTGGCGCTCGATCGAATAACGGGGCGGAGCGGCGTCGAGGCGATGCTGGACAGTTTGTTTTCCACTTTTTGCATCGGCAAATGACGTTCCACGTGGAACAGTTTTGACAAGCACGGGCGTGCGACCTAGCGATTGCCGCATGCGCACCGATTATGATGTGATCGTGGTTGGCGGTGGCCATGCCGGCACCGAAGCTGCTGCAGCTGCGGCGCGCAGGGGCGCAAGGACGGCGCTTGTCAGCTTCGACCCGCAAAAAATCGGGGCGATGTCGTGCAATCCGGCCATTGGCGGGTTGGGCAAGGGTCATCTGGTGCGTGAAGTTGACGCCTTTGACGGGCTGATCGCGCGCGCTACCGATGCGGCGGGTATTCACTACCGAATGCTCAACAGGAGCAAGGGGTCGGCTGTTCAGGGTCCGCGCGTCCAGGCCGATCGACGGCTTTTTGCACGCGCCATCCAGCGTTCGATCGCAGATCAAATCGGGCTTGAGGTGATCGCGGGCGAAGCTGCCGAACTACAGATCGATGGGCAGCGTGTTATCGGTCTGTTGTTGGCGGACGGTCGTCGCCTTCAGGCCCCGGCGGTCGTCCTGGCGACGGGCACATTCCTGGGTGGCCGGCTTTTCTGTGGGGAGGAGCGGGGCGAAGGCGGCCGGATCGACGAACGTGCGGCGACCAGGCTCGGCATTCAGCTGCGGGCGCTCGACTTACCGGTCGCACGGCTCAAAACTGGCACCCCACCCCGGCTCGATGGACGGACGATTGATTGGGCACGGCTCGACCGCCAGCCGTCCGATGATGACGGTTGGACGATGTCTCCGCTCACCGAGGGACGCGCGCTCCCTCAGCTCTTTTGCGCGGTCACGCGGACGAACACGAATACCCACGCGCTGATCCGCGCGAGCCTCGATCAGTCGCCGCTTTATTCGGGTGACATCGAAGGACTGGGCCCGCGATATTGTCCGTCGATCGAAGACAAGATCGCCCGCTTCGGCGATCGCGACGGACACCAGATATTCCTCGAGCCCGAGGGTCTTGATGATCCCGTCATCTATCCCAACGGGATCTCGACATCGCTACCCGCCGATGTGCAGCTTGCGATGGTCCGCACGATTGCCGGGCTCGAGCGGGTTGAAATCGTTACCGCTGGCTATGCCGTCGAATATGATTTCATCGACCCCCGCTCGCTCGACCATGAATTGCAGTCGCGTGCCGTGGCGGGTCTGTTCTGTGCGGGGCAGCTCAACGGCACGACAGGATATGAGGAGGCGGCAGCCCAAGGACTGATCGCGGGGCTGAATGCGGCTGGCGTTGCGCTGGGCCTTGATCCGGTGATGCTCGATCGATCGTCGAGTTACCTTGGCGTGCTCATCGACGACCTCGTATTGCAGGGTGTGACCGAGCCTTATCGGATGCTGACCGCAAGGGCTGAATACCGCCTCCACCTTCGCGCCGACAATGCCGAAACGCGGCTGGGAGCCGTAGCTCTAAAGGCCAATTGTCTGAGCACTGCCCGCAAACAACGGTATGAGGCGCGCGATTCAGCGCGATGTGAGATCGACAAGGCGCTCGATTCGGTGATCTCGTCCGCTTGTGTAAAGGCTGGCGGCGGCGCGGTATCTGAGGACGGGTCGCGTCGATCGGCACGCGAATGGCTCCGCTTCCCTGGCGTGACGATGACTCAAGTTCTGCCGGGGCTCGATCAAGCGCGATATGATCCAAATCTGTTGAGCGAGATTGCCGAAGATGCCCGCTATGCGCCGTATCTTGAGCGTCAACATGCCGAAATCGCTCAGCTGCGGCGAGACGAAAAGGTGCGCATCCCGCCCGACATCAGCTATGCAGCTATCCCTGGGCTGTCGACCGAGATGGTCGAGCGACTAACGAAGTCTGCGCCGGGCTCATTGGCAGCGGCAGGGCGGATAAGAGGGATAACGCCCGCCGCGCTATCTGCTGTGCTCCTCCATGTGCAGCGACGCGCCGCATGACCGAAGCCGAAGCGCGGCAATGGCTGGCCGCGCGCTTTGGTGTTCCACGTGAAACGCTGTTGGCGCGGATGGTCGATCTGATCATTGCCGAAAGCACAGTCCAGAATTTGTTGTCGAAAGCCAGTATGTCGAGCATTTGGCTCCGGCATGTTGTCGACTCGGCGCAACTTGTCGTGCTGGCAGGCGATGCGGCGGGAGCGGGAGGCAGCTGGATCGACATTGGTACCGGGGCAGGCTTCCCGGGTTTGGTCGCGGCGCTGCTAACTGACATGCCGGTGATCTTGATCGAGCCAAGGCGACGTCGAGCGGATTTTCTCAAGGCGATGATCGGTGAGCTTACGCTGGGCGATCGCGTGACTGTCGAAGCGAAAAATGCCGAGCAGGTGAAGGCGTGGGGCGACATCATCTCGGCACGAGCCGTGGCGGCATTGCCCGAGCTACTGGCTGCAGGTGTGCATCTGGCGCACAAGGATACGCTCTGGCTGCTGCCAAAAGGTCGCTCGGCGCGAGAAGAAGTGGCAGCGGCGCAGCAGACGTGGCATGGTTCGTTCCACGTGGAACAGAGCATTACTGAACCGGGATCGCTTATCATCATTGCAAAAGGTGTGGCTCGCCGATGACGTGCATCACGATTGCGAATCAAAAGGGCGGGGTCGGCAAAACAACGACCGCGATCAACCTGGGCACCGCCTTGGCCGCGACCGGTCTCCACGTGCTGTTGATCGATCTCGATCCGCAAGGAAATGCATCGACGGGTTTGGGGATCAGGCGAGCGGATCGCATGCGTTCTTCTTACGATTTGCTCATCGGTGACGTCGGCCTTGAAGAAACCTGCATCCCGACAAAGGTGCCCGGTCTCGATATCGTGCCGGCAACGGCCGATCTGTCGGGCGCCGAGATAGAGCTCGTTGAATTCGTCGAGCGAACGCACCGGCTCGAAAAGGTTATCCGTCGGGCCGGCGATCGGTGGGACGTGATCCTGATCGATTGTCCGCCCTCGCTGGGGTTACTGACGATGAACGCGATGGTGGCCGCTGATTCGCTGCTGGTCCCGCTGCAGTGCGAATTCTTCGCGCTCGAAGGGCTCAGTCAGCTGCTGAACACCGTCGAGCGTATCCGCACGCGCTTCAACCCCGGTCTCGTAATCCTCGGGGTTGCGCTGACAATGTATGATCGTCGCAATCGCCTGACCGAGCAGGTTTCCGACGATGTTCGCGCAGTCCTCGGCAAGGTCGTGTTCGACACCGTGATCCCACGCAATGTCCGCCTGTCGGAAGCGCCGAGCCACGGCCTACCGGCGCTGATCTACGATCATCGCTGCCCAGGATCGGAGGCCTATATCGCGTTGGCCCGTGAATTGATTGCACGGTTGCCCGCTCCCCAGCCGAAATCGGCACCTGAATCGGCAAGGGCCGCATGACCGATCCCAATACAGCGCCAGCGTCCGAAAATCCCGTATTGCGTCGATCGCGACCTGGCCTCGGTCGGGGCCTGAGTGCGCTGATGGGCGATATCGAACGCGAGGAACCTGTTGCTCCGGGGGCGAGCACTACGCCGGGCATGCGGATGCTGCCCGTGGGCTCGTTGAGCCCGCACCCCGGCCAGCCAAGGCGACATTTCGACGACGCTGCCCTTGATGAGCTGGCAGGCTCGATCGCATCGCGCGGTCTCATCCAGCCGATCGTCGTCCGCCCGCTCGGCAAAGGGTTTCAGATCGTCGCTGGCGAGCGCCGTTGGCGCGCGGCCCAGCGCGCGCGCCTTCATGAAGTTCCTGTAATCATTAGGGACTTTGATGATGCTGAGACGCTCGAAGTCGCGCTAGTCGAGAATATCCAGCGCCAGGATTTGAATGCCATCGAGGAAGCGGAGGCCTATGCCCGGCTGATCAACGATTTCAGCCACACCCAGGATGCGCTGGCGAAGATCGTCAATAAATCGCGCAGTCACGTCGCCAATTTGATGCGGCTGCTGGAATTGCCGAGCACGGTCCAGGCGTATGTGATCGACGGAACGCTGACTATGGGGCACGCTCGCGCCCTGATCGGTGCACCCGATGTCGAGACGCTTGTCGGCGAAGTGATCGCCAAAGGGCTGTCGGTCCGCGAAACCGAGAAGCTTGCACGCAATGCAAAGCCCGCCGCAGCCCGCAATGGGCGATCTGCGAGCGACGGCGCGAACCATGATGTCGCAGCGCTTGAGGGGCAGCTGGCCGATTTGCTGGGATTGAGCGTCAAGATCAGTTTCGGGCCGAAGGGCGGCAATGTGATGCTGACATACTCGACGCTCGACCAGCTCGACATGATCTGCCAGCGGCTGAGCGGCGACCGGCTTTAGCGTCGGGCGCGGCCAGCGCGCGCGATCGCCATACACGCGGTCTCGGCAAGGATTGACCCCGCGCTGCCCGATCCCATCATCGCGCGTTCCGACTGGCGAAGGCGCTCGATAGCGGTGCTGATCCGGACCGGAGACCAGCTGCGCAGCGCCCGCGCGGTCGACGCCCTTTCGCGAAAGAAGATGCGGTGCCGTTCGATGACATCGTTGATCGATGCCCCGCGATCGACCTCCGCGCGCAGCTCAGCCAGCGTCATCAATCGCCGCACGAGCCCGCGCAGCATCGGAATCGGCGAAATCCCCGCTTCGCTCAGTCGCGCCAGTTCCAGGCCAAGCGCTGCCGGGTCGCCGCCAATCACGGCATCGATCGCTAATGCCATCTCCGCCTCGCCCAGATCGGCGCCGACAGCATCAATCGCGCTATCGTCAAGAATGCCCGGGCGGTCCGGCGCAGCGTCCAGATAGAGCGCGATCTTCTCGATTTCGCGGGTCAGTATCGCCCGATCGCCGCCGCTTGCAGCGACCAGCCGACTTGCGGTCTGCCCAGTGGTGCGCAGCCCATGTTCGCTGGCGATTGCTGCTGCAAGCCGGTCCGCCTCGGCCGCATCGGGCAGGTAACAAGCAAAACTCATCGCGGCGGGTGCTGCCAGCGCCAACTTGACGACTTTGCTCGTGCCTTTCAGCGTCGGTCCGATCGCAATCACCGGATTGCCGGCGCGTTCGGCATCGAGAAGGAGCGTCAGCGCCTCAAGACTTTCCTCGCCGACACCCGATATTCGGATATGGCGCGCACCGCCGAACAGCGATAGCGATGCCGCCTCGGTCACCAATCGCCCGGGGTCACCCTTCAATACGGCGCCGTCGATATCCACGCGCTCGGCATCTGGCCCCATCGCGCGGGCAAGGCGTTGCGCCCAGTCGCGCGCACTCGATTCGTTGGGTCCATGGAGGAGATAGAGCCGGATGGCAGGGCTCGCGCTGTCGAGCGCGTTCCTCAGCTGCGTCGGGTTCGCCTTCACGGCGCCGGCGGGGTCATTCGCTCGGCATAGAGCGCGACGCGCGCGACGATTTGGTCGGCGACGATCCCCGACAGCCGCTCCAGCGCGGTGTTTTCAGCGGCGATCGTCGCGTATTCCGAACCGACGACATCGACGCCTGCGTCGGAGCCCGCCGTTGCGTCAAGCACCACCAGGCCGTTGGAAAGATCGATCAGCTGATAGCGCGCGCGCAGCGTTCGCCGTTCCCGCGTGACGGTATCATCGCCACGCACGCCGAGCCCCGTGATCTTGTCGTCGAGCTTCACCTCTAGCCGGTAAAGCGGAGTCTCGCCGCGCCGCGCCGCGAGTTGATCCTTCACTGCATTGCCGACCAGATATCCCGCCTGCCCCGCGATCGGCGCAACTTCGACATGGCCGAGCAAAGTGGCGACACGCCCGCCGCTGCCGCCACCATAAAGCGGGTGCAAGCCACAGCCGGCAAGCGCCAGTGCGAGGCCGGCGATGAGGGGGGCGAGCCGCCTCATGCGACGAGATTGACGAGTCGATCGGGCACGACGATCACCTTGCGCGGTGGCTGGCCGTCAAGCAACCGGACAATCTTGTCGGAGGCGAGCGCCGCCGCTTCGATGGTGGCTTTGTCCAGCCCACGCGGCATGACGAGCGTGTCGCGCAGCTTGCCGTTGATCTGGATAGCGATCGTCACTTCGTCGTCGATCAGCAGCGCGGGGTTGGCCTTCGGCCAAGCGGCGTCGGCGATCAGGCCCTCACCGCCAGTCATCGCCCAGATCTCCTCGGCGAGATGCGGCGTCATCGGCGCGACCAGCCGCAGCATCGTCATCACCGCTTCGCTCCGCGACGCAGACGGTACCGCGCGTTCGATCGCGTTCGCGAGCTCATAGAGCCGGGCCACTGCCTTGTTGAAGGCGAGCGCTTCGATATCGGCGGCGACTCCAGCGATCGTCTGGTGCACTTTGCGGTCGAGCGCGGCGTCGTTGCCGGTAACGATCTCGCTGTTTGGCTGAAACAGCCGCCACAACCGCTGGATGAAGCGCCAGGCGCCTTCGATTCCGCTCTCGCTCCACGGAAAATCGCGCTCGGGCGGGCTGTCCGACAGCATGAACCAGCGCACGGCATCGGCGCCGTACTGATCGACGATCGGCTCGGGATCGATCGTGTTGCGCTTCGATTTGGACATCTTCTCGACACGGCCGACTGCTACGGGCGATCCGCTGTCGCGCTCGACGAAGCCGCCATCGCGGTCGATGACCTCATCGGGGGCGAGCCAGCGCCCGTCCTCGGCCTTGTACGTCTCGTGCGTCACCATCCCTTGGGTGAACAGCCCGGCAAAGGGTTCGGCAACGTCAAGTTTCCCAAGCCGCTGCAGGGCCCGCGTCCAGAAGCGCGCATAGAGCAAATGCAGGATCGCATGCTCGACCCCGCCGATATATTGGGTGACGGGCAGCCAGCGTTCGGCGGCTGCCTTGTCGAATGCCTTGTCGGTCGGCTGGCTGGCGAAGCGGATGAAATACCAGGAGGAGTTGACGAAGGTATCGAGCGTGTCGGTCTCGCGTCGCGCCTCCCCGCCGCATGCCGGACAGGCGACATGCTTCCAGGTCGGATGCCGGTCGAGCGGGTTGCCGGGGACGTCGAAGCTCACATCATCGGGCAGGACGACGGGCAACTGGTCGCGCGGCACGGGCACGATCCCGCAATCGGCGCAGTGGATGACGGGGATTGGCGTCCCCCAATAACGCTGTCGCGACACGCCCCAGTCGCGCAAGCGGAACACGGTGCGGCCCTGACCCCAACCATCGTCTTCAGCGCGGCGGATGACGGTTCGCTTGGCATCCTCCACGTCCATGCCGTCGAGGAAATGCGAGTTCACCAGCGTCCCGGGGCCGGTATAGGCTTCGTTGCCGGCAAAAAGCGGCGCGTCCTGATCGCCGTCTGAAACGACGCGCCGCACGGGAAGGTCGTATTTCCGCGCGAAATCCAGATCGCGCTGGTCATGCGCGGGGACGCCGAACACTGCGCCGGTGCCATAGTCCATCAGCACGAAATTGGCGATATAGACGGGCAGGCGCCAGTCCGGATCGAACGGATGCGCGGCGCGAAGCCCGGTGTCGAACCCCAGCTTTTCCTGCGTTTCCAGCTCGGCCGCCGTCGTCCCGCCCTTGCGGCAAAGCTCGATAAAGGCGGCGGCTTCCGGGTTATTCTCGGCAACGGCGCGCGCGATGGGGTGGTCGGCCGCGACCGCGACGAAGCTTGCGCCGAAAATCGTGTCGGGCCGCGTCGTGAACACCTCGACATCGCCGCCAACCGACAGCGCGAAGCGGAAGGCTAGGCCCTGGCTGCGGCCGATCCAGTTTTCCTGCATCAGTCGCACCTTGTCGGGCCAATGTTCCAGATAGTGCAGGCCGTCGAGCAATTCCTCGCCGAAATCGGTGATCTTCAAAAACCACTGCGACAATTTGCGCCGCTCGATCAACGCGCCCGAACGCCAGCCGCGCCCGTCGATCACCTGCTCATTGGCGAGCACGGTCATGTCGACGGGATCCCAGTTCACCGCCGACTCGCGGCGATAGACGAGCCCTGCCGCCATCAGATCGAGGAACAGTGCCTGCTCGTGCCCGTAATAGCTTGGATCGCAAGTGGCGAATTCACGACCCCAGTCGAGCGCAAAGCCAAGGCGCTTCAACTGCGCGCGCATCCTGTCGATATTGGCGCGCGTCCAGCCGCCCGGATGGACGCCCTTGTCGATCGCGGCATTTTCCGCCGGCATGCCGAATGCGTCCCATCCCATCGGATGAAGCACGGCATGGCCAGTCATCCGACGATAGCGCGCGAGTACATCGCCCATCGTATAGTTGCGGACATGGCCCATATGGATGTGCCCCGATGGATAGGGGAACATCTCCAGAATGTAGCTGCGCGGGCGCCCGTCATCATCGGTATCGGGCGCGGCGAAGGTCTGCCGCTCTTCCCACACCGCCTGCCACGCCGCGTCCGCCTTCAGCGCGTTGAAGCGCGACGCCATGCGCTGTCCCCTACCCGGTGACAGCGGCGCGGCGCAGATCGCGCGCATGCGTCAGGATGATATCCTCGAGCTTTTGCGAAGTCGCGGCACGCACCGGCGCGTCGACCCAGGTGCCGTCCCGGTTGATCTGGCGCAGTACGGCCACACGCACCGCATCGGCGCGCAGATCCTGGTCGAGGATCGACACCGTCACCTTCATGCGTTCAGCGGGGGCGGCCGGATTGGCATACCAGTCGGTAACGATGACGCCGCCGTTCGAATCGGTCTGCAGCAACGGCATGAAGCTCAGCGTGTCGAGCGTCGCGCGCCATAGATAGCTGTTCACGCCGATCGTCGTGATCTTCGACGCGGCGATATCGCCACGCGGATGATTCCTGCCACCGCAGGCCGCAAGCGGGACGATCAGCGAAACCACGAGCGCGGTGCGCAACAAGCGGGTCATGGGCAGGTTCCTGAAAGCGAATGATATCGACTGGGCAGGCATCTATAGATGGTCTCACGCAACCCGCAAGCGTGGCGGGAGGGCGATTGCGGTGTGGGCAGATTGCAACACTTCACCGATAAAGCGACTCCCGAGGCGATTCTATCAGGTGGCATGCGGGCACAAAAGCGTGATAGAGATGTTGAACTGCAATTGGAGGACTATGCCGTGACGCGCCGTCAGATCGTTGGAAGCCTGCTCGGGGTGGCAATTGCCGCTGGAGTGATGGCACCTGCGTTCGGGGCGCTCGATACAGCAGCCAACGCCGTTGCGTTCGATTCGGCAGCGAAAACCCCGGCAATCGCCAGCTTCACGCCAGCTTCCGCCGATCCAAAGCTTGCCGCCCTGCTGGCACGCACTGGTGTCGGCAAGTCTGCTTATCGCTTCACCCCTTCGGAAACGGCACGCGCCGGCACGCGAGCCGTAACGATTGCGGTCCGTGTCCAGTCGTCGTCGCTCGGCACGATCGGCTCCATCCAGGCCGATCCCATCGATCCGGTTGCGCCTACCGTTCAGGTGGCGCCGATCGCTTATAATCTCGGCGCTTCGGTAGGCTGGAAGCGTTTTGCCTCGTCCGGCGACATGGCGGGGCTGGATCTGTCGGTGCTCGGCAATCACGATCGACTCGATATCGCCAAGCGCCCGGGTGTGCGCGCCGCCGATCATGCGGTCAGCGGACCGTCGCGGCTCGTGGTCGATGATACCGTGATTGATGCTGGCTCTTTCTCGCTCTCACGCAATATCGACTTGACGGCCGGATCGCGCAAATCGGATAACAACCGGCTTGAGCGGCTTTCAAACAATCGCCGTGACAGCCAGGCGGTTTATATCGGCACTGCGCTCCGCTTCTGATCGCGGCGCCGGTTAGGCGGTTTTGGTCCAGGCATCGATTGCCGCCCATCCATAAAATCCTGACGATCTGAGCCGGCGTGCCGTTCGCTCGTTCATGCCGCCAAGCGCGATCGCCCGGCCGCCTGCCGACCGCGCAAGCGCCGTAGCGCGCACCGTCCCGAGTACCGGTGCACCCGGATGCGAGCGGGTTGCAAAAACCGGCGATACGAAGAAGAGATCGGCCCCGGCGCGGCGGCCGGCAATCATCTCGGCGACGTCATGCGCGGGCCAGGTTCTCACGCCGCGACAATGCCCGGGGTGGCGGCCATGGATACCCGCCTCCATCCGCCCCAGCCGCTCGGCGCCAGCTCTGACCAGAATCAGCCGACGGCGCTGCGCAATCCGGCTCACGCGCGCGAACAGCGCCCGACGTTCGGGCAGCGCAATTCCGTAATGCCTGAATACGACGCCACTGCCCTTGGGCAACCGTGCAAGAGCCGGCCAAAGCGCATCGCCCATCCGTTCGTCGGTCATCAGCCATAACCGGGGGAGTGGAGGGTGGCGAGGCGGCACGTCGATCCGTATAGCAGCCGCGATGACCACAAGCGAACGCGCCAACCGCCTCAACCAAATTCACGATCGGATCGCTGCCGCTGCAAAGCTCGCTGGCCGCAACGCGGACGAAGTGACGTTGATTGCGGTGTCGAAAACCCATCCCGGAACTGCCATCGAACCGCTCATCGCCGCCGGCCAGCGCGTATTCGGGGAAAACCGCGTGCAGGAAGCCGAGCAGAAATGGCCACCGCTCATGGAGCAGGTGCCCGACATCGCGCTGCATCTGATCGGCCAGCTGCAATCGAACAAGGCAGAGGCGGCTGTTACGCTGTTCGATGCGATCCACTCGGTCGACCGCCCATCGCTGGTGACGGCGCTTGCCCGGGCGATGGATAAGGCAGGACGGCGGCCGCCCTGCTTCATCCAGGTCAATATCGGTGACGAACCGCAAAAAGGTGGCGTGCCGACCGCCGATCTTGCGGCTTTGATTGCAGCGGCTCGGACGGCTGACCTGCCACTTGCCGGCCTGATGTGCCTGCCGCCCGCCGATCTCGAGCCTGCACCCTATTTTGCGCTGCTGGCTAAGCTGGCGCTCGACCATGGCCTTGATGGGCTCAGCATGGGCATGTCAGGCGACTTCGAGAACGCCGTGACGATCGGTGCGACGCATGTCCGCGTCGGCAGCGCCTTGTTCGGGGAACGGGGATGACGATCGCTGGCATCATCTTCGATTTCGACGGCGTGCTGATCGACAGCGAATATGTCGGCAACGCGCAAATCGCGCGCTACCTCACCGCCGCTGGCCATCCGACGACGATTGAACAATCGATGGCGCACTTCATGGGGCTTGCCGATCGCGACTTTCACGCAGCAGTTGAGCGATGGATCGGCGGCCCGCTGCCTGACGATTTCCATTCGGCGCGCGGGGCCGAGGACGCGCGCGTGATGGAAGAAGGTATCGCGCCGATCGCCGGCGCCGTCGATTTTGTGCTGTCACTGCCCGATTCGCTCCCCCGGGCGATCGCCTCGTCAAGCTCGACCCGGTGGATCGCCCGCCATCTCGACCATATCGGTCTGCGCGCCGCCTTTGGCGACTACATCTTCAGCGGGAAGGAACATGTGTCGCGCGGCAAACCCGCGCCCGACCTCTATCTCCACGCCGCAGCCTTCATCGGCGTGCCGATCGATCGATGCGCGATCATTGAGGATTCGCCCGTTGGCGCGACCGGTGCCGTCGCCTCGGGTGCTTATGTCATCGGCCTGTGTGCGGGCCGGCATTGCACGCCTGACCATGAACAGCGGCTCCGGACCATCGGCGTTGGGGCCATCGCGCATGATTTTGGCGAGGTTGCCCGGCTCATCGCCGCCCGTGGCTAGAATTGGTGGCCGGTGCGGTCGCGCTTGGTTGCCAGATAGCGTTCGTTATGGGGGTTGGCCGGCAGGATGTGCGGCACGCGCTCGGCAACGCGGATGCCCGCGGCCTCGAGCTGCGCGACCTTTTCGGGATTGTTGGTGAGCAGCCGCACCGTCCGTTGACCCAGCAGACCAAGCATCCGCGCCGCCACCGCAAAATTGCGCGAATCGACCGCGAATCCCAGCCGGGTGTTGGCATCGACGGTATCGAAGCCCTGATCCTGAAGCGCATAAGCGCGCAGCTTGTTGATCAGGCCAATCCCGCGCCCTTCCTGCCGCAGATAGAGCAATATCCCCCAACCATTGGCGGCGATCGCGGCGATCGCGGCGTCCAGCTGCGGTCCGCAATCGCATTTCAGCGATCCCAGCACATCGCCCGTCAGGCATTCGCTGTGCAGCCGCACCAGTGGCGGCTGCCCATTGGGCGCGCCGATCATCAACGCGACATGCTCGCCGGGCATTTCCGGGGTGCGAAAGGCGACGATCTCGGCACTTTCCGCGCCGCGCACGGGCAGATGCGCGCGGGTCGCGATCGTCAGGCGCATGGCGTCTTCATGCGCGTCGATGTCGGCGAGCGAGGCGACCACCTCGGTTGGTCCATCGTCGATTGCGAAGAATGCCGGCAGCATCCCGGCGAGCGTCGCCAGCCTCAGCCCCGCGCGCGCGGTCGGGCCATCACGGGGGTCGATCGCGCGGAACGGGCCCTTGAAGGGCGTCGCCAGATCGAGCTGCGGATCGGCAAGCGCGGTTGCGGTATCGAAATCGAGCCACGGCGTCCGCGCGACAACCACCGGGCAATCGGGCGCTGCCGCCGCGCGTTGATTGGCCAGTTTCAGGGTGATCGCCCGGCCCGACGACAGCAGCACCGGCGCAGTAGCCTCTGGGTCGAATGCAGCAAGCCGCTCGCGGTCTGCGGTCTCGATGGCGAGCAGCGCAAGAATCCCGGCCTCGCCGCGAATCCCCACCGGCCAGCCACGCCTGAGCGCATCGATCGCGCGGGCAACATCGCGTGCGCTCACAGCGCGAATTCGGTCATGATGGGTACGTGATCGGAGGGCTTGAGCCAGTTTCGGCAATCCTCGAACACCTGATGCGCCACCGCCGTCTTCGCGACATCGGCGGTCGCCCACATATGATCGAGCCGCCGTCCGCGATCGGATGCCGCCCAGTCTTTCGCCCGGTAGCTCCACCAGGTGTAGAGCCGCGCCGGCGCGGGAACGAAATGCCGCCCGAGATCGACCCAGTCGTTCGATCCTTGCAGCCCGGCGAGCGCGGCAACCTCGATCGGCGTATGACTGACGACATCGATCAGCTGCTTGTGGCTCCACACGTCTGATTCGAGCGGCGCGATGTTGAAATCGCCGACCAGCAGCGTCGGCACTTGCAACCCTTCCGACCAGCGCGTCATCCGCTCGACGAAATCGAGCTTCTGCCCGAATTTGGGGTTCACCTCGCGGTCGGGCACGTCGCCGCCGGCGGGCACATAGACATTTTCGAGCCGCAGCCCGCTTTCCAGCCGAGCGCCGATATGTCGCGCCTCGCGGTTGGCCTGCCAGTCTAGCCGATCATCGGCGGCGATCGGCACGCGGCTGACGATGGCGACCCCGTGGTGCATCCGCTGGCCATGGAGCATGATGTGGCGATAGCCGAGCGCGCGGAAGGCTTCTTGCGGAAAATCGCCGTCGATGACCTTGGTTTCCTGAAGGCACAGGACATCGGGCGCTGCCTCGCGCAAAAACCGTTCGACGATGCCGATCCGAAACCGCACCGAGTTGATGTTCCATGAGGCGATCTTGATCGTTCCGGCCATGCCGCGATGTAGCCCCGCCAACCTTGCTTCACCAGCCCCGCACCAATGCGCGCGCCTGACATGGAAAGGCCCTCGCTCCGGGGGCATGGAACGAGGGCCGACCTAGCGTTCGTCACGCAGGCAGAATGCGGAAAAAACCGGGCAACAGGGGGAAAATCCCGGTAATCCGCACTCGCAATTCTGTTAATATCGCGATGAACCTGTCGCCAGTATGAATGGAATTCAGTTTCGCCGTGATGCCGGGCGTGGATCGTTGAAACGGAACGCCTGGTCGGAAACCGGGCCATTGAACCGTTGATTCGCCAGCCGCACCGTCGTCCGGTTGTTCTGCGCATCGAGCGCGACCCAGCCCTGCATCATCAGCCCGCCCGGCGAACCTGGCGTCCGTGCAAAGACCAACGTGATCCGGCCATATTCAGGATGTTTGGGGTCGCTCGCCTCGACCGAGATGATCCTTGAATCGACGCCGGGGATGATCTTGGCAAAGCGCGTCGCGTCCTTGCTTGGATCGAGCAGCACACCGAGCGGCGAGTTGCCGATCGGCCAGCGTTGTTTTTGCCCCACCGAATAATCGAGGAACCAGAGTCCCTTGCCATCGCTCACGACGAGGATCGGCACGCCCTTTTCATATTGAAAACGAATCTTGCCCGGCTTTTTCAGCGTGAGTACGCCGTTCAACGTCTTGCCGCTGCGATCGGTCTGGCTGAAATCGGCAGTCATCGTTTCGGCGGCGGCCAGATGCGCCTGAACAAGCGCGAGATCGCCCGTCGCCGGCGCGGCAATCGCGGTCGCCGCCATCATCATGAGCGGCAGTGCAAAAAGGAGCCGGAAAACCACGGCAACATCTCTCCAAAATAGCATGATCAGGCTTTGCCGGAGCGGCTTGAACCTCGGATGAACCCAATGCAGCCGTTCTGCGATCAGATCGGCCGGCCTTCCTGATCCATCAGCACCTCGCGACGGCCGACATGATCGGGGCGAGAGACAAGGCCGTCCTTTTCCATTCGCTCGATCAGCCGGGCGGCGCTGTTATAGCCGATGCGCAATTGACGCTGGAGCCATGACGTCGATGCCTTCTGGCTTTCCGCCACCAGCTGACGGGCGCTCCGATATTGCTGGTCCTCCGCCGAATCCTCGCCATCGGGTGCGCCGTCTAGCGCGAAGCCGTCTTCGGGCTCCTCGGTGACCGACTGGATATAATCCGGCTGGCCCTGGCCGCGCCAGTGATTGGCGACGGCCTGGACTTCGTCATCGGAGACGAAAGGCCCGTGGACGCGCGCAATCTGCTTGCCGCCGGGCATGTAGAGCATGTCGCCGCGCCCCAGCAGCTGTTCGGCGCCCTGTTCGCCCAGGATCGTGCGCGAATCGATCTTCGACGTCACGTGGAAGCTGATCCGCGTCGGCAGATTGGCCTTGATCACGCCGGTGATCACATCGACCGAGGGGCGCTGCGTCGCCATGATCAGGTGGATGCCGGCTGCCCGCGCCTTTTGCGCGAGCCGCTGGATCAGGAACTCAACCTCCTTGCCCGCCGTCATCATCAGATCGGCGAGTTCGTCGACGATGATCACGATTTGTGGCAGCGGTTGGAAATCGAGTTGTTCTTCCTCGTAAATCGGCTGGCCGCTGCCGGGGTCATAGCCCGTCTGTACCTTGCGGCCCAAGGGCTGGCCCTTGGCCTTGGCGGCGCGCACCTTGTCATTGAACGAGGCAAGGCTGCGCACGTTCACCGAGGCGAGCATGCGGTAGCGATCCTCCATCTGCTCGACCGCCCATTTCAGTGCGCGCACCGCCTTGGCCGGCTCGGTGACGACCGGGGCGAGGAGATGCGGGATATCGGCATACATCGACAGTTCGAGCATTTTCGGATCGATCATGATCATCCGGCACTGATCGGGGGTAAGCCGATAGAGCAACGACAGGATCATGCAGTTGAGCCCCACCGACTTGCCAGAGCCGGTGGTGCCCGCGACGAGCAGATGCGGCATCGGCGCGAGATCGGCGATAACGGGATCGCCGGCGATATTCTTGCCCAGGATGATCGGCAGCTGGCACGCCTGATCCTCAAAGCTCTGGCTGCCGACGAGTTCGTGCAGGTTGACCGTCTCCCGCTTGGCGTTGGGCAATTCGATGCCGATCACGCTGCGCCCGGGAATCGTCGCAACGCGCGCCGAAATCGCCGACATGTTACGGGCGATATCGTCGGCGAGCTGGATCACGCGGCTCGCCTTGATGCCCGATGCGGGCTCGAGCTCGTACATCGTCACCACCGGGCCCGGTCGCACCTCGACGATCGATCCCTTGACGTGGAAATCATCAAGCACGGATTCTAGGAGGCGGGCATTGCGTTCGAGCGCGACCTTGTCGACCACGGTGTTGCCCGTCGCCGGCGCCTTGGTGAGCAGATCGAGCGGCGGCAGACGGTAATTGTCGCGCAGATCGAGCGATGCCTGTTTGGTACGCGGCTTTGCGGTGGAGGGCGCCACCGCGCGTTCGGCGATGACCGGCCCCGGCCGGTTTTCAGGGGCCGCCACGGGGCGCGGTGCGGGTTTGCGAACGGGCTCTGCGGGAATTTCTTCCTCATCCCCGTCATCCACCATCTCGCGCGCCGTCAGGCGTGGCCGCCACTGGCGTTCGCTCAGGTCGATTTCATAGCTGAGCCCGTATACTATTGCTCCTGCGAGGCCGAACAGCGCGCCGACGCCGCGCTCGGTCCATAGAATTGCGATCGGATCGCCGATCCCTGCAGTGCCGAAGCGGAGCAATCCCGCCAGTCCCAGTCCGACCGCGCCGCCATAGCCCGCCGGCAGGGTATCGACCGCCCCGCCCGAGACGAGCGCCAGCGTGGTGCCCATCAGGGCGCACCCGATCAGCGCCTTTGCGAGCATCACGCGCCAGCGCCCGACGGGTACGTCCCGCCACAGCCGGCTCGCGATCAACAGCGAAAACGGCACCAGCAGCGCCACCGGCCAGCCGACCAGCCCGAGCACCGCATCCGCCAGCATCGCCCCGCCCGCGCCGAGCAGATTGCGCGGTGGGCCGCCCGCAGCCGTACTCAACGACGGGTCGCCGGGGTGATAACTGATCAGAATGACTGCCAGTGCCAACGTCGCGAGCGTGAGCGCCATCGCCCCGATCAGCGCGCCGCTGCGCCGGGCGCCGTGTCGCACGGTGTCACGCCAAAGCGACTGATTCGCCCGAGTCGCCATCTGCCCTTCTTTCGTCAATGTACGCACGATGTTCTGGTAGCGCACAATCGTCGTTGGCGAGTCCCGCGTCAAGCCAGAGGCGTTGGCAGCGGCATCCGACGGCGTTAGTGAAGGCGCATGGAAAACGCTCTCCCACTCTCCGCCCCAACCCGTGCCGATGTCATCATCCTGGGGGGCGGCCTGGTCGGGTGCAGCCTGGCGCTTGCGCTTGGCGCGCATGCCATCACCTCGATCGTCGTCGATCCAGCCGATCCGGCGGTCATGCTCGGCGCCGGCTTTGATGGTCGCGCGTCGGCGGTCGCCAGCGCCAGCCACCGGATGCTCGATGCGATCGGCATCGGTGCGCTGCTTGCCGGCAAGGGGTGCCCGATCGAATCGATCCGGGTCAGCGACGGGCTGGAACCCGGCAAGCTCGATTTCGCCCCGGGCGGCGAAGGCGGCGCCTTGGGAACGATGTATGAGAACCGGCTTTTGCGGACCGTGCTGCATCAGGCGGCCAGCGCATCCGATGCGATCGACCTGCGGATGCGGACCCGGGCGATTTCGATGACACGCAACGATACAGGGGTCGAGGCGGTGCTCAGCGACGGCAGTGTTGTCGCGGCGCCGCTGCTGATCGCGGCGGAAGGGCGCAATTCGCCGACGCGCACGGCGGCCGGGATCAATATCACCCGCTGGTCCTATCATCACAACGCGATCATCACCGCGTTCGAGCATGAGCGGCCGCACGGCAATTGCGCCTATGAGATTTTCTATCCCGCCGGTCCGTTTGCGATCCTGCCGCTGTTGCCCGTCGGCGGCGTTAATCGCTCAGCGCTCGTCTGGACGGTGAGCGAACGTGATGCGGCCGCGATGCTGAAACTCGGCGACCGCGCCTTTCTTGCCGAGGCCGAAAGGCGCATGGGCGGTTTTCTCGGGCGGTTGAGCGGGCTTGCCCAGCGATCGACCTACCCGCTCGGCTTTCATCATGCAGCGACCATCACCGCGCAGCGGCTGGCGCTGGTGGGGGACGCGGCGCACGGCATCCATCCGATCGCGGGGCAGGGGCTCAACCTCGGCTTTCGCGATGTCGCGACGCTTGCCGAAGTGCTGGTGGAGGGCAAGCGGCTCGGCATGGACCTTGGCGATCCGCAATTGCTGGCCCGCTATGAGCGGTGGCGCGGCATCGATACGTTGATGGTGGCGGTTGCGACCGATGGCCTGAACCGGCTGTTCGGCGTGCCTGGCAGGGCGGCGAGCGCTGTCCGGCGCATCGGCATTTCGGCCGTCAACGCGCTGCCGCCGCTCAAGGCGCGTTTCATGGCGGAGGCGCGGGGCGAGTCGGGTGATCTGCCCAGGCTGCTGACGGGCGAAATGGTCTAGTCAGCCAGCGCCCAGCGACCGCGCCTCTTCGATCAGCATCACCGGTACGCCATCACGAATCGGATAAGCCAGCCCGGCGATATCTGAAATCAGTTCCTGCGCTGCCGCGTCATGCCGAAGCGGCGTCCGGGTGAGCGGGCAGACGAGAATGGAAAGCAGCCACGGATCGAGCGGCGCAGGGCTGCTCATTGCAACGTGACCGAATCCTCGCCGTCATGCCGCCCGAAAAACTGCATCAGCTGAACGATCAGTTCGGCGCGATCCTCAAGATTTGCCGATTCGAGCAACGCCTGCTTGGCCGCGACATCGAACGGGGCAATCTGGGCAACGCCGTTGACGAGCGCTTCGTCATCAAGGCGACCGACCGCCTCCCAATCGACCGCATAACCCTGCGCCTCGGCAAAACGGCGCGATTCCATCTCGAGCGCTGCCCGCCCGCTCAACGACAGGATTTCCTGATCGGGCGCCGTCGGCAGCAATTCTGCCTCGACCTGACGAAAAGGCGTCGGCACGTCGAGCTCGCGAACGATGCGGAACAGCGACAGGCCCTCAAGCACGAGATTGTAGCGGCCATCGTCGAGCGCCTCGAATTGAGCGATCTTGCCGACACAGCCAATCTCGAACAGCGGCGGCGGGGTGCCATTGCCGCGCGGCTGGACCATGCCGATCCGCCGGTCACGCGCCATCGCATCGCTCATCAGCGCCTTGTAGCGATCCTCGAAGATATGCAGCGGCAGGTGCATCCGCGGGAACAGCAGCGCGCCGGGTAGCGGGAAAACCGATAACCGGGTCGTAGTGCGCAGAGTATTCATCCGAAAAGGATCGCCGACAGCCGCCGACGCTGCGCCGAGACCCAGGGGTCTTCGAGCCCGACGACATCGAACAATTTCAGCAACCGCGACCGCGCCGCGCCCTCATGCCAGTCGCGTTCGTCGGCGATCATCGCGAGCAGCGTGTCGGCGGCGGCATCGCGGTCGCCCGCTGCCATCTGACCGCCGGCGAGTTCATATCGGACATCCATGTCCGCCGGATTGGCGGCGGCGCGCGCGGCGAGCCCTGCCAGATCGTCGACGGGCTTTGCCTCGCGCGCCAGCGCCAGCGCCGATTTCGCGCGACCGATCTCGGGCAATTTGGCGACGTCTTCGGGCAATGCCGCGATCGCCGCTTCGGCATCATCGGGCAGTCCTGCGGCGATCAGCGCGCGGATTCGGCCCGACAGCACCGCCGGATGATCGGGCGCCATCTCGATCAGTTGATCGAAGATCGACAGCGCGCGCTGGCCGTCGCCACTCGCCAGCACTTCCTCGGCCATCGCGATCAGGGGTTCGATCTCGGCCTCCGCTTCGGCTTCTTCGCTCGCGACGGGCAATTGCCGCAGGATCTGATCGATCATCGTCTTCAGTTGCGATTCGGTGCGCGCGCTCGTCAGGTCGGCGACCAGTTGCCCCTGGAACATCGCATAGACGGTAGGGATCGACTTGATCTGGAATTGCGACGCAATGAACTGGTTCTTGTCGGTATCGACCTTGGCGAGGACGACGCCTTTGTCGGCATAAGCGGCAGCGACCTTTTCGAGCACTGGCGTCAGCGCCTTGCACGGCCCGCACCATTCGGCCCAGAAATCGATGATCACGAGCTTCGTCATCGAAGGCTCGACGACCTCGCGGCGGAAATTTTCCACCGCATCACGTTCTGTCGCACTCATCCCCAGCGTAGCCAAGTCTTGCTCCCGTGCCGTTCGGCGATTGTCATCGATGGCCTTTATGTGGGCGCAGTCGGCGCGAAGCCAACCCTTTTGTTGATGAATCGATCCGGGCTTGCCGTTCCCCGACACCGATGCTACCAGCCGCCGCCTTACCCCGCCTGCACCCATGCAGGCGACCAGGCGCCAGAGCGGGCGTAGCTCAGGGGTAGAGCACAACCTTGCCAAGGTTGGGGTCGAGGGTTCGAATCCCTTCGCCCGCTCCAGCGACGTGCCGGTCGCGCCAAGATCCGTTTATGGTCAGCGGTTTCGCCGATATCGATTGGCGGCAATCAAAGCAGCTTGGCGCCAGCAACCGCCCGGCAGACGAACAGTTCGGCCGCGCGCCCGTGCGGATCGCGGTAATCGCGCGCGACTGCATCGCTGATTGCGGGCACCATGTCCTCCGGCGCCAACGCCACGACGCAGCCACCAAAGCCACCGCCGGTCATCCGTGCGCCACCTGCGCCACCGGTTGCCCCATGCATGATCGCCGCGAGCCGGTCGATCGCAGGCACGGTAATCTCGAAATCGTCGCGCATCGACGCGTGCGAGTCGGTCATCAGCCGCCCCATCATGGCCAGATCGCCCGCCGCGAGTGCATCGGCGGCCATCACAGTACGCGCATTCTCGGTAACGACGTGGCGCGCGCGGCGATAGGCGGTGACGCCAAGACCGCTTTTGTGGCGCTCGAGCCCGTCGAAATCCAGATCGCGTAGCGCCGCCACGCCGTAATGCGCTGCCGCTTCGTCGCACTCGCGCCGACGATCATTATACGCGCCGCCGGCATGGGCATGCCGCACCCCCGAATGCGCGATCATCACCGCGACGCCTTGCGGCAGTACGACCGGCCGGCACGCAAGGCTTCGGCAATCGATGAGCAGCGCGTGGCCGGCGACGCCGCGCGCGGCAATCAGCTGGTCCATGATCCCGCACTGCATGCCAACATGGACATTTTCGGCGCGTTGGGCGATCTGCGCCAGCCATGTGGGATCGACGGCGAAATTGGCGAGACTTGCCAGCGCCAAGCCGACCGCGACCTCAAGCGAAGCCGATGACGACAGGCCCGATCCAAGCGGGACGTTCCCCGCAATCGCGAGCCGCGCGCCGATAGGTGCCGCGTCTTCTGCTGCGAGCATGGCGGC
>JBBRMV010000013.1:0-77680 GCA_038230675.1 Sphingomonadales bacterium | reverse complement strand
GCCGGGCCGCACCCAAAAGCTGACAATCGCCAGTCGGCCAATCCATGTCATTCCCCAGTCGATATCCAACGCCCTGCGAATGGCTGGTTCTCCCACAACCCGTCATCCACAGCCGTATCTGTGAATGACGGCTTCGTCCCAGAGGTCGCCATTGGGCAATGCGTGATAAGGGTGAAATGAGTGGCGGCCTTTGGGATCGGCTTAAGCCCCCTTCTATGGCGAAGAATGGGCCATAACAGACCTACCGTTCAAGCCACGCCCATCATCTGCGAGGGATACCCAGCCTGCAGGGCCATGACCTCCTCCAGGGACCCCGTCAGCCACCGCTGGTGATCTTCGGCCAATAGGATCACCGGCATCGCCCTGGGGTGCTTGGCGGGCGACCAGCGGGTTCGGCTCGGTCGTGCAGAACGCATAGACCCGCACATACCCGACACGCCAGCATCACCGGTGCAGCGGTCGCTCAACGATGACGTCCATTGAGCAGCAGTTTCATCCGAGCACACATAGCTGGCATGACGATACGATCGTCTGATCAACCCGATCGCAGCCGATCAAGATAGTCGCTCCACCACTGAGCCATTCTCACGCGCTCATCCCAGTAAGGCCCCCGATTGTAGCTGCCACGAGTGCTACTTCCATCTTTGTGAGCTAACGCCCGCTCTATCGCGTCGGGGTTCCAAATCCCGGATTCATTGAGCAGTGTGCTAGCCATAGCTCGAAATCCATGGGCCGTCATTTCGGCACCGGTATATCCCCAAGGAGAGTTTCCTTTCTTTGCCTCCGAACCGGTATTTCAGGCGCCATAGTTTGCCGCCGCTGGGCTGAATGAGCAAGAAGAGCCCACGCTCGTCAGAAATCTTAATAGGCTTTGGCCCGCATTTCGCTTGGCGGACAGCGGTGTCGGTCAGTGGCATGGGGCCACGATCTCCCATTAAAATCGCATGGCCCCCATACTGGCCCCCGTTAGTGCGCGGCTGGATGCGAACGAGGACGTTCAGTTACGGACCGTATGGCCTAGTTTTTGGCAGATTTTAGGGGTTTTTGCAACTGTTGGCGGCTCAGCGCGAACAGAAGAGTGGTGCCCGGAAGAGGACTCGAACCTCCACGCCCTTACGAGCGCCAGCACCTGAAGCTGGTGCGTCTACCAATTCCGCCATCCGGGCCCCGGAAAAGACTTGTTACATCAGGTAGGTCGGGCGCTCTAGGGGAGCGGTGGTTGGCTTGTCAACTCGGCTGCTGGGCGGGTGCTGGCATTGGGCACGGCGGCGCGCAGCGCCCTTGCCGTTTGTGATCAGCGGCGGCATGGAGCAGCGATCGGGAGCAGCGATCGGGAGCAGCGACCGGCCGCAGGCATTCTCCCATGCGAGGCAGACGATGAAAGACAAGCTGATTACGCTGATCGGCGGCGGTGGATTTTTGGGCCGGTATGTTGCGCAAAATCTGTTGGCAGCGGGCGCGCGCGTGCGGATCGCCCAGCGCGATCCGCGGCGGGCCTTGTTCCTGAAGCCGCTAGGCGGGCTTGGCCAGACGCAGTTTGTCGCCGTCGATATCCGTAACGCCGACAGCGTTGCGCGCGCTGTTTCGGGCTCGGACGGGGTCGTCAATCTTGTCGGGATTTTGCGTGGTGATTTTCGTGCGTTTCAGGTCGATGGCGCGCGCAATGTCGCGGTGGCCGCCGCTGCCGGAGGGGCGATGGCGCTGGTCCACATTTCGGCGATCGGCGCCAACAGCCATTCGCTATCGGCCTATGGCAGGACCAAGGGCGACGGCGAGGAAGCCGTGCGCAGCGCCTTTCCGGCGGCCACCATTCTGCGCCCTTCGATCGTTTTTGGCCGCGAGGATCAATTCATCAATCGCTTCGCCGGGATGATCGCATCGTCGCCGATCGTGCCGGTGCTGCGTTCGGGGACGCGGTTTCAGCCGATTTATGTGGGCGATGTCGCCGATGCCATCGTCACGGCGCTGGGCGATAGCGCGGCATTCGGCGGAAAGCTGTTCGAACTTGGCGGCCCTGATATCGTGACGATGGGAGACCTCGTCCGCTGGATCGCGAAGGCGACCGGGCAGACGCCCCGGATCGTCGATCTGCCCGACGCGATCGGGGGCTTGATCGCGCGCTTCGGCTTCTTGCCCGGCGCGCCGATCACGCAGGACCAATGGCGCATGCTCCAGACCGACAACGTCGTCGCGGACGACATGCCGGACCTGGCGGCATTCGGTATTCAGCCGACGCCGCTTTCCACCGTCGCGCCGGGGTGGCTCGTGCGCTATCGTCGGCATGGTCGGTTCACCGCCAGCGAGGCCTGACCCGCCGACATCGCGCCGTCCGGGGGTTTCGCCCGGCGCCATAACCAACAAAGGATATTTTGCGGCGTGAACGATCTGCTTTCCATCGTCCTGCTCGGCATTGTCGAGGGGATCACCGAATTTCTCCCGGTATCGTCGACCGGGCATCTGATCCTGGCCGGCGCGCTGCTCGGCTATGACGATGCCCGCTGGCAATTGTTCAACATCGTCATCCAGCTCGGCGCGATTCTGGCGGTGGTGGTGCTGTACTGGCGTACATTCTGGGCGGTGATGATCGGCGTCGTGAAGCGGGAGCCCAATTCGTTCCGCTTCGTCCGAAATCTGCTGCTGGCGTTCCTGCCGGCGGTCGTCATCGGGCTGGCGTTGCGCAAACAGATCGAAGCGCTGCTGCTCCAGCCGATCGTTGTCGCGGTCGCGCTTATCGTCGGCGGGTTCGCCATTCTGGCGGTCGAGCGGCTCGTCAAGCCCGGCGAGACCGTTGGCGTGGGGTCAATCCCGGCAAAGACCGCGATCGGCATCGGTTTCCTGCAATGCCTGGCGATGATCCCCGGCGTCAGCCGGTCGGGGGCGACCATTCTTGGCGCGTTGTCGCTCGGCGTCGAGCGGCGGACTGCGGCAGAGTTCAGCTTTTTCCTGGCGATCCCGACGATGCTGGGGGCCAGCGTGCTCGAGCTCGCCAAGCACGGCGACACGCTCAAATCGGCGAACAGCATCGGCGTGACGGGGATCGCGATCGGCTTCGTCGTCGCGTTCATCGTTGCCCTGCTGGTGGTGCGCTGGTTTGTCGGCATCGTCGGCAAGCATGGTTTTGCACCCTTTGCCTGGTATCGCATCATTGTCGGCAGCGCCGCGCTGATCTGGCTGATTGCAAGATAGGTCCGAAGTGGACTGACTTTGCGGCTATTCGTCGTAACTTTAAGGCATTTTGGCTTGGGGTCCGTCAAGTAAGGACAGTATAGCTGTCATATAGTCACGAAAATGCGTGACATCCCGCATTTCCATCGCTAATCGATCGCGAGGAGGGCTCGATGGCTGGCGATGCGATGTTGCAATTTGTGGATATCACGCAGGCCTATCCCGCCAAGCGCACTGCCGAACTGCGCGCGGATGACTTTCGCGAGATTGCCGATCGCTACGCCGTTCCCGATGGCGAGGCGCAGGCGGGGCGCTGCTCGCAATGCGGCGTGCCCTATTGCTCGGTGCATTGCCCGCTGCACAATCACATCCCCGACTGGCTGCGGCTGACGGCGGAAGGCCGGCTTCGCGAGGCTTATGAGCTCAGCAACGCGACATCGACGATGCCGGAGATTTGCGGCCGCATCTGCCCTCAGGACCGGCTGTGCGAGGGCAATTGCGTGATTGAGACAGCGGGACACGGTGCGGTCACGATCGGTGCTGTCGAAAAATTCATTACCGATACCGCTTGGGACAATGGCTGGGTCGAGCCGCTCGTGCCGGGTCCAGCACGCGGTCAGTCGGTCGGGATCATCGGCGCTGGACCGGCGGGTCTTTCGGCGGCGGAATATCTGCGCGTGCTTGGGTATGACATCCATGTCTATGATCGCCATGACCGCGCCGGCGGGCTGCTGACCTATGGGATTCCGGGCTTCAAACTCGAAAAACCCGTCATCATGCGCCGAATTGAACGGCTCGCGGCTGGCGGCATCATCTTCCATCAGGATTTCGAGGTCGGGCGCGATGCCACCCTCGATGAACTGCGCGCCCGTCACGATGCGGTGCTGATCGCGACCGGCGTCTACCGTGCCCGCGCGATTGATATTGCCGGCACCGACATGCCCGGCGCGGTCCCGGCGCTCGATTATCTGATCGCCTCCAACCGCAAGGGGTTCGGCGATGTCGTGCCTGCTTATGACGATGGCAGCCTCAACGCCGCTGGCAAGAATGTCGTCGTTGTTGGCGGCGGCGACACCGCGATGGATTGCGTCCGCACCGCGATCCGCCAGGGCGCGGCGTCGGTCAAATGCCTGTATCGGCGCGACCGGGCGAACATGCCCGGCAGCCAGCGCGAAGTCGCCAACGCCGAGGAGGAAGGCGTCGAGTTCGTGTGGCTGTCCGCGCCGGCATCGTTTGACGGGGACGATGCCGTATCGAGCGTCAATGCATCGAGGATGCGGCTCGGCCAGCCCGATGCGAGCGGCAGGCGATCCCCCGAGCGCGAACCCGACGGGGATTTCACGGTTTCCGCTAATCTCGTCATCAAGGCGCTGGGCTTCGACCCGGAGGAGTTACCCACGCTCTTTGCCGCGCCACAGCTCGCCGTCACCCGCTGGGGCACGGTGCGGACCGATGCGCAGACGATGATGACCAGCCTGCCGGGCGTATTCGCCGCAGGTGACATCGTGCGCGGCGCAAGCCTGGTCGTCTGGGCGATCCGCGATGCCCGCGACGTGAGCGAGTGCATGCATGCATGGTTGAAGGCAAAGGCCGCGACGGCGAGGAAGGCGGCGTGATCCCTACGGTAATAATGTCGATACTGGCGGCGACCCAAGCGCCGGTTTTGCCGGACAGCCCGGCCAAGCCACCTGTGGCGCTTGCCGAAAAACCACCGTCAGCCGAACAAATCGCCCTGGCACGCGACATCATCGTCCTTGTCCTCCCGCCCGAACAACGCAAGGCGCAATCGCGGCAGACGCTGGATGCCTTCATGCGAAACATGGTCGCCGGCATCATGCAGAACGGGGAGCTGGACGCGCTCTTTGCAAAAGTGCCGGCGACACGCGACATTTTCGGCGCGTTCGTTACGCGCCAACGCGATCTTGCGCTCGCCGACCTTGAAAAATCGACGCCCGAACTGATCGAAGCTTATGTGGGCGCCTATGCGAAAAACTTCAGCGTTGCCGAACTGCGCGACCTGAAGACTTTTTTCGCAGCCCCAACCGGTGCACATTATGCGTCCATTTTGCCGAACCTTTTGAACGATCCGGGTGTCGCGGAATGGCAACGCGGCGTGGCAGCGCGTGCCCAGGCGCGGCAAAAAGATCAGCTGGATCAGCTGAAGGCCGATATTTCGGAGGCCGTGAAAGCGTCGGAGCAAAAAGATGGCCATAGCTGACCAGCGCGAACGCCTTGCGCGTGAGGGCATGTACCGCCCCGAATTCGAATCGGATGCCTGCGGCGTGGGGCTCGTTGCCGCGACCGACGGCAAGCCGTCGCGCCGCGTCGTCCAGTCGGCGATCGACGCGCTGAAGGCGGTGTGGCACCGGGGCGCCGTCGATGCCGATGGCAAGACGGGCGACGGCGCTGGGCTCCACGTCGATCTGCCGATCCGCTTTTTCGACGATGCGATCGCGCTTTCGGGGCATCGGCCGATGCCCAACCGACTGGCGGTCGGCATGATCTTTCTGCCGCGCACCGATCTATCGGCGCAAGAAGCCTGCCGAACGATCGTCGAAAGCGCGATCATCGAGGAGGGATACGCCATTTATGGCTGGCGGCAGGTGCCCGTCGATGTGTCGGTGATCGGGCAAAAGGCGCAATCGACCCGCCCCGAGATCGAGCAGATCATGATCGCCGGGCCGATGCCCGAAAACCAGAGCGCCGCCGAGTTCGAGAAGAACCTCTATCTCGTGCGCAGGCGGATCGAAAAGCGCGTGATCGCAGCCCAGATCCAGGGCTTTTATGTCTGCTCGCTCAGCTGCCGCTCGATCATCTACAAAGGGCTGTTCCTCGCCGAGAGCCTGTCGGTCTTCTACCCCGATCTCGTCGATCCGCGCTTCGAAAGCCGGGTCGCGATCTTTCACCAGCGTTATTCGACCAACACGTTTCCGCAATGGTGGCTGGCGCAGCCGTTCCGCTGCCTGGCGCATAACGGTGAGATCAACACGATCCGCGGCAACAAGAACTGGATGCTGAGCCACGAGATCAAGATGGCGAGCCTCGCCTTTGGCGAGCACAGCGAGGACATCAAGCCGGTAATCCCGGCGGGCGCCAGCGACACAGCGGCGCTCGATGCGACCTTCGAGGCGATCTGCCGTTCAGGCCGCGACGCGCCGACAGCCAAGCTGATGCTGGTGCCGGAGGCTTGGGCGGCAAACCCCGACATGCCGCCAGCGCATCTCGCCATGTACCAATATCTGGCGAGCGTGATGGAGCCGTGGGACGGGCCGGCGGCGCTCGCCATGACCGATGGCCGCTGGGCCGTTGCGGGCATGGACCGCAATGCGCTGCGTCCCTTGCGCTATACCCGCACCGATGACGGCTTGCTGATCGTCGGTTCAGAAAGCGGCATGGTCGTGGTGCCCGAGACGACGATCATCGAGAAAGGGCGGCTTGGGCCGGGCCAGATGATCGCGGTCGACCTTGACGAAGGGGTGGTGCTCAAGGATCGCGAGGTCAAGGACCGGATCGCCGCCGAGGCCGATTATGCATCGATGATCGGCGAATTCATCGGCCTCGACGATCTGCCGCCTACGACAGGCGATTCGGTGCGGCGTTATGATCGGCCCGAACTGATCCGTCGCCAGATCGCCGCCGGGCAGACGCTCGAGGACATGGAGCTCATCCTTGCGCCGATGGTCGAGGGCGCCAAGGAAGCCGTCGGATCGATGGGCGACGATACCCCGCTCGCCGTCATTTCGGACAAGCCACGCCTGATCAGCCAATTCTTCCGCCAGAATTTCAGCCAGGTCACCAACCCGCCGATCGACCCGTTGCGTGAGCGCCAGGTGATGACGCTCAAGACGCGGTTCGGCAATCTGGCCAACATCCTCGAACCGGCGGGCGCGCAGAGCCGCGTGCTGGTGCTCGATTCGCCGGTGCTGACCTGTGCGATGTGGGATCGGCTGAAGGCGCATTTCGGCGCGCAGGTGGCGGAGATCGATTGCACCTTTGAAAGCGGCGGCGGGCCGGAAACGCTGCGCGCAGCGATCCAGCGGATTCGGGCGCAAGCCGAGCAGGCGGTGCGCGAAGGGTGCAGCGATCTGTTTCTGTCGGACGAGAAGAGCGGGCCCGACCGGATCGCCATTGCCGGCGTGCTGGCGGCGGCGGCAGTCCACACGCACCTCGTCCGCAAGGGGCTGCGCTCCTATGCCAGCGTCAACATCCGGACCGCCGAATGCCTCGACACCCATTATTATGCGGTGCTGGTCGGGGTCGGCGCGACGACGGTGAACGCCTATCTCGCCGAAGCGGCGATCGCTGATCGGCATGCGCGCGGGCTGTTCGGCGATCTGTCGCTCGATGTGTGCCTGGCCCGGCACCGTACCGCGATCGAGGAGGGCATCCTGAAAATCATGTCGAAGATGGGGATCGCCGTCATCTCCAGCTATCGCGGCGGCTATAATTTCGAGGCGGTTGGCCTCAGCCGCAGCCTCGTCAACGATCTGTTCCCGGGGATGCCCGCCAAGATTTCGGGTGAAGGCTATGCCTCGCTCCACCTCAACGCACAGCTGCGCCATGATGCCGCTTATGATGCGCCGGTGACGACGCTGCCGATCGGCGGCTTTTACCGCCAGCGGTTGGGTAGCGAGACGCATGCTTATTCGGCACCGCTGATGCACCTGTTGCAGACGGCCGTCGCGACCGACAGCTATTCGACCTACCTGCAATTCTCGCGCGGGGTTGCCGATCTGCCGCCGGTGTATCTGCGCGATCTGCTCCAGTTCAATTTCCCGGCAGACGGCATGGCAGTCGATCAGGTCGAGGCCATCACCGAGATCAGGAAGCGCTTCGTCACCCCCGGCATGTCGCTCGGCGCGCTCAGCCCCGAGGCGCACGAAACGCTCGCCATCGCGATGAACCGGATCGGTGCCAAGGCGGTGTCGGGTGAGGGCGGCGAGGATAGCGAGCGTTATTCGCCGCGCGAAAACGGCGACAATGCCAATTCGGTGATCAAGCAGATTGCCAGCGGGCGTTTCGGCGTGACGGCGGAATATCTGAACGCCTGTGACGAGATCGAGATCAAGGTGGCGCAAGGCGCAAAGCCCGGTGAGGGCGGTCAGCTGCCGGGGTTCAAGGTAACCGAATTCATCGCCAAGTTGCGCCACGCAACTCCCGGCGTCTCGCTGATCAGCCCGCCGCCGCACCACGACATCTATTCGATCGAGGATCTGGCGCAGCTGATCTATGACCTGAAACAGATCAACCCCATTGCCCGCGTTTGCGTAAAGCTTGTGTCGTCAGCCGGGATCGGCACCGTCGCAGCAGGCGTCGCCAAGGCGCATGCCGATGTGATCCTCGTTTCGGGCAATGTCGGCGGCACCGGCGCCTCCCCGCAAACGAGCATCAAATACGCCGGCACGCCTTGGGAGATGGGCCTGTCCGAGGTCAATCAGGTGCTGACGCTCAACGGGTTGCGCCACCGCATCAAGCTGCGCACCGATGGTGGCCTCAGGACCGGCCGCGACATCGTCATCGCCGCGATACTGGGCGCCGAGGAGTTCGGCATCGGCACGCTGTCACTGGTGGCGATGGGCTGCATCATGGTCCGCCAATGCCATTCCAACACCTGCCCGGTCGGCGTTTGCACGCAGGACGACAAGTTGCGCGAGAAATTCGGCGGATCGCCTGAAAAGGTGATCAACCTGATGACCTTCATCGCCGAGGAGGTTCGCGACATCCTCGCCAGGCTCGGCGTGCGCAGCCTCGACGACGTGATCGGGCGGACCGAATTGCTGCGTCAGGTCAGCCGGGGTGCCGAGCATCTCGACGATCTCGATCTCAACCCGATCCTCGCCAAGGTCGACGCCGACGACGATCAGCGCCGCTTCTCGCTCGATACGCCGCGCAACGAAGTGCCCGACAGCCTCGATGCGCAGATGATCCGCGATGCCGCCGCTGTATTCTCGCGCGGCGAAAAGATGCAGCTGACCTATTCGGTGCGCAATACCCACCGCGCCGTCGGCACGCGGCTGTCGAGCGAGGTCACGCGCACCTTTGGCATGTCGAAGCTTGCCGATGACCATGTCCATGTCCGGTTGCGCGGTTCGGCTGGGCAGTCATTGGGGGCGTTCCTGTGCAAAGGGATCACGCTCGAAGTGTTCGGCGATGCCAATGATTATGTCGGCAAGGGGCTTTCGGGCGGCATTATCGCGGTGCGCCCGGTGGTGAGTTCCAATCTCGCCAGCCAGGACAACACGATCATCGGCAACACCGTATTGTACGGCGCAACATCGGGCAGCCTTTACGCGGCAGGCCAGGCGGGCGAGCGCTTTGCCGTCCGCAATTCGGGCGCCAATGTCGTGGTCGAGGGATGCGGCGCGAATGGCTGCGAATATATGACCGGCGGCATCGCGGTCGTACTGGGCGAGGTCGGCGCGAATTTCGGGGCGGGGATGAGCGGGGGCATGGCCTTCATCTATGACCGGACCGACAGTTTTGAGGGCCGCGCCAATCCGGAAAGCATCGTCTGGCAACGGATCGCCTCGACGCATTGGCAATCGGTGTTGTTCAACCTCATCCGCGCCCACCGAGAGGCGACCGACAGCAAATGGTCGTCGGCGCTGCTCGATGATTGGGGCCGCGCGGTTGGCCATTTCTGGCAGGTGGTGCCGAAGGAAATGCTGAGCCGCCTGGCGCATCCGCTCGACGACAGCTTCGAGGCGATCGCTGCCGAATAGAGATCGTGCTTAAAGATTGAGCCTCGGCCCCCTTCCGGCAAATGGCGGCTTGGCCTAACACGGTCGGCATGTGGCAGCTTTACCAATTCCCGCTTTGTCCCTTTTCGCGCAAGGTGCGGCTCCTGCTCGGCGAAAAGGGCGTCGGGTACGAGCTGGTGCGCGAATCGCCTTGGGCACGGCGCGACGAATTTCTGGACATGAACCCGGCGGGGCAAACTCCGGTGATGGTTGATGATGCGCGCGGGCTCGTCCTGATCGATTCGATGGCGATCTGCGAATATTTCGAAGAGACGGTCGACAAAGCGGCGATGATCAACGGCACCGCTGCCAATCGCGCGGAGACGCGGCGGCTGGTGGCCTGGTTCGACACGCAATTCTACCGCGATATCACCGCGCCCTTGTTGCAGGAGCGGATGGAGAAGCGCCTCGTCCACCGCGCGGCCCCCGACGCCAAGGCACTCCGCGAGGCGATGAAGGCGGCGGTCGGCCATCTCGACTATACCGATTTCCTGCTCGACCACCGCACCTGGCTGGGTGGTGCGACGATGGGACTTGCTGATCTCGCCGCCGCCGCACAGATTTCGGTCGCCGATTATCTTGGCGGTATCGACTGGAAGGGGCATGACCAGACCGCGCGCTGGTATCGCGGTTTCAAGAGCCGGCCAAGCTTTCGCCCGCTGCTCTCCGAGCGGATGGAGGGCATCCAGCCGCCGAAATATTATGACGATGTGGATTTTTGAGGGCGCATGCACGCAAGCCACGATCCCGACGCCGCCAGCGCAGAGCTGATCGATTTCGACCGGTTTCTGGCGGTCGATATCCGCATCGGTACGATCATCGAGGCGCTGCCGTTCCCCGAAGCGCGCAAGCCCGCCTATAAGCTGGTGATCGATTTCGGCCCCGTCATCGGCATCAAACGATCCTCGGCGCAGATCACCGAGCACCACGCGCTCGCCGATCTGCCTGGCACGCAGGTGGCGGCCGTCGTCAACTTCCCGCCGCGCCAGATCGGCAAGTTCATGTCGGAGGTGCTGACGCTCGGCTTTCCCGATGCAGAGGGGAAGGTCGTGCTCGTCCGGCCCGCCTCGCCAGTGCCCAATGGCGGCAGGTTGTTCTAATCGGCCAGGCTGCGCGATGCCTGTTCGGCCATATCGCGGGACATGCCGGGGACAGCGAGGATCCGCTCGAGTTCGGCCTTCATCATCGCCGCACGCGCCGGGTTGAAGCGCTTCCACCGGCCGAGCGGGGGCAGCAGCTTGGCGGCGGTCTGCGGATTGAGCTTGTCGAGCGCGATCAGCTGATCTGCGACAAAGCGATACCCCGCGCCATCGCCCATGTGGAACGCACGCTGGTTGACGCTGAACGCGCCGACGAGCGCCCGCGCGCGGTTGGGATTGGCAAGGGTGAAATCGCGGTGGCGGGCAAGCTCAATCACGCTGTCCAGCGTGTCGTCACGGCTCGACAGCGCCTGGGTGGAGAACCATTTGTCGAGCACCAGCGCATTGTCCGAATAGCGATTGTAGAAGATGTCGAGCGCCGCCACCCGGAGCGGCGTGTCGCCATTGACGAGCGTCGTCAGCGCGCCCTGGCGATCGGTCATGTTGTCGGCGGTTTCGAATTGCTGGAAGGCGAGGTCCTGGGCATCGCTCGCCCCACTTGCCGCGAGATAGCCGAGCGCGACGGTCTTCAACCGGCGCATGCCCTTTCCCTGCGGCGTATATTCGAACGGGCCGCTCGCGCGCGCGCCCAAATAGGCCGCGCGCCATGCGGGTTCGAGCGCTTTGCCAAGATCGCGACGCAGGCCGTCACGCGCGCGAAAGATCGCCTCGGGATCGACGATCGCCAGCTGGTCGCCGATGAAGCTGTCCGACGGCAGCAGTACGGCTTCGGCAATGAAGGCGGGATCGAGCCGGTCATCGGCAAGCGTCTGCGCCACCGCATCGATGACCGCCGCATGATCGCCGCGACCCTGCGTCACGCTCGCGACCAAAGTGTCGAGCATCAGCTGCTGCATCGCCTCGTACCGCGCGAAGGGATCGTCATCATGCGCCGATAGCAGCGCCAGATCGGCCGCTGTCCGATTGGTCTCGACGATCACCGGTGCTGAAAATTCGCGGTTGATCGACAGCAGCGGCGCCTCGGGCAAGCCGTCGAAGGTGATTTCGTGGCGTTCGTCGGTCAGCATCACGAGCCGTTCGTCACCCAGTGGCTGGCCTGTCTCGGCGCCGAACAGCTTGATCTTGAGCGGGATGACCATCGCCGCCTTGTCGGGCTGCCCCGGCGTCGGTGGCGTCCGCTGCGACAGCGTCAATTGCGACCGGGAACCGTCCTGATGGCGGTTGAGCGTTGCCGTCACCTTCGGCGTGCCGGCCTGGCTGTACCACAAGCGGAACTGCGCAAAATCGGCGCCGCCGCCTTCCTCCATGCACGCCACGAAATCCTCGCAGGTCGCCGCCGTCCCGTCGAAGCGATCGAAATACAGGTCCGTCCCGGCGCGGAAACGATCGGGGCCAAGGATCGTCGCCAGCATCCGGATCAGCTCGGCGCCCTTGTTGTAGATGGTGGCGGTGTAGAAATTGGAGATCTCGATATAGCTTTCGGGCCGCACCGGATGCGCCAGCGGCCCCTGATCCTCGGGGAACTGCGCCGCGCGTAGCGAGCGGACATCCTCGATCCGCTTGACCGCCGCCGATCCCTGATCCGCCGAAAAGCCCTGGTCGCGAAAAACCGTGAAGCCCTCTTTCAGGCTCAGCTGAAACCAGTCGCGGCACGTGACGCGGTTGCCAGACCAGTTGTGGAAATATTCATGCGCGACGACAGCAGCGATCGCGTCGAAATCATAATCGGTCGCCGTGTCCGCGTCGGCGAGCACGTAGCGCGAATTGAAGATGTTGAGGCCCTTGTTCTCCATCGCGCCGAAATTGAAATCATCGACCGCAACGATGTTGAACACGTCGAGATCATATTCGCGGCCATAGACCGCTTCGTCCCAACGCATCGCCGTCTCGAGCGCTGCCAGCGCGTGGTCGGTTTTGGCAAGATCACTCGCGCGCACCCAAATGCCGAGCGCGACCTCGCGCCCGCTGCGCGTCGTGAAGGTCGACCGGTTGGCGACCAGGTCGCCAGCGACCATCGCGAACAGATAACAGGGCTTGGGGAAGGGATCATGCCATTCGGCCCAATGCCGGCCATCGGGCAGTTCGCCCTCGCCGACCGGATCACCATTGGCGAGCAGCACGGGGTAGCGCGCCTTGTCGGCGGTCATGCGCACCTTGTACCGGCTCAGCACATCGGGGCGATCGGGGAAAAAAGTGATGCGGCGAAACCCTTCTGCCTCGCACTGCGTGCACAACAGGCCGCCAGAGGCATAAAGGCCCATCAGCTGGGTGTTGCGTTCGGGCGCTATTTCGACTTCGGTTTCAATGACATGGGTATCGCCCGAAAGCGGGATGACCAGCGCGCCATCCTCGATCGACCAGTCGTTGATCGCGGTGCCGTCGACCACCACCGACACCGGCGTCTGTCCACCGCCGTCGAGCCGGAGCGGACCCGCATCGGCGGCATTGCGGGTAACCTGCATGCTTGCGCGCACGCGGGTGCTGGCCGCATCGAGATCCACATCGAGGGCGATTTCGGGCACCAGCCATTCGGGCGCGCGATAGGCGTCGCGCCGGGTTGCCAGTGGCGTGGCGGGAATGGGCTGGGCCAGAGCGGCGTTTACATCGAGCATGACAGCCAGATAGGGTTGGAGAGCCACGTGTGCCACGCAAAATCGTACACCGGGCACCTTATCAGCAGGATGTCTTGCCTTTGGATGTTTCGTGTTGGCCGACTTGCGGGAAAACAGATGGCGCGGATGCTGATCTTCGGGATGGGGTATAGCGCGCTTCGGATCGCGTTGCTGATGCGTCAGCGCGGCTGGCACGTCATCGGCACCACCCGCTCGGGTCGCGGCGACACCATCGCCTTTGACGATGGCGATCGGGTCCGCGCCGAGATTGCCGCGGCGAGCCACATCCTCAGTTCGGTGCCGCCGGGGGACGCGGGCGATCCGGTGCTCGACGTCTATGGCGATGCTGTGCGGAGGTGCAGCTGGATCGGCTATCTTTCCTCAACGGGCGTCTACGGGGATGCTGGCGGCGGTTGGGTCGATGAAAATGCGCCGATCAAGGGTCGGCGTTCGGCGCGCGGCGATGCGGATGCGGCTTGGCTTGCGTTTGGCGCCCGCGTTTTCCGGCTGCCGGGGATTTACGGACCCGGCCGCTCGGCGCTGGACCGGGTGCGCGAGGGCCGCGCCCACCGTATCGACCTGCCGGGACAGGTTTTCAGCCGGGTCCATGTCGATGATATTGCAAGCGGCGTGGTGGCCGGCCTTTCAGCGCCGCCGGGGGCCTATAATCTTGGCGACGATCACCCGTGCAGCCAGAACGAAGTGATCGAATTTGCCTGCCGGCTGCTGGGTGTCGAGGCGCCGCCGCTGCTATCGATCGAGGCGGCCGGGTTGTCGACGATGGCGCGCGGCTTTTATGCCGAAAACCGCCGCGTCGCCAATGGCAAGGCAAGCCGCGTGCTCGGCTGGCGCCCGGCCTATCGCGATTACCGCGCCGGCCTGCGCGCCCTCAGCGCGATGACGAGCCCGGCCATCACCAGCACCGCGCCCGATGCGGCAAGCGGTGACCAGCGATAGCCCTCGAACAGCGTCGACAACAGCATCGCGATAACGGGCACGATCACGCTCGAATAAGCCGCCTTGGCCGCACCGATGATCCGCAGGACGCCGAAATACAAGGTGAAGGCGATCGCCGAGGCGATGACACCCAGATAGAGCAGGCCGAACAGATAGGCCGGGCGCAGCTCAATCACGGGCGGTCCGGTCGATGCAAGCGCTATGACGGCGTCGATCGCGGCCCCGATCAGCATCGCATGCCCCAGCATCGTCCCCATCGGGTAGCGCTTTGCCGTCTGCGTCCCCTGAAGGATATTTGCCGCAGAGGCCGAGAGCACGCCCAGCAAGGTCACGCTGACCCCGATCAGCGATTCGGTCGAGCCATTGGGATCGGAACGCGCCTCTTGCACAAACAGCAGGGCAACCCCCGCCATCGCGACCCCACACCCCACAAGCAGTTGCCGACCCAGCAGCTGGCCAAGAAACAGGCGGCCAAGAAGGGCATTGGGGATGAGCAGCATCGCAAAGACGACGGCGACAAGACCCGAGGTGATATGCTGTTCGGCCCGGTAGACGAAGTTGAAATTGAGACAAAATTGCAAAAGCCCCAATAGAGCGGCGAACACCCACCCGCGCGCGTCGAGCCGCAAATGCTCGCGCCGAATGACGGCATAAGTGAGCATCGCCAGGCCGCCGATGGTAAAGCGATAGGTGACAGACCAGCTTGGCGGCACGACCTCCAATTGATCGCGGATGACGATCCACGTCGATCCCCAGATCAGCGTCACGATCGCAAACGGGACGAGCACGGCCAGCCGCGTCGATTGAACGGCGGGGGCCTCGCTCATGCGATCATATCGCTTGCCGGACCGTCACAGCGCGGCGATCGCATCGGCCAGCGGACGGATATCGTCGTCGCGCTGATGCCACGACACCACCAGCCGCGCCTCGCCCGGCCCCCAATCGTAGAAATCGAAACCGCTGGCGCGCAACGTCGCCGCCTCTGCCGGTGTTACCCGCAGGAATATCTCGTTCGCCTCGACAGGATGGATCAGACGCTCTCCTGCGGCGGCGGCAACCATCGCCGCGCCGGCATTGGCGCTGCGCGCATTGGCGAGCCAGACATCATCATCGAGCATCGCCAATATCTGCGCAGCAAGATAGCGGCCCTTGGAAAGCAGCAACCCGGCACGCTTGCGACGTTGGAGCGTGCCATCTGCCAGCGCAGGATCGAAGAAGACGAGCAGTTCGGCCGTCATGCCGCCATTTTTGATGAAGCCGAAACTGAGTGCATCGACCCCCGCCCGCCAGGTCAGATCGGCGGGCGAACATCCCAGATTGACCACCGCATTGGCAAAACGCGCGCCGTCCATGTGCAGCCCGAGCCCGCGCGCCCGCGCCAGATCGCCGATCGCCGCCACCTCTGCGGGGGTATAGACCCGACCATATTCGGTCGCGTTGGTGATCGAAATCGCGTGCGGCTGGACCCTGTGGACATCGTTGGCGATGGCATCGATCACCGCTGTGATGCTGGCTGGTGTCAACTTCGCCCCCTCCCCGTCGGCGAGCAACAGCTTGGCGCCGTGGGTGTAGAATTCGGGGGCGCCGCATTCGTCATTCTGGATATGCGCGTCGCGGTGGCAAACGACGCCGCCATATGGCGGGCAAAGCGCGGCGAGCGCGAGGCAATTGGCGGCCGTGCCCGAGGGTAGCCACAGCGCACGCACGTCGCGTTCAAACAATGCCGAAACGCGCGCATCGAGCGCCTTGCTCCAGCGATCGCCGTCATAAGCCGTGTCGAGGATATTCGCTTCCCCAATTGCGGCGATCACCTGCGGGCAGGCAGGGGCGGCATTGTCGGAAAAGAAGCGCATCCGATGTGCCTTGCGGGCGTCACGCCCCCGCGTCAATCGTCGTTTATCGGGGTCGATCGTCGCGCGGATCGACGGGCGGGCCGAACCGCGCCTCCTCGTCGCTTTGGCGATCGCGGCGGTCTCGATTGCCGTCTCTGTCCGCCTCGCGATTTTGCGGGCCGATTTCAATGCTGCCATCCTTGCCGAGGCTCAGGTTGAGCCCGAACCCCCGGATCGATCCGTCGATGCCGATCGCCTGGTCGTTGCCGCCTTCGTCGCCCATATCGGCCGCATCGGGATCGATTGCCGCATCGGGAACATCCGGCGCCGGTGCGCGAATGGCCGGGCCAACGCCGAGCGCGTTCTGCATGAAATCGCGCCAGATACGCGCGGGAACACCCCCGCCCGAAAGCCCGGGATTGGGCGAATTATCGTCATTGCCCACCCACACGCCGACGATCAGATCACCGGCAAAACCAACGAACAACGCATCGCGATTGTCCTGGCTGGTCCCCGTCTTGCCATAGCTGTCGACCGACAGCGCCGCCCGCCTGCCCGTGCCCGACGATACCGAAGCGGCGAGCAGATCGAGCATCTGTTCGTGCACGCGCCCGCCCAGCGCATTTGACCGGTTGCCCAATGCATCCAGCCAGCTTTTCTCATGCGCTTCATCGATGCCGTGCGGGCGCACTGGATAGCCGCCCGCCGCGATCGCCGCATAGGCAGCCGTCAGTTCGAGCAAAGATGTGTTCGCCGTACCCAGGGCGATCGTCGCTTCATTCGGCAGCGGCGTCGAAATGCCGAGGTCGCGCGCTGCGCGGATGACGCTGGCCACGCCCAGCTTTTGCGTCAACCTGGCAGCCGCCACATTGCTCGACCGCGCAAACGCGTCCCTCAGCGTAATCATCCCGCGATATCTGCCGTCGCTATTGTGCGGAGACCAGGTGCCGATCGTGACCGGAGCATCCTCGATCATCGAATCGGGCGTAAGGCCACTGCGCAACGCCGCGAGATAGACGAACAGCTTGAACGCCGAACCCGGCTGGCGGCGGGCTTGCGTCGCGCGGTTGAACGGGCTGTCGCGATAGGATTTGCCGCCGACCATTGCCACGATCCGGCCATCGGGGCGCATCGCGACGATCGCGACCTGCGCCTTTTTCAAGCCGGCACGGCGTACCGCTGCATCGGCGGCACGCTGCATCCGCGCATCGAGCGTCGTCGTCACCCGCGTTTCGGTGCCGATCGCGCCGGCCTTGTCGCGCGCCGCCGGAAGCACCCAATCGGCAAAGTAGGTGCCCTCGGGCAATTGCCGGACATGATCGAGCCGGAGGCGCGCTGGCGATACATCGGCGGCGGCTTCCTTCGACAGAAAGCCACCCCGCACCATCGCCGCCACAACCACCGCCTGTCGCGCGCGCGCTCCCGCCAGATTGCCCGTCGGCGCGAGCCGCGACGGCGCCTTGACCAACCCAGCAAGCATCGCCGCCTGGCCGGTCGTCAACCCATCGGGCGTCGTGCTGAAATAATGCTTCGCTGCCGCGCTGAGCCCGTAAACATTGTCGCCGAAATAGACATTCGAGAGGTAGCGCGAGAGAATCTCGTTCTTGCTGAGCCATGCCTCCAGCCACAGCGCGATCATCGCCTCACGAATCTTGCGGCCCGCGGTGCGATCCGAATCGAGGAATGCGTTTTTCGCCAGCTGCTGCGTGATCGTGCTGCCGCCTTCGCGAAGGCCACCAGCCGCCAGATTGTGGAACATTGCCCGGCTGACGCCCCAGGGATCAATTCCCCCATGGCTGAAAAAACGCCGGTCCTCGATCGCGAGAAACGCCTGGGGCACATGCGCCGGGAGTTTTGCCGCATCCACCGGCTTGCCGATCGTCGCCCCGCGTCGCGCGATGGGCGTACCGTCGGCCGCGAGCAGCGTTACGCTTGGCGGTGCCGGCGGCTGGAGCGATTTGGAAAGCGGCGCGGTCAGCACCAGCCAGGCGACCGCGATGACGAACAGGACAACAAAAGCGGCAACCGCGCGCACCACCCAGCGCCACCGGCTCGGTCGCCAAGCAACGGGCAGATTGGTCGTGTAGCCACGCGATGCCGCATCGGCGCCGTCCTGGTCGTCGTCATCCCAGCGATCATCGTCGTGCCAGCGATCATCATCGGCGTCGGGCGGGGGCAGGCCGCCGGTCAGCTCGAGCGGCTGTTGCCCATTATCCCGCGTGCGGCGCGGCGGATAACGATCAAAGGGCTCATCGCGCATCCGCACCGTCTATCCGATTCCGACTTACCCGGCCAGTCACGCGGCCACCATCTGTATTATACGAACAACACAGTGCGGGCAAGTATTTGAGATCGGGATGGACGGCGGCGCGGCGCTCATGCAGATCATGGCGGTCGGAGCATGACGGGGGCAGCGCGTGGGCGTCACGATCAAGGATGTCTCGCGCGAAGCGGGCGTATCGATCAAGACGGTATCGCGCGTCCTCAACAACGAAAAATATGTCGGTGTCGAAACCCGCGCGCGCGTTGCCGAAGTCGTCGAGCGGCTCAATTTTCGGCCCAGCGTCGCAGCGCGCTCGCTCGCCGGCCGGCGATCGTTCCAGATTGCGCTGATCTGCGACAATCCCAGCCCCTATTATGTCTATGAAATGCAATCGGGCATCCGCGATCGCTGCCAGCAGGACGGGGTGCGGATGATCGCCCAACCCTATGATCGCGAGTCGCCGGGGCTGCTCGACGATATCGAAAGCCTGGTGGACGCGACGCAGATCGACGGGCTGATCCTGACCCCGCCCGTCACCGATTATCCGGCGGTGCTCGACCTGCTGGCGCGGCGCAATGTCCGCTTTGTGCGGGTGTCGCCCGGTGCTGCGCTCGATCTGTCGCCCTCGACCTTTATCGACAATGTCGCGGCGGCAGCGACCATGACGCGGCACCTGATCGAGCTTGGCCATCGCCGCATCGGCTTCATCGCCGGGCATCCGAGCTTTGCAACGAGCGGTCAGCGCACCGAGGGCTATCGGCGCGCGCTTGCCGAAGCTGGGATCGCTGTCGATCCGGCACTCATCCGCACCGGCACCTACGACTTCGAATCGGGATCGACCGAAACCGAGGCGTTGTTGGCGCTCCCCGATCGACCAACCGCGATCTTTGCATCAAGCGACGACATGGCCGCCGGCGCGCTCGCGGTCGCCCACCGGACGGGCTTGCAACTGCCGGGGGACCTGTCGATCGCCGGGTTCGACGACACCCGGCTCGCAGGGTTCGTCTGGCCGCCGCTGACGACGATCCGTCAGCCGATCCGCGCGCTCGCCCATGCCGCCGCCGATCTGTTGCTGAGCGACGCCGATGCGCCCGTCGAGCACCGCGAGATCGCGTATGAACTGATCGTGCGCGGATCGACCGCAGCGCCGGGGGCTAGCCGATAAGCAGCATTGCCGCTGCAAGCGACAGCGCGAGCGCGACAAGCGTAGATATCGCGATCACCAGCAGCGGACGCGGCCCCGCCTCGAGCAATTGCCGCATCGGGGACCGGATCGCGGTCGCCGTCACTGCAGCGGCCAGCATCGCGCTTGCAAGCTTTTCGGCGCCGGTCGCGGCCATGGCCGGGACCACACCCAGCGAATTGATGCCCGCGAGCACGAAAAAGCCGATCACAAACCAGGGAATCCCTGGCCCCTTTGCCCTGCCGCCTTCCGCGGGGAAATACAGCGCGACCACCGCCAGCACCGGCGCCAGCAAGGCGACCCGCGTGAGTTTGACGATCGCGGCGATCTGCCCGGCGCCTTCGGAATAGGAATAGCCCGCGCCCAGCGTTTGCGCGACATCATGGATTGACGCGCCGAGCATGAAGCCCGCCTTGAGATCGCTCAACATCAGCAGATGGGCGAGGATGGGATAGAGCACCATCGCCGCTGCACTCATCGCCGAAATGCCGACGAGCACCAGCGTCAGTTGCCCCTGGCTCGCGCGCCGCTCGCCAAGCGTCGTCGCCAGCGCGAGTGCAGCAGAAGCGCCGCAGATCGCGACCGCGCCGCCGGCAAGCACCCCGAACGCCGATCCGAAGCCGAAACGTCGTGCCGCCAGCACGCCAGTTCCCATCACCAGCGCGACGATCGCCAGGACACAGATGAGCGCGACCGGCCCAAGCGCCATGATCTGCCCGAAGGTCACGCGCATGCCGACCAGCACGATCCCCCAGCGCAGCAGCGACCGCGAGGCAAGGCCAAGGCCGGGATTGAGCCGGGCGTCTGCGCTGAGGAAATTGAGCGCCAGACCGATCAGCAGGGCCATCAGCGTGAGCGGCGCGCCGTAATGATCGGAGATGAAGCCCGCCGCCAGCGTGCCCGCCGCGACCACCATCAACCCCGGCAGATAGCCTTGCCAGCTTGCCTTCGGGCTCGGTTCGATGTCGCCATAGAGATCGGCGGCCATCGGTATCGGCCGGCTTTGCGGTTTTGCTTGCATCGTCCCCATCGCCCGACTTCTATCGTCTTTCCCGGAAAGGACTAGCCGAAGCGGGTTTCCTATGACAACGTTATCGGAAAAAATGGGACTGGGGAGCAGGATGGCAGGCAAAAGCGGTGCAACGCGCTGGGTGATCGTGGCGATGGTGTTCTTCGCGATCATGCTCAATTACGTCGATCGGCAGATATTGGCGCTGCTGAAGCCTACGCTCGAGGCCGAATATCGCTGGTCCGACCAGGATTATGCCAACATGGTCTCCGCCTTCCAATTCTCGGCGGCGGTCGCGTTTCTGGGCACGGGCTGGTTCATCGATCGGGTCGGCCTGCGGCTGGGCTTTGCGCTGGGCGTGGCGGTGTGGAGCCTGGCCGGCATGGCGCATGCGTTCGCGACAGGTGTGCTCGGGTTCGTCATCGCCCGCGTCGTGCTCGGCGCGGCCGAATCGGTGGGCACACCGGCGGCGGTCAAATCGGCAGCGACCTATTTCACGCAAAAAGAACGATCGATCGCGCTCGGGATCGGCAACACCGCCCCCAATATCGGCGCGATCGTAACGCCGCTCGCCATCCCTGCGCTGGCGCTCGCATTCGGCTGGCGCGCCGCCTTCCTGGTGGCGGGCGGGCTGGGGCTGGTTTGGGTGGTGGTGTGGTTCGCGATCCGGGTAACGCCCGTCGCGGTCGATGGTGCCGAGCCGGCACCGATCGCCTGGGGCTCGTTGCTGCGCGATCGCAAGGTGCTCGCGCTCGCGATTGCCAAGGTGCTGTCGGATCAGGTGTGGTTCTTCATGCTCAGCTGGCTGCCCGATCTGTTCCACCGGCTGTTCGGTCTGCCACAGGGGACGATCGGCTTGCCCGTCGCCCTGGTCTATGTGTTCGCAGCACTCGGCGCGCTGACGGGCGGCTGGCTGCCGACGCGGATGATGGCGCTGGGGTGGAGCACCAATCGCGCGCGCAAGACGACCTTGCTGATCTATGCATTGCTGATCCTGCCGGTCACGCTCGTGCTGTTCGTCACCAGTCCTTGGAGTGCCGCATTGCTGCTCGGGCTCGGCCTGTTCGCGCATCAGGGGTTTTCAACCAACCTGTTCGGCCTGGCCACCGATGTATTTCCCGCCCGCGCGATCGGCTCGGCGGTCGGGATTGCGGCGTTTTGCGGCAATATGTGGTCGATCGGGCTGATCCAGCTTGCCGCCTTTTCGCTGTCGCAAGGCTGGGGTTATGGGCCGTTGCTGGCGATCTGCTCGGGCTCGTATCTGTTGGCGCTCGCCTTTATCCAGCTGCTGATCCCCGTCATCGTGCCGGTCGATGAGGCCGATCGCGGCGACGTTGCGATGGCGCACTGACATAAAAAAGGCCCGGCAGGATCGCTCCCGCCGGGCCTGTCTTTTCAATTCATGCCGATCAGAAGTTGATGCGGCCCGTGATCCCGTAATAACGATCGGCGTCGCGCGGGATCTGGTAGCGATAGGCGCCACCCGGTCCACCATTGGCGATGGCGGCGGCAAACGCCTGGTCGCCGACGTTGCGGACCTGAACCGTCAGCCGGTAGCGATCGTGCCGATCGGTGAAGCCCGCCGTCAAGTTGACAAGGCCGTACCCGGGAATCGTCCCCAATTGCCGCTGCACTGCATCGGGGGTGAACAATGACAATTGCGAGCTCTGATACGATCCCTGGATGCCGAAGAAGAAATCGACCGGCCCCTCGGTGCGCAAGCGGTAATCCGCGCTCAGATTACCCTTCCATTTCGGTGCAAAGCCAAGCGGCGTACCCGATGGGATGATCGCGGTCGCCGCCGCCCCGGGTGCGGCATTGAACTGATCGACACGGGCATCGGTGTAAGCGACACCGCCGCTGAAGTTCAGATCGGCCACGGGACGGAAGCTGGCATCGAGCTCGACACCGCGCGTCGAAACGCGCCCTGCGTTGGTGAAACGCGTGACGACGACGCCGGCGACAAGATCGGGATTATTCGCCTGGAAATTGTCATATTGCGCATAGAAACCGGCGATGTTGATCGTCATCCGCCCGCCGAGCAGCGTGTTTTTCAGGCCAATTTCATAGGCGTTGGAGGTTTCCGGGGAAATCACGTTGGTGCCGTTCTTCGACAGGTTGAAGAACACGTTATACGCCGGGCCCTTATAGCCCCGCGAATAAGTGGCGTAGGCGGTGCTGTTGTGGCTCAGATCGAACTGAAGCCCGGCCTTGCCCGAGATATTATCGCTGGTCGTTCTGGTTCGGAACGGAATGCCGTTCGACGCAGTAACGATGCCGTTCACACCAGCCGAATCGAACACACCCTGATCGAAATTGGGGTTCACGCCGCCGGTGCCAACGGGCACGCCGCTGGCGACATCGAGATTGCTCGACACGCGCTGATGAAACACGCTCAGCTCATCATGCGTGTACCTGACGCCACCGATCAACCGGAACCGATCGGTGAGGTTCAACGCGCCCTGGCCGAACAGCGACACGTTTTCGAACGTCGATCCGAAATCGGCCGTGCCCGTCGGGAAAGTGCGGGGAGCCGCGAGCGGGCTGGTGCACGGGATCAGCGTATTGGCCGGAATGACCGCGCCAACCGCCGCTGCGCAGCGCTCCACGTTGCGCGTGAAAATCCGTTCCGAGAACGCGTTCGAATAGAAAACGCCAAGGACATAGGTGATCAGCTGCTTGGTCGGCGAGGCAAGCCGCACTTCCTGGGTGATGGTGTCGCCGATCTGCGGCCCGATATCGTGGAGCTGGTTGAAGCCGATATAGGATTGCGGCAGCCAGTCGCCGTCGCGGATTTCGGTGTTCTTCCAGTTGCGATACGAGGTGATGCTGGTCAGCGTATGGCTGCCGATGCTCAGATCGCCCTGGAGCGAAAATCCATAACCCTCCTCATCGGTCGCGGTGACGAGATTTTGCGAAACCTGCCTCGTGCTGGCGCCAAGCGGCGTCGGCAGCACGGTCGTCGACAGGTTCGTCGTCACGACGCCGGCGGCGGTGAGCGGCGGCGTGCCGATCACCTCGGCACAACAGCTGTCCTTGTTGCGGTGATAATCGGCGATGAAGGTGAGCGTCAGATCGGAAGTCGGCGCGGCCTCGACCTGAAGGCGACCACCATAATGTTCCCAGCCATTGACCAGCCGGTTGAGCGTCACGTTGCGGATATTGCCGTCATAGCTGGAATAAAAACCGGTGAAGCGAGTGCGAACCTCATCACTGAGCGGCACGTTGACGACGCCGCGCAGACGGTATTCGCTGTCGCTGAAATAGCCGACTTCGCCGTAGCCGCTGAAATCGCTCGTCGGTCGTTTCGACGTGATGTTGATGACGCCGGCTGACGCGTTCTTGCCGAACAGCGTCCCCTGCGGGCCGCGCAGCACCTCGAGCTGATCGATATCGACGAGCTCGCTGAACGCTTCGCCAGCGCGGCTGAAGACGACACCGTCGACGACCGTCGATACCGATGGCTCACCCGCGATCGAGAAGGTCGCGGTGCCGACGCCGCGCAGGAACAGCGACTGGTTGAGCGTCGTGCCCGATTTCAGGAAATTGAGCGTCGGCACCAGATATTGCGCGCCTTCGAGGCTCGCCTTGCCCTGCTGCGCCAATGCGTCGCCCGAAACGACGGTTACGGCGAGCGGCACATCTTGCAGCCGCTCGCTGCGCTTCTGCGCTGTAACGACGATATCGCCGGGTGCGTTGACTTCGGCCGGCGCTTGTGGCGCGGGCGATGCCTGCGGTGCAGTCTGCGCCATTGCGGGCGCCGCGATCAAGAACGTCAGCGTCGCTGCGCCCGTCATCAGAATATGCTTTTTCATGATCCCTCCTAAATCCCCATTAGTTAGATAGATATTACGCCTTTGCCGTCGATGGCACGCTTTATCGTGCTTCTGCGGCGTACAGATTTGCTTGCTCGATCTCAGATGCCGAGTTCTGCCATTGTCACCACCCGCTTTTCGCGTGCGCTCAATTCCGCCGCTGCGCCGATCGCGACCGCCATCATCCCGTCATGCGCGGTCACCTCGACCGGCCCCGCCCCGCGCACTGCCGCATTGAAATGCTGGTGCTCGTAAAAGGTCGATCCGTGATGGCTGCCGGCGTTGAGTGCTGCTTCATCGACCTCGACGACGCGGCGGCTCGGCTGTTTTGGATTGCGAAACCCGACGCGCGGCGAGCGGACGATCACGCCTTCGGGAATGAACACGTCGAGGCGTGCCTCGTCGCCAACGGCGGTGATTTCCTCCTGGTTTTCCGCCCCATCGGCGAACATCGACAGATCGAGCATTGCACGCACGCCATTGGAAAAATCGACCGTCGTGAAGCTGTTGTCGATGATGTCGGGTGTCTTGCCGGCATAATCCTCATCGAGATGGTTCACGTCCATCGCACCCGAACAATAAACGCGCACGGGTTCGGCGCCGGTGATCAGCCGCATCAGATCGAAGAAATGGCAGCATTTCTCGATCATCGTCCCGCCGGTGTTTTGCGCAAAGCGGTTCCAGTCGCCGACCTTTTGCAGGAAGGGAAAGCGGTGCTCGCGGATCGAGAGCATCTGGAGCCGCCCGATCGCGCCGCCGCTGATATCGGCGATGAATTCGGCGGCCGGCGGCATGTAGCGATATTCCATCGCGGTCCAGAATACCCGGTCGGTCTTGGCCGCTTGCTCGGCGATCCAGCGCGCGTCGGCGATCGTCGTCGCCAGTGGCTTTTCGCACAGAATGTGCAAGCCGGCGTCGAACAACGGCACAAGCACGTCGCGGTGGGTGAAATTGGGACTGGCGACGATCACCGCATCGCAAAGCCCAGACGTCGCCAACGCCACCGCGCTGTCGAAAGTCGCAACCCCGTCCGCGCGATCGTTCAGCGCCGATTTGGCCCAGTCGAGCGAGCTATGCGTCGGATCGGCAAGCGCCGTCACGACCGCGCCGGGGGTGATGGCAAGGTTGTTGATATGCTCGACACCCATCATCCCGGTGCCGATCAGGCCATATCGTACTTGCTCGCCCCCAGATGTCACTTGCTCTCCCAACACTCCCGCCTCTATGTATGACAGCGATGTCTGAAATCATGCTTACACCCGATTCCCGCCCGCTCGGCAAGAGTGGATTGATGGTCTCTCCGATTGCATGGGGGATGTGGCGTTTCGGTCACGCCACCGTTTCGCAGGGTCGCGCGCTCGTCGAGGCGGCGTTCGAAGCCGGCATTACCCTGTTCGACACAGCCGATATCTACGGCTTTGATGGCAGCGGCGGCTTTGGCGATGCCGAGCGCCTGCTGGGGCAGGTGTTCGCTGAAAACCCGGCCTTGCGCGGTCGGATGATCCTGGCGACCAAGGGCGGCATCACCCCGCCGGTGCCCTATGATTCGGGCCGGACCTATCTGATGGCGGCGCTCGATGCGTCGCTGGCGCGGATGGGGACCGACATGGTCGATCTGTACCAGATCCACCGCCCCGATATCCTGACCCATCCGCAGGAACTGGCGCGAACGCTGGAGGATATGGTGACTTCGGGGAAGGTCCGGGCGGTTGGCGTGTCGAATTGCACAGTGCCGCAGACGACCGCGCTGGCTGCCTTCCTATCGATCCCGCTGGTCAGCCATCAGCCCGAATTCTCTCCGCTCTCGCTTGAGCCGATCGAGATTGGTCTGCTCGATCTGACGATGGAGCGCCAGATGGCGGTGCTCGCCTGGTCGCCGCTCGGTGGGGGGCGGATCGGCACGCCCGTCGATGCGCGTGACCATGCGGTGTGCGCCGCGCTTGATGTTGTTGCGAGCGAAGCCGGCGTTTCCCGGGCCGCTGCCGCCTATAGCTGGATCATGGCGCATCCAGCGGGTGCTATCCCGATCGTCGGCACACAAAATCTGCAGCGCATTGCCGAAATTCCCGATGCGTTCAAATGCCGCTGGACGCGCCAGCTCTGGTACGATGTGCTCGTCGCCTCACGCGGAGAAAAGCTTCCGTGAGCGATTTGCCTCCGTCCGTGCCGTCGGCCTTGCCCCCGTGCGAGATCAGCTGGTTTTCCGCGCTGTGCGATGACGATTACGAATTTCTGGGCAGCCCCGATCCGATGCTCAAATCGAGCTGGGACCATTGCCGCGATATCGTGATGCAGGCGGAGACGGGCGGGTTCGACAATATCCTGCTGCCATCGGGCTATGCGCTGGGCATCGACACCACCGCCTTTGCTGCCGCCATCGCGCCGATGCTCAACCGGCTGGCGCTGCTGATGGCGGTGCGCGTCGGCGAAAGCTGGCCGCCGCAACTCGCGCGCCAGATCGCGACGATCGACCGGATGCTGGGCCCCGACGCATCGGGAAATGGCCGGCTGAAGATCAACATCATCTCGTCCGAAATGCCCGGCGAGACGCTGGCATCCGCGCCGCGCTATGCCCGAACCGTCGAGGCGATGCATATCCTGACGACGCTGCTCAATGGCGAACCGCTCGATCATGACGGCGAATTCTGGAAGCTGAAGATCGATCCGCCACGGGTCGGCACGCTTTCGGGCAAGGCGCCGCAGCTTTATTTCGGCGGCCTTTCCCCCGATGCGCGCGAGGCGGCGGCAAAGGGCTGCGACGTCTATCTCATGTGGCCGGACAAGCGCGAGGCGGTGGCGGAGATCATCGCCGACATGAAAGCGCGCGCCGCAGCACACGGCCGCACGCTCAAATTCGGCTACCGCGCGCACATGATCGTCCGCGAGACCGAGGCCGAGGCGCGGGCCTATGCCGCGCGGTTGCTGTCGAAGCTCGATGCCGCACAAGGCGCCGCGATCCGCGCCAAGTCGCTCGATTCGACGTCGGCGGGGGTGGCAGCGCAAGCAGCGCTTCGCGACAATGCCGATGACGAGGGCTATGCCGAGCCAGGGCTGTGGACGGGTATCGGTCGTGCCCGCTCTGGCTGCGGCGCGGCGATCGTCGGCGATCCCGATCAGGTGCTGGCAAAGCTGAACGATTATCGGTCGATGGGCATTGAGGCGTTCATCCTGTCGGGCTATCCCCATGCGGCCGAGGCGGATCTGTTCGCGCGGCATGTGCTGCCGAAAATCGATCACGCCCCCTTATAGGGCCTGCTATAGAGATGTTCATGCCCGACGCCCGTGCCGATGCGACCATGCCCCTCGTCGTCGGTATCGGCGGGACCATCGGCGGGGTCGCGTCGACCGAGCGGGCGTTGCGGATCGCGCTCGACAGCGCCGGGCGCGAGGGGTTTCGCACTAGGTTGTTCGGCGGCGCCGACATGGCCCAGTTGCCGCTCTACAACCCAAAGACGACCGATCGCACGCCGCAGGAACGCGATTTCATCGACACGATGCGCGATGCATCGGCACTAATCATCGCCAGCCCCGGCTATCACGGCAGCATTTCGGGCGTCGTCAAGAATGCGCTCGATCTGCTCGAGGAGACGGCACAGGATTCGCGGCCCTATCTGGCTGACATGCCCGTCGGGCTGATCGCGACGGCTTATGGCTGGCAGGCGACGGGCAGCACGATCGCGGCGCTGCGATCGATTGTCCACGCGCTGCGCGGCTGGCCAACGCCCTTTGCCGCCGCGATCAACACCCAAATCACCAAATTCGATGACGAAGGCGGCGCAAGCGACCCCGCCGTAATCGATCAGTTGCAGCTTGTCGGCCGGCAGGTTGCGCGATTCGCGCCGCTCGTCGCTGCCAATGCCTGAGATCGGGCGTGAGATAGGGCGTCGCGGGGCGCTCGCCGCGCTCGGGGGTGCCGCGCTTTCCTCGCCGCTCTGGGCGCAGCAGCTTGTCGATCTCGGGCTGAAAGGTGGCGGCGGACAGGTTCCGCTGACCCACGGCTTTCCTGAAAAAGGCCCGATGATCCTCCAGCGCAGCCGTGCGCCGCTGCTGGAAACGCCGTTCGAGGTGTTCGATGTCGGCGATCGCGGCGTCTTCACCCCCAATGATCGCTTCTTCGTGCGCTGGCATTATTCGGATATTCCGCTCTCGGTCGATGCCGCCGCTTTCCGCCTGCGGATCGAGGGTGCTGTAAACCGCCCCGTCGCGATGACGCTTGGCGATCTGCTCAAGCTGCCGCGGGTCGAGATCGCCGCCATCAACCAGTGTTCGGGCAATTCGCGCGGCCATTTTTCGCCGCGCGTGCCCGGCGGCCAATGGGGTCACGGCGCGATGGGCAATGCGCGCTGGACAGGTGTGCGGCTGAAGGATGTGCTCGACCGTGCCGGCATCAAGGCGGGTGCTGGTGCCGTGCGTTTTTCGGGGCTCGATCGGCCGCCCGTCGATGGCGCGCCCTGGTTCGCCAAATCGCTCTCGGTCGATCATGCGCGCGACGGCGAGGTGATGATCGCCTTTGCGATGAACGGCCAGCAACTGCCGATGCTCAACGGCTTTCCCATCCGGCTGGTCGTGCCCGGCTGGTATTCGACCTATTGGATCAAGGCGCTCGACCGGATCGAGGTGCTCGACGGCGCCGACGATAATTTCTGGATGGCCAAGGCGTACCAGATCCCCGCCACCTCGCGCGCCAGCGTGTCGCCTGCCGACAAGGGATTTCCGACGGTGCCGATCAGCAAGATGGTGCCGCGATCCTTCATCACCAACCGCCGGACCCCAGCGCTGGCGGCCAATGCGCCGTTGAAACTGCGCGGCATCGCGTTTGGCGGGGCGAGCGGTGTCGCCCGGGTCGAGCTGACGCGCGACGGCGGCAAAAGCTGGACGGCGGCCAGCCTCGACCGCGATGAGGGGCAATACAGCTTTCGCGCGTGGAGCATCGATCTCGGCGCGCTGCCCCGTGGCGATCATGTGATCGGCGTGCGCTGCACCGCGGTTGATGAGGCAACGCAGGTGGCCGATCCGATCTGGAACGGTGGCGGGTACATGTACAACCCGATCGAGACGATATCGGTGGCGGTTGCATGAGGCGGATCGCGCTACTGGCTGGTCTCGCGCTTGCGGCTTGTGGCCAGCAACAGCCGGCCGCGCGGAAAATTTCAGTGCCCGCGGATTTCGCGCTCCATTCGGCATTGATCGCACTCCCGGCCGATCCGTCCGCGTTGCCCGCCGCCGCCGATATCCTGACGCAAAACTGCACCGGCTGTCACTCGGCCGAGATGATCACCGCCCAGCCGCCGCTCGACGCCAAGAAATGGCAGGCCGAGATCGACAAGATGCGCGGTGTTTTCAAGGCGCCGATCGATGCCGGCGATGACCCGAAGCTGATTGCGGCGCTGCTCGCACTGGAAACCCAGACGCCACGCTGAACAGCGGGGGGAGCGACGAAAAAGCTGGATGCCCCGTGAGGATTCGAACCTCAATTAACGGAGTCAGAGTCCGTAGTCTTACCTTTAGACGACGGGGCAACGTGGGGCGCAATTAGGTGCCGGGTTTCGACGGGTCAAGGCGTTTCTCATCGCGCAGGCCGCCCGCCTTGCCGCTCGCGCCGTGCTCGGCTATCGTCATCGCCAAGCACCGGATGGGGCACCTGCCCCGGGCCGGAAAACATAATGGTGATTGACGGCATGGGGGATCATTCCGCCCGAATGCCGTACCGGCATGGCCAAGGCCAGGCTCGTTCGGCACCCAGCACGCCTATTCCCGGCAAGCCCGCCGGGCCGATCGGGCGCCAGCGCTTTCCCGATGCGCGGCACTATGCAGCGCTCGATCTCGGCACCAACAATTGCCGCCTCCTCATCGCCCGCCCAAACACCCAGGGCTTTACCGTCGTCGATGCGTTTTCGCGGATCGTCAGGCTTGGCGAAGGATTGGCGGCCACTGGCACGCTGAGCGATGCAGCGATCGAGCGGACCCTGTCCGCGCTTGCGATCTGCGCCGACAAGCTGCGCCGCCGGAACGTATCGCTGTCACGGTCGGTCGCGACCGAAGCCTGCCGCCGCGCCACCAATGGCGCCGCCTTCATCGAGCGCGTCTACCGCGAGACCGGGATCGCGCTCGACATTATTTCGGCGGAAGAAGAAGCGCGGCTGGCGGTGCTCGGCTGCCATGTCCTGATCGAGCCGGGTGACGATCCAGCGCTCGTGTTCGATATCGGCGGTGGATCGACCGAACTGGTTTTGATCGACACGCGCACGCCTGTGCCGACGGTGCTCGACTGGCACAGCGCGTCGTGGGGGGTGGTGTCGCTGACCGAGCATGTCGGCCACGGCGAGGGCGCGGAAGCGCGCGCGGCCGGCTATGCGCGGATGCGCTCGATCGTTGCGGAAAGCTTTGCCGGGTTCGCCGCCCGGTTGCCGCGCGGCATCGCCCACCCGCGCCTGCTTGGCACCAGCGGCACGGTGACGACGCTCGCCAGCGTCCATCTCGGGCTCGACCGCTACGATCGATCGGCGGTCGACGGGTTGATCGTGCCGGCAGGCGAGATGCGCCGGATCAGTGCCGATCTCGCGGGCAAGTCGCTCGATGATCGCGCGCAATTGCCGTGCATCGGCCAGGAACGCGCCGATCTCGTCGTCGCAGGGTGCGCGATCCTCGAGACGATCCTCGATCTATGGCCCGCCGAACGGCTCGGCGTCGCCGATCGCGGCATTCGCGAGGGCATTCTGCGCCGGCTGATGGGTGAGGATGCGGCATGAGCCGGGGCGGTTCCGGAGGGCGCGTGCGCGTGCGCACGTCGCGCGGGCGCACCCCGCAATCGAACCGATGGCTCGAACGCCAGCTGAACGATCCCTATGTGCGCAAGGCCAAGGCCGAGGGCTATCGCAGTCGCGCCGCCTACAAGCTGATCGAGCTCGACGAGCGGTTCGCGCTGTTGAAGGGGACGAAACGCGTCATCGATCTGGGCATTGCGCCGGGCGGGTGGAGCCAGGTGGTGCGCAAGCAGGTGCCGGGGGCGGCAATCGTCGGCATCGATCTGCTGCCCGTCGATCCGATCGATGGCGTCACGATATTCCAGCTGGATTTCACCGACGACCGCGCGCCCGAAATGCTGATCGAGGCGCTTGGCGGCGCGCCCGACCTGATCCTGTCGGATATGGCCGCGAACACCGTCGGCCACCCGCAGACCGATCATCTGCGCACGATGGGGCTAGTCGAGACGGCGGCAGCCTTTGCCTATGACGTGCTGGCGCCGGGTGGAGCCTTTGTCGCAAAGGTGCTGGCAGGCGGCGCCGACAGCGAGCTGGTTGCCGAGCTGAAGCGCAATTTTACCGCCGTGAAGCACGCGAAACCGCCGGCGAGCCGCAAGGATTCATCGGAATGGTATGTGATCGCGCAGGGGTTCAAGGGGCGGTCAGCGGAATAACCACGTTATTCCGCGTCGCGGACCGGCCCACGGCCAGCGGGCGCAGCCCGGCTGACGGCGCGGCTTTGCCGCGACGCTGCTACGTCTCTCGATCTTTGAAACCGCCGCGGCGAAGCCGCGTCGTCGGTCGGGGCTTTGGCCCCGCCGGCCGGCACTCGGCTTATCCGCGGCTAGCTGCGCTAGCCTTGGGCCTCGCGCTCAACCCTCATAATCGCCGCCCAGATTCTGGTTGCGCGGGGGCGCCGCCGCGGTCAGCCGCAACGCCTCTGCCGATGCCGACAGCGAGCCGATTTCATCGGGCGCATCCTCGTCATCCTGCTGCACGCGCTGGAGGCTTTGGACCACCGATTCCTGGAGATGCTTGGGCTTCACCCGCTCCTCGGCGATTTCGCGCAGCGCGACGACGGGGTTCTTGTCGCGGTCACGATCGACCGTCAGATCGGCGCCGCCCGAAATCTGGCGTGCGCGCTGGGCCGCGAACAGCACCAGATCGAAGCGGTTGGGGATTTTGTCGACGCAATCTTCGACGGTAACGCGCGCCATGGACAACGCTTCCTTCACGGTGACGGTAAACCCCGCACCTTAAGCAAGCCCGCCTTGCGAGTCAAGAAAAGCGGCCTTGTGTGGAACGATCATCCCCCCAGGACGTCGGGCGACCATGAACCCCAGCGCCCAACCCACTTTCACCGTCGATGGCAACCGGCTGACCATGCTCGACACCGGGCCGCGCCGCCTCGACACGCTTGTCGCGCTGATCGACGGCGCCACCGCGACCTTGCGGGTCATCTATTACATCTATGTCGATGACAATGCGGGCAAGCGCGTCCGCGATGCGTTGATCCGGGCGGCGGGGCGCGGCGTCGCGGTATCGTTGATTGTCGATGGGCTGGGCAGCGAGGCGGCCAACCAGAATAATTTCTTCGATCCCATGCGCGAGGCTGGCATCGAAGTCTGCCGGTTCGTACCCCGCTGGGGGCGGCGCTACCTTCTGCGCAACCACCAGAAGCTGGCGCTTGCCGACGGCGAGGCGGAGGGTGCGCGCGCGATCATCGGCGGGTTCAACGTCGAGGATGCATATTTCGGCACCCCCGCGGAACAGGCGTGGCGCGATCTCGGGCTGCTCGTAGAAGGGCCGGCCGCGCAGCACATCACCGGCTATTTCGATGCGTTGTCGCGTTGGGCAAAGCGGCCGCGCGCGCCGCTGCGTGCCTTGCGCCGTGCGCTCGCCACGTGGAGCGAGCCCGAGGGCCCAGTCAGGTGGGTGTTCGGTGGCCCGACCCGGCGACTGTCGCCCTGGGCCCGCGCGATCAAGCGCGATATCGAGAAAGCGCAGATGCTCGACCTGATCAGCGCCTATTTCGCGCCGAGCCCTGGAATGCTGCGTCGGCTCGACGCGGCGGGCATGCGCGGACGGGTGCGGATCGTGCTTGCATCGAAAAACGATCACGGCGCCGCGATCTGGGCATCGCGCTTCACCTATGCTGGCCTGCTGAAAAAGCGCGTCGAAATCTACGAATATCAGCCGACCAAGCTCCACACCAAGCTCTTCGTCGTCGATGACACCGTCTATATCGGATCGTCCAATTACGACGTGCGCAGCCTGTTTCTCAACCTCGAGATGATGTTGCGTATAGAGGACAAGGCATTTGCCGCGCACGTCCGCAGCTATGTCGATGGCGAAGTCGCGGGGTCCGAGCGGATCACGCCATCGCTTTACAAGGCGCGCACAGGCTGGTGGACGCGGATGAAGCAGGCGGCCGCGTTCTTTGCGATGACGGTGCTCGACTATAACGTCACCAAGACGCTCAATTTCGGTCCGGAACGGCGAAGCTGACCGATCGCATCGGGGTTGCGCACCGTCACGAAGCGCTTAATCGGACGGACATGGACACCCGCGTTGGCCAGATCGTCGTGATTTTCCGCTCGGTGCGCACCGAGGACGATGATGCGGGCTATGCCGCCGCTGCCGCCGCGATGGAGCAGCTTGCCGCCGAACAGCCCGGCTATCGCGGCTTTGAAAGCGTACGCGGGGCAGGACGCATCGGCATCACGCTCAGCTATTGGGCCGATGATGCGAGCGCCAAAGCGTGGCGCGACAACCGCCAGCACAAGGCGATCCGCGATCAGGGACGGGCTCGCTGGTATGAAAGCTATGACCTCGTCGTGGCGGAAGCGATCCGCCATTATGATTGGGTCCATAATGACGGGGTCAAGCCTTGAGCGTGCGCAGCGCCGCCGATCGCGATTTCGCGCTGCTGTTCATGGTGATGCTGACGATCGCCGCCGGCAACACCGCGCTGCAATCGATCTTGCCGGCACTCGGGCGCTCGCTCCATGTCGCCGATAGCGGCGTGGCGGCGGCGTTTTCGGTTTCGGCGCTGCTGTGGGTCATCGCCGCGCCCTTTTGGGCAAAGCGATCCGACCGGCACGGCCGGCGGGCGATGATCCTGCTCGGGATGGGCGGCTTTGCGGTTTCGCTCGGTCTGTGCGGGATCTTCCTGATGGCGGGCATCAACGGCTGGATCAGCGGGACGCTCGCCTTCCTGCTCTTCATCGGCGGGCGGCTGGTCTATGGCACGTTCGGTGCCGCCGCGCCGCCAGCGGTGCAGGCGCTGGTCGCTGGCAGCACGACGCGGGAGGAGCGGACCAAGGCACTCACGCTGCTCGCCTCCGCGTTCGGGCTTGGGACGATATTGGGGCCGGCGATCGCGCCCTATCTGATCCTAGGCATGATCGGGCCGGTGCATGTCGGGCTGGCCGGGCCGGCGTTCATCTTTTCGGCGTTCGGCGTGGCGATGTTCGTGACGATCTATCGCCGGCTGCCCAATGATGCCGGGATGGCGAGCGGCCACAGTGCCGCCGCCAACGCCTACCCCTCGATCGGCGGGCAGAGCAGCGGCGCCAGCATTACCGCTGCGACCGCGATGTCGAGCGAACCGGTCGGCTATTTCGATCCGCGCATCCGCGCCTGGATGGTCGCGGGGCTGGTGATGGGCCATGCCCAGGCGATGACGGGGCAGGCGATCGGCTTTCTTGTCATCGATCGCCTGCATCTGGCGCCGGCGCTGGCGCTCCAGCCTACGGGACTGGTGCTGATTATCGGCGCGGGATCGGCCTTGCTCGCGCAGTGGGGGATCATTCCCAATCTCAATCTCGATCCGCGCCGACTGGTGATCATCGGCCTTGTCGTCGCCGCGATCGGCACCGCGCTTACCGGCGTTGCGACCTCGCTTTACGGCATCGCGCTTGCGTACGGGCTGGCGTCGCTCGGCTTCGGCTTTGCGCGGCCGGGGTTCACAGCGGGCGCCTCGCTCGCGGTCGGACCGGCAGCGCAAGGGGCTGTGGCGGGCAAGGTCACCTCAATCAACGGCGCGTCGTTCGTACTAGGGCCGTCGATCGGCGTCGGGCTGTACGAACTGTCCAAGCCGCTCCCCTATCTGATCGCGAGCGCCGCGCTGGTGACGATGCTATTCTATGCCTGGACGCAGCTGGGCGACGTCACTCGATCTGCGTCGGGGTCAACGGGGGCTGAGGCGGACGAGCCTGACCTGGGAGAGTGAAGCCGATCGGCTGCATCGACGATGCCCGCTCCTTAAGCTTTGCCGCCATCGCCTCATATTCAAGCTCCATCTCGGGCGTGACCGAAGCGCGCGAGTCCTTCAGCGCCGCGTCGAAATCCGCCATCGACACTTGCGCCACGTCGATCGACCGCCGCAACGCGACCAACCCTGCCCGCCGCACCAGATCCTCAAGATCGGCACCCGAAAAACGATCGGTGCGCTCGGCCAGATCGTCGAGATCGACATCGCCTGCCACCGGCATCTTCGCGGTCTGGATCGTCAGGATGCGCTTGCGCCCCGCCCGGTCGGGCACCGAGACATAGATCAGCTCGTCGAAGCGACCGGGCCGCAGCAGCGCCGGATCGATCAGGTTGGGGCGGTTGGTGGCGCCAATCACGACGATCGACTGCAATTCCTCAAGCCCGTCCATCTCGGCCAGGATGGTGTTGACGACGCGTTCGGTCACCTGCGGCTCGCCCATCCCGCCGCCGCGCGTCGGCACCAGCGAATCGAGTTCGTCGATGAAGATCACGCACGGTGCCACCTGCCGTGCCCGCGCGAACAGCTTGGCGATCTGTTGTTCGCTCTCGCCATACCATTTGCTGAGCAGATCGGACGATTTGGTGGCGATGAAATTGGCCTGCGCCTCGCGCGCGACCGCCTTTGCCAGCAACGTCTTGCCGGTGCCCGGCGGGCCATAGAGCAGAAAGCCCTTGGCCGGGCGGATACCCAGCCTGCGGAATGCATCGGGGTTCCTCAGCGGCAGTTCGACGCCCTCCTTCAGCCGGAGCTGTGCATCGTCGAGCCCGCCGACATCCTCCCAGCGCACCGTCGGCGCCTGCACCATCACTTCGCGCATGGCAGATGGCTGGACGCGCTTGATGGCGCCGAGGAAATCCTCGCGCGTTACCGACAGATCGTCGAGCACCTCGGGCGGGATCGTCCCTTCCTCGAGGTTCAGGCGCGGCATGATCCGCCTGACCGCCTCGATCGCGGCCTCACGAGTCAACGCCGCCAGATCGGCACCGACAAACCCGTAAGTTGTGCGCGCCAGCTCATCGAGATCGACCTTCTCGCCGAGCGGCATGCCGCGGGTGTGGATGCCCAATATCTCGCGCCGGCCGCGCTCGTCGGGCACGCCGACGATGATCTCACGGTCGAATCGACCGGGCCGGCGCAGCGCCTCGTCAATCGCGTCGGGGCGGTTAGTGGCGGCGATGACGACCAGGTTCGCGCGCGCTTCGAGCCCGTCCATCAACGTCAGCAACTGCGCGACGAGCCGCTTTTCCGCCTCACCCGACACCTGATCGCGTTTTGGCGCGATCGAATCGATTTCATCGATGAAGACGATCGACGGCGCGTTCTTTGCCGCCTGCTCGAACACGTCGCGCAGGCGCTTTTCCGATTCGCCGTAAGCCGAGCCCATGATTTCGGGTCCGTTGATCAGGAAAAATTCGGCGGAGGATTCATTCGCAACCGCGCGTGCGAGCCGCGTCTTGCCAGTGCCGGGAGGGCCGTGGAGCAGCACGCCCTTGGGCGGATCGACGCCGAGCCGCTGAAACAGTTCGGGATAACGTAGTGGCAGTTCGACCATCTCGCGCAACTGATCGATCGTCGGGCCCATGCCGCCGATATCGTCATAAGTGACATCGGCACGGTGCGCGCCTTCGGGTTCTTCATATTCGGGGCGAAGCTCGATCTCGGTATTCTCGTCGATATGGACGACGCCCTTAGGATTGGTGGCGATCACCGCGAGCCGGATTTCCTGGAGCGCATAGGCGGGCGCGCGCAGGAATTGCTGGACGTTGGGCGGGATGTTGTCGACGCGCTGTTGTCCTGCCGTCGCAACGATATCGCCCTGATAGAGCGGGCGGCCCAGGAACGTCCGTTTCAGCGCGTTCGCCGAGCCTTCCAGCCGCAGGTTTTTCTGCGCCGGCGCAAAGACCACGCGAGTCGCAGGCTTCGATTCGACCCGTCTGATCTCGACGAATTCGCCCGAGCCGGCACCTGCATTGGCGCGTTGAAGCCCATCGATCCGGATGATCTCAAGACCCTCATCCTCGGGATAGGGCATCACCGCGCGCGCCGGGGTGGGCCGCTTGCCGATAATCTCGATGACATCGCCCTCGGCGATGCCGAGCGCCACCATCATCGCGCGCGGCACATGGGCAAGCCCACGCCCGCTATCCTCAGACCGCGCATTGGCGACCTGCAGCTTGCGGACGGGCGTTTCGGCATCAGCCATTCAGGCTCTCCTCGGAATCCGGTATCGGCGCTTCGAGGATGGCGTCTCCACAAAGCTCGGCAGTGAGCGCGCGAGATAGGAAGCCGGTTCCCGATATGCGAGTCGCACGGCCCGAGACATAAAAAAGGGCCGACCCACGAGGGATCGGCCTTGAAAGTTTAGGAGAGGATGCCTGAAAGGCTCAGCTTATGTGCAGTGCAGCGCAATATTGTGCAAGTGCGAAGTGAGACGTTTCGATTGCGAAATCTGCATTTCACGGTAGCGCACGGCGCAATCGTGCTGTTATCTCCCGAATCAGCCGACAAGCGACACCGCGCCGCACAAGAGGGGGGCCGATGCGTAGATTGCCGCCACTTACCGCGATCGAGGCATTCGTTCAGGTCGCCCGGCTCGGTTCGGTGAAGGCCGCAGCACAGGAACTGGCGCTTTCGGCACCGGCGCTGAGCCGCCGGGTGCAGTCGCTCGAGCGCTTTATCGGCCGGTCGCTGTTCGACAGGCGCCATCAGGCGATGCAATTGAATGCCGATGGTGAGCGGTTGATCGCGCAGATTGCGCCCGCGATCGACAGCCTTGCCGATGCGGTCGAATCGATGACGAGCGGGGCCGACGTGCTGCGGCTCAGGCTCGGCGTGCTGCCGTTATTCGCCTCGCAACGCCTGTTTCCCCGGCTGGCGGCATTGCGCGCGCTGCATCCCGAGCTGCATCTCGATATCGATACCGCAGGCCACGGCACCACCCGGCTTGGCGAGGGGCTGGATGCAGCAATCGTGCTGGCGCGCGAAGTCGAGCCAGCGCTTTATGCCCGGCGGCTCGATCAGAATCAGATCTTCGTGATCGGATCGCGCCGGCTGATCGAGGGCGACCGCCCCGTGACCGAACCCGCCCAACTTGCCCGGCTGACCGCGCTCGTCCACCGCGATATCCCCGATACGTTCGCAACCTGGTGCAAGGCAGCCGGGATCGCCGACCTGGAGCCGCTGGCGATCGATTATTTCGATTCGGGCGCGCTGATGCTGGAGGCCGTCGCGCAGGGGCTTGGGGTTGCGTTCATGCACGCGAACCATTTCCTGGACGCGCATGACGACCGGCTGGTCAAGCTGTTCGATATCGAGGTCGAGAGCCAGTACAGCTATTGGTTCGTCTGCCGCCCCCGGGCGCTGCAACAGCGCCCGGTGCGGCTTTTCCACGACTGGCTGATCGAAGCGCTGGCAGCGCCTGCTTAGCTCGCGCGCGCGCTCACGATCTTGCCCGGGTTGCGCGGCGGCTCGCCCTTGGGGAGCGCGTCGACATGCTCCATGCCTGACGTCACTTCACCCCAGACGGTATATTGTCCGTCTAGGAAGTTGGCATCGTCGAGACAGATGAAGAACTGGCTGTTGGCGCTGTTGGGGCTTGAGCTGCGCGCCATCGAGCAGACGCCGCGCGCATGACGCTCACGACTGAATTCAGCGGCCAGATTGGGATAATCCGAACCGCTCATGCCGGTGCCGGTCGGATCGCCGCCCTGCGCCATGAAACCGTCGATCACGCGGTGGAACACAACGCCGTCGTAAAATCCTTCATTGGCGAGCGTGCCAATCCGTTCGACATGCGCCGGCGCCAGATCGGGGCGCAGCTTGATCGTCACTTCGCCCGTGTCGAGCGTCATCGCCAGCGTTTCAAATGAGGTAGCCATGGCAAGCGTTCCTTGGTCGGTTGATGTCGCGCGGCCCTAGCGAGCGATGGCGTTGCTGGCAAATGCGCGACCGGCGAAAAGCGGCGGCGATTGGCTTTGCCGCGCCGCAGCGCTAGAGACGCGAGAGCCTGCAACGGGCAAGCGACGGACAAGCGACGGGAGGTCGAACGATGAGCGAGACCGAACTCGACAAGGACGCCGACGCCGGCACGGTCGATACCCAGCTTGATGAGGACGACCGACTGAAGCCGGTCTTCGTCCGGGCCGTGCTCGAAGCGGTCGATGACGGCGATGCGGCGCGGGCGATCGAACTGGTCGAGCCGCTCCATCCCGCAGACATCGCCGATCTGTTCGAGCTGACCCCGGCGGATCAGCGCGCAGCGCTTGCGCTGGCGATCGCCGATCTGCTCGACGGCGACGTGTTCGCCGAGATGAACGATTATGTTCGCGAAACGCTGATCGATGCGCTCGAGCCGCATCAGATCGCCGATATCGCGTCCGAACTCGATACCGACGACGCCGTCGCGATCATCGAGGACATGGATGCCGAGGATCAGCGCGAGGTGCTTCGCGCGCTCGATCCCGATGATCGTGCCGCCATCGAGGAGGCGCTGTCCTACCCCGAGGAATCCGCCGGCCGGCTGATGCAGCGCGAGCTGATCGCGGTGCCCGAGCATTGGACGGTTGGCGACGTGCTCGATTATCTGCGCGGCAATGACGAGCTGACCACCGATTTCTGGGAGATTTTCGTCGTCGATCCCGCACATCGGCCGGTCGGCACGTGCCAGCTTTCCTGGATCATGCGGACCCCCCGGATCGTGTCGATGGGCGATGTGATGCGCCGCGAGCAGACATTGATCCCGGTCGACATGGATCAGGAGGAAGTCGCGCTGCGCTTCCAGAAATATGCGCTGATCTCTGCCGCCGTCGTCGATACCGGCGGGCGGCTGGTCGGCATGATCACGGTCGATGATGTCGTGCATATCATCAGCCAGGAAGCGGGTGAGGATATCCTGCGGCTGTCGGGCGCGGGCGAGGGCGACATCAACGAGCCGATCGCGATGACGGTGCGCACGCGGATCACCTGGCTGGTCGTCAATCTGGGCACAGCGATGCTCGCTGCATCGGTGGTCGGTGCATTTCAGGGCGAAATCGCGCGCTTTGCCCTGCTCGCTGTGTTGATGCCGATCGTGTCGGGGATGGGCGGCAATGCCGGCACGCAGACGCTCGCCGTGGTCGTTCGCGCGCTCGCGACCAACCAGTTGACGAGTTCCAATACCCAGCGGATGATCGCCCGCGAATTTACGATTGCGGCTGCAAATGGGGCGATGCTCGGGGTGCTGATCGGCACCGGCACCTGGCTGGTGTTCGGCAATTCGAGCCTGGCGATCGTGATCGCTCTGGCGATGATCATCAACAATCTGGTTGCGGGGCTGGCTGGCGTGCTGGTGCCGGTGATGCTCGAACGCGCCGAGGTCGATCCTGCGGTATCCTCCGCGGTGTTCGTGACGATGATGACCGATGTGATGGGGTTCTTCTCGTTCCTGGGTCTTGCCACCTTATGGGGGCTTGGCGGCTGATCGCTGCGTCACCAAATCGTCCGATCATGCCGCTTCATCTCACCAAGGTCGCGTTCGGCGCGACAAGCCTCGATCATCTCGCCGAACGGCTGGAACAGCGCGGCGCAGCCGGGCCGGTATTTCTTACAACGCGCTACCTGCCCAAAAGGCACGTGGAGATTATCGGCGGATCGCTGTTCTGGATCATCAAGCACCAGCTGATCGCGCGTTCGCCGATCCTTCGCTTCGGCGAGGCGGAGGAGGGGCCCCAGGGCAAGAGGGTCGCGATCCATATCGAGCCGCGTGTCGTACTGGTCGAGGCGCGGCCAAGGCGCGCACATCAGGGCTGGCGCTATCTGGAGGGCGTCGATGCCCCGCCCGATCTGGGGGAAGGGATGCTGCAAGGGGACATGATGCCCGCTGCGTTGATGGGCAGGCTCGCCGGCCTTGGCCTTATCTGACCCATCAGTTCTTGCCGCAAATCACCGGGCCGCCGGCGATGGCGTTGACGGTACACGCCGGATTGCCGCTGACGGTCACCTTGCCGAGACCGTTGGTCGTCACCTTGGCGGTGAATTTCGCCATCGCCCTTGTATCGCCTGTGCCGTCCACGCGCACGATCAGGTCGTTGGCGATCAGTGCCGCTGCATCGATCGCGCCCGATCCGTTGCTGAGCAGCTGCACCTTTGCCGCCTTGCCGGCGATCGCAATGGTGCCCGTGCCGATCACGGTTGCGTTGAGCTGATCGGCATCGGCGCCGTCGAGCCTGATCGCGCCGCTGCCATTGACCGCGATATCGAGCCGCTGGCCCTTCATCGGCGCGATCGACAGCCGCCCCCCGGCATTGACCAGCGCCGATCGCAGCGACGGCGTCGTCAGCGCGATCACCGGCGCGCTGCGGGCCGTTCTGGGGGTTTCGCCCCAGCCATTGCCGGCGAGCCTGACGATCATCGTCGTCCCTTCGACGCGCAACTCGAGCTGATCGAGCGTGCGCACGTCCGCCTCGGCATGGCCGCTGGAAGGCTTGCCGGTTGCAAGCTTCACATCGAACGGCCCCTCGACGCGAATCCGGTCGAAGCTCGTCACCGAATAATTGCGCTCCGCCGCGAGCGCGGGGCAGGCGGCGAAGAGGATGCCAAGCGCGATGATGGGGCGGTGCATGACCGACACATCCGCCCGATTGACCGGGCGAGCAAGCCCCATCAGCTACCGCAGCGTACCGATCCCGAACCCATCTTGGTCGTGCGGCAGCGCGCCTTGCCGCCAAAATCGACGTCGCCTGATCCCATCACCGAAACGCTTGCCTCGCCGTTGACCTCGGCGCGGATGCTGCCCGAGCCGGCAATCGACGCCGTCGCACTCGTCGCGCGCAGCCCATTGCCGTCGAGATCGCCCGATCCCGCGATCGAAATGCTGAGCTTTTCGGTGTTGCCGCGCGCGGCAATGCTGCCGGAACCGGCAATGTCGAAATCGGCGTCCTTCACAGCCAAGGTCGCGATCTTCAGGTTGCCCGAGCCCGCCGTGCCGCCCTTGAAACGGTCTCCCGTGACCCGGTCTACGGTCATGTCGCCCGAACCGGCAATGCCGGCAGCGGCAATGCGCGGCATCGTTACATAGATCGTCGCATCGCCATCGTTGCTCCAGCCCATGGTGACCCGGGACTGCCGCCCGATCTTGAGCGTATCGCCGTCCTTTTCGATCTTCAGCCGGTCGAGCAGCTTCGACGGGCCCGTCGCGCGCACCGAAAAGGCCGGGCCGACCGCAACCTCGACATTGTCCGATCCGCGCAGTTCGACCTTGGTGAAATCGGCGAGCGCAAAACTGCGCGCATCGCCGCTGCCCGTTGCCGGCGCGCCCTTGGCATCGACATCGACCGAACAGGCGGCGAGCGGCAAGAGCGCCGCGATCATCAAACCACGCATGGCAACCTCCAGATTGTGTGTTGGTCACATAATACACGATCCGGGTCGGTTCACAAGACCCCTAAGCGGAGACCCGCCATCCCTGCCCCACATACTCCATCGTGCGCGCCGTCTGCTGCGCGACTTGCTCGCCGAAATATCTGTCGACGACCCGCAAGGCGAGGTCGATGCCGGCGCTGAGCCCGCCCGATGTCGCGATCCGCTTCGCCTCGACGAATCGCGGCCCGCGCCGCAAATCGATTTCCGGAAAGGCGCTGGCGAAATTGTCATAGGCTTGCTGATTGGTCGTCATCGGCACCCCATCGAGCAACCCTGTCTTGGCAAGCTGGAACGCCCCGGTGCAGACCGACATCGTCAGCGCTGCTTGCTGGTGCGCGTCCGTGATCCATTGGTGGATTGCCGACACGTCGCGCGTCCGGGGCTTTGGATAATCGAAGTGCGGTACGACGATGACGTCCGGCACGGGGGCGGTGTCGATCGTAAAATGGGGAATGAGCATCAGGCCACCCGATGCGCGGACTGGTCTGGTCGTTTCGGAGACCGTGAACATCTCGAACGCCGGCGCTTCGGCGTCCGGGAGATAGGTGTCCTGGAACGTTTCCCACGGGCCGGCGACATCGATTACCTGAACGCCGGGATTGATGGCGAACGCCACTTTGATCTGGCGACCCCTGGGAGCGACCAGTGGCTGATCGCTGGCGATGCCCCGGGTGTGTGAAAATCCGCCCTTTGCCTCTGCAGCGGGCTCCGGCGGTTTTGCGGCGCACCCCACGAGCGCAATCGGTGCGGCGACCAGCAAACCGGTGAAATGTCGGCGGTGAATCATCGGCTTCTCCAAACCAGGCCGGGCGGGTGCCGGGCGACCTTTTTCCGCGATGAAGAGTTCACCGAGGGTCCGAAAGTTTTCGGGCTTGGTCGCGCCAAGGTTACAGCCCACCCGATCTGCCAGGCGGAAACGCCATCATCATCTGGTGCGCCATGAAAAAGGGCGACCGTTGCCGGCCGCCCTTTTTCGATCGATCAGACCAGGATCACCCCGAAATCAGGCGGGTTCCTTGTCCTTGTTGTGGATCGCCGCCGCCTTGCGAAGGATATCGAGGATTTTTTCCTGTGCGGTCGGCTCGTCGACCTGTTCCATCGCGGCGAGTTCGCGGGCGAGGCGGCTGGTGGCCGCTTCAAAAATCTGCCGCTCCGAATAGCTCTGCTCGGGCTGGTCATCGGCGCGGAACAGATCGCGGACCACTTCGGCGATCGACACAAGGTCGCCCGAATTGATCTTCGCTTCATATTCCTGCGCCCGCCTGGACCACATCGTCCGCTTTACGCGCGGCTTGCCGGTGAGCGTGTCGAGCGCCTCGCGCAGCGTCTTGTCCGACGACAATTTGCGCATGCCGACGCTTTCGGCCTTGTTGGTCGGCACGCGCAGCGTCATGCGTTCCTTCTCGAAACGCAGCACGTAAAGTTCAAGCTGCATGCCGGCGATTTCCTGCCGCTGCAGTTCGATGACACGGCCAACGCCGTGCTTTGGGTATACAACATAGTCACCGACGTCGAAGGACAGCGCCTTGGCAGCCATTTCGGTTGAACCTTTCCGTGATCAGATCCCGATGGGGACGCGCGCGCGACGCCGGGGCGAGGGCGCGATCGGGATAGTGTGCGTTGTGAGTCTCCGAAGCGGAAGACGCGTCAAAACGCCTCCGTCCGAGCCTATTTAACATAGTCGTCACAAAATTACCAGCGAATCGTCGCGCCGCCACGTCTTGTAGACGTCCTTGTCGGGTGCCGCTCAGCCCTTATCGCTGGCGATCCGGCGCCATCTTCAGGCCACCGGGTTGATCGTCCGGGAGCCTCAGTCGCCCTCGCCGGGCTCTGCCGAGAAGTACTTGTCGTACTTGCCGTCGAGCCCCTTGAATTCATCGGCATCTGCCGGGCTTTCGCGCTTGCGGGTGATGTTGGGCCACTGCGCCGAGAAGGTCGTATTGAGCTCAAGCCAGGGTTCCAGGCCGGATTCGGTGTCCGGCAGGATTGCCTCTGCGGGGCATTCGGGTTCGCAGACGCCACAATCGATGCACTCGCTGGGATTGATCACCAGCATGTTTTCGCCTTCATAGAAGCAATCGACCGGGCACACTTCGACACAGTCCATATATTTGCAACGGATGCAGGCGTCTGTGACGACGTAGGTCATGCTTCACTCCCCTGGAACAATCGCCATCTGCTATGCGCGCGCCAGGGATGCGTCAACCATCGTTCGCCAGATCGATATAGAGCGTCGCCGCCTCCGCGGGTGGTCCGCGCCGCGCCGGTAATGCTTCGACACGCACGACGCGGACGGTCGCGCCCTGGACGAACGCCAGCACCGAGCCGACCCGCACCGGCAAATGCGCGCGATCGACCCGCCGCCCGTCGAGACGCATCGTCGATGCCTCCGCCATTGCTTGCGCCGCGCTGCGCGAACGGGCGAACCGGGCGAACCACAGGAACCGGTCGATCCGCATCGATGCCGGCGCGCCATCAACCACGGCGAAGCGATACCCCGGCGAGCGCCGAAAAAGCGTTGTCGCGAACCGGCGCGCGCGATTTGACCACCGGCGGACGGCCTCTCCATACCCAGCGCGCCGCGCCTTCCTGCGGCGGTGCAGGGCGAAAGCCGAGCTGTGCCAGCAGCCGGTCGAGCGTCGCCGGCGTAACGCCGATCGAGGTCGCGAGCGAAGGATCGGGCGCAAAGGGCGTGCGGCCGCGCCGATGATCATGCGCTGCCCGCGCGATCCGCTCGACGAGATCGATCCGCACCGATTGCGCGCCGATATCGCGGTAACCGGTCGCCGCCCCAATGCCGTGCGCGCCGCGTTGCGCGACCGTCGCTCCGGGAGGTGGCAAGGCGGCAAGCGGCGTGGCCGCGCGGATCGCAATCAGTGCCAATCGCCAGCGAACCGCATGCGGCTTCAACAAGCGGGCATCGAACAGATCGAGCGCGCCGATCGTGAAGCCCGCCTGTCGCAGCCGCTGGCGATCCTCGGGCATCAGTTGGTCGATCGGCTCGGCGAGCGGCATCCGCGCGGCAAAGCCTGCGCCCGCGATCAGCCCGGCCGCGATCACGCGCAGCGCCGGACCAGCGGCAGCGTCGATCGCGACCGCCTCGATCGCGGCGAGCCCGGGCAGCTGCCGCGCGATCTGATCGTTGAGCCAGCGATCGACCCTCGCTTTCACCGCATCGCGCATCCGATGATCGAGACAGCCGAGCGCGCGGTCGATTTCTGCGCGAGGCCGGGTCAGCACCGGGCCGGGCTTCAGCGCTGCGACCACCGCCCCGCGCCAACGGATCACCGCCGGTCCGTCGACATCGAGCGACAAATCCTTGTCGGCGGCACTCGCCAGCGCCTCGCCGCGCCTTTGTCGCTCATCGGCAAGGCGCTTTTCTGCGGCCGCGATCAGCAGCCTCTTGTCGGCGGCGCGCGCATCGGCTGCAACGACGAAGCGGAAACCGTCGAGCCGCCCGATCGTCTGATCCTCGACCATGATCTCGCCCGTGGCGCCGATCGTCACCGGCATAGCCATCGGATCATTGCCGATCTGACGCATCAGCAAGGTCGTCCGCCGATCGACAAAGCGCTGCGTCAGCCGGTCGTGCAGCGCATCCGATAGTCGCTCCTCGATACCGCGCGTGCGCTCCGCCCAGTGCCGCGGGTCCGCCAGCCAGTCGGCGCGCTGCGCAATATAGGCCCAGCTCCGCGTCGCCGCGATCCGCCCAGCGATCGTCTCGACATCGCCCGTTACATTGTCGAGCCGGGCGATCTCGGCAGCGAACCATTCGTGCGGGATATGACCCGTCCCTTCGGACAAATGCCCGAAGAGGCGCGCAACAAACCGCATGTGCGGATCGACGCCGAGCTTGCGAAAATCGGGCAGCCCGCACGCTGCCCACAACCGCGCGACCATCGCGGGTGACCGCGCGCGGTTTCGCACATCAGGATCATCGGCCATGCGCTTGAGCATCGTGAGGTCGATCGCCTCGGGCGCTGCGCGCAGTACCTCGCTGAGCGGGCGCCGTTCCAGATCGGCGATCAGCGCGTCGATGCTGGCGGTGTCGGGCATCCCTTCACGCCAGTAAAGATGGTCGAGCCGGGGAAAGCGATGCTCCTCGATCGCCAATATCTCTTCGGGCAGAAAGGCACCGGGGCCACTTTCGCTGAGCGCGCCGAAGGTCCCGTCGCGCTGATGCCGCCCGGCACGTCCGGCAATCTGCGCCATCTCCGCGACGGTGAGGCGGCGCTGGCGGTGGCCGTCGAACTTGCGCAGTGAGGCAAAGGCGACATGCGCGACATCCATGTTGAGGCCCATCCCGATCGCGTCGGTCGCGACCAGATAATCGACCTCGCCCGCCTGGAACATCGCGACTTGCGCGTTGCGGGTGCGCGGCGACAGCGCACCCATCACCACCGCCGCGCCGCCACGGAGCCTGCGCAGCATCTCCGCCACCGCATAGACCTCCTCCGCCGAAAACGCGACGATCACCGAGCGTTTGGGCAGGCGCGACAATTTGCGCGCGCCGGCATAGCTGAGCGTCGAGAAACGCGGTCGGTTGACGATTTCGGCCTCGGGCACGAGCGCGCGGATCATCGGCCGCAACGCTTCGGAGCCGAGGATCATCGTTTCTTCGCGACCACGCGCGCGCAGCAGCCGATCGGTAAAGACATGCCCGCGCTCGGCATCGGCGCCGAGCTGCGCCTCATCGAGCCCGACAAAAGCGAGGTCGCGCGTGAGCGGCATGCTTTCGGCAGTACACAAAAACCAGCGCGCATCGCGCGGCAATATCTTTTCCTCGCCGGTAATCAGCGCGACCTGACCGGCGCCCTTGATCCGCACCACCCGGTCATAAACCTCGCGTGCGAGCAGCCGCAGCGGAAAGCCGATCATGCCACTGGAATGGCCGCACATTCGCTCGATCGCGAGATGCGTCTTGCCGGTATTGGTCGGGCCGAGAACGGCCGTCACCGGGCTGGTGGCGTTGGCGGTCATCGCCTGCCAAAGATCGCGCGCCGAGGCCCAATGCGCAACCATCGACGCAGTAAAAAAGCCGATTGTCGAGCGGCTCCTCCCTTCATCGACGCAACCCCACGTTTCGTCGCAATCGGGACAGGCGGGACAGCGGGTTAATTTGACTTTAGCAATCTGCCCCCACAGTCCTTTGCGCAAGCGGCGCGCTATTTGTTGCGGGCCGCCAGGGGACGGGGGCGGCTGTGTTCTTGCGCAGCGATCACGATGTCGGACAGAGCGGCGGCGCGGCGGCGCTGTCCTTTGGTCGTGCCGTCGTGCCGCTGGCCACGCAATCGCGCTTTCAACGGCTGCGCGCGGCAATGCTCCAAGTCGATTGGGCGCCCGATCTCGGTGCGCGAATCGGCACCGCCGAATGGTGGCGGGGGGCCGCGACCTGCACCGCGCTGATCGCCGCAACCTGCTGGATGTCGCCAGGCTTTGATCGGCCGATCATCGGCGCGGCGCCCGCCGCGCTTGAGGGATCGGCGTGGGACGCAGCACGAACACAATCGATCGCGCCGCTATCTTTGGGGGGTATGACGGGGCGCCATGTGGCCGCCACCGATCTCGTCCGTCCGCTTGCCGAAACCCCCGAGCGGCCGGTGATCGAGCTTGCGGCGACCATGGGCGCGGGGGATCGTTTTGCGCGCGTGCTCGAACGCGCCGGGCTCGGCGGGGACGAGGTCGGGCAGATCGTCGCGATGGTATCGCGCACAATCGATCCGTCATCGATCAAGCCGGGCACCCAGATCGACATGACGCTTGGCAGGCGCGCGAGCCGCGATGTCCCCCGTCCGCTGGAGTCGATGCGTTTTCGGGCACGGTTCGATCTCAACATCGCGCTCGCGCGGGCAGGCGACAGACTGGCGTTGACGCCCGAGCCGATCGCGATCGACCACAGCCCGTTGCGCATTCGCGGTCTCGTCGGCCAGAGCCTCTATCGCTCCGCGCGAGCAGCCGGCGCGCCGGCCAAGGCGGTCGAATCCTATCTACGCGCGCTGGCCAGCCGGATGTCGGTCGGCCGCGATGTCCAGTCGGACAATGTGTTCGACATCATCGTCGAACAGGCACGCGCCGCGACAGGTGAAGTCCAGCTTGGCGAGTTGATGTTCGCCGGGCTCGATCAGGGTCGCAAGAAGGTGCAACTCGTCCGCTGGGGCGAGGGCAATCGTGGCACATGGTTCGAGGCATCGGGCGTCGGCGAGCGCCGCGGGCAGATGATGATGCCCGTCGCCGGCCGCCAGACATCGGGCTATGGCGCGCGTTTCCACCCGATCCTGCAGATGATGCGGATGCACAAGGGCATCGACATCGGCGCCCCGTACGGCACGCCGATCCACGCCGCGATCGATGGCATCGTCGCCTTTGCCGGGCGCAGCGCCGGCTATGGCAATTTCGTGAAGCTCACGCATGGCAGCGGCCTGGCGACGGGCTATGGCCATATGAGCCGGATCGCGGTCAACCCCGGCACGCGCGTCGCTCAGGGACAGATCATCGGCTATGTCGGGTCAACGGGCATGTCGACCGGCCCGCATCTCCACTACGAATTGTGGCGCAACGGCATCGCCATCAATCCCCGGTCGGTATCGTTCACACAGGTGGCGCAGCTTTCGGGCAATGCGCTGCGTGAATTCAAGCGGCGGGTAAACGCGTTGCTCTCGGTCAAGCCCGCCGGCGCGCGCTGATTATTGGCCCGCCCGCTCGGGCTCGATACGACGCCGTCCCGCCGACCAGTGCCGCTGGGCCAGCCGATCAATGCCCCTGGGCACGCCACCGTTTGATGGTGCGCGCGATGATCTGGTCTTCATGGCCGGTTTCCCGCCACAGATCGGAAAAAACCGGATCGTCGGAGGCGGGACGCTTGCTTTCCTCCAGCTGGTCAAAGGCCAGCCGGATCGGGATCGCGACGCCTTCGCCGCAGATGATTGCCTCACGATTACGCAGCGCCGGGATGGTATCGAGAAAGCCGCGCGCGCCCTCGGGCATCGCTGCACGCACAAAGGCCTGGTCGCGGTCGTTGTTGAGCCGCATCGCGATGATCGTGCCGCATTGCGACAGCACGCCCTCGGCCAGATCGGACGGGCGCTGAGTGATCAGCCCGAGCGAAACGCCGTATTTGCGCCCTTCCTTGGCAATGCGCGACAGAATGCGGCCGACCGACGAGCTGTTGGCGTCGCTCGGGATATAGCGATGCGCCTCCTCACACACGAACAGGATCGGGCGTTGTGGTTCGTTGCGCGACCATATCGCAAAATCGAACACCATCCGGCTGAGCATGCCGACCACCACCGAGGTGATTTCCGACGGGACGCCCGACACGTCGATGATCGAAATCGGCTTGCCGTCCCCGGGCAGGCGGAACACCCGCTCCAGAAAGTGCGCCATCGTGTCGGCGACCAGCATCCCTGAAAACATGAAGCCATAGCGCGGATCGCCCTTGATCTCGTCGATCTTGGTTTTCAGTCGCAGATACGGCGCGGTATCTCCGGCGCGGTCCATCTTGCCCATTTCAAGGCTGATCAGGTTGGTCAGATCGCTCAACAGATACGGGATCGGCGCGTCCACCGTCAGCTTGCTGATTTCCTGCCCCAGCCGCCCCTTGGCGCGCGCCATCAACAGGCATTTGGCGAGGATATCGGCGTCGATCTGGCGCTGCGACCCGCTCGAGGTGACGAACACCTCGCAATGTTCCTCGAAATTCATCAGCCAATACGGCATTTGCAGGTTGGACACGTCATAGGCCGCGCCATTGCCGGCAAAGGCAGCGCCATATTCGCCGTGCGGGTCGATCATGACGATATGGCCCTGCGGCGCCATTTCACAAATCCGGTGGAGGATCAGCGCGGTCGCGGTCGATTTGCCGGTGCCGGTCGAGCCGAGCAGCGCAAAATGCCTGCCGAGCAGCGCATCGATATAGAGCGCGCCGCGGATATCGCGGGTTGGAAAGACATTGCCGATCTCGATATGCGCACGATCATCGGCGGCATAGATCTGCTTGAGGTCGGCGGTCGAGACCGGAAAGACGGGGCTGCCCGGGGTCGGATAGCGCGTGACGCCGCGTCGGAAGCGGTAAAGCTTGCCGGTCAGCAATTCCTCATCGCCCTCACCAAGGAAATCGATCGCGGCGATGATTGCGGAACCCTGCGCCTCGGCGAGTTTCAGCGATCGGACATTGGCAACGAGCCAGGCGCTGCCGACGCGTATCTTGATCTGGTTGCCGACCTGCCCTGCCGACGCGACGACGGGATCGGCGCTGGCGCCAAGCGCCTCGAGCGCACTTGCATCGAGCATCACCAGGCTGCTCGAACCGCCGATTTCGACCACCATGCCGATGCCGTGACGCGAATCGTCTGCGACGGAACCGGCGGTCGATACCGGCCCATCCCGCCGATCGGGACCCGGTGAGCGAAACGATACGCCGTCTTCCATGCTGGATACTTCCCCGCAGATACGAGCGGGTCACTGTGGCGGGAACTCGTAAAGATAGCGTGTCGAACGGCTTAGAGGCGTCTTGCGATCCACCCCGCGCCCCAGCCGAACAGCACCGACAGCGCAACGGCGGTAAGCCCGTAGGCGACTGATCGATGCTCGGCCGCGCGCGCGACAAAGCGCTCGAAACCCGATTTCTGGATATCGATGTCGCGCACCGCCGCCGCGAGCACGCGGCCATCGCGGATGAGAAAGGTCTCTGCGGTAAAGCGCCCGACGGGCACCCGCGCGGGGATGGAAACGCGGGCGCGGTAGAGCACGCCATCGGTGATCTCCACCGCGCCCGGCGCCTCATAATAGAGCCCGGCCCTGCGTTTCAGATCGACCAGCCCATGGACGAAGCGAAGCTGCTCATCGGTCGGCGTGCTGCTGGCGGGGGAAAGCTGCAGGCTGTCGAGCCCCAGTTCGTAAATCGCCCGTGTGCGTTCATCGACCAGCCGGTCGATCGGTCGCGACGAAGCGATCCCGTAAAAAGAAGGTGCCGACAGATAGCGCATCCGCGCGGCATTCACCCAGATGCCGGCGATCTTCTGCTTTTCGCGGACGAGGATCGGCTGCACCGGGCCTTTGACGACGACGACGATCTCGGCATCGCGCTCGCTGGGCACGCGCCCGCCGGGATAAAGGATCGCACCGAACAGCAGCAATTCGGCGCCGGTGAAGCTGTAGGCGATGTCGATGCTGCGCTGGGATACATCGGGCACCAGCACCGGCTTGCTCTGCGCCATGATCAAAGGAGCCGCCAGCGCGACCAGCCAGCCCCTCACGATAGCTCCACCGAATAAATCTCGTCGGGCCGAAACCCCAGTCCGAGCGCGACCCGAAAGGCGACCACCAGCACGATGACCGCGAGCGCCAGCCGGAGATATTCGGGCTTCACCCGCGTCGCAAAGCGCGCGCCCACCTGCGCGCCGATCACCGATCCGAGCAGCAGCAGCACGGCCAGCACGATGTCGACCGCCTTGGTCGTCGTTGCATGCACCATCGTTGCGACGGCGGTCACGAACAACGTCTGGAACAGCGACGTGCCGACCACCACCTGCGTGCCCATGCCGAGCAGATAGAGCATCGCCGGCACCAGGATAAACCCGCCGCCGATCCCGAGCAATATCGTCAGGATGCCGACGAAAAAGCCGAGAATGAGCGGTGCCAGCGGCGAAATATAAAGCCCCGATCGATAAAAGCGCGTCCGCAGTGGAAGCGCGGCGACCAGCGGATGATGCCGCCGCGCGCGCGCGCGGATTGGCACGCCGGTCTTCAGCGCACCGATCGCCTGGAGCGATTCGCGCGCCATCAGGCTGCCGATCGATCCCAGCAGCAACACATAGATGATCGCGATCACGGTATCGATCTGACCGCTCGCCTGAAGCAGTCGGAACAGCCACGCACCGACGAACGAGCCGAGAATGCCGCCCGCGACGAGCACGCCGCCCATCTTGGTATCGACGCCCTTGCGCCGGAAATGCGCAAATACCCCCGATACGCTCGCGCCCGTCACCTGGCTTGCGGCAGAAGCGGCTGCCACCGTCGGCGGGATGCCATAGACGATCAGCAACGGCGTCGTCAGGAACCCGCCACCGACGCCGAACATGCCCGACAACAATCCGACACCCCCGCCGAGCAGGATGATGACGAACGCATTCACGCTCAGATTGGCGATGGGCAGGTAAACGTCCATGGAATGGTAGAGGTATCTCTTTCGCCCGTCCGCGCAAAGCGCCTGGCGTTTCATCCGCGCTTAAAAATCGCTGCCGATCGTCAGCGCCAGGCCCGATCCGGGCAATGCCTGCCCTCCAACCCTTTCGCGCCAATCGAGCGACAGCCGCAGCGAGCGGCCGGCAACCGGCGCCGATACGCCGAGTGAAGGGCCGATATCGAGCCGCTGTGCGCCGGGTTGAATGCCGCCCCATGCGCCGGCCCCAAGATCGACCACCGCATGCCCGACGCGCGCGACCGGTCGATTAAGCCGCACCGCACCGTCGCCAAAGCCGATTACACCGCCCCGCTCGATGATGCCCGCCTGCGCATAACCCTCGATCCGGAATTGCCCGCCGATCGGTGCGGGTCCCGCGCCGCCGACGATGCCGATCGATGGTCCGCCGCCGCCGCCATCGATCGCGATCCGCTGTTCGGCAACAAGCCGGATCGGCAACCGCGTCGGCTGCCATTCGACGCCGATCGCGGCTTCTCGCCCGGCGCCGGCGAGCGGCGTCGCGATCCGCCCGACGATGGCGAGGCGGTGATGGTCGACGATATCATAGGCGAGCCGCAACCCGGCCTGCCCGCCGCCAAGCTGCCCGCCATAGGCACCGGACCCCAGCCCGGAGCCGCCCCGCGCGAGAAACCACATGCTGGCGGACCAGCGCGACGCGGGGCTTGTTCCAGCGCGAGGGACGGCCCCGTAAAGAGGGCTTTCGGGCGGCGGAGTTGCAAAGGCCGAGGTGACATATTGAGCAGGGCCGAAGCGGATAAGGCCAAGCATCGCCAGCGCGGCCCGGCGATCACTGCCCGCTGTCATCGGAGCGACCGGCGGGGAAACGGAGTGCGTCGCGCGTCGCAATTGAGCCATTCTATGACGCCCTTGCGGTGTCGCGAGGGACATCACCGGCGGATCGGGCATGCGCGCGATCAAAACCGGCACGGGCAACTGCCGCACCGCCGTCTCCACTACGGGCCACAGCATCGCGACGCGCAGCAGCGTCCATCCGCCAAGCGTTGCGGTGATGAAGCGCAGCGGGCGGCCAGCGCCGCTCACCGGCCGTTCGGCCCGGTCCCCAGTGTTTCGGGGAAGACATGCGCTGTCTTGTCCCAGATGATCGCCCGGCCCCGCAGCATGGCGACATAACGGGTGATGGCACGACGCGCGGCGAGCAACGCGATGAGATTGCTGACCAGCGCGCGCGGCAGCGACCACAGCGCCTCGCCAAATCCATAAGCTGCACCCGTGAAAACCGCGCGCATCGCCAGTCGCCAACCAAGCAGGCACAGGTTGAGTGTCACCAGCAGTCCCGGCAATGGCAAGCCGCCGATCGGCCGTCCGGCACCCAGATCGAGCGCGGCGGAAATCGCCCATCCGATCAGCGCGAGATAGGCCGCGGCCAAGACCAGCACCGACAAGGGGGCTCGCCGATCGCGCATCCGCATCCAATATTCGCTTGGGCTGAAGCGCTTGCCCCACCCGATCCGGTCCCAGCCCGCAAGCGCGATGCCGATCATCCACCGCGCCTTTTGCTTGACCGCTGCATCGAGCGTTGCGGGGAAATAGGCCCTTACCGCGACCAGCGGGCCGCCAGGATGTTCCCGGACACGCGCGATGATGCCGTCGCCGCCTTGCGCCGCGATCGCGAGGCCAAGCTCGTAATCCTCGGTCAGGCTCGTCGCATCGAAGGGATCGCCGCCGCGCAGCACGGCCACCGCCCCCAACGTCTCGCGCGCAATCGCACAGCCGACCCCAGCGAGCGGCAGCGCGGCGCCGAGCGCTTCTCGCACCACCAGCTGCTTGGCATGCGCCTCGGCGAATTCATCGCAATAATGCCCCGATACCAGGCGCGATCCGCGATCGACCAGCGGCAAGACCGGCAATTGCACCGCCTGATAGCGCCCGATGAGCGCTGCGAACACGCGCAGTTCAGCGGGATGGACGACGTCCTCGGCATCGTGGAGCACGATCGCCATCGTCTGGACGCCCTGTGCCGCCTCGTCCCTCAGCAATGCGTGCCATAACGTGTTGAGGCACGCCGCCTTTGTCGTCGGGCCGGGGACATTGCCGATGACCAGCCGCACGCGCGCATCGCGCGCCGCGACCAGGCTGACCGCGTCGATCGTCGGGCGATCATTGGGATAGGCACCGACATAGATGCGGTAATCATCGTAATCGAGCCGCGCCAGCGCTGCCGACAGCATCGCCCCGATCACCGCCGCTTCGTCCCAGGCGGCGACAAACACAGCGATCGGCCCGCGTTGTCGGGTCGCGGTCAGCTCGGCAAGGTCAAGCCGTTGCTGCGTGCGCCCGGTGAGCAGCCGCCAGCCGCGCCTGACAATATAGATCATATCGATGGCAAGGTCATCGATGCCGCCGATCGCGAAACCGATCGCTGCGAACAACAGCAATTCGCGCGTGGCCGCCTCGATCAGCCAGGTCACCATCCCGCCAGCGTCCACCATCACCCCCCGAGTCGCGCGGCGCATTCTCCAAGACGGCTGCGTAACGATCAAGCCGTTGTCGGGTCGGGTTATTCAACGCTGGACTCGGCCCTGCTCCACCCGGTAAATTGTTGCTACCAAATGGGGAGTTGGGATCATGAAGCTGGCGATCCGTCTTGCGTTGCTGGCTCTCATCGTCGCCCCGGTGGCGGCATCGGGCGATAGCGCGCCGCAGGTCATCCTCGCCACCCCCGGCATCGGCAATGGCCAGATCGAGCGCTTCACCGCCCGCTTCAACCAGCCGATCGTCGCGCTCGGCGATCCGCGCGCTGCCGCCCCGTTCAAGGTGACATGCGCGATCGACGGCACGGGACGCTGGGTCGATCAGCAAACCTATGTCCATGAATTCAAGACGCCGCTTCCCGGGGGCACCAGCTGCAGCTTCGATCTCATCGACAATCTCAAGACGGTGTCGGGGTTCGCTGTCGGCGGGCAGAAGCATTTTACCGTCGATGCCGGCGGCCCGGTCGCGCGCGCGGTGCTGCCCGGCCAATATGGCGGTGAGATCGAGGAGGATCAGGCGTTTCTGGTTGCCGCCAACATGCCGGCGACGCCCGCCTCGGTCGCTGCCAACGCTTATTGCGCGATCGACGGGCTGGGCGAAAAGGTGCCCGTCGATGTGCTGGGGCCCGACATTGCCTCCAAGCTGCTGAGCGAAATCGGCACCGACCGCTACGAAGTGTCGAACTTCCTCGAAACTGCCGGATTGCCGGCCAAAATTCCCGAGGCAGAGGCAGACCGCAAGGCGATGTTTGCCGGCGTCACCGCGCTGAAATGCCGACGGCCGCTGCCGCCGGGACGCGACATGGCGCTCGTCTGGTCGGGCAAGATCGCCGGCGTGGGCGGCAAGCTTGCTGGCGCAGACCAGCGGTTCGACTTCACCGTGCGCAAACCCTTCACCGCGCGGTTTGAATGCTCGCGTGTCAATCCGCAGGCGGGGTGCAGTCCCGTCGAAAAGGCCTGGGTGCGTTTTTCAGCGCCGATTCCGGTCGACCAGGCAAAGGCGATCCGCATTCAGACCGCCGACGGCAAATCGATCGCGCCCAAATTGGGCGATGCGGAAAAGGGCGATGAAAAGGTCGAGGCGACGATCAGCGATATCAGCTTTGCAGCGCCGCTGCCCGCCGCCAGCACTGCCAAGCTGATCCTCCCCGCCGGCATCAAGGACGAGAGCGGTCGCCCGCTTGCCAATGCCGAACGCTTCCCGCTCGATGTCCGCTTCGATGAGGCCCCGCCGCTGGTGAAATTCGCCGCGAGCTTCGGCATTCTCGAGCAGAAGGAGGGTGGTATTCTGCCGCTCACGGTTCGCAATGTCGAGCCCGCGCTGCAGGGCCAGAATATCGCGATCGCGGGGCAGAGTCTCCGCATCGAGGGTGCCGACGGCGATATCGCGCGTTGGCTGCGCACCGTCGACAAGGCCGATGATTATGCCAGCCATGAGGAAAAGCGCGGCGCAGAAACGGTGACGATCAACGATACGGGTTCAAAGCCGATTCTCGCCGGCGGCCAGGGCAAGGCGATGAGCATTGGCCTGCCGGGCAAGGGCCGCGATTTCGAAGTGGTCGGCGTGCCGCTTGCCAAGCCCGGATTCTATGTCGTCGAACTCGCCAGCCCGATGCTCGGCGCGGCGTTACTCGGCCGGCAGGCGCCGCGCTATGTCACGAGTGCCGCGCTTGTCACCAACATGGCAGTCCATTTCAAATGGGGCCGCGAGCAAAGCCTGGCCTGGGTGACGAGCCTCGACAGCGCGAAACCCGTCGCCAATGCCGATATCCGCGTGACCGACAGCTGCACCGGCAAGCTGATCGGCCACGGGACGAGCGACGCCAACGGCGTGTTCGTCACCTCCGGATTGCCCGAGCCGCAGACCTATGGCGGGTGCGAGCCCGACAGCAGCAGCCCGCACCCGCTGATGATTTCGGCGCGCGCCGGCGATGATTTCAGCTTCACGCTGACCGATTGGGGTGAGGGCATCCGCCCTTATGATTTCGACCTGCCTTATGGCTATGACGCGCGCGGCGACATTTTCCACACCGTGTTCGACCGCGCGCTCGTCCGTCAGGGCGAAACCATCAACATGAAGCACATCGTTCGCGCACCCGTGGGCGGTGGTTTCGCGCAGGCACCCGCTTTCACCGGCACGCTGCGGCTGTCGCATCGCGGCTCCGACACGCAGTTCGATCTGCCGCTGGCGATCGATGCCAACGGCACCGGCGAAACCAGCTGGGTCGCGCCCAAGGGCGCGCCGATGGGCGATTACGATATCCAGGTGCTCCGCAAGGGTCCCGACGGCGCCGACCAGACGATCTTCACCAATCAATCCTTCAAGATCGACGAATATCGCCTGCCGACGATGCGCGCGAGCGTGACCGGGCCCAAAGAAGCATCGGTGCGGCCAAAGTCGCTGCTGCTCGATTTGTTCGTCGGTTATCTGTCGGGCGGGGGCGCCGCCAATCTGCCCGTCGATCTCAGGATCGGGTGGTTCGGCACGGTGCCCGCGCCCGACGGCTATGACGGGTACAGCTTTGGCGGCAAGGCGGTGGCCGAAGGCACCAAGCCGATGAACGGCGACGGCGAGGAGGAGGAAACACCCCTGCCGCCGACGCAGACGCTGCCCGTCACGCTGGGTGCAGACGGCACCGCGCGCACGACGGTTGAGGTGCCGCAGACGCTCGACGGGCCGGCCAACATGCTGGTCGAGATGGATTATGCCGATGCCAACGGCGAAGTGCTCACCGCATCGCGCAGCATCCCGATTTTTCCATCGGCAGTGCGCATCGGCATCAAGACCGATGGCTGGCTGATGAAGCAGGATGATCTGCGGCTGCGGTTCGTGGCCGTCGGCACCGACGGCAAGCCTGTTGCCAGCCAGAAGATTTCGGTCGCGCTCTACAGCCGGCAAATACTGACCGCGCGCCGCCGGCTGATCGGCGGCTTCTACGCTTATGACAACCAAATGAAGACGTCGAAGCTCGCTGCCAATTGCACCGCGACCACCGACGCGCAGGGGATGGCGCAGTGCCAGATCAACCCGGGTGTTTCGGGCGAGGTCTATGCGGTGGCGACGGCGAGCGACGCCAACGGCAACGAGACGCGGTCGACGCAATCGGTGTGGCTGGTCGGCGACGAGGATTGGTGGTTCGGCGGCGATAATGGCGACCGGATGGACCTGATCCCCGAACGCAGCGATTACAAGGCGGGGGAAACCGCGAAGTTCCAGGTGCGCATGCCCTTCCGCCACGCGACCGCGCTGGTCACCGTGGAGCGTGAGGGCGTGCTCTCGCACTTCGTGACCGAACTCGACGGCAAGGACCCCGTCGTCGAGGTGAAACTCCCCGGCACTTATGCCCCCGACGTGTTCGTATCGGTGCTCGCGGTGCGCGGGCGCGTGCAATCGGGCTTCTGGGATTGGCTGAGCGAAGTCGGCGCGTGGCTGGGGATTGCCGCCAAGCCCGATCCGGCGCCGCCCGCGACTGCGCTCGTTGATCTCGCCAAACCGGCGTACCGGCTCGGCATCGCCAAGGTGAAGGTCGGCTGGGAGGGCCACCGGCTCGGCGTTACGGTCAAGGCCGACCGCGAACGCTATGCCGCGCGCGACGTGGCGCAGGTCGATGTCACGGTGACGACCCCCGACGGCAAACCCGCCGCGAGCGCCGATGTGGCTTTTGCAGCGGTCGATCAGGCCCTGCTGCAGCTCGCGCCGAATGAAAGCTGGGACGTGCTGAGCGCGATGATGGGCGAGCGGTCGCTGTCTGTGTTGACGGCGACCGCGCAGACGCAGGTCGTCGGCAAGCGGCATTTCGGCAAGAAAGCAGTCGAGGCTGGCGGCGGTGGTGGTGGTGCTGACAGCTCGGGGCTCAACCGCGAGAATTTCCAGCCGGTGCTGCTGTGGAAGGGCCATGTCGCCCTCGATGCACAAGGCCATGCGCGGATCAGCGTGCCGCTGAACGATGCGCTGACCGCGTTCAAGCTCGTCGCGATCGCGACCGACGGGGCGCAATATTTCGGCACTGGCGACACGGTGATCCGCGCCGCGCAGGACCTGAGCATCTTTGCCGGCATCCCGCCGTTGGTGCGCACCAGCGACCGGTTCGGCGCGATGTTCACGCTGCGCAATGGTTCGGCCAAGCCGATGACGGTGACCGCCAATGTCGATCTGATGCCGCGCGTCGCCACGGGGCGCCCGCTCACCGTCACCATTCCGGCGGGCGGCGCGGTGCCCGTCGTGTGGAACCTGACCGCTCGCGAAGGATTGGCCGCGCTGCGCTGGCATGTCGTCGCCAAGAGCGCTGATGGCCGCGCGGTCGACCAGATCACCGTCGATCAACAGGTCGTGCCCGCCGTGCCCGTGGAGGTGTGGGCGGCAACGCTTGCGCGTATCGGTGCAGCGACGATGATCCCGGTAGTGCCGCCGACCGGCGCGATCGCCGGGCGCGGCAGCGTCGATATCCGGCTGACGGACACGCTGGCGCCGCCGCTCGCCGGGGTGCGCGATTACATGACAGCCTATCCCTATAATTGCTTTGAACAGCGGCTGTCGCGGATCGTCGTGCTTGGCGATGTCGCCGGCTGGACCGCGCTGGCAGGGGAAATCCCGACCTATCAGGCGCCCGACGGATTGCTGCGTTACTGGCCGTCGGACAGCCTGACCGGGTCGGAGGCGCTCACCGCCTATGTCCTGGCGCTGACGTCCGAGGCAGGCCTGCCGATCCCCGATGCCGCGCGCGCAAAGATGATCGAGGGCCTGAAAGCCGTGGTCGATGGACGGTTGCGGCATGAGGATTACGGCGATGTCCGCCTGCAACGCGTCGCCGCCTTCTCGGCGCTGGCGCGCGCCGGGGCCGCCACCCCGGCGATGCTCGGCCAGTTGGGCCTTGCGCCCGCCGACATGCCGACCGCGCAGCTCGCCGACTACATTGTCGCGATCGACAAGGTGCCCGGCATCGCCAACGCGGCGGCGCTGAAAGCACAGGCGGAGGGCGTGCTGCGGACGCGGCTGGTGTATGAAGGCACGCGGCTCGATCTCAGCGATCAGGCGAACGCCGCCTGGTGGCTGATGTCGTCGGGCGACGAAGCCGCGATCAAGGCGCTCGTCGCGGTGCTTGGTCGTCCGGGGTGGCAGGATGATGCGCCACGGATGATGGTCGGCGTGTCGCTGCGCCAGTCGCGCGGGCATTGGGACACGACCACCGCGAACGCATGGGGCACGATCGCCGCGCGCAAATTCGCTGGGCTTTACCCGGCCGAGGCTGTCGCGGGTACGACCAGTGCGTCGCTTGGCACGGTCAATATCGCGCGCGGGTGGCCACTCGCGGTGCCGCAACGGATGCTGTCCTTCCCGCTGCCGGCGGGGCAGGCGCCGCTCAAGCTTACGCAAAGCGGCGGCGCAGGGCCATGGGCAATGGTATCGGTGTCGGCGGCGGTGCCCCTGACCCGGCCACTATTCTCCGGCTACCGGATGACGCGGACAATGTCTGTCGTGCAGGCGCGCAACAAGGGCATGCTGACGCGCGGCGACGTGATCAAGGTGACGATCACCGTCGAGGCATCGGCCGAGCGCAACTGGATCGTCGTCAGCGATCCGGTGCCGGCGGGCGCGACGATCATCGGCGATCAGGGCGGTCAGTCGAGCCTGCTTGCGGCGGTTGGTGGTGGCGAGGGTGTCCAGCCGAGCTATGTCGAGCGCGGGGGCGCCACGTGGCGCGGCTATTTCGCCTGGGTGCCGCGCGGCAGCTTCACCGTCAGTTACACCGCGCGACTGAACGGCGCTGGGCGCTTCAACCTGCCGCCGACACGGGTCGAGGCGATGTATTCGCCCGCAATCAATGCCCAAGTGCCGAACGCGCCAGTGACGGTGCTGCCCAACTGACGTGCCCGACGGAGAAAACAGCGCGGCAGACAGGATAAGGTCACTGGCGGCACGAGTGACGTTGGCGCGATTGATGATCGGCGCGATTGCCCTCGTCGTGCTGGCGCTGGGCGTGCTCGATTACGCGACGTATCCGCCGCCGCTGCCCGATTATGCGCAGGTGCGCCGCGACTGGCGCCCGTCCGAGGCGTGGCTGTATGACCGCAACGGCGTGCTGATCGACAGCGCGCGCGTCAATTTCGCCGCACGGCGGCTCGCCTGGACTTCGATCGACAAGGTCGCGCCGGTCGCGCGCGAAACCCTGATCGCTGCTGAGGACAAGCGCTTTTATCGTCACAGCGGGGTCGATTTCCTCGCGCTGGCCGGGGCGGTGCGCGACCGGATGCGCGGGCTCCATGCGCGCGGCGCGAGCACGCTGACGATGCAGCTGGCGGGCTTTCTGGCAAGCGATCTTGCCGCGCCGGGCGCGCGCGGATGGCGCGACAAGCTGCGCCAGATGCGCGCCGCCTGGAGCCTTGAGCGCGGCTGGAGCAAGGACCAGATTTTCGAGGGCTATCTCAATCTCGCCGGCTTTCGCGGGGAGGCGCAAGGGGTTGGCGCGGCCGCGCTCGGCCTGTTCGGCAAGACGCCGGACACCCTGTCGCGCGACGATTCACTGCTGCTGGCGGCGTTACTACCAGAACCGCAGGCGGCGGCAGGGCAGGTCGCACGGCGGGCATGTGCGCTGGCGCATGTCCGCGATTGCAGCCGTTTTGAAAGCGGTGCCTGGTCGGTCCTCGGGCCGGCGCGCAGCCTGGCGCTCGATCCGGGGCTTGCGCCGCATCTCGCGAGCCGGTTGCTGACCAAGCCCGGCCTTCGCGTCACTTCCACCCTCGATGCCCGGCTCCAGCGGATCGCGATCATCGCACTCGTGCGGCAGCTGAAAGGGCTGGGAAGCGCACGCGCTCGAGACGGCGCGGTGGTGGTCATCGACAATGCAAGCGGCGATGTGCTCGCTTATGTCGGCGGCGTCGGTGGGGCGTCGACGGCATCGGCGGTCGATGGCGCGAACAGCTATCGTCAGGCAGGATCGACGCTGAAACCCTTTCTCTACGCCCAGGCGATCGAGAAGGGATATCTGACGCCCGCCTCGATCCTCGATGATTCGCCCGTTCAGCTCGATACCGCGTCGGGGCTCTATGTGCCGCAGAATTACGACCGCGATTTCAAGGGGCCGGTGTCGGCGCGCACGGCGCTCGCGGGGTCGCTCAATGTGCCGGCGGTGCGGACGTTGCTGCTCGTTGGGGTCGATCCGTTTCGCGACCGGCTATGGGATAGCGGCTATCGCGGATTGACCGAGGACGGCCAATATTACGGCTTTTCGCTCGCGCTTGGCTCGGCGGAAGTGACGCTGCTGGAACAGGTCGCGGCCTATCGATCGATCGCGCAGGGCGGGCGCTGGTCGCCGCTGCGGCTCAGGCTGGATGATCCGGTGCCGGCACCGCGCGCCGTCACCACCCCGGCGGCGGCGTGGATCGTCGCCGACATGCTTGCCGATCCCAATGCCCGCGCCGCCACCTTCGGGCTCGACAACGCTCTGCGGCTGCCTTTCTGGGCGGCGGTAAAGACGGGTACGTCAAAGGCACTGCGCGACAATTGGTGCATCGGCTTTTCGGGTCGCTACACCGTCGGCGTGTGGGTCGGCAATCTGGAGGGCGATCCGATGCACGCGGTATCGGGAACCAGCGGTGCGGCGCCGGTGTGGCGCGATGTGATGCTGGCAATCCACGGCGCCGACACCGCCCCGGCACCACCGCGACCCGCAGGGGTGGACATGCGCGACATCCGCTTTGCCAGTGGCATCGAGCAGCCGCGACGCGAATTTTTCATTCACGGCACGGCGCAGGCGGAAGTCGCGAGTGCGCCTGCCACCGCGCGTCGCCCGCGCATCACCAATCCCGTCTCGGGCAGCGTCTATGCACTGGACCCCGACATACCGGCGGGGCGACAGCGGCTGGCGATCGGCGTTTCGGGGGATGTCGCAACCCACCGGATCATCCTCGACCGCCGCGATCTGGGTTCAGCGAGCGCTCGGCCACTCATCATCGCGGGGCCGGGGCGGCATCTGCTACGGCTCGTCGATCTTGGCGGCCGCGTCGTCGATCAGGTGATATTTACCGTTCGATAGCAAACGGCCCGGGTGATGATCGCCCGGGCCGCGCCGTGTTAGTTGAAGAAGCTGCGATAGACCTGGAGGACGACGCCGCGCCGTGTATCGACCAGCAGCACGTCGTTATAATGCCGCACCCAGCGCGAATAGCCACGCGCCGGCGGCAAGCGATAGCGCCACGGATCAGCGATGAAATAGCGCGACCCGTAATAGCTCGGCGCGATCCTCACGCCGCTGCGGAAGTCGCGATAACGGAACGGCGCCCGCCAATCGCCACGCGCATAAATGGCCCGGTTGCCGTCGCGATACGAGCGCCAGTCGTCGCGACCCCAATTGCGGTTGCGATCCTGGCGATCCTCGCGCAGTTCCTGCCGGGCATCGCGCAGATCGCCACGTTCATCGCGGATGCGCTGCGGATCGCCGCTGCGATAGGCGCGGTTCAGATCACGACGCTCATTCTGCACGTCCTGCCGGTCGCGGCGAAGTTCGCCCGCCGACTGCGCCTGCGCTGCCACGGGCACCATCATTGCCGCCATGACACCGCTGATAATCAATTTACGCATACACCTACTCCATCCTTTGCCAGCGCTCGCCGGGGCGCGAACTGCCTGAGGAGGGATATGGGCGATTCGTCCTGAATGCTGCGCGAACGCGCCAGTCAGCTTATCGAAAGGCTCGGCTCAACCCGCGAGGAGATGCCGATCAAGGCCGACCGTCGCTGCCGCCGGGGCCATTGCCGCCCTGGCCGCCGGCCCCGGGGCCAGTGCCGACCGAGCCGATATTGCCGAACAGATCCTCAAAAAAGCTGCGGCGGCGGCCAAGCGTCGGCGTCACCTTGTTGTAGGGATTGATCGAGGCGACCTGTTCGATGCCGGTCCGGCTGACATTGCTCACCACGCCCTTGTCGTTGAAGCGGATGTGAAGAACGGTCTCCGCCTTCGCCTTTGGCTTGTTGTATGAGAAATAACGGGTGTCACGAGAGACATAGAGCCATTCCGACTCGTCGAACTGGCCGACCAGCGTCGGCTTTCCCAGCACTTTCAACACCGAAGCGCGCGTATCGACCCCGGGCTGAACCGAATTCACCAGATCGGGATCGACGATATAGCCCTGATGCCCGCGAAGCTTGGTACAACCGCCGCTCAAACCCATGATGCCGATCGCCAGCACGGTCGCGACAGTGGCGCGAGCAGATAGAAAAGGCATTCGATTCTCCCGGGGCAACGCTTTGATGCGCAGCGCATTGCATCGCGCCGCCCGAGCCTCAATATGCCGGAGCAGCCGCGCAGACAAGCGCGCGGCGGCAAGGGCCGTTTGGCCAAACGGAAAGATGGCGGCGATGGGATTGCTCGAAAGGTTGTTCGGCGGCACGCGCGAGGCGCCCTATGCAGCCCTGTACGATGCGATCATCAGCCGCGCCCGCGCGCCGCATTGGTATCTGGCAGGGCAGGTGCCCGATACGATCGACGGGCGTTTCGATATGGTCGCGGCGATCCTGTCGCTGGTGCTGGTCCGGCTGGAACGCGATCCGGCGGCAGCAGCGGCCAGCGCGCAACTGACCGAGCGTTTCATCACCGACATGGATGCGCAGCTGCGCGAAAGCGGGATCGGCGATGTCGGGATCGGCAAGCATGTCGGCAACATGATCAGCATGCTTGGCGGTCGCGTGGGCGCGTTTCGCGACGGCCTTGCGCAGGGCACGCTGGCGGCAGCGATCACGCGCAACGTCTATCGCGGGCACGCGCCCGATCCGGCTGCGCTGTCAGATGTGGAAGCCCGGCTGCTCGATTTCTCCGCAGCACTGGATGTCATTTCGACCGACAGGGTGCTGGCAGGTGCGCTGGCGTGATGGCGCCTGAATTCTCGAGGCCCGAGCCTGTCGATGCGATCGCAGACGTGCCCCGACATCTGTCGATCGAGGCCCACTCCGCCGAATGCGCCGCGCTTGCCGCCCGGTTCGGCTTGATCGGCATAACGCGTCTGGCGGCCACTTTGTCGATCAAGCGCGAGTCGGCCGGCATCCGCGTTGAAGGACGGGTCACCGGGGCGGTGATACAATCCTGCATCGTAACCGGCGATCCGGTGCCGGCGTTGGTCGACGAGCCGCTGCTGCTGCTGTTCGTCGCCGATGATCAACCGGCGAGCGAGGAAGTCGAGCTATCGATCGATGCGCTCGACACGGTCCCCTTCAACGGGACGACAATCGACCTTGGCGAGGCAGCCGCTGAGACGATGGCACTTGCGCTCGACCCCTTCCCGCGCGGCGCGCGGGCCGATGCTGCCCTGCGCGAAGCGGGCGTGCTGCAGGAAGGCGAGGCGGGGCCGTTCGCCGCGCTCGCCGGGCTTCGCGATCGGCTTGGCAAAGGGGGCTGATCGCGCCCGTCAGTCCTCGTCGGGGCCAAGGGCCGGATCGAGGTCACGCGGGCGGATGAAGCGGACAAGCGTGCCCGCACCCTCTGAAACGCCGGTCCAGTCGCCACCTTCGAATGCGAGTTCGGCGACGCTCGCGGTCGGGAATTTGGCTTCGATTTCGGCGCGGGCCGGGTTGCCCGCATCCTCGCGCGCAAGCATCAGGACGAGATCCTCAAGCCCCGGATTATGCCCCACCATCAGCACGCGTTCCGCCCCGGGCGCAAAGCCGGCCACCAGATCGAGCAAAGTCGCTGCCGATGCGAGATAGATGCGTCGCTCCCATTGCGGAGCGATCGGCTTGCCATATCCCTTCGACAAATGATCGAGCGTTTCGATGACGCGAATCGCCGGCGAGGCGATGACATGATCGAATTCGAGCCCGAGCGTCTTCAGCTGCCGCCCGATCAGCGCCGCCGCCCGCTGGCCCTTGGGATTGAGCGGCCGATCGAAATCGCGCGCGACAGGATCGTCCCATCCCGATTTCGCATGCCGGAGCAGCGTCAAGCTCTTCATCAATTCTCTCGCCTCACGCTCGCTCGCTTGCCTCATGCCCCAGCCGCGTGACGGATGAAAGACGGTCTTTTACGCGCGCGACCGCTTCCTCGAGCGAGACCCGGACGATCGGCACGCCGGGCGGAAAGGCGGCAAGCAATCGCGAAGGCACCGCAGCCGACAGCAGGACAAAGGCGCCGCGATCATCCGCACGCCGGATCAGCCGCCCGAATGCCTGTGCCAGTCGCGCCCGCACGAAGCGATCATCATAGGCAGCACCACCTCCTGCCAGGCGGCGCGCGGCATGGAGCGCCGTCGGTTTTGCCCAGGGCACACCCTCCATCACCACCAGCCGAAGCGAGCGTCCCGGCACGTCGACTCCGTCCCGAAGCGCATCGGTGCCGAGCAGCGACGCGCGCATATCGTCGCGAAAGATATCGACAAGCGTGCCGGTATCGATCGGATCGACATGCTGGGCGTGGAGCGGCAATCCCTCACGCGCCAGCCGGTCGGCGATCCGCGCATGGACCGCACGCAGCCGCCTGATCGCGGTGAACAGCCCCAATGTGCCGCCGTCCGCCGCCAAGATCAGCCGGGCATAGGCGTTGGCGAGGGCAGCCGTATCGCCGCGCTTCACATCGGTGACGATCAACACTTCGGCGGCGCGCGCATAATCGAACGGGCTCTGCGCGTCGAAATGTGCGGCACCGCCAGGCAGGTGGTGTGCCCCGGTGCGCGCCTCGGCCACGTCCCACCCCTCGATGCTGTCCGCCCCGCCACCCTTCAGCGTCGCCGAGGTGACGAGCGCGCCCTGCGCGGGTTTCAGCACGATTTCGGCAAAGGGTCGCGTCGGATCGAGCCAGCGGCGGTGGATGCCGATATCATATTCGCGTCCCTCGACGCGCTCGACCGCGAGCCAGTCGACGAAATCGGCATCGGCGGGGCCACCCACACGCGCCAGCAGCGCAATCCAGGCGGCAACCGTGTCGGCGCGCCAGCCGAGCGAGGCGATTGCGCCTTCGATGCGCGCGCGGGCGGGCCCGTCCATCCAGTCCGGACCATCGATCAACACTGCCTCGAGCCGGCGCCCCAGCGTAATAAGCGGCCGGTACAGCGCGTCGAGCGCCTCGCCCGCATTTCCCGCCGCCTCGATCAGTGCGGCATCGGGTTCGGCAAGCTCGGTTTCGAGCCCGTAGCCCGCATCCTCCTTGGTCTCGCCGCGCGCGTAGACGAGGCCCCGCACCGCTGCCAGCAATGCCTCGACCGCGCCGAAAGGCTGCCCCTCTCCCAGTCGCGCGAGCCACCCGTCGGAGGGAAGCGCGCGCACCGCATCCGCCGCATCGCCGATCGCGCGCGCGCCATCGGCATCATAGCTCGCAACGTCGGACAGACGTGCCGCGAGCCCGCGCCGCCGGCCCGACGACCGTGGCCCGCCCGATTCCGGGCCCAACACCCAACGCCGCAGCTCGATCGTCTCCTGCCCGGTCAGCGCGGTTGCAAACATCGAATCGGCGGCGTCGAACAGATGATGCCCCTCATCGAAGACATAGCGGGTCGGTCGTGTCGTCGTTTCGCGGCCGCGGGCCGCGTTGACCATCACCAGCGCATGGTTGGCGATGACGATATCGGCATCGGCGGAAGCTCTTGCAGCGCGCTCGATGAAGCATTTGCGGTAATGCGGGCAGCCGGCATAGACGCATTCGCCGCGCCGGTCGGTCAGCGCGGTCGGCCCGTTGCGGCGGAACAAGGTGGGCAGCCAGCCGGGCAGATCACCCCCCACCATGTCGCCATCGACGGTATAGGCCGCCCATCGCGCGACGAGCTGCGCCAGCACCGCCGCACGGCCCGCAAAACCCCCTTGCAACGCGTCTTCAAGATTGAGCAGGCAGGCATAATTCTCGCGGCCCTTGCGCGTCACCACCTTGGCCTTGCGGATGGCCGCATCGGGAAAAAGTCGCGCGCTTTCATGCGCCAATTGGCGTTGCAGCGTCTTGGTGAAAGTCGATATCCACACCGCCCCGCCCGCCTGTTCGGCCCATAGCGAGGCGGGCGCCAGATAACCGAGCGTCTTGCCGATGCCAGTACCCGCCTCCGCCAGCATCAGGTTTGGCGTATCGCGTGCCATGCGCGGCGCAAATGCGGTGATTGCGGCATCGGCAAAGGCGCGCTGGCCGGGGCGCTCTTCGGCATTGCCGCCGGTCAATGTTGCCAGCCTGTGCTGAACCGCCTGAGGGTCAAGCGTCACGGTGCGCGGGGCGGGACGCGGCGCGCCCTCGCTCCATTCGGGCAGTTTCGAGAAGAGCCAGCGCTCGGCGAGGTCGGGCTTGGCGATCCGGTCGGCAAGCAGCGGCACCCACGGCCAGCGCAGCCGCGCCAGCGCCTGCAGCGACGTCCACGCCCCCTCGCGCTCTGGCCAGGCATCGCCGGTCTGCGCGATCAGCGCTTGCGCGGCGGTACGCAGAAAAAGTGCGGTTTCATCATCGCCGGCGGGCTCATCCATCCCGGCGGCACGCGCCAGGCCGCGCGGCGTCGGCACCATGAACTGCGCCGGTCGCAGGAAGGCGAACAATTCCAGCAGATCGAGCCCCGACAGTTCGGCATAGCCAAGTCGCTGGCCGATCAAGGCCGCGTTGAGCATGATCATCGGCGTATCGGCGGCGATCCGGATCGCCTCACCCCGCCCGACCTGCCGGGTTTCGCCGCCATGCGCGATCCAGATGCCGCCATGGCTTGCGTGCAGCGCGGGATAGGGCAAAGAGACGGGCATCTTCCCCCAACTCTGCCGATATAGGAACGAAAGGGCAACTTGTGACCGACGCGCGCGCCGCTGCATTCATCTCAAAGGCCTGGCCTTATGAAGAAGCGCGCAAGCTGCTGAAACGCTATCCCGAGGGGAAACCGGGCAACGCGGCGATCATTTTCGAAACCGGCTATGGGCCATCGGGCTTGCCGCACATCGGCACGTTCAACGAAGTGCTGCGCACCACGATGGTGCGCCATGCCTTTCAGACGATGTCCGACGCGCCGACCCGGCTGATCGAATTTTCCGACGATATGGATGGCCTGCGCAAGGTGCCGGACAATGTCCCCAACCAGGCGATGCTGACGCAGCATCTCGGCAAGCCGCTCAGCCGCATCCCCGATCCGTTCGACAAATTCGACAGTTTCGCCGCGCACAACAACGCGATGCTGCGCGATTTCCTCGATCGGTTCGGCTTCGATTATGAGTTCATCTCTTCATCCTCTTATTATGAAACCGGCAAGTTCGACGACGCGCTGAAGGGCGTGCTGCGCCATTATGATGCGATCATGGGGGTGATGCTGCCCACCCTGCGCAAGGAGCGCGCCGCCACCTATTCGCCGGTGCTGCCGATCAGCCAGAAGACGGGGATCGTGCTGCAAGTGCCGGTCGAGGTGGTCGATGCCGATGCAGGATTGATCGCCTTCGACGATGATGGCGAACGGGTGACGCAATCGGTGCTTGGCGGCATGGCGAAACTGCAATGGAAGGTCGATTGGGCGATGCGCTGGGTCGCGCTCGGCGTCGATTACGAGATGTACGGCAAGGACCTGATCGACAGCGGCGTCCAATCGGGCAAGATCGCGCGCATCCTTGGCGGCCGCCCGCCCGAGGGGCTGATCTACGAGATGTTCCTCGACGAAAAGGGCGAGAAGATCTCCAAATCGAAGGGCAACGGCCTGACGCTCGAGCAGTGGCTCGATTACGGCACGCAGGAAAGCCTCGCCTTCTTCGCCTATCGCGAGCCCAAAAAGGCCAAGCAGTTGCACATCGGCGTCATCCCCCGCGCGGTGGACGAGTATTTCCAGTTTCGGGGCAATTATGCCGAACAGCCCTTGGAGCAGCGGCTCGGCAATCCCGCACACCACATTCATGACGGCGACGTGCCGCTCACCAATCCGCCGGTGACGTTCGGGTTGTTGCTCAATCTCGTCGGCGTGCTCGGCGCGGGTGCTACGGCTGAGCAGGTGCGCGGTTATCTCAGCAATTATGTGGATGGCGCGATCACCCCGGAACTCGACGCACTGATCAGCCATGCGCTTGCCTATAACCGCGATTTCGTGGCGCCGACTCTGGTCCGCCGCAAGCCGCAGGGCGTTGAAGTGGCAGCACTCGAACGGCTCGATCGTGACCTTGCCCCGCTACCCGCCGATACGCCCGCCGCCGATCTTCAGAATATCGTCTATGCGATCGGCAACGAAGGCGGCTTCGACGCGCTGCGCGACTGGTTCACCGCGCTTTACGAGACGTTGCTGGGATCATCGCAAGGTCCGCGCATGGGCAGTTTCATCGCGCTCTACGGCATCGACAACAGCCGCAAGCTGATTGCGGAAGCGCTGGCGCGCGCTTGATATCACCAATGCCGCGCCGGCTCAGTGCGTTGGTTGTGGATCGACCTTGGGACTGCCATAACCGGTTTTCAGCGCGAGTTTTTCCATCGTCATGCTCTGGATGACGATCGAGAAGATGACCACGCCGAGCGCTGCTGCAAATATCGGCTGGCGAAGCGGGATGTCGGGCAAAGACAGCACCAGCGCGATCGACAGACCGCCGCGTACCCCGGCCCAGGTCAGCACGTTATAAAGCTTGAGCGGGACGCGGTGGCCGATCAACATCATCGCCGACCCAAGCATCGATATCGTGACCCAGCGCGCTGCCAGCACGATCGCCGCGCCCGTTGCCATCAGGACAAGCGCGATCGGCGACCATTGCAGCTCAAAGGCCTTGATGCCGACGAGCAGAAACAGAACCGCGTTCATGCCTTCATCGATAACGTGCCAGAAAGGATGAATATATTCCTTGGATTGGGCGGCCAGGGCGCGCTCCGCCCAGATCGATCCCATCACCAATCCGGCGGCGACGACCCCCAACGGACCCGAAAGACCAAAATGAAGGGCCACGGCGTAGACCAGCGTCGCCGTGGCGATGGTGACCAGCGTTTCCGTGATCCAATCATTGACGGCATACAAGATGGCTACCGCCAGCAGGGCAACCACCAGTCCCAGCGCGATGCCGCCAAATGCCTCGATCGCCGCATGTTGCGCCAGCAGCACAAAATCCTGCTGGCCAGCCGGACCCTCGCCAACCTCACCGACGGCATAAGCCAGCAGTGCCTTGAACAGCACGACCGCCAGACCGTCATTGAACAGCGCCTCGCCCTCCAGCTGGGCCTGAAGCCGGGGTTCAAGGTCGGTCCGTTTGGTCATGGCCAGGACAGCGATCGGATCGGTCGGGCTGATCAACGCCCCGAACACGAGCGACCAGCTGACCGGCATATCGATCCCTGCGAGGTGGCAAACGCCCCAGAACATCGCCGCAATAAGGACTGTCGTTATCAGGGTGCCAAGCACGGCGAGAGACGCGACCGCCCATCCCCGATTGATCAGCGCCGATATGTTGACGTTCGTGGCGCCTGCAAACAGCAGATAGGCGAGCATGAAATTGAGCACCAGCTTGGGATAGTCGATCTGCTGTTCAAGCGAGGCGAACATTGCGCCGAGCGCCAAATCCGGTGCAACCAGATCGATCAGGCCGACGATGCCCGATATCGCCAGGCCAATGGCCAACAGCCCGGCGGCCACCGGCAGTTTCAGAGTCTTGGCGTTTATCCAGCACGCGGCGGCCGTCACCGACAAGACCAACGCCGCCATTTCAAACAGATCGAGCATCATTATCCTCGGATTGCCGGATCGCCGGCCAACACGCCCGTAAACTCAGCCATCATAACGGCCCACAAGGGGGCAACCATCGAAATCGGCGGCATGGCCAACCACAGTGTCTGCGGGGTTTTTCCGCCGCGCTTTTTCGCTAAAAGCCGTCGAACGGCCCACTGCCGAAGGTAAAGCTGCGATGCGCAAGTTTTTCTCTCCCCACCAACTCGCCCATGCGCCGCTGCACGAACTCCATAATGGCGGTTTCACCGATTATGCGGAGTGCCCGGCGCGTGCCGAGTTGATGGCGGCGGCGCTCGCGCCCTTGGAAGCGCCCGCCGATCACGGCGAAGCAACGATCCGCGCGGTCCACACCGCCGATTATATAGATTTCCTGCAATCAGCGCCGGCAGCATGGGCCGCAGCGGGGAGGCCGGGCGATGTGATCGGCTATGTGTGGCCGGTGGTCGGCAGGCGACCGCTGACCTTGTCCCGGATCGACGCGCTGGTCGGACGCTACAGCTTCGATGCGAGCACCCCGCTGACGGCGGATAGCTGGGATGCTGCCTATTGGAGCACACAAAGCGCACTCTCTGCACTGGCAGCAGTGCAATCGGGAGACCGCGCCGCCTTTGCGCTCTGCCGCCCCCCCGGCCACCATGCAGGGGCGGATTATCTGGGCGGCTATTGTTACCTGAATGCCGCCGCCATCACCGCTCAGGCGGCGCGCGATGTCGGCGCAGGGCGCGTCGCGATCCTCGATATCGATTATCATCACGGCAACGGCACGCAGGATATCTTCTACGATCGCGGCGATGTGTTCTACGCCTCGCTCCACGCAGATCCGGCGACCGATTATCCCTTTTACTGGGGCCATGCCGATGAGCGCGGGGAAGGGGACGGGCTGGGCACCACGCTCAACCTGCCTCTCCCGCAAGAGACGACGCTTTCGGGTTTTCGCACGGCGCAAAGAGCTGCGCTCGATGCCATCGCCGCCTTTGCGCCCGACCTGCTCGTGATCAGCTTCGGCGCCGATACGTGGGAGGGCGATCCGATCTCGCACTTGAAGCTGACAACGCCCGATTACGCCGTCCTCGCCGCCGATATCGCCGCGCGTGGATGGCCGACGGTGATCCTGATGGAGGGCGGCTATGCCGTCGGCGCGCTCGGCAATAATGTCGCCAGCTTCCTGTCGGGCTTCTAGCCCGGATCGGTGGCGTCGATCGGCGGCATGCCGGCCATCGATGCCGCCACGGCTTCCACGCGCTCCATCACCCGCAGCACATTGCCTTGCGACAAGCCCGCAAGCTCTGCATCGCTCCACCCCCGCCGGGCGAGTTCGGCAAAGACCAGTGGATAGCCATCGACGCCGCCTATCCCCTGCGGCCCCGTCCCGCTGATCCCGTCGAGATCGCCGCCGAGGCCGACATGTGCCTTCCCCGCCACTTGCGCGATATGATCGATATGATCGGCGACCGTCGTGACGGTGACCGGGGGTGCGGGATGCGCTGCGTCCCAGGCGACAAGCGGCGCTGGCGCCTTCGCCCCGTAAACGTCTGACGACACGCCGACAGACTTGGCATATTCGCCGCGCGCCGTGTCCCAGTCATGCCATTCGCGCGACAAATGCCCGGGATAGAAATTGACCATCACCACGCCGCCATTCGCCGCGATCTTCTTCAGCAGATCATCGGGAATCGCGCGCGGCGCCCCCGATATCGACCGCGCGCCCGAATGCGAGGCGATGACGGGTGCCTTCGACACATCGAGCGCGGCGGACATCGTCGCATCGGAGACGTGGCTCACATCGACGATCATGCCGATCCGGTTCATCTCCATCACCACCTTGCGCCCGAAATCGGTGAGCCCGTTGGCGCGCGGCGCATCGGTGGAGGCATCGGCCCAAGTCATACTCTTGAAATGCGTCAGCGTCATATAGCCCACGCCGAGATCGCGGTAACGCCGGAGCACCGAGAGCCGCCCGTCGATCTGATGTCCGCCCTCTACCCCCATCAGCGAGGCGAGCTTGCCGCCTTTCTGGATGCGCCGAACATCCGCTGCGGTGCGCGCCATCTCCATCGCCCGCGGATTGGCGGCAACGAAGCGTTTGACGATATCGATTTGCTCGAGCGTCATCTCGACCGCGATCGGCCCGAGCTTGTCGGCGGGGATATACACCGACCAGAATTGCCCGCCGAGATGCCCGGCGTGCGCGCGGATAAGGTCGGTCTGCAGCGGATAGGGCAGCGCGCGCGTATCCTTCGTCAGGTCAAGCGCCTCGACCTTCGCCTCGCGCGTCTGCCGGATTTCCCAGGCGAGATCGTTATGCCCGTCGATCACGGGTGCTGCGGCAAGGACGCGCTCGATGCGCGCCTTTAGGGTGGGTTCAGGAGGCGGTGCCGCAGCCGCGGCGGCCTGGGCCATCAGCATCAAAATCGGTGTCAGCATCCGCTCGTCCCCCCGCATCACTCGTCAACCCAAGCTAGGCCGCGCGTGCAACGGGGACAAGCAAAAGGGCGGCGAACAAAGTGCACGCCGCCCTTTCTAAAAGTCCGACTTTCTCAGAGCTTCTCGGTCAGTTCCGGCACGATCTTGAACAGATCGCCAACCAGGCCGATGTCCGCCACCTGGAATATCGGGGCGTCCTCGTCCTTGTTGATCGCGATGATCGTCTTTGAATCCTTCATGCCCGCCAGATGCTGGATCGCCCCCGATATGCCGACCGCGATATAGACTTCGGGGGCGACGATCTTGCCAGTCTGCCCCACCTGATAATCATTCGGCACATAGCCCGCATCGACCGCCGCCCGGCTCGCGCCGACGCCGGCACCAAGCTTGTCGGCGAGTGGTTCGATGATCGTGTGGAAATTCTCCGAATTCTGCAACGCGCGGCCGCCCGAGACGATGATCTTGGCGCTGGTCAGTTCGGGCCGTTCCGATTTGGCAATTTCCGATGAAACGAAGGTGGATTTGCCGGCGTCGCCCGTCGACGAAACCGCCTCGATCGTGCCCGATCCGCCTTCCATCGATGCCTTTTCAAAGGCGGTGCCGCGGACTGTGATGACGAGTTTCTTGTCGCTTGTTTGGACGGTGGCGATCGCGTTGCCCGCGTAGATCGGCCGGGTGAAGGTGTCAGGACCCTCGACCGAGAGAATGTCCGAAATCTGCATCACGTCCAGCAATGCAGCGACACGGGGGGCGATGTTCTTGCCGTTGGTGGTGGCGGGTGCGACGAACGCATCGTGATGCGCCATCAGTTGAGCGATGAGCGGCGCGACATTTTCGGCAAGCGTATGCGCAAAGGCCGCGTCATCGGCGACATGCACCTTGGCGACGCCCGCAATTTTCGCGGCCTGCTCGCCAACCGCGCCGACGCCCGAACCCGCGACGAGCAAATGGACATCGCCCAGCTTCGACGCAGCGGTGACGGTGGCGAGCGTTGCATCCTTGACGACCGATCCGTCATGTTCGACCCAAACGAGCGTCTTCACTTCGCAACTCCCATTGCCTTGAGCTTGCCGACGAGTTCATCGACATCGGCGACCTTGATGCCTGCGGTGCGCTTGGCGGGTTCGACGACCTTCAAGGTCGTGATCCGCGGCGTCACATCGACGCCGTAATCGGCGGGCGTTTTTTGCGCCATCGGCTTGGCCTTCGCCTTCATGATGTTGGGCAGCGAGGCGTAGCGCGGCTCGTTAAGCCGCAGATCGACCGTCACGATCGCGGGCAGCGGGAATTTCTCGGTCTCGGCACCGCCATCGACTTCGCGCGTCACCGTGACGCTGTCGCCCTCGACGACCACTGCGCTTGCAAAAGTGCCCTGGCCCCAGCCGAGTAGCCCTGCGAGCATCTGCCCGGTCTGGTTGTTGTCGTCATCGATCGCCTGCTTGCCGAGGATGATCAGCCCGGGCTGTTCTTCCTCCGCAATCGCCTTCAGCAGCTTGGCGACGCCGAGCGGCTCGATCCGGTCTTCGCTGACCACCAGAATCGCGCGGTCGGCGCCCATCGCGAGCGCGGTCCGCAGCGTTTCCTGCGCCTTCTGCTCGCCGATCGATACCGCGACGATCTCCGTCACGACGCCCTTTTCCTTCAGGCGGATGGCCTCTTCCACCGCGATCTCATCGAACGGATTCATGCTCATCTTGACGTTGGCGAGATCGACGCCGCTGCCGTCCGCCTTGACGCGGGGCTTCACATTGTAATCAAGCACGCGCTTGACGGGGACGAGTACTTTCATTGCAAACTCTCCAATGTGCTCCTGTGCGGGAGCACTCGATTTAAGCCGCCGCCTTAACCTCGGCGACAATCTTCTTCGCCGCATCACCAAGATCATTCGCCGGCACGATCGCCAGGCCCGAATTGGCGAGAATGTCCTTGCCCTGCTGGACGTTGGTGCCTTCCAGCCGGACCACCAGCGGCACCGACAAATTCACTTCCTTGGCGGCTGCGACAATTCCGTCGGCGATGATATCGCACTTCATGATGCCGCCGAAGATGTTGACGAGGATGCCCTTCACATTGGGATCGGCCAGGATGATCTTGAAGGCGGCGGTCACCTTTTCCTTGTTGGCGCCGCCGCCGACATCGAGGAAATTGGCGGGGAACATGCCGTTGAGCTTGATGATATCCATCGTCGCCATCGCGAGACCCGCGCCGTTGACCATGCAGCCGATATCGCCGTCGAGCTTGATATAGGCGAGGTCGTATTTCGACGCTTCGAGTTCTGCCGGGTCCTCCTCGCTCTCGTCGCGAAGCGCCATCAAGTCCTTGTGGCGGAACAACGCATTGTTGTCGAAGCCGACCTTGGCATCGAGCACGAGCAGCTTGTCGTCAGTGGTGACGGCGAGCGGATTGATTTCGATCTGTTCGGCATCGGTGCCGATGAACGCGTCATAAAGCTTGGCCGCGACATTAGCCGCCTGCTTTGCGAGATCGCCCGTCAGGCCGAGCGCATCGGCGACGGCGCGGCCATGATGCGGCATATAGCCCGTGGCTTGATCGACATCGATCGCCATGATCTTTTCAGGCGTGTCGTGGGCGACGGTCTCGATGTCCATGCCGCCTTCGGTCGAGACGACCATCGATACGCGGCCGGTCGCGCGGTTGACGAGCAAGGCGAGGTAGAATTCCTTCGCGATATCGACGCCGTCGGTCACGTAGAGCCGGTTGACCTGCTTGCCATGCTCGCCCGTCTGCACGGTGACGAGCGTGTTGCCGAGCATGTCGGTGGCTGCTGCGCGCACCTCATCCTCGGTGCGGGCGAGGCGGACGCCGCCCTTGGCCTCGGGCGACAATTCCTTGAACT
>JBBRMV010000012.1:0-78165 GCA_038230675.1 Sphingomonadales bacterium | reverse complement strand
ATTTCCTTGGCGACGGTGACGCCGTCCTTGGTGATGCGGGGTGCGCCGAAGCTCTTGTCGATTACGACGTTGCGGCCCTTTGGCCCCAGCGTCACTTTGACTGCATCGGCGAGAATGTCGACGCCGCGCAGAATGCGTTCACGTGCGTCACGCGAAAATTTTACGTCCTTGGCTGCCATGTGGCTACCCTTTCAGATGATTGGTTGAGGAAGCGCGGTTGAGCGGTGGCTCAGCCGACAATGCCCAAAATGTCCGATTCCTTCATGATCAGCAGGTCTTCACCGTCGACCTTGACCTCGGTGCCGGACCATTTGCCGAACAGGATCTTGTCGCCCGCCTTCACATCGAGCGGGGTGATCTTGCCGTCATCGGCGCGGGTGCCGGTGCCAACGGAGACGACTTCGCCTTCCTGCGGCTTTTCCTTGGCGGTCTCGGGAATGATGATACCGCCGGCAGTTTTTGCTTCTGCCTCGACGCGGCGAACGAGAACGCGGTCGTGCAACGGACGAAAGTTCATGCGTTCGATCCTTTCATAAGGGTTTCGAGTTGATGTCGTTAGCACTCACAAAGGGCGAGTGCCAGCACGGCGCATATGTGGTCGTCGCTTGCGATCGTCAACCGGCTATTGGTCGTTTCGGGCACAAATTATGCGCTTAGCCTGGCAGCAGCCCTAGCCGTGCGCGCCCGCTCCACCGCCAGATCAGCATTGCAGAAACGGCGGTTAGCCCCGCCGCGAGCCCGATCCACACGCCGACGCCTTGCCAGCCCAGCCAAAACCCCAGCAGGATCGCAGTCACGAAACCGATCCCCCAATAGCCGAAGCCCGCGATCAGCATCGGCATCCGGGTGTCCTGCAATCCGCGAAGCGCGCCCGCGAGCACGACTTGCGCGCCATCAACCAGCTGGAACACCGCCGCGACCTGAAGAAAGCGGAAGGCGAGCGCGATCGTCGGCCCGTTCCGCGCCGATCCGAAATCGAGATAGGCGGCGATGAACAGCCCCGGCACCGCCCAGATCGCGATCGCGCTGATCAGCATGAAGCCGCAGCCCGTGGCGATGGCGGTCCACCCGGCGCGTGTGATCCAGTCTGGCGAGCCCGCACCGAAAGCCATGCCGACGCGGATGGTGGCCGCCTGCGCGATGCCGAGCGGTATCTGGAAGGTGATCGCTGCGATGTTGAGCGCGACTGCGTGTGCGGCCACCGCCGTCACGCTGATCAACCCCATCAGCAGCGCCGCCCCGCCGAACAAGGCGCCCTCAAGCGTGAAGGCGAGCGCGATTGGCACGCCGAGCCGGAAGATTTCCCGAAGGCGCGCCCATTCCGGTCGCCACCACCTGCCAAACAGGCGATATCGACGAATTCGGGGATCGAACGACAGGATCGCCCAATAAGCGGTCATCATCGCCGTTGTCGTTACCACGCTCGCAATCGCCGATCCCTCGAGGCCAAGCGCTGGAAAGCCGGCATTGCCGAACACAAGGCACCAATTGCCCAGGATATTGAGCGCCAGCGCGAGACCCGTCACGCCAAGCGCCCAGCCCGGTCGCCCGAGCGCCGCCGCGACGGTCCGCATCACCCCCACAGCAACCGTGGGGATGAGCGTGATCGCGAGAATATCCAGGAAAGTCCCGGCGCGCTGCGCAACGGCCGGGTTCTGGCCCAGCGCACGCAGCACCGTCTCGCCATTTGTCAGCACGATCAGGAAAGGCAGCGCCGCGACGACGGCGAGCCAAAGCGCCATCCGGAAGGATCGGCGGACTTCGCGCACGGCATGGCGCCGTGCGCCCAGTTCGGCGGCGATGATCGGCGCGCAGGCGGTTGCTAGGCCGATCAGCGACCACATTGTCACACCGAACAGGAATACGCCCAGCGTAGCGGCGGCGAAATCGACGGGACTGAGCCGCGCGACGAACACGACATCGACGGCATAGACCGCCATCTGCAGCAAATTCGCACCGGCGAGCGGCCCGGCCAGCCGCAACAGCGCGCCAAATTCGCCAAGCGTGACCTTTGGCGCGCGAGACAAGGAATTGGTCAGGGCAGATATCGACGACATCGCGCTCCTCTAGCCGCATCGCGCATCAGGCACCGATTCCTTTTTTGGCGCATCAACAGGGCAGCACCAAATCGCAGCACGGCACACACCGCACCTATAAGGCGTATTGCTCTGCCCAAACACTAGCGGCTAGAGGCGTGGTGTGGCGAGCAGGCCGGCATGGAGGATGACATCGTGAAACTGGTGCGCGGCGCGTGGAAGCTGCTGGTCGGGATCAAGGACGCGCTCGTCCTTGTTGCCATGCTGTTGTTTTTCGGCGCGCTGTTCGCGGCACTTTCCGCCCGGCCGAATCCGCGCGCAATTCGTGACGGCGCCCTGGTGCTGGCGCTCGACGGCAGCATCGTCGAGCAGCCGGCAGAGGCGCAAACCTTCGATTTCGGCGGCGGCAACCGCCCGCATGAATTCCGCCTGCGCGATCTCGTGCGCACCATCGATGCCGCCAAGGACGATGCACAGGTCAAGGCGATTGTCCTCGATCTCGACAGCTATGCCGGCGGCTATCCCGCAGCCGTCAGCGAAGTGGCGGCGGCGCTCGGCAGGGTGCGCGCCAGTGGCAAGCCGGTGCTGGCTTATGCAACCGCGTATACCGATTCGGGGTATCGGCTCGCCGCCAATGCGAGCGAGATCTGGATGAATCCGATGGGGGGCACCTTGTTCATGGGCCCCGGCGGATCGCAGCTTTATTACAAGGGGCTGATCGACAAGCTCGGCGTCAATGTCCACGTCTATCGGGTCGGCAAGTTCAAGTCGTTCGTCGAGCCCTATACCCGCGCCGATCAGTCGCCCGAAGCCAAGGAGGCAAGCGCGGCGCTTTATGGATCGCTGCTCGAGGATTGGCGCCAGATGATCGCCAAGGCCCGCCCCAAGGCACAGACAGCGGCTTTCCTGGCGACGCCGGGGGCACAGATTGCCGCTACTGGGGGCGATATCGCGCAGGCCAATCTGAAAGCGGGATTGATTGACAAGCTCGGCGACCGGACCGCCTTCAACAAGCGCGTGGCGGCCATCGCCGGCGCGCCATCGGGCAAGCCGATCGGCAGTTTCAACACCATTCGATATGACGATTATGTCGAGGCCCACCCGTTGCCGACGGGTGGCGACGCGATCGGCGTCATCACCGTCGCTGGCGACATCGTCGACGGCAAGGCGGGTGCCGGCACCGCGGGCGGCGATACGATCGCCAGGCTGGTGCTGGATGGCCTGGCCAAGAAGAAGCTCAAGGCGCTTGTCGTGCGGGTCGATTCGCCGGGCGGCTCTGCGCTCGCATCGGAAAAGATCCGCCAGGCGATCCTCGAGGCCAAGGAACAGAAGCTGCCGATCATCATCTCGATGGGGTCGATCGCGGCGAGTGGCGGTTACTGGGTGGCGACTGCGGGCGATCTGATCTTTGCCGAACCCAACACCATCACCGGGTCGATCGGTATTTTCGGCATCATCCCGACCTTCGAGGAAAGCCTGAAGAAGATCGGCGTCACGTCGGACGGCGTGAAGACGGCGCCGCTCAGCGGCCAGCCTGACGTCGTCGGCGGCACCAATGCCGAGGTCGACCAGATCCTGCAGGCGGGCATCGACCATGGCTACCGCGAATTCCTCAACCGTGTCGCCAATGCCCGGCGCATGACCCCGGCGCAGGTCGATTCGATCGCGCAAGGGCGGGTGTGGGACGGCGGCACCGCGCGACAGATTCGTCTGGTCGATCGGTTCGGCGGCTTGCAGGATGCGATCGCCGAGGCGGCCCGGCGGGCAGGATTGGACCCCAAGAACGTCCATGCGGAATATCTGGAAAAGAAGCCGAGCTGGTATGCCAAGCTCGCCGCCGATTTCGGCCGCAACGACGATGATGAGGAGAGCGTTGATCAGGCGCGGGACGTGTTTTCACAGCTGGCGGCGGATCGACGCGCCGTTTTCGCCCAGGCGCTGGGCGATGCACGGCGGCTGGCCACGGGGGCGGCGGTGCAGGCGCGCTGCCTCGAATGCGGTGGGCTCGCGCCGCCGAGCCGCCGCAGCGATGACGTCCGGCTGATGGAGTTCTTGCTGGCGAGGATCGGGCTTTGATCGCGATCCGGGGTGCCGCCGCAGACGATGCGGCGGCCATCGCTGCTATCTATGCGCCGTTTGTGACGAGCGGTACGGTGTCGTTTGAAACCGACGCGCCCGACACGCGCCAGATGCGCGCGCGCATGGCCGCATCGGAAGGTTATTATCCCTGGTTGGTCGCAACCAATGGCGAAGCTGAAGGCGGCGTGATCGGCTATGCCTATGCCGGGCTGTTCCGCGATCGACCCGCCTATCGTTATGTCGTCGAGACATCGATTTACATGTCGGGCTCGGTCCACGGGCAGGGCACCGGGCGGTTGCTGTACGATGCGCTCATCGATACGTTGCGTACGCAGGGCTTTACCCAGGCCATCGGCGTGATTTCGCTGCCCAATGATGCGTCGATCTCGCTCCACGAATCGGTCGGCTTCCGGCGTGGCGGCGTCTACCGCGAAGTCGGCTACAAACAGGGCCGCTGGATAGATGTCGGCTTCTGGCAATGCGAGCTCAATGATTCGGCGGTACCACCGGTGGAGCCGCGTCCCTTCAGCGAAGTAGGCGTGATCCGGGGGGTCTAACCCCGTCCGCGATAAGCGGGGAGTGCGAGTTTCCATCCGATCGCGGCGGCGCGCAGGGCAAATCCTGCCGTTGCGGCAATCGGCGCGGCAAGCGCGACGGGCACGCCGAGTGCGATCAGCGCCACATGCGTCGATGCAGCGAGTGCTGCAGCCGTCACATAAATCTCCGGCCGCATGATGATCGATGGCTCACCCGCCAGAACATCGCGGATAATGCCGCCCGCGCACGCGCTGATTACCCCCATCACTGCGGCAGGCACGGGCGGTACGCCGGACGACAGCGCCTTTGCCGCGCCGAATACGGCATAGGCGGCGAGCCCCACCGCATCGAACCACGCAAGCGCTGCGCCGTGCCACCACCGCTCCGGCGTTATCCAGATGACGAATGCGACGATCAGGCAAACGGCCGCCGCGCGGCTGTCATGCACCCAGAATACCGGCGCGCCGATCATCAGATCGCGCACCGTGCCGCCGCCGACGCCGGTTACGAGCGCAAAAAAGCTGAGCGTGACGATCGTCTGGCCCCGCTTTGCCGCGGCCAACGCACCCGATGCCGCAAACACTGCCAGCCCAGCAAGATCGAGCAGCGGCGCGAGCGCAATCGGCAGGGAGACAAGCGCGCTCGACACCATGGTCTGGTCGATAGCGGGATACCGTGGGAAATGCCAAGCGTCCGGCGTGGCGCGAGTCGCTTTTCACCATGCTGGGCCGGTCGGTAAAACGAAAATGGGGGCCGGCATTGCTGCCGACCCCCGGTCGCCGGACTTCGATCCGCTTGGCTTTCCTTTCGGTCTGCCCGCGCCCTCTGGTTTCGGCGGCATGCTCGGCCAATGTCGCGGGGGACATCCGGCTCCGCTTTTCGGCGACCCGTTTTCCGCACTCGATCCACCTTTCAGCTTTTCTGCAGTACTTCACCAAGCCACCCGGCCCATCTGCTTCCTTGCGGCAACCGATGCACCGTTGGATGTCGGCTCGACCTCGACCAATGACGGCCCGGCTTGCGCTTCGCCATCATACTCAGTGGGATCGACATCCCGCTCGGATCAAGCTCGGTTTCCTTGCGGCACCAGCACTCGATCTTCGCCTAAACCGTTGTTCCGTCTTCGGTTTCCCGCGTCTGGGCCAACTGCTTACAAGTCAGATGGTGTCACCTGTCGCGAGTCGCGCAAAGGGCAAAACGCGCGCGGCCGCCTGTGGATAACGTGGATATCGTGCATAATGATTCTGCGCGGTTCATTGCTGTCATTCAACCGCCGCCCGCGAATCGCACCTTCCTTTCACTTATCACAACGAGATGTTGTTTCAGGTTCATGAAACTCAATGCATTCCGGGTGCGTTACGGTCTTGGAATTGATCCAGAGCAAGGAATTGAACATGCGTAATCTCCTCATCGCGGCTTGTGCCGTCGCCGTCGCCCTCCCCGTCGGCGTGACCAGTTTCCCGACCCAGGCCGACGCAAAGCATCGGCACTATAAGTCGCGCGTCTATGAGCGGAACGGCAGGACCTATTGCCGCCACTCGGATGGCACGACCGGGCTGATTGCCGGTGGCGTCGGCGGTGCGGTTGTCGGCAACGCGCTTGGCGGCGGCGTGCTTGGCACCGTGCTTGGCGGCGTCGGCGGTGCGCTCGGCGGTCGGGCGATCGACCGGACGATCACCAAGGACAAGCGCTGCCGCTAAACCGGTAGCCATCGAATTGCACCAAGGGCGCGGCTCATACCGCGCCCTTTTTGCATCCGCCTGATCCTCGGCGCGATCCTGTCGATAGCGTGAACGCAAGGTAGTTTCATGTTCACGCAACCCGCGCCCGGGCGGCACGTTGAGCAGGCGCATACAATGAAAAGGAATTCATATGCGCAATATCATCATGGCCGCGGCCATTGCAGCAGTCGCTCTGCCAGCCCTACCAGCGGCTGCGCAGTCCGGCCAAGCCAACCGCGAATATAATCAGGATATCCGCGACGCACAGCGGGATCGCCGAGATGCCATCCGCGATGCCGACAACCGCGGCGACGTCCGCGATGCAAATCGCGAATTTCGCGAAGACGTGCGCGACGCGCGCCAGGATTATCGCAATGATCGTCGCGGTGCGCAGCGCGACTGGCGCGGCTATCGCAACTATGATTACAACCGCCTCGAAAACGGCTCGCGCGGCTATTATGCCGACCAATATTACCGTGATGGCCGTTATTACCAGCCCCGTCGCCTGACGCGCGAGGACCGGATCTATCGGGGGCGCGACAATCGTTATTATTGCCGCCGTTCGGATGGCACGACCGGCTTGATCATCGGCGGGCTTGCGGGTGGTCTGCTGGGCAATTCGCTCGCGGGCGGTGGCTCGCGCACGCTCGGCACGTTGCTTGGTGCCGGCGGTGGTGCTCTGCTCGGCCAGTCGATTGATCGCGGCCAGGTCGTCTGCCGCTAAAAGGCGGGCGATCGACCAAGAAAAAGGGCCTGGCGTTGCCGCCGGGCCCTTTTTTTCATGCGCCTGCTGTGGCGATCAGAGGATACCGCCGCCGAGGAACAGGCGCGCGCCACCGAACAGCATGACGAGAATGTTGAGGTTCCGACCCGTCTTTTGGCCCGACAACACACCAAGCGCCGCGCCGACCACCGCGATTGGCAGCGCCAACCAGTTGAGCCAGCCCAGCAGCGGTACGAGACCGACCAGACCGACCAGCAAAGCAATCATGCCGACGAGAATCGAGAGGATGTTGAACATGAAAGCAATGTGGGGCGCTGTATTACTCATGTCAAGCACCAGGCGACAAACATCGGCGCGGCAAACGCTTCCTTAACCGTTCCGAGCGCAAGTTAGCGGGCCTGTACAGGAGCCTTGGTTGTTCAATCTGCGCATCGACCGGGCAGCGATTGCCCTTCTCCTCCCGCTTGCATTCGCCGCGTGCGGGCCGGCGCAGGATGAAGCGCGCAACCTCGATTCGCTCGATGCCGAGCTTGCCGATGGCAACAGCACCGGCAATGTTCGCGATCCCGCGTTGATGAGCGCGCTGCACGACCAGATCATGGTCGATCCTGCGCTTGCCAGCCAGGCCAATGCCGATGCGATCAGCCCGCCCAGCCAGCCCTATTCTGCGCCCGTTCCTCCCGATAATGCCGCGCCCGCGCCGTTATTGGCCGGCGCCGACACCAGCGAGACGATCAAGCCCGCGCCTGCCCCAAGCTCTGGGGATTGCCCGCAATGCCGTGCGCGCCGCGAGTCGCTCACCTTGGGTGCGCTCGCCTCGCACGAGGGGCGCAGCGCGCGTGCCTGCTCGGCCAATATGCAATATTCCACCCGCTGGGCGCTGCGATTGCCGGCGGACTTGCCGCTTTACCCCGACGCCCGCGTTACCGAGGCGGCGGGGAACGAGGGCGGCACTTGTGTGCTCCGCGTTGTCAGCTTTGCGAGCAGCGCGCCGCTGAACACAATCATCGACTGGTATTATACCCGCGTGACGACCGCCGGCTATTCGGGCGAACACCAGGCGGACGGCGACGATCATGTCCTTGCCGGCACCCGTGATCGCGATGGGGCGGCCTATGCCCTGTTCATCACCCCGCGCGACGGCGGCGGCACCGACGTCGATCTGGTCGCGAACAACGGCAACTGAGCGCCGCGCGGCAGGCACGGGTTCTCACGAAGCGACTTTCGCGCTAACGGCCCCCATGTTTTCGTTATTTCTCGTCATGACCGGCGGCGCAATCGGCGCTGGCGCCCGCTACCTTGTCGGGCGGGCGATGCTCGCGCTGGCGGGCGACGGCTATCCCTGGGGCACCCTGATCGTCAATGTCATGGGCGGGCTTGCGATGGGGGTGCTGGTCGGCCTTCTTGCGCGCACAGCGATGCCCGATGGACAGGCGCGGTTGTTCATCGGCGTTGGCGTGCTTGGCGGATTCACCACTTTTTCGACCTTCTCGCTCGAGATGATGACAATGATTGAGCGCGGCGCGCTGATCGCGGCGACAGGCTATGCGCTCGCTTCGGTGATCGGCGCCGTGCTGGCGCTGTTCGCCGGCCTGGCAATCACGCGGGGGCTGGCATGAGCGAGGTCCGCCAGTTCACCGTGGTGGCCGAGGATGACGGCATCAGGCTCGATCGCTGGTTCAAGCGCCATTTGCCCGACACGAGCTTCACGATCGTCGCCAAATGGGCGCGGACCGGGCAATTGCGCATCGACGGCGCGCGCGCGACGCCTGGGGATCGGCTGGTGGCGGGGCAGGTGCTCCGCGTGCCGCCGGCAGAGCCAGTGCGCGCCGATGCCCCCAAGCCGCGCCTGCGCACCCCGCTGACCGCAGAAGAGACGTCGTTCATCCAGGAACTCGTCATCCACAAGGATGCGCAGGCGATCGTCATCAACAAGCCGCCAGGCCTCGCGACGCAGGGCGGCACCAAGACGACCGAGCATGTCGATGGCTTGCTCGATGGCCTCACCTTTGAAAGCGAAGGGCGACCAAAGCTCGTCCACCGGCTCGACAAGGACACGTCGGGCGCCTTGCTCGTCGCGCGTAACGCGCGGGCGGCGGGGCATTTCGCCAAGGCATTTTCAAGCCGGACCGCGCGCAAAGTCTATTGGGCGTTGATCGTCGGCGTGCCCGATATCCATGACGGCATGATCGACCTGCCGATCGGCAAGCAACCGGGATCGGGCGGCGAGAAGATGCATGTCGACGAGGCGGAGGGCAGCCCGGCGCGGACCCGCTACCGCGTCATCGAACGCGCAGGCAACCGCGCGGCGTGGGTTGAGCTGCAGCCGCTTACCGGCCGCACGCATCAGTTGCGCGTGCATCTGAACGCGATCGGGCACCCAATCGTCGGCGATGGCAAATATGGCGGCCAGGCGTCGTTCCTGACCGGCGGTGTCAGCCGCAAGATGCACCTGCATGCGCGTCGCATCCGGATCGATCATCCCGACGCCGGGCAAATCGACGTGACCGCAGACCTCCCCCTCCATTTCGCCGAAAGCCTGAAGCTACTCGGTTTCGATGAGAAGCTGGGCGATCTTCTCCCGCTCGATGAAGTCAAATTCAACGAAACGCCCGAGGGCAAAAGGCGCGCGACGGCGGCCATCGCCAAATCCCGCCGGCAAGAGCGCAAGGGCGAGCGCCGCGGCCGGCAGCGGAGCTGACGCGGTCGGATGCACCCAAATCCCGCCTTCCGGGAGGGTGACGACGCCGCGTTGATCGCCTGGGCGGGCGAAATCGGCTTTGCCCATCTGTTCGCGGCGACGCCTGCGGGGCCAATGGTGGCGCACGCGCCGATCGTTTGCGATGGCGATCGACGCGCCCGATTTCACATCGCCCGTGCAAACCGGCTGCATGCGCACCTGGCGGGTGCCCGGATGATCGCCAGCATTACCGGAGTCGAGGGCTATATCTCGCCGAACTGGTATGCCGATCCGGGTAACCAGGTGCCGACATGGAATTATGTCGCGGTCGAGCTCGAAGGCGTTGTCCACCCGCTCGACGAAGACGCGCTGATTGCGCAACTCGATGCGCTGGCGGCCAGCCACGAGCCGCGCGTTATTCCCGACAGCCCGTGGAACCGCGACAAGATGGACGACGCCCGGTTTCGGGCGATGCTGCGCGCCATTGCAGGTTTCGAGTTGCGGATCGACGCGGTGCGCGGCACCACCAAACTCAGCCAGAACAAGCCAGCCGCCGACCGTGATCAGGTCATCGATCGGCTTCAGGCCAGCGGCAACGGATCATTGGCGACGGCGATGGGGCTTGCCCGGCGCTGACGCCGTCCACCGCTTTATTTGTCGTCCTTCTTGTCGTCTTCCTTGACCGGCGGCAGTTCTTGACGGTCGGCTACAGCGCTCGCTTGGGGGGCAGCAGGCGGCTTGCAACCCTTGGTGAGGCCGATCCCTTTGAGATATCCGCGCCGTACCGATCCGGCATAGACGGCTGCTTCCGCGCGGCGTTGCGCCTTGTCCGCGCCGGTGATGACTCTGACAATCCCGAGCCCCGGGATGAGCGTGTTGACGACGGCGCGTGCGCCTGCGGCGGCGATCGCCGCGCCCTCGCCCTTTTCCTTGGTTTCAGTATCGACATCGGCGCCAAGTGCATCGTTCAGCTTGCCGACCTCGGTCGCAATCGCCGCGCAACTCCTGGTATTTTCCGATGAATAGGGCGCCGATGCCGCGAGCTGGAGAATTTCGGGAATCTTCTCCTTTTCTATGCGGACATCGCGCAGTGGCTGGGTGGCCTCCCGTTCGACGCCACCCTTGACGCTATCGGGCTTGTTCTGGGCGAGCGCTGGGGACAGCGTCGTCGCTGCGGCGGCGAGGGCAATCGTCATCGTGATGCGCATCGTCATCTCCATCCTTGTTCTCAAAAATCCCGACACGAAACGATAATCGGGGCTGATCTGCTCGTCGAAGCCGAAATGGCGCCCGTGACTCCCGGAAACGTCGCACCACTCAACGCTTCATCGCCTCCAACAGTTTCTTCACTTCTTGCGTTCGGCCACGCGGCAGGATCAGCACGTCATTGCCGCTCGCCACGACGATCAGGTCGGACACGCCGACCATCGCGATCCGGATGCCGTCGCTACGCACCATGCAATCGACGGTATCGACAGTAACGATGTCGCCGCTGCAGCTGTTGCCGGCGCCATCGCAGTTACTGAGCGCGTGAAGCGCATCCCAGCTGCCGACATCGCTCCAGCCCATGCTGACGGGCACTACCGCCACGCGATCGGCCTTTTCCATCACCGCATAGTCGATCGAATCGGCGGGCGATCCGGCAAAGGCGGCTTCATCGGGCATGATCCGGATGCCTTCATGCGATGCCGCCGCCATCGCGCTTTTCGTCGCGGCGAGCATTTCGGGCGCGTGGATATCGAGTGCTGCCATATAGCTGTCGGCGCGGAACAGGAAAATGCCGCCGTTCCAGTAATGGTCGCCCGCTGCCAGCATTGCCTCTGCCCGGTCGAGCGGCGGTTTTTCGACGAAATGGGCGACCCGCGATACGCCCGGAGCGATTTCCTCGCCGCGCTTGATCCAGCCATAGCCCGTTTCGGGCGCGCGCGGATCGATGCCGAAGGTCGCGAGCCACCCGTCGCGCACTAGCGGCAGCGCGCGTTCAATCGCGGCGTGAAAGGCGGGGATATCGTCGATCACATGATCCGACGGCATCACCAGCATCGGCTGGTCGCCACCGCCCGCAGCGATTGCCGCAAGGGCGATTGCCGGCGCCGTGTTGCGACCGACGGGTTCGAGGATCAGCGCCTGAGGCGCAGCCCCGACAGCGGCCAGTTGCGCCTCGATCAGATCGGCATGGAGCGTGTTGGCGACGACGATCGGCGGCGCGAATCCGTCGCCCTGCGTGGTGCGCATCGCTGTGAGCTGGAGCATCGTTTCGTCGGCGGTCAGCGCAAGCATCTGCTTCGGCATTTCCGGGCGCGACATTGGCCATAGTCGCGTCCCCGCGCCGCCCGACAGGATAACGGGAATGACAGCGGCGGCTAACGTCATCTGGTGCTCCTGTTGGTGCCGCCGCCTTAGGCCCGGATGCGGTGGAAGGCCATCACCAACCCGCCTTGGCCCTGTTCGTTCAATGCATGCGGATATTTATTTAAAGCCGCTGCTTTCCGGCGCGTCCAGCCGTTCGATCCGTGTCGGAATTGTTTACACTTTCCGATTAGGGCAGCAGGACGATGATCAGGCTGTTCAAGCATTATGTGCCCAACGCCGTGCTGTTGCTCGGGCTGCTGGATATTGTCGTCCTGATTGCCGCTGCCGAATTGGGCTGGGTGGTGCGCGCCGGTCAGATCGGCATGCTGATCGAGCCGATCCAGTCGCGCGCACCTCAATTGGCCAGTTTTGCCTGCTCGCTCGAACTCGCGATGATTGCGGTGGGCGTTTACGGGCCTGGCGCGCTGCAATCGCTGCGTTTTGCGACGGCGCGGCTGATCGTCGCGGTCTCGCTTGGCGTGATCCTGCAGAGCCTGATCTTCTTTTTCGTGCCCGAACTGACCTTCTGGCGCTCCAACCTGCTCTACGCGATGGGTTTTGCCGTTGTCGGCTCGGTGGGGCTTCGCATCCTGCTCGGCAAGACGCTGGGCAGCCAGGCGTTCAAGCGACGGATCGTCGTGCTTGGTGCAGGCTTGCGGGCGCAGCGGCTGAAGATGCTTGCGCAGACGCCGGGGGCCGCCTTCGTCGTCGTCGGTTATGTCTCGATGAGCGAGGCCAATCGCGTGATTCCGGAGGCGATTGCCCGCGATGCGATCTACAATCTCGCCGACCATGTCGTCCTGCTCAACGCGAGCGAAGTGGTGCTTGCGCTCGAGGAGCGTCGCAACGCATTGCCGCTGAAAGACCTTTTGCGGATCAAGACGACGGGCGTCCATGTCAACGAAATCTCGACTTTTCTGGAACGCGAGACGGGCCGGGTCGATCTCGACAGCGTCAACCCCAGCTGGCTGATCTTTTCCGATGGATTTTCGTCGGGCCGGATGCTGTCGGGCATGTTCAAGCGCCTGTTCGATATCGCCGCCAGCCTGATCCTGCTCGTCATCGCGCTGCCTGTGATCCTGATCACTGCGGTGGCGATCAAGTTCGAGAGCAAGGGCCCGGCTTTTTACCGCCAACGCCGGGTCGGGCTGTACAATGTCGGCTTCGACATCATCAAATTGCGATCGATGCGGCAGGACGCCGAAGTCGCCGGCAAGGCCGTGTGGGCGGAAAAGGACGATCCGCGCATTACCCGGATCGGCCGTTTCATTCGCAAGGTGCGGATCGACGAACTCCCCCAGGCATGGAGCGTGCTGAAAGGTGAGATGAGCTTTGTCGGCCCGCGTCCCGAGCGGCCGCAATTCGTCGAGGATCTGGAACAAAAGCTGCCTTATTATGCCGAGCGCCATATGGTGAAGCCCGGCATTACCGGCTGGGCCCAGATCAATTATCCCTATGGCGCGTCGATCGAGGATAGCCGCCAGAAGCTCGAATATGATCTTTATTATGCCAAGAATTATTCGCCCTTTCTCGATCTGCTGATCCTGCTGCAGACGATCCGGGTCGTGCTGTGGCCCGAGGGCGCGCGCTGAGATGACGATCGGCACCTTCATTTTATGGGCCTATGCGCTTGTCGCGTTGGCGTTCGGTGCGCTCGCGGTCACGCAATTGAAACGAGCGGGGACCGGGCTGCCACGGCTGGCGTTCACCGTCGCATTGGCGATGACGGCTTTGTGGGGTCTGACGATCGCGGGCATCGGCACTGAGGACGTGGCACGCTGGATCGCCGAAAGCGCGCGCAACATGGCCTGGCTGTGTTTCATGATGGCGCTCGTCAGGCGCGACCGGGGAACGTTGGCCATCACGCCGGTCGCGATCGTTTATGGCATCGAATTCGTGCTGATCCTGGTCGCCGCGTTGCTCGCTGTTTCGGCAGCGTCGATCGCCGACCCGGTAGCGGTGGCCTCGATCGCCAGCGTCGCGATGGTCATCCGGATGATGATTGCAGTGACCGCGCTGGTGCTCGTCCAGCATCTCTACAGCGCAGTGGCGCCGGGCGCACGCGGCGGCATCCTGCTCGCCGCGATCGCACTTGCAGCGATGTGGACGCTCGATCTCATTCTCCACACGATCCGGTATCTCCATTTCAGTTCGCTCCCGGAATGGATCATGGCGCGGGGGATAGCGATGCTGTTGATCGCGCCGCTGTTCGGCATCGCAGCACACCGGGGCGGCGACTGGACGCTCAACTTCTCGCGCACGCTCGCCTATCAGTCGCTCTCGCTGGTTGCGACCGGGCTTTATGTTCTGATCGTCGTGCTGGCGACGAGCGCGATCGCGGCGATCGGCGGGCCCCATGTGCGCATCCTGCAAACCGCTTTCGTGTTCGGATCGACGGCGGCGATGGTCACCTTTTTCTCGACCCCGTGGCTTCGCGGGTGGCTGAAGGTGAAGGTGGCAAAGCATTTTTTCAGCCACCGTTACGATTATCGCACCGAATGGCTGCGCTTCACCGATACGCTTGGCAAACCCGGCGATGGTGCTGCACCGCTTGAACAGCGGATCGTAAAGGCGGTTGCCGATCTCACCGATTCCCCTGCCGGATTGTTGCTCGTGCCCGATGGAGTCGGGCTCGGCGTCGGCGCGAACTGGAACTGGGACAGCGATGATCTTCCCGGGCATGGCAGCGATGCGGCGCTGGCACGCTATCTGGAGACGACGACCCGCATCGTCGAGCTCGATGCCGTTCGCGGCGATGGGGGGGATGCCGAGGAGCGGGCATGCGTGCCGCTGTGGATCCTCGATCGCGGCGAGGCGTGGGTGCTGGTGCCGCTCGTGCATTTCGGCAAGCTGGCCGGCGTGTTGCTGCTCGCGCGGCCCCCGGTCGACCGGTCGCCCGATTGGGAGGATCTCGACCTGCTGAGGATCGCCGGGCGGCAGGTGGCGAGTTATCTCGCCGAAGCGCGCGCGCAGGAGGCACTTTCCGATGCGCAACGCTTCGACGAGTTCAACCGCCGCTTCGCCTTCATCATGCACGACATCAAGAATATCGTCAGCCAGCTGAGCCTTGTCGCGCGCAATGCCGAACGTCACGCCGACAACCCCGATTTCCGCGCCGACATGGTCGACACGCTGAAGGGATCGGCGACGCGCATGAATGACCTTCTCGCGCGATTGTCGCAGCATCATCATGGCCGGGCGGAGTCGCTCGGCCCTGTCGAAATCATGACGATCGTCGAGCGCGTGGCGGCCGCACGGCGCGCGCAGCATGCGGTCATTGCCGGTGGAGAACGCGACGCGGTCGCGCTGGCGGATGTGGGGCGGCTCGAGCAGCTGCTCGGTCATCTCGTCCAGAACGCGATCGAGGCAAGCCCCGCTGGTGAGCCCGTGAACGTGATGATCGCGCGCGCGGGCGATCGGATCGCGATCGACGTCATCGATCGCGGATCGGGGATGAGCCCCAGCTTCGTGCGCGAACGCCTGTTCAAGCCGTTCGTCTCGTCAAAATTGGGCGGCTTCGGGCTCGGCGCGTTTGAGGCTCGACAGCTTGCCGAGGCGATGGGCGGGCAGGTCGATGTGTTCAGCCGCGAAGGCGAGGGGACGCGGTTTCGCGTGTCGCTGCCCGTCGCCGTCGCGCTGTCGCCGCTGGTTGGGAAAGCAGCATGAGCGCGTTGCGCAAATTGCTGATCGTCGAGGACGATCTCGGGCTCCAGCGCCAGTTGCGCTGGGCCTATGACGGCTATCAGGTGTTCGTCGCGGCCAATCGCGGTGAGGCGATCGACCTGATCCGGGCCGAGGAGCCCGATGTGGTGACGCTCGACCTGGGGTTGCCGCCCGATCCCGACGGCGTCAGCGAAGGGTTTGCGACGCTCGACGCCATCCTGTCGCTCAAGCCCGAGACCAAGGTCATCGTCGCATCGGGGCACGGCGCGCGCGACAGTGCGCTCCGCGCGATCGAGCACGGCGCCTGGGATTTCTATCAAAAGCCGATCGATATCGACGCGCTCGGGCTGATCGTGTCGCGGGCGTTCCACGTCCACGCGCTCGAGGCCGAGAACCGGCGTCTTGCAGCAAATTCTTCTACGACGACGGCGCTTGGCGGCATGATTACCGCGTCGCCCGAGATGCTGAAAGTCACGCGCACGATCGAGCGCGTGGCGGCGGCGGACGTATCGGTGATGTTGCTCGGCGCGAGCGGCACGGGCAAGGAGTTGCTGGCACGCGGTCTCCACGATGCGAGCCCAAGGCGGCGTGGTGCCTTTGTCGCGATCAACTGCGCAGCGATCCCCGAGACTTTGCTCGAAAGCGAGTTGTTCGGCCATGAAAAAGGGGCCTTCACGGGTGCCGTCAAGACCACCGAGGGCAAGATCGAACAGGCGCAGGGCGGTACGCTGTTCCTCGACGAGGTCGGCGATATTCCGCTGCCGCTGCAGGTAAAGCTGCTGCGATTCCTGCAGGAGCGCGTCATCGAGCGGATCGGCGGCAGGCGCGCCATCGCGGTCGACACGCGGATCGTATGTGCAACGCATCAGGATATCGATGCGATGATCGCCGAGGGCAGCTTTCGCGACGATCTTTACTACCGGCTCGCGGAAATTGTCGTGCGCATTCCCTCGCTTGCCGAGCGCGCGGGTGATGCCGCTCTGCTCGCGCGGCATTTCCTGAAGAAATACGCCAAGACGATGCAGTCTGGCGTGACCGGCTTTTCGCCCGATGCGCGTGCGGCGATCGATGCGTGGCGCTGGCCGGGCAATGTCCGCGAGCTCGAAAACCGCATGAAGCGTGCGGTCATCATGGCCGAGGGCAAGACGATCACCGCCGCCGATCTCGATCTTGAGTCAGCGACCGGTGCGGCGCCAATGCCGATCAATCTCAAGGCGGCCCGAGAATCCGCCGATCGCCATGCCATTGGCCATGCGCTTGCGCGGGCCGAGGGTAATATCTCCAACACAGCCAAGTTGCTCGGCATCAGCCGGCCGACGCTTTATGATCTGTTGAAATCCTATGACCTCCAGGCCTGATCGCTTTTATCTTCGCGCTGCGCTCGCGCTCGTCGCCCTTGTTGCGGGGGTTGCGGTGCTGGCGGGGCAAAGCCCGGCGCATGCCGATGCCGCCGGCGCGCGTCAGGAAGTCGCCGAGAGCCTGAAGATGCTCGACCAGAACAACGCGACCTCGGCCCGCAGCCACGCGCTGAAGGCGGTCGCCGCCGATCCGAGCTGGGGGCTGGCGCATGCCGTCCTCGCGCGCAGCTATCTGGCGCTCGGCGAAGGACTTGCCGCACAGGCTGAACTGGGCCGCGCGCGCGATGCCGGTTTTGATCCGGCGCGGGCGCACCAACTGATGGCGCAGGCATGGCTGTTGCAGGGTGATGCGAAGCGCGCAATTGTTGAGGCCGGAAAGGCATCGCCGCGTTATTCGGGCTATGCGGCGCGTGTTACCGCGCGTGCGCTCGCGGTGCAGGGCAAGCTGCCCGAGGCCCAGGACTTGCTCGTTCGGGTTCTGAAGGCGTCGAACGGCAACAATGCCGCCGCCTGGGCGGATCTTGGCCGCGTCCGCCAGCAAACCGGTGATATCGGTGGTGCGATCGACGCATCGATGAGGGCGCTTGCGATCGATCGCGGCAATGTCGAGGCGCTGGTGTTGCGCGGCGAGCTGGTGCGCGGGCAATATGGGCTGATTGCCTCGCTCGTCTGGTTCGAGACCGCGTTGAAGGTCGATCCGTGGCGCCATGACACGCTGATCCAATATGCGGCCACGCTGGGCGACGCCGGGCGCAATGCCGATATGTTGAACGCAACCCGGCTGGCATTGCAGGCCAGGCCCGGCAGTGCGCAGGCGCTGTATCTGCAGGCGGTGCTTGCCGCGCGCGCCGACAATCTCGATCTCGCGCGCACCCTGCTTCAAAAAACCGGGCATGCGCTCGATGGTCAACCCGGGCCGCTGATGCTCGGCGGGATGATCGATTATGCAAGCGGGGGCTATCAACAGGCGATCGACAAATGGCGTGCGGTCGTTGCCGTCCAGCCGATGAACATCGCCGCGCGGCGGTTGCTGGGCGCTGCAATGCTGCACGGCGGCGATGCCAAGGGCGCGCTCGAGATACTGCGCCCGGTCGCGCTGCGCGGCGATGCCGACAGCTATACTTTGTCGCTGGTGGGCCGCGCCTTCGAGGCGACGGGCGAACGCGACTGGGCGGTGAAATTCCTCGACCGATCGGCGATCCCGGCCCGCGATTCGGACAAACCCTTCGGCACCGATGACAGTCTCGACCAACTCGCTGCGATCGCCTTCAACGCGCCTGAAAATCCGGTGTTCGCCGTCGGCCATATCCGCGGGCTGATCGATGCCGGAAAGCTCGCCGATGCGCTTGGCGAGGCGCAGAAGCTGCAGCGCCGCTATCCCGGCACACCGCAGGCGCATGTGCTGGTCGGCGACATGCTGATGCTGATGAAGCGGTACGACGATGCCGCCGCCGCCTATCGCCGCGCAACCGATCTGCGCTTCGACGAACCGACCATGCTGCGCACCGTCGACGCGCTGGACAAGGCGGGGCACCGCGACGAAGCGCAGACGGTGCTCGCGGTATTCCTGAGCCAGAACCCCCGCAATGTGGCGGCCGAACGGCTGACCGCGCATTGGCAGATTGCGGCGGGCGACTGGGATGGCGCGATCGGCACGCTGGAGGCGCTGCGCGCGCGGATCGGCAATCGCGATGCTGCGCTACTCGCCGAACTTGCTTATGCCTATGCCGGCAATGATGCGCTCGATGTGGCCCAGCTTTACGCCGCGACGGCTTACCGTCTAGCCCCGCTCAATCCGGCAGCGGCGGATGCCTATGGCTGGGTGCTTTTCCAGTCGGGGGCGAACCCGCAGGCGTTGCAGCTGATGCAAAAGGCGGTGTCGATCGCGCCCTGGCATGCCGGGCTTCGCTGGCACCTGGCGCAGCTTTACGCCGATATGGGCCGCAAGGACGATGCGCGAAGCGAAATTGCGCTGGCGCTGGCCGACGCGCGCTTCGATGATCGGCTCGCTGCCCAGGCATTGCTTGCCGCGCTCGCCTGACCCGTTTTGCCGGGTTGGCGGGATCCGTCCATTCGGACTGGAATCAGCTTAAACTGGATCAGGATCGGCGCTTTCACCGTTGACTCGCGGTTTTGTTACGGGCCCACACGGTTTGATGGCCCGCATCGTTGAATTCGACCTGCTCGACGCGCTCGCGCCCCGGGTCCCGCCATGGGTAAGCGGCCCTGTGGTCGGCCTGGCATGCGCCGTGTTGACGGCAATGCTGCGCCTGGCGATCGATCTCGTGGCGCCGGGTGCTGCGCCCTTCGCGCTCATATTCCCCGCCATCATGCTGTCCACGCTGGTCGCACGCTGGCAGGCGGGTGCCATAACCGCCGTCGTGACGATTGCGGCGGTCTGGTATTTCCTGATCCCGATCCGCCGGTCTTTTACCTTCGCCGACGCCAGCGGGCCACCGACGATCGTGGCGATATCCTTTGCCGCCATCATCACGCTTCTGATCGCAGAGACGTTTCGTCGCGCGGTGCGCAATGCCGCTGCCGAGCGGGACCGGCAGATAGCCGATCGTGACCTGTTTCTCGAAGAGTTCGACCACCGCGTGAAGAACAACTTCGCGATCGTCAGCAGTCTGCTCGAAATGCAACGCCGCCGCGCCGATGCCACGACGGCGGAGGCGCTGACGGCGGCGCTGATGCGGATCGACAGCATCGCGCGCGCGCACCGCCATCTTTATCGGGGCGGGCAGCAATATCACAGCGTCGAGATGCGCGACTATCTGGGCGAGCTGTGTTCGACATTGCGCGATGCGTTGGTGCTCGGTCCCCGGATCGTCCTGACATCGCATGCCGACGCTGCCGCACTGCCGCGGGACCGGGCGGTGTCGGTCGGCCTTGTCGTCAACGAACTCGTCACGAATGCGGCAAAACACGCCTTTGCGGGTCGTGCGTCAGGGACGATCGACGTGCGCTTCGTCACCCGGACTGGCGGCTGGCGGCTGACGGTGACCGACGACGGCATCGGCATGCCTGCCGAACCACGGCAACCGACCGCCGATGGCGGGCTGGGCACGCGCCTTATCGAAGCCTTCGCACGTCAGGCCGGCGGCGCAGTGTCTTTCAAATCGAGCACTGGTGGCACCGAAGTGACTTTCGATATCGCCACCTGAACCGGGGATCAGCCCAGCGCCTCGACCTGTTCGGCCAGCTCGAGCCAGCGCAACTCGGCCTGCTCCTTTTCCGCGCGCGCTGCCCCGATCGCCTTGGTCAGCCGGTCAAAGGCCGCCGCGTCGCGAGCATAGAGGCTGGGATCGGCCAGTAAGGTTTCGTCGCGCGCAATCGCCCGGTCGATCTCCTCGATCCGTTTGGGCAGCAGATCATAATCGCGCTGATCCTTATAGGTCAGCTTCGCGCGCGGCGCAGCTGGCGGTGGTGCGGCCACCACGGGTTTTGCCGGGGCGGCGGGCCGCCGGCCTTCGCCCCGGGCGCTTCGCTGGCGCTCCCATTCCTCATACCCGCCGGCGACGACATCGACATGTCCGCTGCCATCGAGCCCGAGCGTGATCGTGACGGTGCGATCAAGAAAATCGCGATCGTGGCTGACGATCAGGACGGTGCCTTCGTAATCGGCGATCACCTCCTGCAACAGATCGAGCGTTTCCAGGTCGAGATCGTTGGTCGGCTCATCGAGCACGAGCAGGTTTGATGGCCGCGCAAATTCACGCGCCAGCAGCAACCGTGATCGCTCACCGCCGGAAAGCGTCGCGATCCGGGCATCGACCATCCCCGGATCGAACAGGAATTCCTTCAGGTAGCCGATGATGTGCTTTTTCACGCCAAGCACTTCGATCCAGTCGCCGCCGTCCGCAAGCACGTCACGCACGCGCTTTTCGGGCGCCATCAGGCTGCGTTGCTGATCGATGATGATGCGATCGAGCGTCTTGGCGAGCCGGACGTGGCCGGCATCGGGCGCCAGTTCGCCGGTCAGCAGTTTGAGCAGCGTCGTCTTGCCCGCACCATTGCGGCCGACGATGCCGATCCGGTCGCCGCGGGTGATGCGAAGCGTCAGGTCGCGAATGATGGTGCGCTGCGCATCGCCTTCGCCGAACGCCTTGGTGATGTGCTTGGCGTCGATCACGACCTTCGTCTTGGCATCGTCGCTGCCGATGGCGAGCGCGGCGGCACCCTGCGGCCCCAGCATCGCCGCGCGCGTGGCGCGCATTTCCTTCAGCTTTGACAGCCGGCCCTGATTGCGTCGCCGCCGCCCGGTGACCCCGCGCAGCAGCCAATGCTCTTCGATCTTCAGCTTCGCGTCGAGCCGCTGCGCCTGGCGCTCTTCCTCGGCATAGACCTGTTCGGTCCATGCCTCGAACCCGCCAAAGCCGATTTCGGCGCGCCGTATCGATCCGCGATCGAGCCACAGCGTCTGCCGGGTCAGTCGGGTCAGGAAGGTGCGGTCATGGCTGATCGCGATGAATGCGCCATTATAGCGCGCGAGCCAGTTTTCGAGCCATTCGATCGCTGCAATGTCGAGATGGTTGGTCGGCTCGTCGAGCAGCAGCACGTCGGGCGCCTGCGCCAACGCCCGCACGATCGCCGCGCGCCGGCGCTCGCCGCCCGACGCGGTCGCGGCATCGGCGGTCAGATCGATACCGAGCTGATCCGCGATTGAATCGGCTTCATGAGCGAGCGGCGCGTCATCGCCCGCCATCACAAAATCGCCAAGCGTCGCAAAGCCTTCGACCGAGGGGTCCTGATCGAGCAGGATCACCTTGGTGCCCGGCTGGATCGTGCGGCGACCCTCATCGGCATCGATCCGCCCGGCGATCAGCTTGAGCAGGGTCGTCTTGCCGGCACCGTTGCGACCGATCAGCGCAAGCCGGTCGCGCGCGCCGACATGGATGTCGAGCCCGCGAAACAGCCAGCCCGATCCCTGGACAAGGCCGAGATTTTCATATGCGAGGACGGGAGCTGCCATGGACGGCGCAGTTAGGGTGCGCATCGCGCCCCGGCAAGCGGCTGTTTGGGGCACTGGCAACTTGCGCTTGGCTGACTGGGGCATTCACAGGCTGTTCAATCCCGCGTCCCTATGCGAAGCCTGATGGACATGAAGCATCCCCTGTTTCTGCTCGCCTGCACGGGGCTGGCCGTAAGCGCGCCAGCGTTTGCGCGCGGCCAGCATCGCGGCGATCAGGTCGAAGTATTCGACGCGATGCGCGGCGGGCGCGTGCTGCCGCTGCGCGAAATCGAGCGGCGCGTGGTGCCGACGATGCAGGGCGCGCAATATATCGGCTTTGATTTCGATTCGGGCACCGGGATTTACACGCTGAAATTCCTGCGCGATGGCAATGTCATCTGGGTCGATGTCGATGGCCGTTCGGGCCAGGTCATCGGTCGTGTCGGGAATTGACGCCGGCAAACCAGCCGGTTCGGGGGAAGACCATATGCGCGTTCTGATCGTCGAGGATGAGCCGAGCCTGGGCCAGCAGCTCAAGAACACGCTCGAAGGGGCGGGCTATGCGATCGACCTCGCCACCGACGGTGAGGAGGGGCATTTCCTGGGCTCGACCGAGAATTACGACGCGATCGTCCTCGATCTGGGCTTGCCCGAAATCGACGGGCTGACCGTCCTCGACCGGTGGCGCAAGGAGGGCAAGGTGATGCCCGTGCTGGTGCTGACCGCGCGCGACAGCTGGTCGGACAAGGTCGCCGGGCTCGATGCCGGCGCCGACGATTACGTTGCCAAGCCGTTTCAGTCGGAGGAGCTGATCGCCCGGCTGCGTGCACTCATCCGCCGCGCATCGGGCAATGCATCGTCCGAACTCACCGCCGGCGACGTCCGGCTCGATACCCGCTCGGGCAAGGTGACGCGCGCCGGAGAGCCGGTGAAGCTCACCGCGCAGGAATATAAGCTGCTCAGCTATCTCCTGCATCACAAGGGCAAGGTCGTCAGCCGCACCGAATTGATCGAGCATATCTACGATCAGGATTTCGATCGCGATTCGAACACCATCGAGGTTTTCGTGACGCGGATTCGCAAAAAGCTGGGCCAGGACGTGATCACCACGATCCGCGGGCTCGGTTACAGCCTTGAAGATCCCGACGCGTGATCTGCCGATGGGGATGATGGACGCCATGCCGGATTCCCCGATGCTGCGCGACGTGCGCACGACGGGTTCGCTCAGCCGGCGGATGATCGTCATCGCGGCGGCGTGGATCATGCTGTTGCTGACGGGCGGCGGCTTTGCGCTCGACCGGGTGTTGACCGCGGCAGTCACGCGCAATTTCGACGATCAGCTCGAATATGTGCTGACGGCGCTAATCGTATCGGCCCAGATCGGGCCCGAGCAGGAAGTGATCTTCAACCGCGAACCCGCCGATCAGCGCTTCATCGAGCCCTATTCGGGCCTTTACTGGCAGGTAAGCGGCAGCAACCGAGAGGATTTCCCCTCGCGCTCGCTGTGGGACCGGCGACTGGCGTTTGGCAGCAATCATCAGGACCTGGGCGTCCATGCCTATGACAGCGATCAGTTCGACAACGAAAAGCTCCGCATCATCGAACGCGACGTCCGGCTGCCCGGGTCGCCGGTGCGGTGGCGCTTCAAGGTGGCGCAGAGCCGCGACGGGCTCGATGCGCAGATCGGTACGCTCCGGCGAACCTTGTTCTACAGCTTCGTGCTGCTCGCGCTCGGGCTGATCGTGATGGCGGCTTTGCAGACATTCTACGGGCTCTGGCCGCTCAGGAAGGTGCGCGAGGAGATTGCGCGGATGCGATCGGGCCAGTCGCGCCAGATCGACCGGCCGATGCCCGTCGAGGTCGCGCCGATGGTCGAGGAACTGAACGGTCTGATCGCGCACAACGAACGCCAGGCGGAGGAGGCACGGCGCCACGCCGGCAATCTGGCGCACGCGCTGAAAACGCCGCTGACCGTCATCATGAACGCAGCGACCGCGCACGCCGACGATCTCGCGACGACGGTGATCCGTGAGGCGACGACGATGCGGCGGCAGGTCGATCATCACCTTGCGCGTGCCCGTGCGGTCGGGCGGCGCGGCAATGCGCATAGCCGATGCGAAGTATGGCCGAGCCTGGAATCGGTCGAACGTGCGGTTGGCCGGCTCTACAGTCATGTCCGTTTCGACCTCGACGGGCCAAAGGATTTGCAGGTGCATGTCGAGCGGCAGGATCTTGACGAAATGCTCGGCAATCTCATTGAGAACGCCGCAAAATATGGCGGCGGCAGCGTGTTCGTGACGGTCGGCGCACAGGCGGGCTTCGTCGAATTCCTGGTCGAGGATGACGGCAATGGCATTCCCGAGGCGGACCGCGCCCAGATTTTCGATCGCGGCGCGCGGCTCGACACCAGCAAGCCGGGCACGGGCCTTGGCCTCGCCATCGTGCGCGACGTGGCGGAAATCTACGAGGGCACCGTCAGCCTCGAGGAGAGCGAGGATCTTGGCGGATTGATGGTGCGGCTGAGGCTTCCCGCCGCGTCCTGACCCCGAGCGATTGCCGTATCTGGTGCGGCAAAAAGAGCGTAGGGTACTGATGCGAGTTGTGCCTCGTCATCCCGGAGGGACCAGATGGCTATCAACCAGGAACGCCTTTATCTGCAGCGCCGCGCCCGCGACGAGTTGGCGATGAAAGACCGCGCCGCCGGGATCGAGGCCAGGATCAGCCATCAGCTGCTCGCTGGATATTATATCGACGCTTGCAAGACCTGCGCACATGGCCGGACGGAAGAATGCGCCGATTGCACGCTTCAAGAGCTTTGCGACCCGGCTACGTCCTGAACCCGCGCGATCAGCATCAGGGCGTTTCCACACCCGTCACCGCCAACAGCGCCAGCAGACCGACCGTCATGCCCTTCAGGCTCTCGGGCTTGGCGACATCGATATATTCATCGAGGCTGTGCGCGCGCGCGGAAACGCCGCCTGATCCGATCGTGATTGCGGGAATGCCGAGGCTCATCGCGACGTTTGAATCGCTCGATGAGGCTTCATATTCCGGCGTGTAGCCCATCGCCTGAATGGCGGCCGCCGTCGTCTGCACCAGCTTGGCCGTGCGCGGGGTGGCGCCGGCGGGGCGTTCACCGATCAGCTTCATGTCGGCGGAAATCTTGCCGAACCGAGTCGATCGCGCGGCGTTTTCCGCCGCAACCGCTTCGGCAACGACGGCGCCGAACTGCTTGTCGAGCGTCGCCAGTGCGGCTGCCTGTTCGGACCGCATGTCGATTTCGACAAACACCGACGCCGGGATCGAATTGACCGAGGTGCCGCCGCCAACGACGCTCGCCGAATAGGTCGTCTTGGGCGATTTCGGCACGTCGATCTTGTAGAGGCCGTCGATCGCGCCCGCCATCGCCGCCATTGGGTTGACGATGCCGAACGCGCCATAGCTGTGCCCGCCCGGCCCGTTGAAGGTGACGCGGTAGCGGAGCGAGCCAACCCCGCCGATCGTCAGGCGGGCGGGATTGGTGCCGTCCATTGAATAGAAGGCGGCGATCCGGTCCTTGAACGCGCCCTTGTTGAACAAATAGCGCACGCCGCGCAGATCCCCCTGTCCCTCCTCGCCCACGGTCGCGACGAACAGGATCGGCTGACGGGTCCGGATTTTTGCCGCATCGAGCGCGCGGATATAAGCGAGCAGCACGGCGAGGCTACGGGTATCGTCGCCGATGCCCGGTGCGTGGAGCTTCGTGCCCTCCCGCCGGACGGTGACGGGTGTGCCTTCGGGAAACACGGTGTCGAGATGCGCCGAAAGGACCATGAACTTCGCCGCCGGATCGGTGCCGGGGCGGATGCCGATCACATTGCCCTCCGGGTCGGTCGTCACGTCTTTCAGGCCGAGCGCGCGAAACTTGGCGGCATAGGCAGCGGCGCGCTTTTCCTCCTTGAGCGGCGGCGCGGGGATTTCGGTCAGCTCGATAATTTCGCCCACAAACCGGTCATGCCCATTGTCCAGCGAGGCGACCGCCGCCTTGAAGGCGGGCGTCGCTGCAATCGCCTTTGGATCGTTGAGCGTCTCGCCAAATGCAGGCGTGGCGATGAGGCAGGCGGCGGCGATCAATGGCAGGCGAGGGGACATGCAAGGCTCCGGCAATACTGGCTCACGGCCAAGCCTAGCGATGCAATCGGTGGAAGTCCAAAACGGGAGCGGCCCTTATCGGCGATACACCTGCGCCGGCTGCCGCTTTTCCCAGCCGAGCCGTTCGAGCTCGGGCGTGTCCGCTTCGCTCGCCGGATAGCCGATGCAGAAATAGCCGATCAGCTGCCACGACGGCGGCACATCGAGCGCGGCCGTCACCACCTGTGGATCGATGATCGACACCCAGCCAACCCCCAAACCCGCCGCCGATGCCGCCAGCCACAAAGTGTGCACCGCCATGACCGCCGAATAAGCGACCATCTCCGGCATCGTCGCCCGCCCCAGGCCGCCGCCCTGTTCGGGCTCGCCTTCGGCAAACACCGCAAGATGGCACGGCGCCTGATCGAGTCCGGCGAGTTTCAGGCTGGCATACAGTGCCGCGCGATCATCGCTTTGCACCGCGAGCGCGGCCGCGTTGCAGCTGACGAAACTCGCGCGGACCGCGGCGCGCCTTGCCGGATCATCGACAGTGACAAACCGCCACGGCTCGCTGAGGCCCACCGATGGAGAGAGCTGGGCGACCGACAGCAGATCGGCGATCAGCGCATCGGAAACGGGCGTATCGAGAAAGTGCCGGACATCGCGGCGCCATGTGAACAGCGCCTTCAATTGGCCGCGGAACGCTTCGTCGAAGCGCGGCGCGTCGGGCGGGCGGCTGTCGGCATTCATGCAAGCGGCGATGCGCGCTCAGGCGGCGATCTTCAATCCCTGCATCGCTTGTGCCCCGATCGACAGGCTGTGTTTACGGGCTTCGTGGTCATAGATCGAGCTGGTCAGCATCAATTCGTCGGCACCCGTCCGCGCGATGAAATCGGCGATCCCGCGAGCGATTTTCGCCGGGCCGCCGATCGCGGTGCATTGCAGGACATGATCGAGGATCGCGCTCGCCTGCCCGCCGAGCGATTCGCGGTAGCCGGCGACGGGCGGGGGCAGCTGGCGCGGCTGACCCATCCGCAGCGCGACGAACGCCTGTTGTTGCGACGTCGCAAGAAATGCCGCCTCCTCATCGGTGTCGGCCCCGAATATGTTGAAGCCGGCCATGACGTGCGGCTTTGCCAGCGCCGCCGACGGACGGAAATTGCGCCGGTAGATTGCAATCGCCTCATCGAGCGCATCGGGCGCGAAATGCGACGCAAAGGCATAAGGCAGGCCGAGCGCGGCGGCGAGCTGTGCGCCGAACGTGCTCGATCCCAGAATCCACAGCCGCACATTGGCGCCCGCCCCGGGCGTTGCCCTGATGCCGGTCTGCCCGTCATCGGCGAAATAGCTCTGGAGCTCGAGGACGTCCTGCGGAAAGGCGTTGGCGTCGGTTTCAAGCGTGCGGCGCATGGCGCGCGCGACGCGCTGATCGGATCCCGGTGCGCGCCCCAGCCCCAGATCGATTCTTCCGGGAAACAGCGCATCCAGTGTGCCGAACTGTTCGGCGATCACGATCGGCGCATGATTGGGCAGCATGATGCCGCCGGCGCCGACGCGGATGTGGCGCGTGGCAGCGGCGACATGGCCGATGACGACGGCGGTTGCCGCGCTCGCAATCCCCGCCATGCCGTGATGCTCGGCCACCCAGTAACGCGTGAAGCCCAGATCCTCGGCATGGCGGGCAAGATCGGCCGCATTGGCGAATGCCTGCGCCGCGCTGCCGCCTTCGACGATGGGGACGAGATCGAGAAGCGAATAAGCTGTCATGCCAGCCAAGATGGGGCGCGACGCGCAATTTCGCCAGCCCTTTTCAGGCGCGGCTTGCCCGCCCGGTGCCCCTTCCCTAGGGAAGCTCAATGCGCGGGCTTGACCATATCGACACGTGGATCTTCGATCTGGACAACACGCTCTATCCCGCGAGCGCGAACCTGTTTTCGCAAGTCGACCAGCGGATCACCGATTACATCGCCGATCGGCTCGCGCTCGACCCGGTGGCGGCGCGGACGTTGCAGAAGCATTATTTTCACAGCCGGGGGACGACGCTTGCGGGGCTGATCGCCGAACATGACATCGATCCGCACGATTATCTGGGCTTCGTCCACGATGTCGAGATGGACGTGCTGGCACATGACCCTTCGCTGGTCGCGGCGATTGCGCGGTTGCCGGGGCGAAAGCTCGTCTTCACCAATGGCGATGAACCCTATGCGCGACGGGTGCTCGATCGGCTCGGCATGTCGGAAAGCTTCGAGGCGATCTACGACATCCACGCGACCAATTATGTGCCCAAGCCCGAGCCGGCGGTTTATGCGGCCTTGTGTGCGGCCTATCATATCGATCCGCACACCAGCCTGTTCGTCGAGGACATGGCGCGCAATCTGAAACCGGCAAAGGCGATCGGCATGACGACGGTGTGGGTCGATAATGGTTCGGAACAGGCACCCGATGAGGCGCGTGATTTTATCGACTATACCGTCGGCGATATCGGCGACTGGCTGCACGAAATAGCGGAGGGACGATGAGCGACGACCTGCAAACGACGATCGAGGCGGCGTGGGAAGCGCGCGAGACGATCAGCGGCGATACCCAGGGCGCGGTGCGCACCGCCGTCGATCGCGCCATCGGCCTGCTCGATTCGGGCGAGCTGCGGGTTGCGGAGCCGGATGGAGAGGGTTGGCGGGTCAATCAGTGGCTCAAAAAAGCGGTGCTGCTGTCTTTCCGGCTCAATGACATGGTCGAGATCGCCGGCGGTCCGGGCGGCAGCCATTGGTGGGACAAGGTCCCTTCCAAATTCGACAGCTGGGGCGCGGGGCAATTCCGCCAGGCGGGCTTTCGCGCGGTGCCGGGCGCGATCGTTCGGCGGGGGGCCTATGTCGCCAGAAACGCGGTGCTGATGCCCAGCTTCCTCAATATCGGCGCGCATGTCGGCGAGGGCAGCATGATCGATACCTGGGCGACGGTCGGTTCGTGCGCGCAGATCGGCAAGGGCGTGCACATCTCGGGCGGCGCTGGCATCGGCGGCGTGCTTGAGCCATTGCAGGCCGATCCCGTCATCATCGGCGACGGCGCCTTCATCGGCGCGCGTTCTGAAGTCGCGGAGGGCGTGCGCGTCGGCGAGGGCGCGGTGCTGTCGATGGGGGTGTATCTCGGCGCGTCGACCAAGATCATCGATCGGGCGACGGGCGAGGTCCACCGGGGCGTCGTGCCGCCTTTTGCCGTCGTCGTGCCGGGCAGCATCGGCGGGGGAGACGGCAAGCCGGCGCTGTATTGCGCGGTGATCGTCAAGCAGGTCGATGCGCAGACGCGGTCGAAGACGAGCATCAACGAACTGCTCCGCGATTGACCCGCGCGGGCGCCCTGATCGCGTTGTTGCTCTCGGCATTTGTGGTGACGGCTGCTGCCGATCAGGCGGACGCACCGGTCGAGCGGGCGCAGGTCGTCCGGCGCTTCCCGCACGACACCCGCGCTTTCACCGAGGGCCTCTTCATCCGTGACGGCGCGCTCTACGAATCGACCGGTGAAGTCGGCGCGTCGTCGATCCGCAAGGTCGATCTGGCAAGCGGGCGCGTGCTGAAGCGGGTGACGGTGCCCGCACCCTATTTCGGCGAGGGCATCGTCAGCTGGGGCAACCAGATCATCAGCCTCACCTGGCAGCACCAAAAGGGCTTTCGCTGGAGCCTCGATGGTTTCAGACGCCTCGGCAGCTTCGATTATCCCGGTGAAGGCTGGGCACTGACCAGCGACGGCCACCGGATCATCATGTCCGATGGCACACCGTATCTGCGCTTTCTCAATCCGGTGACGTTGAAGGAAACCGGGCGGATCGAGGTGACCGCCGACGGTCTGCCGCTCCAACGGATCAACGAGCTCGAATATATCGAGGGCGAGGTTTACGCCAATGTCTGGATGACCGATCTGATCGCGCGGATCGATCCGGCGAGCGGGCGCGTCGTCGGCTGGATCGATGTGTCAGCGCTGGCAGCGGCATCGCATTCGGACGGCGTCAATTCGGTTGCCAATGGCATCGCGTGGGACGCAAAACAGCGCCGGCTGTTCGTGACCGGCAAGAACTGGCCCTATCTGTTCGAGATCAGGCGACCATCGGCGAAAGCGGCGCACTGAGCCGCATCGAAGCCAAGCGATACCTCGACAACCGCGTCCTCCGGGCCTATCCGCGCTCCCGACGAAAACCAAAAACGATACAGGGATGCCCCGATGCCCAAGGCCAGCAAGGTCCTAGACCGCGTTCTCGTCCTCGAGATGGTCCGCGTGACCGAAGCCGCCGCGATCGCGGCCGCCAAACTGATCGGGCGCGGCGATGAAAAGGCCGCCGATGCGGCTGCGGTCGAGGCGATGCGCGAGGCGCTGAACGAGCTGTACATGGACGGCACCGTCGTGATCGGCGAGGGCGAGCGCGACGAGGCGCCGATGCTGTTCATCGGCGAAAAGGTCGGATCGGCGATCGGCAAGGGTCCCGAAATCGATATCGCGCTCGATCCGCTTGAGGGCACGACGATCACCGCCAAGGCCGGCCCCAACGCGCTTGCCGTACTGGCCATCGCGGAGAAGGGCTGCCTGCTCAACGCACCCGACGTCTATATGGAAAAGATCGCGGTCGGCCCGGGCTACCCCGCCGATCTGATCGATCTCGACAGAACGCCGACGCAGAATGTGAAGGCGCTCGCCAAGGCCAAGGGCGTGAAGGCGAAGGACATCATCGCCTGCGTACTCGATCGGCCCCGCCACGAAAAGCTGATCGCCGAACTGCGCAAGATCGGCTGCGGCATCATGCTGATCCCCGATGGCGATGTCGCCGGCGTGATCGCGACTGCGGACCCCGAGACCAACATCGATATCTATATGGGCCAGGGCGGCGCGCCCGAGGGTGTGCTGGCGGCGGCGGCACTGCGCTGCGTCGGTGGGCAGTTCAAGGGGCGGCTGGTGTTCCGCAACGACGACGAGCGCGCCCGCGCCCGCAAATGGGGTATCGACGATCTCGACAAGCAATATGACCTGAAGGAACTGGCGCGGGGCGACTGCATCTTCGCAGCCACCGGCGTGACCGATGGGTCGCTGCTCGACGGGGTCAAGCGGTCCAAGGGCAAGATGACGACCGACAGCGTGGTGATGCGGGCAAGCTCGGGCACAGTGCGCTGGGTCAAGGGCGAGCACCGGATCGATTGACAGTCGGCGCGACGCGTCTCTAGTCGCAGGCGAGGGCCGCTGACGGAGAACGATATGCGTGGACGAACCCTGTGGATTGCGGCGGCGCTTGTCGCATTGCTGTCGGTTCCCGCGCTGATCGGTGCGCCGATGGCGGACGCGCGATCGCAGACGCACGCGAGCCCAGCGGTGCCCGATTCGCCCTTTGATTTCGAAAAGATCATGGTGCCGATGCGCGATGGCGCGCGGCTGGAAACCGTTATCCTGCGCCCGCGCGATGCCAAGGGGCCATTGCCGATCCTGTTCCAGCGCACGCCTTACGGTGTGCCGCAAGCCGCGCCGGGCGTCACGCCCGCGAATTGGGGCGCGCTGGCGGCAGACGGCTATATCTTCGTGTTCCAGTCGATGCGTGGCCGCTACGGGTCGGACGGCGTCTTCACGCTCTCGACGGCGGTTCATCCCAACGATCCGAAGATCGTCGACGAGGCGACCGATGCCTATGATTCGATCGGCTGGATGGTCGATCATGTAGCAGGCAATAATGGCCGCGTCGGGATGTGGGGCGTCTCCTATCCCGGTCTCGCGGCGGCAATGGCGCTCGTCCATCCGCACCCGGCGCTGAAGGCCGTCAGCCCGCAGGCGGCGTGGATCGATTATTGGCAGAATGACGATCTCCACCGTAACGGCGCGCTGCGACTGAGCTATGTGACCGACTGGGTTTCATCGCTCCAGATCGACAAGGGCGGGTCGAAGCCGTTCGATTACGGCATGGTCGATACCTATGACTGGTTCCTGAAACAGGGCAGCGCGGAGGCGATCGAGAAAGCCTATTTCAAGGGATCGGTGCCGATGTTCGTGTCGCTGCTCGATCACCCCAATCACGATCGCTTCTACACCGATCAGCGCTGGTCCGACGCGCTTGGCAAGACGACGGTGCCGACACTCAATGTCGCGGGCTTCTGGGATCAGGAGGACCCCTGGGGATCGTGGCAAATCTATGCCCGGCAAAAGGCGAACGACCCCGATCATCTGAGCCAGATGGTCGCCGGCCCCTGGGCGCATGGCACGTGGCGCGGCAAGGGCGATCGGCTCGGCAACATCCCGATCGGCGTGGCGACGGGCGACCAGTTTCGTGACGACATCGAAGCGCCGTTTTTCCGCTACTGGCTCCACCAGCAAGGGCCGCGCCCCGATTTCGAGGCACGGATTTTTCAGTCGGGCTCGAATGTCTGGAAAAACTACGCCAGCTGGCCTTCAAAGGGGGCAACGGCCACCAGCCTGTATCTGCGCGGCGATGGCAGCCTGACTTTCACGGAGCCCGCCGCCGGTGAGGCATGCCGCGGCTACACCTCCGATCCCGCCAATCCGGTGCCGTTCCGACCGCGCCCGATTTCGCCGACCTATCCGCGCGCCGAATGGCGATGGTGGGAATCGGAGGATCAACGCTTCGTCGATCACCGCCCCGATGTGCTGAGCTATGTCAGCAAGCCGCTCACCGCCGACCTGACGATGACGGGCAAGGTCGCCGCCGCGTTGAAGGCATCGACGAGCGGGACCGATAGCGATTTTATCGTCAAGCTGATCGATGTGCTGCCCGACGATTTCGAGAAGTTCGACGACAGTCTGCCCTCAGGGGCCTATCCGCGCCAGTTGAACGGCTATCAATGGCCGATCGCGATGGCGGTGCGACGCGGGCGTTTCCTGGCCAGTGACGTCTCACCAAAGCGGCTCGTGCCCGGCAGGGTGACGGCGTGGGACGTGCCGATGCGCGATCACGATCATGTGTTTCGCAAAGGACACCGCATCATGGTCCAGATACAATCGACCTGGTTTCCGGTCATCGATCGCAACCCGCAGCGTTTCGTCGCCAATATCGGTCGCGCGAAGGCGGCTGATTATGTGAAGGCCGAGCAAAAGATCTGCGCCGGCTCGGCAATCATCCTGCCGGTCGTGAAATAGCCGACTGCCAGCGTCAGCTTTTCAGACGATATCCGGTCTTGAATATCCATGCGATCAGCGACAGCGAGATCGCGAGGAAACCGGCGATCGCGAGCAGGCTCCAGCGGATATCGACATCGCCGTGCCCGAAGAACGTCCAGCGAAAGCCGCTGATGAGATAGACGACGGGATTGAACAGCGTAATCGCCTGCCACGCAGGCGGCAGCATCTTGATCGAATAAAAGGTGCCGCCGAGGAAAGTCAGTGGCGTGACGATCAGCAGCGGCACGATCTGCAACTGCTCGAAACTCTTCGCCCAGATGCCGAGCACGAAGCCGAACAGGCAGAAGGTGATCGCGGTCAGCAGCATGAACCCCACCATTGCAATGGGATGCGCGATCGGCAATGCGACGAAAAGGTGCGCGGTGGCAAAAATCACCAGCCCCAATATCATCGATTTGGTGGCTGCCGCGCCGACATAAGCGATCACCGTCTCGAACGGGGAGATCGGCGCTGACAGCAGTTCGTAAATCGTGCCCGACCATTTCGGCATGTAGATGCCGAAGCTCGCATTGCCGATCCCCTCGGTCAGCATCGACAGCATGATGAGGCCGGGCACGATGAAGGCGCCGTAAGGTACGCCGTCAACGGTGGTAATCTTCGACCCGATCGCCGATCCGAACACGATGAAATAGAGCGACGTCGTGATGACGGGGGTGAGCAGGCTGGTTGCGATCGTGCGGCCAAAACGCGCGAGCTCGAAGCGGTAGATGGCGACGATGCCGTGCCAGTTGAACCCGGTCATGCGGCCACCTTGCCAACATGCACCAGCCCGACGAAAATATCCTCGAGCGAGCTTTGCGCGGTGTTCAAATCCTTGAACGCGATGCCAAGATCGCCAAGCGCGCGCAGCAGCGAGGGGATGCCGGTGCGTTCGGCATGCGCCTCGAAGACATATTCGAGCTCGTTGCCGTCGGCCTTCAACGTCGGTGACCATTGCGCGAGTTCGGGCGGCACGACGGACAGCGGCTCGGCCAGGTTGATCGTCAGCGTCTTCTTGCCGAGTTTCTGCATCAATGTCGTCTTGTCCTCGACCAGGATAAGCTTGCCCTTCAGGATCACGCCGACGCGGTCCGCCATCTCCTCGGCTTCCTCGATATAATGCGTCGTCAGGATGATCGTCGTGCCGCGATCACGCAAAGCGCGGACCATCGTCCACATATCGCGGCGCAGCTCGACATCGACGCCTGCACTCGGCTCGTCGAGGAACAGGATGTCGGGCTCATGGCTCAGCGCCTTGGCGATCAGCACCCGGCGCTTCATCCCGCCGGACAGCTCCATGATCTTGCTGTTCCGCTTATCCCACAGCGACAGATCGCGCAGGATGCGTTCGATGACAGCGGGGTCGCGCGGACGACCGAACAGCCCGCGACTGAAGGAAACCGTGGCCAGCACCGTCTCGAACGCGTCGGTCGACAGTTCCTGCGGGACGAGGCCGATCCGGTAGCGCGCGGCGCGGTAATCGCTGGCGATGTCGTGTCCGGCCACGGTCACGCTGCCGCCTGTCGCTGTCGTGATGCCGCAAACGATGCTGATCAGCGTCGTCTTGCCGGCGCCATTTGGCCCCAGCAGCGCAAATATCTCCCCGCGCGGAATTTCGAGATCGACCGCATCGAGCGCGACAAGGCCCGACGCATACGTCTTGGTCAGGCCGGAAATGGCCAGGATAGGTTCCATGAATGCCCCTGATGCGTGCTGATCTATCTAAGTGGCGCGAGGGGCATCTTCAACGCGCCGATCAACCTTTGCCGCGTGCCTTGGCGATTTCGCGCTGGAGTTCCTCGAAAGGGAGCGCTGCCGACACGACGTGATTGCCGATCACCCATGACGGCGTACCCGTCATCCCAAGCCGCTGCGCGATCGCGAGATTCGTTTGGATTTCGGTTTCGATGCGCGGGTGCGCCGCCGCCCGGTTGGTCGCCTGAACATCTAGCCCCGCCGCGCGCACGGCATTGGCCATCGACTGCGGGCTGATCGGGCCGCCGGCATACATCGCCTCGTGGAACGCCTTGAACTTGCCCTGTTCGGCGGCAACCAAGCTGAGCCGTGCCGCTGTCCGGCTTTCATCGGAGAGCACGGGAAGCTCGCGAAACACGACGCGCAACCCGGCGTCGCTCGCGATCAGCCGGGTGATGGTGGGCAGGCTGGAGCGGCAAAACCCGCAATTATAATCGAAATATTCGACGATCGTCAGGTCGCCCATGGGGTTGCCTGCCCAGGCGCTGGCATAGGGATCGAGGATAGCGGCGCGATTGGCGGCGATCTCACGCCCCGTTTCGCGATCATGCATCAGGCCCATCGCCTGCGGGATGATCTCGGGATGGGCGAGCACATAATCATGGACCACACGCTCGATGCCCGCGCGCCCTGCCGGCGCAGCCCCGGGTAACCAGCCAGCGACGCCGACGGCAGCGGCGCCAAGCAATGCCGATCCGGCGGCGACAGCGATCAGCAGCCACGGTGTCGCTTTCAGGTCGCTCATCGCTTGCGTTTGCCCTTCTCGTCCTCAAGCGCATTCTGGGAGGCGAGCGCGATGTCCTGCGCCTTGATCCAGTCGGCGGAATTTTGCGGCAGGCCCGCCATTGCCCCGCGCGCGCTATAGGCGGCGGTGCGGTTGTCCCCGGTCAGGCTCGATCGCTCCGCCGTCGCCAGCAACGCGCGCGCCTGATCGCCGCGAAGCTCGTAAACGACGCCGAGCTGATACCAGGCAAACGGATTATCCTCCTCGCGCGCAACCGCCTGGCGCAGCACCTTTTCGGCCTCGGGATAATAGCTCTTGTCCTCGGTCGCGACGAGCGCGTGGCCAAAGGTGGTTGCGATCAACGGCTGGTAATCGGTCGCCTCGGTCGCTTCGCGCAATGGCGCCAAGGCTTCGAGCGGCTTGCCCGATTCGAGCAGGATTTGCCCGCGGATTTCAAGGAAATACGGGTCGTGTGGCGCGGCCTTCATCAACGCTTCGGTCTCGGCATTGGCTTTGTCGGGATAGCCGCCCTTGTGATAGGCATAAGCCCGCGCATAATGCGCATAGACCGAAGTGTTTGCCGGTGGATAAGCCCGCAGCGTCAGTTCGGGCTCGTTGACATAGCCGCCAAGTTTGGCCTTCACGCGCAAAAACCTGTCCTGCAACGCTGTATCGGGCAATTTGCCCCAAGCCGGCGATGCCTGAAGCGTCTGCACCAGATTGGCGATACGCTCGCTGGATACCGGGTGATCGAGGCGGAAGTTATCCTCGCGTTTGATGCCATAGGCATTTTCGAGCCGCTGAAGCTTGGCGAAAAACGCGAGATAGCCCCGGCCGGTCACGCCAGCCGTGTTCAGATATTTGGCCCCGGCGGCGTCTGCGGACGATTCCTGTGCGCGCGAAAAGTTGAGATAATTCGCAAGCGCTGCCTGTTGCCCCGCAGCGATGATGCCGGCGCCACCCGCACCTGCACCGGCCGCGACGGCGGCAAGGCCGAGCACCAGCGTCAAAATCTGGATGCCGATCGCGCCCTTGAATGCGCGGTCGCCAAGCGGCGCATGGCCGCCCGCGATATGCCCAAGCTCATGCGCGATCACGCCCTGCACTTCGTTGGCGGTATCGGCATTCTCGATCGTGCCCGAATGGACATAGACCACCTGCCCGCCGGCGACGAAGGCATTGATCGAGGGATCGTTGATCAGCACGACCTTCACGTCGCGCGGGTTCAGCCCGGCCGCGCTGATCAGCGTCTTCGACATTTCGGCGAACATCGCCTCGGTCTCGGCATCGCGCAGAATGGATTGCGCGCGGGCTGGCTGTGCGAACAGCAGCAGCGACAGCGTGATGGCGGCGATCGTTTTCTTCATCGCCGCGGCTATCGACCAATTCGGGTGTCGGTTCAACGCTTCAGCGACGAACCGCCGCCGCCAGGATGCAAACGCACCCGAGCGGCGGCATTCCTCGTCATGCGCCGAAAGTGCGCTGCCACCAGCCGCGGCGCGACGGCCCGGTGCCGTCGTCGCTTGCCTGCGGGCCATCATTTGCGCCGTCGCCGTCGTCATTGTCGGCAACCGCGGCTGCGGCCGGCGCATCGGCAGGCGCCGGTGCCTTGACGGTGGCAGCCGGCGCGGCACCGGCCGCTGCTGCCTTTGGCTTGGCGACGCGGCGCTTCGGCTTGGTCGGCGGCGTCTCTGGCTCAGGCTCTGGCGGGGCTTCGCTGGCAGGTGCCGGCTCGGTCACATCCTTGGGCTTGGCGCGACGGCTTCGCTTGGGCTTTGGCGCTTCGTCTGCTGTCTCTTCGACGGATACAGCAGGCGCGGCAACCGCCTCAGCCGGGGCTGCTGCCGGCAAAGCGGGCGCGGTGGCGCGTGGCCGCCGCCGGGGCCGCTTGGGTGCCTCGGCTTCCGGTTCTGGAGCATCGACACTATCGACAGCGTCTTCGGCGGCCGGAGAGGCGACAACCGCCGCCTCTGCCTCTGCCTGCGCGCCACCTTCAGGAGCGCCCTCGGTACGGCGACCACCGCGACGTCCGCGACGTCCGCGACGCCGACGCGGTTCGCCGTCTTCGTCGGCGGCGCGTGGCGCGGCGGGCCGCTCTTCGCCGTCTTCGCCCTCGGACTCAACGCCGTCACCAACGCCCAATTCGGCATTGTCGTTGGCGCCTTCGCCACCTTGCTCGCCCTCGGGACGGCCACGGCCGCGACGGCCGCGACGCCGGCGACGCTTGCCACGGGCTTCGCGCTCGCCCTCGGTCTCGCCCTGGCGGGGTGCGTCCTCGCGCGCTTCCTCGTCGCGCTCGGCTTCGGTTTCTTCCTCGTCGAACTCTTCGATTTCCTCGGGTTCGTCATCCTCGATTTCGACGACGACGGGGTCGAAACGCGGCGCATAAGCAGGCGGCGGGCCGCTCGCCTCTACGGACATCCGCGCGCCCTCCTGCTCGCCGTCGGCGGCGACCTCGATCATCACGCCGTAGCGTTCCTCGATCTCGGCGAGTTCGGCGCGCTTGCGGTTGAGCAGGTAGAAGGCGGCTTCCTGGCTCGCGCGGAGCAGCAGTTGCGATCCCCGGCCCTGTGCAGCCTCGTCCTCGATCATCCTGAGCGCCGACAGCCCCGCCGACGAGGCGGTGCGCACGAAGCCCGATCCTTCGCAATGCGGGCAGGGACGGGTGGAGGCTTCGAGCACACCGGTGCGCAGGCGCTGGCGGCTCATTTCCATCAGCCCGAACGACGAAATGCGACCGACCTGGATGCGGGCGCGATCGTTCTTCATCGCCTCCTTCATCGCCTTTTCGACTTTGCGGACGTTGGAATTATTGTCCATGTCGATGAAATCGATGACGACGAGGCCGGCCATGTCGCGCAACCGGAGCTGGCGCGCGATTTCCTGCGCGGCTTCAAGATTGGTCGCGGTCGCGGTCTGCTCGATATTATGCTCGCGCGTCGATCTGCCTGAGTTGATGTCGATCGAAACCAGCGCCTCGGTCGGGTTGATCACCAGATAGCCGCCCGACTTCAGCTGGACGACGGGATGATACATCGCGCCGAGCTGATCCTCGACATGGTTGCGCTGAAACAGCGGGACGGGATCGCTATACTGCTTCACACGGCGGGCGTGGCTGGGCATCAGCAGCTTCATGAACTGCTTGGCATGGGCATAGCCCTCATCGCCCTCGACGATGACCTCGTCGATTTCCTTGTTGTAGATATCGCGGATCGCCCGCTTGATGAGGTCGCTGTCGCCGTAGACGAGCGCGGGCGCCGAGGAGGCGAGCGTCTTGTCGCGGATTTCGTCCCACAGCCGGGCGAGATAATCGAAGTCGCGCTTGATCTCGACCTTGGTGCGCTGCAACCCCGCAGTGCGCACGATGCACCCCATTGACGGCGGCAGCTTCAGATCGGCCATGATCGATTTCAGCCGCTTGCGATCGCCAGCGTTGGAAATCTTGCGACTGATGCCGCCACCATGCGAGGTGTTGGGCATCAGCACGCAATAGCGTCCGGCAAGCGACAGATAGGTGGTGAGGGCGGCGCCCTTGTTGCCGCGTTCTTCCTTCACGACCTGGACGAGCAGCACCTGACGCCTGCGGATCACGTCTTGTATTTTGTAGCGCCGCCGCAGGTTCATCCGGCGTTCGCGAAGCGCATCGACGGCATCGTCGGAGCCGCTTCGCGAGCGGCGGCGCGGGGCAGCGCCTTCGCCGTCTGTGTCGCCGTCGGCGGGCTCGCCATCGTCATGATCGTCATCGGCATGATCATGATCATGATCATGGTCGCCGTTGTCGCCGCGCTCATCGTCTTCGGCGTCCTGTGCCGCGCGCAGTGCCGCTTCCTCGGCCGCGTGTTCGGCTTCTTCCTGAAGCAGCGCGTCGCGGTCTTCCTTGGGGATCTGGTAATAATCGGGATGGATTTCGCTGAAGGCCAAAAAGCCGTGGCGATTGCCGCCATAATCGATGAACGCCGCCTGCAGCGACGGCTCGACCCTGGTTACCTTGGCGAGATAGATATTGCCTTTGAGCTGCTTGCGCTCAGCGGATTCGAAATCAAATTCTTCGATTCGGGTCCCTTTGACGACGGCTACGCGGGTTTCCTCCCGGTGCCGTGCGTCGATCAGCATACGCATGGTCATTGATATGTCTCCGGGCGCGCAGCCGGTGGCCGTGGATTATGCCAAGGCGGCCGGGCCGCGCGCGATATGATGGCGCTGCCGGAAGGACGGAGATACCGTCTGATCCGGGTGAGCGGGCGATGGTAGAAAGTGCCTCTGCTCGCGGTGCACGCCGGGACGCGTGGTCCCAGGCACCCCATGCGCCCGCATACCCGCCGGTCGAAACCGAACGGAGCGCGGGGCAAGGGAAATGCATCATGCGAGCGTCAACCTGAAGGACCGTATCGGCTGAAACTGGCGCCAATCGGTCGTTTTGCCGGCCTTGCGCGAAATGCACAGAGCCGGAACGAATGGGGGCGTAGCACCGCTCGCGCCGGTCAGCAACCGGCACTGTATTGCCGGTTGCCGGCAAATTCATGCCGAACGGCAAGTTAACCCCATCGTTTCACCGCGACTTGAGATCGGCCTGACTAGGAAGGGGCATCAGCTTTGTTCCAGGGGGAGCGATCCCGTCATGCCTTTTTACTGGACCGCCGGCCCGTCCGCGCGGCATTGTCGTCCTGTGTCGTTTTTACTCGCCCTGCTCGCCTGCTGGCTCGCCGGCACGCCGTGCCTTGCGGCGAGCATTGAGCGGATCGATGTGCGCGCCGACAGGATCGTGCTCAAATTCGATTCTGGCGTTGCCGATGCGTCGAGCTTCCTGCTGGATGGTCCGCAACGGATCGCCGTCGATATCGCCGGCGCGAATCCCGGTGCGTCGGTCGATCGCGATGGACCGATCGCAAGCGTGCGTCAGGCGACGCACGGGAATGACGGCGCCCGCATCGTGTTCGATCTGGCGACGCCGGCGATCGTTACCCAGGGCAGCTTCACGCATGAAGGTCGCACGCTGACACTGATGCTGCGCAACGTCGATGACGCGCGGTTTGCGCAGGCCGCCGCCGAGGGCCGGATGCGTTTTCTGCCGCCGTTCAGCTATGGCGCGGGCGTGACGCCGGCGAGCTATCACGTCTCAATCCCCGTCCCGCCGCCGAGCCGCAAGCTCGCGCTGCCGACGATTTCTGGCGACGATGAAAGCCGGCCGCTCGTCGTCATCGATGCAGGGCATGGCGGCGTCGATCCCGGCGCGATCGCGCCGGGCAGCGGATTGCGCGAAAAGGATGTGACGCTCAAGATCGCCAAGGCAATCCGTGACGAATTGATCGCCTCGGGCCGGGTACGTGTCGCGCTGACGCGTGACGACGATCGCTTTCTGGTGCTGCAGGAACGCTATGGCATCGCCCGCAAGCTGAAGGCCGATCTGTTCATCTCGATCCACTGCGACAGTGTCGGCGCGGGTGAGGCGAGTGGTGCCACGGTCTATACGCTGTCCGAAGTCGCATCCGACAAGGAATCCGCCCGGCTGGCCGCGCGCGAGAACAAGGCGGACATCATCCAGGGGGTCAATCTCGCGTCGACGCCCGCGGATATCTCGTCGATCCTGATCGACCTGACCCAGCGCGAGACGATGAACAATTCGGCGAGCTTTGCGCGGCTTTTAGGGCGCGAAGCCAGGCCGCTGATGCCGATCAAGCCCAATTTTCACCGCATGGCTTCGCTCGTCGTGCTCAAGGCGCCCGACATGCCCTCGATCCTGTTTGAAACCGGCTATATCTCCAACCCGCACGATGCCGCCTTCATCGACTCGCGCGATGGCCGAAATGCGATCGCCGAAAGCATCCGCCGCGCGGTCGATATCCACTTTGCCCGGCGGATGGCCTCGAAATGAGGCAGCGTCGCTCGGCGGCGATTGACTGAGGCTGGCAAGCAACCAGAAACTTGCTAGAGCCTCGCCGATATGGCTCGATCAACGTCCACGGTGAACTTCAGGCTTCGTCGCGAGGTGAGCGGCGTGCGCGGCTTCATCGAACGCGCATGGGCGCGGTGGTGGGTCAAGGTGCTGGCGGTGCTCGCGGCGGTGGCGGCAATCGCCTATGCGATCCTTTGGGTGCTGTTCGCGCGCGATCTTCCCTCCGTGGATGGTTTGCGGACCTATGAGCCGCCCCTGCCGACCAATGTCCGCGCGATCGATGGCATGCCGATCCATAGCTATGCCCGCGAGCGCCGCGTCGAGCTGAGCTATGCCGAATATCCGCCGCTGCTGGTCCGCGCCTTCCTGGCGGCGGAGGACAAGAGCTTTTTCGAGCATCACGGCGTCGATTATCCCGGTGCTGTCGGCGCGGTGATCGATTATTTCGCCAAGATGGGCACGGGCAAGCGGGCGCATGGCGGCTCGACGATCACCCAGCAGGTCGCCAAGAACCTGCTGATCGGCAACGCCTATTCGCCGACGCGTAAGATCAGGGAGGCGTTGCTCGCTTACCGGATCGAGGATGCGCTGACCAAGCAGCAGATATTGGAGCTGTACCTCAACCAGATCCCGCTGGGGCGGAATGCCTTTGGTGTCGAGGCCGCGTCGCACGCCTATTTCGACAAGGAGCTCGGCGAGTTGACGCTCGGCCAGTTCGCCTATCTGGCGATCCTGCCCAAGGGGCCGGCCAATTACGATCCGTTCAAAAACACCGAACGCGCGCTGGAGCGCCGCGCCTATGTGCTGCGCGAGATGCTCAGCAACCGCTTCATCGATCAGGCGCAGTTCGACCAGGCATCGGCCGAACCCATTGGCGCGGTCCGTCGCCAGACCCCCAAATTCGAGCGCGTCGGCGGCTATTTCGTCGAGGAAGTGCGCCGTGAACTGATCGACAAATTCGGCGAGAATGAAAAGGACGGGCCGTACAGCGTCTATTCGGGCGGGCTGTGGGTGCGCACGTCGTTCGATGCTCGCCTCCAGGATTTTACGCAACAGGCGCTGCGTGACGGCTTGCTCCGCTATGATCGCGGGCGCGGGTGGGACGGGCCGATCAAACACATTGATCTTGGCGCTCCGGCCGCCGCAGCCACACCCGATGAAGATCAACAGGACGCTGCAGCTCTGGCGCCGGCAGCGTCGAGGGGATGGCTGCAATCGTTTTTGAACACCAATATCGGCCTCGATTACAACGATTGGCGGGCCGCGATCGTCGTCGCGATCGACGCTCAGCAGGCGACGATCGGCTTTGCCGACGGCAAGACGGGCAGCCCGCCGCGCTGGGCGGCCCAGATGCCGGTGCGTGGCCAGGGCGGCAACGCATTCGGCGCGCTCCGGCCCGGTGACATCATCGCGGTCGCCCCCGAAGGCGCTGTCTTTGCGATCCGCGCGTTGCCGCGGGTGTCGGGCGGTATGGTGATCGAAGAACCACGATCCGGCAGGGTGCTGGCGATGCAGGGCGGCTTCGATTCGCGGCTCGGATCGTTCAACCGCGCGACGCAGGCAATGCGTCAGCCCGGCTCAACGATCAAGCCGATCGTCTATTCCTCCGCGCTGGAAAACGGGATGACGCCGGCGTCGATCATCGTCGATGGACCGTTTTGCGTCTATCAGGGCGCGCGGCTGGGGCAGAAATGCTTCCGCAATTTCGGCGGCGGGCGCGGTTCTGGCCCGCACACGATGCGCTGGGGCATCGAGCAATCGCGCAACCTGATGACGGTGCGTGCCGCCGCGCAAACCGGCATGGAGCATGTTGTCGATACGATCGACCGAATGGGCGTGGGCAAATATCCGCCTTATCTCGCCATCGCGCTCGGCGCCGGCGAAACGACGGTTCAGCGCATGGTCAACGCCTTTTCGATCATCGCCAACCAGGGGAGAGGCCACCCCTCCACGCTCATCGATTTTGTCCAGGATCGCCACGGCAAGGTCATCTGGCCCGATAATTGGCGCGCGTGCGAACGCTGCAACGCGCCCGACTGGAACGGCAAGCTGATGCCGCGTCCCGTCGTTCGCAGCAAACAGGTGATCGATGCGCTGACGGCCTTCAGATGGTCAACATCACCGAAGGCGTGGTTCAGCGTGGAACAGCAACGGTGCTGCGTGACCTTGGCCGGCCGATGATGGGCAAGACGGGCACCTCGACCGGGCCGACCGATGTGTGGTTCATCGGCGGCACCCCGCAGATGATCGGCGGACTCTATATCGGCTTCGACAAGCCCAGCAATCTGGGCGGCTATGCGCAGGGCGGCACGCTGGCCGCGCCGATTTTCAAGCAGTTTGCGGTGAAGGCGTATGAAGGGCTCGATCCGATCCCGTTTCGCGCACCGCCTGGCATCCGGATGATCCGGATCGATCGCGCGTCGGGCAAGCCGGTGTTCGGCACCTGGCCGAGCGGGGACCCGAAAGCGGCGGTGATCTGGGAAGCATTCAAGCCCGAAAGCGAACCGCGCCGCACCGTGGCGCGCACAGCCGATCCTGCCAATCTCCCGCGCGAGGCCAAACCCGTCAAGCGGGCGCAAACCCAGAGCGACAGCGATTTCTTGCAAAGACAGGGCGGAATCTACTAGCGCTGGCTCCTATATCCTCCCCACATTCCATCCGATCCTGTCGGCGATGGGCGGGGTGACGTTGCTTTTACTGGAGTTTTTCCACGATGCGCGCTGAAGCGCAGGCTCATGTCGATCAGATCAACGAGGCACTGGCACTGCTCCGCCGGTTCCTCGATTGGGACCGTGCGCTCCGCCGGCTCGACGAACTCAACGCGCGCGTCGAGGATCAGGCGCTGTGGAACGATCCCCGGGCGGCGCAAGAGGTGATGCGCGAACGCCGCCGGCTCGACGAGGCGATTTCCGCCACCCGCGCCATTGAAAGCGAGCTCGCCGATACAGTCGAGTTGATGGAGATGGCCGACGCCGAGGGCGACACGGCGATGGTCGACGAGGGCGTCGCCGGGCTCGCCGCGCTTGCCGCGCGCGCCAATGAGGACAAGGTGAAGGCCCTGCTCGCGGGCGAAGCCGATGCCAACGACACCTATGTCGAGGTGAATGCCGGCGCCGGCGGCACCGAGAGCCAGGATTGGGCGGGGATGCTCAGCCGCATGTATACCCGCTGGGCCGAACGGCGCGGCATGAAGGTGGAACTGATCGACCAGCATTCGGGCGAGCAGGCGGGGATCAAGTCGGCCACCCTGCTGCTCAAGGGCGAGAACGCTTACGGCTATGCCAAGACGGAAAGCGGCGTGCATCGGCTGGTGCGGATCAGCCCCTATGATTCGGCGGCGCGACGGCACACCAGCTTTGCCAGTGTATGGGTGTATCCGGTGATCGACGACAATATCGATGTCGAGATCAACGAAAGCGATCTGCGGATCGACACCTATCGCGCTTCGGGCGCTGGCGGCCAGCACATCAACACGACCGATTCGGCGGTGCGGATCACGCACATCCCGACCAACATCGTCGTCCAGTGCCAGAACCAGCGCAGCCAGCACAAGAACAAGGCCGAGGCGTATAACCAGCTGCGCGCGCGGCTCTACGAACGCGAATTGTCGATCCGCGAGGAAGCCGCCAACGCCGAAAACGCGACCAAGACCGATATCGGCTGGGGTCACCAGATCCGCAGCTATGTGCTGCAACCCTATCAGCTGGTGAAGGACCTGCGCACTGGCGTCACCTCGACCGCGCCCGGCGACGTGCTCGACGGCGCGCTCGATCCGTTCATGGCCGCCGCGCTGTCGCAGCGGGTGACGGGCGAGACCGTCGAGGTCGAGGATGTCGATTAGGATGCGCCGCGCGCTGATGATCGCGGCCATCGCACTGCTGGCGGGCTGCGATGCGGGCGTGGCGCCGATCGTCCAGCACAAGGACAGGATCGGGCCGTTTCCCGCCGCCGATCGCCCCGTTGCGCGAATCGTATCGCCGCGCTGGTCGACCGAGGAGGCCCGCGACCGCAAGAATGAGGCAGGCGAGGTGATGGACAAGGCCGGGATCAAGCCCGGCATGACCGTCGCCGATATCGGCGCTGGCGAGGGATATTACACGATTCGCCTTGCAGAGCGCGTGGGACCTGAAGGTCGTGTGCTGGCCGAGGACATCATCCCCGAGGTGCGCGATGCGCTCGCCGAACGCGTCACGCGTGAGAGATTGCAGAGCGTGTCGGTGCGGCTCGGCGAGCCCGCGAACCCCAAACTGCCCGACAGGAGTTTCGACCGGGTGCTGATGGTGCATATGTATCACGAGATCGAGCAGCCTTACGAGTTCTTGTGGCGGATGCGGCCCTCGCTGAAACCCGACGGGCTGGTGATCGTCGTCGACGCCGATCGCCCGACGCAGAACCACGGCACCCCTCCCGCGCTGCTGAAATGCGAATTCGCGGCGATCGGCTATCAACTGGTATCGACCGACGACATGCCCTCCGCAGGCGGCTATCTGGCGGCGTTCAAGGCCGTCGGCAAACGGCCAGAGCCGGGTGACATCAAGGCTTGCCGCATTTCCTGATCTTGGCGGGTGGCTTTCCAAACGCTACCACCGCCACCCCGGAACAAGTCCGGGGTAACGGGTCAATTTCTTGAACGAGCGCTGGGCCGATACATGCAACCTTACCTCGATCTCATGCAGCGAATCCTCGACGAGGGTGTCGAGACCGCCGACCGCACTGGCGTTGGCACGCTGTCGGTGTTCGGGCACCAGATGCGTTTTCGGCTCGGCGATGGTTTTCCCCTAGTCACCACCAAGAAGCTCCACCTGCGATCGATCATCATCGAGCTGCTGTGGTTCCTGCGCGGGGACACCAATGTCGCCTGGCTGCACGAGCAGAAGGTCAGCATCTGGGACGAATGGGCGCGCGATGACGGCGGTCTTGGCCCCGTTTATGGCAAGCAGTGGCGCGACTGGGAAACCGCAGACGGGCGGCATGTCGATCAGATCGCCGAACTGATCCGCCAGATCCGCGAAACGCCCGCATCGCGGCGCCAGATCGTCTCGGCCTGGAATGTCGGCGATCTGCCCGACATGGCGCTCAGCCCGTGCCACTGCCTGTTCCAGACGCATGTCGCCAATGGCAGGCTCAGCTTGCAGCTCTATCAGCGATCGGCCGATGTGTTTCTGGGCGTGCCGTTCAACATCGCGAGCTATGCGCTGCTGACGCACATCCTGGCGCAGCAATGCGGGCTTGAGGTGGGGGACTTCATCTGGACCGGCGGCGATTGCCACCTCTACCTCAACCATCTTGATCAGGCGCGGTTGCAACTGACGCGGACCCCGGGGCCGCTGCCAAGGCTGGAGATCACCCGCCTGCCCGACGCGATCGACGGCTATGCCTATGAAGATTTCGTGATCCACGATTATGTGGCAGCCGCGCATATCAAGGCGCCGGTGGCGGTTTGATCACCTTCCACCTCGCGCGCGCCGACAATGGCGTCATCGGCGCGGATGGCGTGATCCCCTGGCGGATCCCGGGCGAACAGCGCCGGTTCAAGGCGATGACGATGGGCAAGCCGATGATCATGGGCCGCAAGACCTTTGAGAGCTTTCCCGCACCCCTGCCGGGCCGACGCCATATCGTGCTGACGCGTGATCCGTCATGGCAAGCTGACGGTGCGGAAGTGGCGCACGACACGGCGACGGCGCTTATCTTGGCGGGTGCGGAGGCGTCGGTGATCGGCGGCGCCCAAATCTACGCGCTGTTGATGCCCCATGCCACGCGCATCGAGCTTACCGAGGTGCATCTGGAGCCAGTGGGCGATGCGGTCGTCCCGCCGTTCGTCGGCTGGACGGAGACCGCGCGGCAGGATTTTCCGGCTGACGGCATCGTGCCCGGCTACAGTTACGTCACGCTCACGCGCCCTAGCGCCTTGCTGACGCCGCCCCTATAGCCGCGCTCATGGAGCGTCTCGACGGGGGCGCGCCGGTGCCTTCGCGGCTTCGCGGCGGGATCGTTGCGCTCGGCAATTTCGATGGATTTCACCTCGGGCACCAGGCCGTGGTCGGCCGGGCGATCGATCGCGCGCGCGCCCTCGGCGTGCCGGCGATGGTGGCGACCTTCGATCCGCACCCCGTGCGGTTCTTCAAGCCCGATGTTGCCCCGTTCCGCCTGACCACACTCGATCAGCGCGAGCGGTTGTTTGCGGAGGCGGGGGCCGATGCGATGGTTGTGTTCGCTTTCGATGCAGCCCTTGCGGGTCTGACCGCTGAGGCATTCGTCGCTGAGCGGCTCGTCGCCAATCTCGGCGTTTCCGGCGTGGTGACGGGCGAGGATTTCACCTTCGGTAAGGCGCGCGGCGGCAATATCGCCGTGCTCGGCGAGATCGGGCGCGCGCACGGCTTTTCGGTCGAAACCGTCGGCGCGGTCACCAACGGAGCCGAGGCGGTATCGTCGAGCCGCATTCGCGATCTGCTCAAGGCCGGCGATCCGCGAGGCGCGGCGGCGTTGCTCACCCGGCCCTTCGCGATCGAGGGCGTGGTGCAACATGGCGACAAGCTGGGGCGGACGATCGGCTATCCCACCGCCAACATCGCACTCGGCAGCTATCTTCGCCCGGCTTACGGCATCTATGCGGTGCGTGGACGTCTGGCCGATGGGCGGGTGATCGACGGCGCGGCCAATCTCGGCATCCGGCCGAGCTTCGATCCGCCGAAGGAGCTGCTCGAAGTATTTTTCTTCGATTTCGCTGAGGATTTATACGGCCAGACGATCGAGGTGTCGCTGATCGAGTATCTGCGGCCCGAGGCGAAGTTCGACACCTTGGAAGCGCTGACGACGCAGATGGATGCTGATTGCGCGGCGGCGCGGGTGATTTTGGCGAATAAGTAAGGTTGGTTCGCGCGGAGGCGCAGAGGCGCGGAGAAAAATTGAGAGAGTTGGCGTTGTTCGCGTAGCGAAATCCCAACCTTCGTGAACCTTCGTTGGATTCAAGCCGCTTCGCGGATCGGCTCCTCCCAACTCTTACTTCTCCGCGCCTCCGCGCCTCCGCGTGAACATCGACAACAACGCCGTTTGTCTCGCGCGCCCGGCTACGCTAATGCCCCGCAGCTTATGACCGACACCACCGCCCCCGATTACAAAGACACCGTCTTCCTGCCGAAGACCGATTTCCCCATGAAGGCGGGCTTGCCCGTCAAGGAACCCGCCATCCTCGCGCGCTGGCAGGCGATGGGATTGTACGATCGGCAGCGCGCGGCACGGGCCGGGCGCGAGAAGTTCATTTTCCACGACGGCCCGCCTTATGCGAACGGCGACATGCATATCGGCCATGCGCTCAACCACATCCTGAAGGACACCGTCTGCCGGACGCAGACCCTGCTCGGCAAGGACGTGCCTTATGTGCCCGGCTGGGATTGCCACGGCCTGCCGATCGAGTGGAAGGTCGAGGAGCAATACCGCGCGAAGAAGCTGAACAAGGACGAGGTGCCGCCAGCCGAATTCCGCGCCGAATGCCGGGCCTATGCGCAACACTGGGTCGATGTGCAGCGCGAGCAGCTCAAGCGGCTCGGCATCAACGCCGATTGGGACCATCCCTATCTGACGATGGATTTCCAGGCCGAGGCGACGATCGTCACCGAGCTGATGAAGTTTGCGGAGTCGGGCCAGCTCTATCGCGGCGCGAAGCCGGTGATGTGGAGCCCGGTGGAAAAAACGGCGCTGGCGGAAGCGGAGATCGAATATGAGGACGTCGTGTCGACGCAGATCGACGTGGCGTTCGAGATTGTGGACGCGCCGAATGCGCCGGAACTGGTCGGCGCCTATGCGGTGATCTGGACGACGACGCCTTGGACGATTCCGGTGAACCAGGCGCTGAGCTACGGGCCGGAGATTGAGTATTCCGTTGTCCAGTTCGGCTCGGTGGGTATCTCCAGCGAAGCAGTGCTTGGCCGCGATACTTTATTCGGCCACGATCACGATGCGCTGAAAAGACTACGCGGGCGTCGTTGGGTTGTTGCAAGTCAGTTAGTTGCTGCTTGGAATGAACGAGTTGAGCGGGCCGCCGCTAGGGAAATGGCTGAGACGATTGATGTAAGGCCAGCGTTGTCTCTTGAAACGTTGGAGATTGTGTCCGGCAATGACTTCAAAGGCGCAATCGCCCGCCACCCGATGCATCATCTCGGCGGTTTCTTCGCCAAGCCCCGCCCGTTCCTCCCCGGCGATTTCGTCACCACTGACGCCGGCACGGGCCTTGTCCATATGGCGCCCGATCACGGCGAGGATGATTTCGATCTGTGCAAGGCGCACGGCATCGAGCCCGTCTTCGCGGTCGATGCGGCGGGGATGTACCGTGAGGACTGGGCGTGGCTCGGCGGGCAGGGATCGGTCATCAACAAGAAATTTGTCGGTGCCGATGGGCCGATCTGCTCGGATCTGCGCGCGGCGGGGGCATTGCTCGCCGCATCCGACGATTTCAAGCACAGCTATCCGCATTCGTGGCGTTCCAAGGCGAAGGTGATCTATCGCTGCACCCCGCAATGGTTCGTGCCGATGGACAAGGCAATTTGGGAAGCTTCGTTCAACAACGATCCCCTGCCTGACAATGCGAAAAAAATTACTCTTCGCGAAACCGCCCTCGCGGCGATCGAGGCCACCACTTGGTATCCGGCCAAGGGGCAGAACCGCATCACCGCGATGGTCGCTGGCCGCCCCGACTGGGTGCTGAGCCGTCAGCGCGCCTGGGGGGTGCCGATCACGCTCTTCGTCGATCGCAAGACCGGGCAGTATCTGTGCGACCCCGCCGTCAACGCGCGCATCATCGCGGCGATTGCCGAAAAGGGCGTCGATGCCTGGACCGATGAGGCGGCACCCGTGCTGCTCGGCCCGGATTACGACGTCGCCGATTATGAGCGCGTCACCGACATTCTCGATGTGTGGTTCGACAGCGGCTGCACGCACGCCTTCGTGCTCGAAAGCGGGCGCTGGCCGGGGATGCAATCGCCCGCCGATCTGTATCTGGAAGGGTCCGATCAGCATCGCGGCTGGTTCCAGTCGAGCTTGCTCGAAAGCTGCGGCACGCGCGGCCATGCGCCGTACAAGGCGGTGCTCACCCACGGTTTCACGATGGATGCGAAGGGCATGAAGATGTCCAAATCGCTCGGCAACACAATCAACCCGCTCGATCTGATGAAGGAGAGCGGTGCGGACATATTGCGGCTATGGGCGCTGTCAGTCGATTTCACCGAGGATCACCGGATCGGCAAGGAAATCCTGAACGGGGTGTCCGATCAATATCGCAAGCTGCGCAATACCTTCCGTTATCTGCTCGGCGCGCTTGATGGCTTCGACGATGCGGAAAAGCTGGCGCCCCCCCAGATGCCGCCGCTCGAGCGCTATATGCTGTGGCTCGTCGCCGATCTCGACATGAAGCTGCGCGCGGCAATCGAGGTATATGATTTCAACGGCTATGTGCGGTTGTTGAGCGAATTCGCCAATGAGGACCTGTCGGCCTTCTACTTCGATATCCGCAAGGACGTGCTCTATTGTGACGCGCCCTCGTCGGTAACGCGTCGGGCCTGCCGGACGGTGATGGACCTGCTGTTCCACGCACTGGTGCGCTATGCAGCGCCCGTTTTGTGCTTCACCGCCGAGGAGGTCTGGCAAACGCGTTTCCCGAGCGAAGACGGCTCGGTGCATCTGCTCGAATGGCCCGAATTGCCGAAACCCGCAGCGGACGACCTGCCGATGACCGCATGGGCCGATATCCGCGCCCTTCGCCAGCAGGTGACCGAGGCGATCGAGCCGATGCGGCGCGACAAGATCATCCGGTCGAGCCTGGAGGCCGATGTGGTTCTGCCCAATCTGCCGCTTCCAGCAACAGCGCTTGCCGAGATATTCATTGTCGCGTCAGTGACAAAAGGCGATGCATTGCGCGTGACTCGCACCGAATTTTCCAAATGCGGCCGCTGCTGGCGGTTGCTGCCCGAAGTGACCGAGGATGGCGCGTTGTGCGATCGCTGCCATGAGGTGGTGTCGTGAAGCGGCTTCCCTGGATCGGCTTTGCTGCGGCCGCGATCATCTTCGTGCTCGATCAGCTCGCAAAGTGGGTGATCACCGGGCCCCTGGGGCTCGACAAGCTGGCTGGCGAACCGGTTGATCTTGTGCCGATTTTTCGGGTGCGCTTCCTCGCCAATCCCGGCGTGTCGCTCAGCCTGTTGCGGGCGGATAGCGATCTTACGCGTTGGCTGCTCGTCGCGATGACGGCGGCGATTGCGATGGGCGTGCTGGTCTGGATGCTGCGCGAGCGCAACCGGCAGGATCAGTTCGCGCTCGGGCTCGTCCTTGGTGGTGCGATGGGCAATATCGTCGATCGCGCACGGCTGGGCTATGTGGTTGATTGGGCGGATTTGCACTTTGGCGAATGGAGCCCGTTTTTGGTCTTCAATCTGGCCGACGCGGCGATTACGGTGGGCGTGCTCGTGCTGCTGGTGCGCGCGCTGCTGGTGCGCGACAAGCCGACGCGCGATGAGTCGGTGAGCGATAAGCCAGTGAGCGATATGTCGGCGCCTGGGGTTTCAACGGAGAATGGCAATGGTTGAGTTTTCGGCGCGTAACGTATCGGCCGCAGCGATCGGCTTCGGGCTGGTCGCGGTGCTCAGCGGTTGCGGAGGCGGCAGCGGGCTCAATCGCGCACGGCCCGATGAATTCGCGGTCGCACGGCAGGCGCCGCTGGTGATCCCACCCGATTATGCGTTGGCACCGCCCCGGCCGGGTGCAGCACGCCCGCAGGACAACAACCCCAATACGCTGGCGCTCGAGGCACTGTTCGGCGGCGCTGCAGCGCGCAGTGCATCCGAAACAGCCGTGGTGCGGCAGGCGGGTGGCGACACCATCGCCCCCGGCGTGCGGTCGGATGTCGGCGATCCCAAGACGACCGTGGTCGACAAGGGCGCGACGACGCGCGATGTGGTCGCAGCACCAGAGGGCGACGGCCAGAACGCGACGACCAGCACCCCCAAATAACGCGTCGCAACTAACAAAAAGGGCCGCAGCTTCATCGCGAAGCTGCGGCCCTTTTTCGTCTGACAGTCTCGAATCAGTAAGCGAAGGTGAGCGATGCGACCACGGTGCCGTTCGCGATCGAACCCGACCCGTTCTGCCCCTTGCTGAAGTTGGGCTGCAAATACGCCGAACCACGACCGGTGATATCGGTGCCCACATAAGACACGTTGAACGTGAACTGACGCCAGGTGACGTCAGAGCCGATACCATAATCGGTATATGAACCCGTCGGCGTGACGCTGGTGCCGTTCGGCCCGAGCCCCGGATTGCCCCAGCTATGCCCGATATGCGCCTTCAGGGTGAACGGCGTCTTGGGAATGCCAACGGCTGCATCGCCGGTGATGTAGATGTTATCCTGCGAATCACCAAAGCGGCTTTGCGGCGTATTGGTGTAATTGCCGAGCGCGCGCTGCGGCGGCGCATAATATACCCCGCCGGTAATCGTCGCTGGCCCCAAGGAATGGCTGTACCGGGCAAAAATCTCGCCGAAATCGGTCACCGGCGCGCCGCCTGGATACATGTACCATGTCAGGCCGACATCCACCGTGCCGCTGCCAAGCGAATGCTTGAAGCCACCGATCAGGTCGAGCTCCAGATCGGGACCGCCAAAAGTACCCCAGCCGGCAAGGTTTGACGCAAACAGGCCGCCATAGAGCCCGCTTTTATGCGTGATCGTCATGGTTCCTTGAACCGCAGGCTTGGTGTCGGACTGTGACACGCCCCGCAGCCGATAGTCGGTCGTTCCCGACACGCTGCCATTAAGGACGAAGTCCTTGGGCGGTGCTGTATCCTCCGCAAATGCGGGCGTGGCGGTGGCGAGCATGAGCGCGCCGAAGCTGAAAATCTTGAGGCCCATCGTTTCCCTTTCCAAATGAGGGGGCGATGTCCCTGCCTGCTCGGTTCGCGGCGGCGTCTATCCGTGTTGACGGTGCGTCGCCTATCGATCCTTATCGCACCATGCGTGCTTTTGCTGCATCGCACAACAACAATCGGAAATAGTCTGTCGATGTTTTGTTCGACTGTTGCGAGCGCGCAACAGGTCAGCAACGCGCCCGAAAGCGATCGAACCCGGCGGCAAGATCGGCGATGAGATCATCAGCGTCTTCAAGCCCGATCTGGAGCCTGACGACAGGACCGGCATCGGCGCGCGTCGTCACGCTGCGATAGCGCTCGGGATTGACTGGGACGGCCAGGCTTTCAAAGCCGCCCCAGCTGAAGCCGATGCCGAACAGCTCCAGCCCGTCGATAAATGCGGACCGCGCTGCGTCGTCGCCGCCAGCGAAAACGAACGCGAACAGCCCGGAGGCGCCCTTGAAATCGCGCAGGAAATGCGCGTGCCCCGGGCAATCGGGAAAAGCGGGGTGGAGCACAGCGGCGACTTCGGGCCGGGTGGAGAGCCATGCCGCGATCTGTCGTGCGCTGCGATCATGTTGAGCCAGCCGCACCGCCATCGTCCGCAGCCCGCGCGAGCCGAGCCAGCAATCGTCGGGGCTGGCAATCTGGCCGAGTTGAAAGCTGGTATCACGAAGTGCCGCGAAATAGCCCGGGCCCGCCGTCACCGACCCCAGCATCGCATCCGAATGGCCGACGATATATTTGGTGCAGGCCAGAATCGTCAGGTCGATGCCCTTTTCGATCGCCGGAAACAGCAAAGGCGTCGCCCAGGTGTTATCGAGCAGGGTCGCCACGCCGCGCGCCTTTGCCGCAGCGATGATCGCGGGCAGATCGGGCACCTCGAAGGTCAGGCTGCCGGGGCTTTCGAGCATGATCGCGCGGGTTTTGTCGCCGATCATGTCGGCGATGCCGGCACCGATCATCGGATCGAAGAAGCGCGTGGTGATGCCCATCCGCGCAAGCAAAGACGTCGCCATCGACCGGGTCGGATCATAAGCAGTGTCGATCATCAACAACTCGTCACCCGACGACAGCACCGAAAGCAGCGCGGCGGCGATCGCGGCGACGCCCGATCCGTACAGAAACGTGCCCTCGGCGCCCGGCTCGAGCTCGTTGAGCGCATCGGCGAGCGCCCATTGCGTTGGCGTGCCCCGCCGGCCGTAAAACAGCCGGTGATGCGTATCCTTCACGGCCGCGCGCATGTCCGCGACCGAATCATAAAGGATCGTCGACGCGCGCCATACAGGCGTGTTGACGATGCCTTGCGTCCATTCGTCGCGGCGACCGGCGGTGACGACCCGGGTCGCGTCGCGCCTGTCGTCGCGGGGGGCGCTCACGCCGTGCCCGCCACCTGACCCATCGCCTTTGGCGTCGAGAGATCGGCGCCCCATTCGGCCCATGATCCATCGTAAAGCGCGGCCTCATTGCCCAACAGATGCGCGCCGAACACGAGTATGGCGGCGGTGATGCCGGATCCGCACGTGCCGATGACAGGCTTCGACAGATCGATCCCGGCATCGGTGAAGACCGATTTCAGCGCGTCGCCCTGCTTCCAGGTGCCGTCTTCGTTGAACAGGCGGCCATAGGGAATGTTCTTGGAGCCAGGGATGTGCCCGGGCATCGTCGCGGGGCGGGGATCGGGCTCCCTGCCGGCGAAACGCGCTTCGCCGCGAGCATCCATCACCTGTTCGGCACCGCCATCGACATTGGCCTTCATCTGATCGAGCGTGCGCACGCCCTTGTCGTCAGCCCAGACGGTGAAATGGCGATGGCGCAGGCTTTCCTTGCCGCTTACGACGTCACGCCCCTCGGCTTTCCACTTGGCGAGCCCGCCGTCGAGGATTGCGACATCGTGCGCGCCAAAGGTCCGCAGCATCCACCACGCGCGTGCGGCGGTGTGCAGCGGCGAATTGTCGTAGAGAACGATGCGGCTGCCGTCGCCAAGGCCGAGCGATTGCATCCGGCTGGCGAATTTTTCGGGGCTTGGCAGCATCGATGGCAGCGGATTGCCGGTGTCGGCGATTTCGGCGAGGTCCATGAACACGGCACCGGGAATATGCGCGGCTTCATATTCCGCCGCCCCATCGCGGCCATGCTCGGCGAGGAAGAACGATGCGTCGACAATGCGCAGGTCGCTTGCCTGCAATTCAGCCGCCAGCCATTCGGTCGTCACCAACGAGTCCATCATCATCTCCTAAGCCTTGTCGCTGCTTCCTAGCGACGACTGGCGACGCCGTCGAGCCGATCGCGCGCACCTGAAGTAGCCATGTGAACCCATGACGTTCCCTTTCGCCGACCACGCCCCTAGATAAGTGGCATGACACCGAAATTCCTTGGCCAGCCAAGCGCGCTGCCTGCGTCACCCGATGCCGCAACGCTCGATTACGTCCCCAATCCGCGCAAGGGCCGCCCCTATCTGGTCCGCTTCACCGCGCCCGAATTCACCTCGCTTTGCCCGGTCACCGCGCAGCCCGATTTCGCGCACCTCGTGATCGATTATGCCCCCGCCGAGACGATCGTCGAATCGAAGTCGCTCAAGCTTTTTCTCGGCGCGTTCCGCAATCATCAGGCATTCCACGAGGACTGTACCGTCGGCATCGGCGAGCGGCTGTTCACCGAGATGCAGCCGCTTTGGCTCCGCATCGGCGGCTATTGGTATCCGCGCGGCGGCATCCCGATCGACGTCTTCTGGCAATCGGGCAATCCGCCGGAGGGATTGTGGCTGCCAGCGCAAGACGTGCCGGGCTATCGCGGTCGGGGGTGAACAGGGCCGGCGCCTTTTGTGCGTTGCACTATTGCGGTGCTGCAACCATATTCTGGAAAGATCGTTGAAAAGGGTGAACGGTAACAGGGGCTTGCCCCGTCAGGAAAATCGCGATGGCGCCAATCGATCAAGTCAATCAGGGGATCAAGCATCTGGCGCTGATCGGTAATTTCCTGCCCCGCAAATGCGGCATTGCTACCTACACCACCGATACCTTTGCCGCGCTGAGTGACCGCTTCCAAGATTTGACGGTCGATGTCTACGCGATGGACGATCATCCCGGCCGTTACGTGTATCCTCCGGCCGTCACCGCGAGCATCGCTCAGGACAATCGCGAGGATTACCTCGCCGCTGCCCGTCGCATCGAGGCTAGCGGGGCACAGGCAGTCTGGCTGCAGCACGAATATGGCATTTTCGGCGGGTCGGCCGGCGATTATATTCTGGCGCTGCTCGACCGGATTTCGCTTCCCGTCATCGTTACCCTGCATACCGTCCTCGACAAGCCGGGTGCCGATGAGCGCCGGGTGATGGAGGCGCTGCTGCGTCGCTCGGCTCGCGTGATCGTGATGGCTGAACGGGGTCGCGAAATTCTGGAGCGGGTTTACGGCGCGCGCGGCAAGGCGATCGTGATGATCCCGCACGGCGTGCCCGATCGCACTTTTGCCGATCCCGCCTTGTTCAAGCCGCGCTTCGGCTGGCAGGGGCGCAAGGCGATCCTGACCTTTGGCCTGCTGGCGCCGAACAAGGGCATCGAGACGATGATCGAGGCGATGCCCGCGATCGCCGCCACACATCCCGATGCGCTCTATGTCGTGCTTGGGGCCACCCACCCCAATCTTGTCGCGCATGAGGGCGAGGCGTATCGAGACCGTCTGCACGCGCTGGCTGAGGAACGGGGGGTTGCGAACCATGTTCGCTTCATCGACAGCTTCGTCGCGCATGAGGAATTGATCGATTATCTGCAGGCTGCAGATATCTATGCGACGCCCTATACCAACCCGGCGCAGATCACGTCGGGGACGCTTTCCTATGCGGTCGGCGTCGGCAAGGCGGTGATATCGACCCCTTATGTCCACGCAACGGAAATTCTCGCCGACGGTCACGGCGTGCTTGTCGACTTTGGCGACAGCGCAGCCTTTGCGCGAGAAATCATCGCCTTGCTCGGCAATGACGGCAACCGTGATCGGCTGTCGGCACGTGCCCATGCGCGGGGCCGGACGATGATCTGGCCGCGGCTCGCCGAGGCTGCGCTTGCGGAAATCAACGAGATGATCGTCGCGCAGCCGCGCCGTTTGCTCGGTGCGTCGCCCCCGCCACCAAAGCATCTGGTGCCCGATTTTGCAGCGGTCGAGCGGATGAGCGATTCGACCGGCATGCTACAGCACTCGATCTATTCGGTGCCCGACAGGCGCCACGGCTATTGCATCGACGACAATGCCCGTGCGCTGATGTTGGTCGCGCGGATGCCTGAGCTCGACGAGGTGACGCGCGATCGGTGGATGACGATTTATGCGTCCTTCCTGCAATATGCCTGGAACCCGCACGAGCGCCGTTTCCGCAATTTCATGAATTTCGACAGGACTTGGTGCGAGGATTTCGGCTCGGAGGATTCGAACGGTCGCACCTTATGGGCGCTCGGTACGACGATCCGCTTCGGCGGCCTTCGCAAGCATGTCGACTGGGCGATGGCGATGTTCGATGAGACGGCATCGCTGGCGCTGGAACTGGGCAGTCCACGCGCGCAGGCTTTCGCCATGCTAGGCGCGAGTGAAGTGTTGAGCGTACACCCCAGCCACACGCTGGCACTGAATATCCTCGACCGCTTCAGTCGCGACCACATGGCGTTGCTCGAGGAGGCGCGTCGCCCGGAATGGGAATGGTTCGAAATCGTCCTCGCTTATGACAATGCGCGCCTGCCCGAAGCATTGATCCGTGCTGGGCAGCGGCTCGGGAAAGCCGCGCTGGTCGAGAGTGGCATCAAGACGCTCGCGTGGATCATGGCCTGCCAGACATCGCCCGAAGGCCGTTTCCGCGCGGTCGGCACCGAAAGCTTTGGCCGGGCATATGAGGCGCCATTGCCCTTCGATCAGCAGCCGCTTGAAGCGCAAGCGACGGTCGATGCGTGCGCGGCGGCTTTCGAGGCAACCCGCGACCGGCATTGGCTCGACGAGGCCAATCGCGCCTATCGCTGGTTTCTGGGCGCAAACGACCTCGATGCCGCACTTGCAACCGTGCAGGATGGCGGTTGTTTCGACGGCCTGACGCCGACCGGGCTCAATCGCAACCAGGGCGCAGAGTCGATCCTCGCGCTGCAATTGGCCTCCTGCACCATTTCAGCACTTTCAAAACTGGCAGGAACCGTGGCAGGACCGGAACGCGCCGTCGCGTAACCTGGTCTGGCTAGGGTCGCGGTAGCGTCAAACCGATCTTGTGCGGGGCGATGCAGACCAGTGTTTGAAGTTTACAACCACCCATTGCGGCTCCACGCCGATCCCTCGCGCGTCGTGGTGCGGCCCTTTCATCTGGCGTGGCAGGCCAATGGCAGCACGCCGAGCCGCACCGAGCGGCTGGTGCGTGAAGTGCTCGACATGAGCCCCATTCAGGCCAGTCGCCAGCTTGAAATCGTGCTCAAGGATTTCGAGGCGCGGCACTGGCAGACCCGCCGCGTCTTCATGACGCGCTACGACGAGATCGAAACGATGCTCGGGCTCGATGGTTCGACCATCAATGATGAAAAGCGGCAGTTGATCGGCGCGTATTTCTGCCATGAATATAGCTATGCCGCAGCCGCGCTCATGAACCCGAGCGCGGTGCCGCATTTTGACCAGACCGGCATGCCGAAGGGATCGCAGCGCATCCTGATGTCGATGCGCGCGGTGGGTGAGGGGCATATTTCCTCGATCGCCTTTCGTGAGGGGATCATTACCAGCAAGAACGAGCTGAAACTGGCGCCGGAGCCGCCCTTTGCCACGGCAACCGACACCAGTGGCGGCGACGAGCTCGAGGTGCCCGAAGGCCCCGTGACGGTGCACCGCCACCGCGACAGTACCTTGTCGGGAACGGTGATCTTCCCGATCACCAAAGCCCAGTCAAAGGGTCTTGAGGATCTGCGGCTCGTCCAGTTCCAGCATGACGATGGCAGCGTTGAATGGCTCGGCACCTATACCGCCTATAACGGTTCGATGATCCAGTCGGAGCTGATGCGGACGCGCGATTTCCGCGCCTTCGATCTGGTGCCGATGACGGGGAGTGCGGCGCGCAACAAGGGCATGGCGTTGTTTCCGCGCAAAATTGACGGGCAGTATATGATGATCGGCCGGCAGGACGGCGAAAACCTGTTCCTGCTGAAATCGGACGAACTGACACATTGGGACGAGGGCCAGCGCCTGCTCGAGCCGACCTATCCCTGGGAACTGGTCCAGATCGGCAATTGCGGGCCGCCGATCGAGCTCGACGAAGGCTGGCTGCTGCTGACCCACGGCGTCGGCGCGATGCGCAAATATTCGATCGGCGCGGTCCTGCTCGACAAGAAAGATCCATCGAAGGTCCTGGGCAGGACACGCGAACCGCTGCTCGCCGCCGCTGATCAGGACCGTGAGGGCTATGTGCCCAATGTCGTCTATACCTGTGGCGCGATCTGTCAGGGGAACACGCTGTTCCTGCCCTATGGTGTGGCCGACAGTTCGGTCGCGTTCGCGTTCATCCCGATCAAGGCATTGCTGGCGGCGATGTGACGCCGCTGGTGGCGGTCGCCATCGTCCGGCGATAGAGATACGCGATTGTAGCTGCAAAGATCAGCGTGCCGCCGATCAGCGCGGGTGTGGCAAAACTCTCCCCGACCAGCGCAAGCGGCGAATCGGTGCCCGCCACAGCGACGATGCCGGCAAAGCCAACGCCCCACAGACTTTCGCCGACGATCATTCCCGTCGCGGTCAGCACGCCGAAGCGGCGGGCGACCGGCGGGTTGGCGGTGCCATCCGCCCAGCGATCGTAGAACGCCCCGCCAACTGCGCCGATCACCGTCGGCAGGATGACGCTCATCGGCAGGTAGATGCCGATGCCGATGGCGAGCGGCGGCAGGCGGAGCAGTTTGGCCCGGCCAAGGGCTGCGTCGACGATGATCGCGATCACGCCCGTCGCAGCGCCCCATGTAATCATCGTCCAGTTGAGGCTGCCACCAAGCACGCCGACAGCGAGTGTCGAAATCAGCCCGGCCTGCGGCGCTGCAAGCGCGTTCGGCCCGGCACCCGGCGCGCCGACGAAACCAAAGGCATTGTTGAGCAGATCGAGCACCGGCGGGACGACAAGCGAGCCGAACACGACGCCGATGATGAGCGCCACCTGCTGCTTCCACGGCGTCGCGCCGACGAGCTGACCCGTTTTCAAATCCTGGAGATTGTCGTTGGAAATCGTCGCCACGCCAAAGACGATACCCGTCACGATCAGCGCATAGGCGACCAGCGCCTGGGTCGTTCCCTGGTCGGTATTGCGACCGAACAGGCCGACCAGCATCAGCGATGCGGCGATGACCGAGAGGATGCCGATCCCCGAAACCGGCGAATTGGAGGCACCGATCAGCCCGGCCATGTAACCGCACACCGCCGCGATCATCAGGCCGATCACGAGAATGAACAACAGCGCACCCGCGATCAGCGGCACCGCCGACCCTGCAAGCGGCCCGCCAGCGATCACGCTCCACAGCAGCCACGCGATCGGCAGCAGGATCGCGAGCGACCCGCCAGCGACGATGCCGATCGGCAGATCGCGCTCACCAAGGGCGAGCGTTTCGCCAGCGCCGCGTGCACGGCTGGCGGCCATCGCCGATCGGATACCGCCGAGCACAGGGCCGGCGATGGCGATCAACGTCCACACCGCCGCCACGCCGATCACGCCCGCGCCGAAAAAGCGGACGTCGGACCGGAACACCGTGTTCGCCCATTTTTCGGCACCCCCGGCAACCGGGTGGATCGCGGTCAGATAGGGCAGGAGGATCCACCAGCCGAGGACCATGCCGACCGCCTGCGCTATCCCCACCGAAAGCCCGACGAGATGGCCAACCCCGACAAGCGCGAATGACAGGCCGCCCGAAATGCCCGTCGCGCCGGCGCCTGCGCGAAACCAGACCGACGCCTCGCTTGCAACGAGCTTGGTCTGAGTCAGCACGGCAAAGCCAGCCGAGGCGACCGCACTCCAGACAAGGATCGCCAGCCCCTGGCCGCTTTCGGCGGCGCCCTCGCGCGATCCCGATCCGACTTCGAGCACCTCGGCGGCGGCGCGACCCTCGGGATAGGGCAGGTCGGTATCGATGACGAGCGCACGCCGCAGCGGCACCGAAAACATCACCCCTAAAATGCCGCCCGTCATCGTGATCGCCGCCGTCGTCACGAACGGGAAATTCTGCCACCAGCCGATCATCACCAGCCCGGGCAGCACGAAGATGATCGCCGCCAGCGTTCCCGCCGCACTCGCCACCGTCTGGACGATGTTGTTTTCCAGGATCGTCGCGTTCCTGAACAGCCGCAACACCCCCATCGATATCACCGCAGCGGGGATCGATGTCGCAAAGGTCAGTCCGATCTTGAGCCCGAGATAGACATTGGCCGCGGCGAACAACAAGGTGATCAGCCCGCCGAGCGCGATCCCGCGCAGGGTGAGTTCGGCCATTGGCGTCGGGGCGGCGGCGGGTTTGGGCTGGTCTGACATCGTCAAGGGATGCCACAGCCCGAGGGAAGAGCAACTGCCTTTTACAGATAGCCGTCGCCGGAATGGCAGCGAGTGGACATAAACCTGCTATTTGGGGCAGGCGTCCGATCAGGAAAGTGCCGATGTATATTTCGATCACGGGATTGAAGCTGAAAGGGCCGTTTGCCGCACCGCGATTCTGGTGGCACGCGCTGCGATCGATGGCGCAGGCGCGCCGGGCGCCGGGCAATATCTCCAGCGATGCCCGCACAATCAACGGCGTCCAGCACACCGTTTCGGTATGGACCGACAAGGCGGCGATGCGGCGATTCCTGGTCTCCGGCGCGCACGCGCAGGCGATGCGGGCGTTTCCCGCTATCGCCAGCGGATCGACCTTCGGCTTTGAAGCAGACGCGCCACCGGCGTGGGACGATGTGCATCAGTTGTGGCTTGAAAATGGTGTTGCTTATCGGGGCGCCGGGTAACGCCCCCGGTCCGCCGCACGGCGATGATCGGTTATCCTTTCGTTCATGCAACAAAATGGAACGTTGGGCGGTTGGACGATCACCCACGAAAAAGGAAACTGATATGACACGCCTTGCACGCATCACCGCGCTGGCCGCCCTGCCGGCAATGCTACTCGCCGCACCGGCAATCGCGCAGACCCAGCAGGAAGAAGCACGGTTCGAGCAGGCGCAGTCGCGTTTCCAGAACGAAATGACGATTTTCCGCACCGAATATGATCGCTATCAACAAGCGCGCGCCAACCGGGGCGGTTACCGCGACAGCCGATATGACAACCGCGATCCGCGCTACAGCAATCAGCGCTATGTCGATGATCGCGACGAGGGCGGCTATGATGCGGCGCGCTATTACCGAGAGGATCCGCGGTATCAAGAGCGGGTGTTGTCATCCGACGATCGCGTCTATCGCGGCAATGACGGGCGTTATTATTGCAAGCGCAACGATGGCACGACCGGTCTGATCCTCGGCGCAGCGGGCGGCGGCATCCTGGGCAATGTCATCGATGGCGGCCATTCGCGCGTTGTGGGCACCTTGCTCGGCGGTGTGCTTGGGGCCGTAGCGGGCAAGGCGATCGACCAGAGCCAGAACCAGGTCCGCTGCCGCTGATCGACGTGACGCGCGTGTTCAGCGGCCCTTGAACAGGCCGCCGAGCACGCCGCGTATCAGCCCGCCGACAATCCCGCCCGACGCCGACGATCCACGCCGCGATGATGAGCCGAACACCTGCTTGGCGACTTCGTTGGCGACCTGACGCGTGATCGTCGATGTTGCGGTGCGCGCCGCCGTCGTCGCGATCTTGTTCCACGGCGAGGCGGCGGCGGCGCGCGCCGCTTCGCGTTGCTGGCGATCGGCCTCGCGATCTGCGGCGATTCGCGCCCGCTCGGCCTCCTTGGCGGCGCGGGCGTCGTCCTTCGCTTGCGCGGCTGCCGCCTTGTCGGCGTCGGTTTTGGCGGCGGCTTCGGCGGCGGCGGCAGATGCTTCCTGCGATTTCGCCGCCAGCAATTCTTCTGCGGAGGCGGCATCGATCAGCGTGTCGTATTTGGTGCCGATCGCGTCGGTTTCGATCATCACCGCGCGTTCCTGCGGCGTAATCGGCCCCACACGGCTTGCGGGCGGTTTGATTAGCGTGCGTTCGACAGGCGAGGGCGCGCCATCGGGCTGGAGCAGCGACACGAGCGCCTCGCCGACCTTTAGCTCGGTGATCGCGGTCTCGACATCGACCCCGGGATTGGCGCGGAACGTGGTCGCCGCCGATTTCACTGCCGCTTGATCGCGCGGGGTGAACGCGCGGAGCGCATGTTGCACGCGGTTGCCGAGCTGCCCGGCAACGGTATCGGGGATATCGATCGGGTTCTGGGTGATGAAATAGACGCCGACGCCCTTGGAGCGGATGAGCCGGACGACCTGGGTGATCTTGTCGAGCAACGCCTTTGGCGCATCGGCAAACAGCAGATGCGCCTCGTCGAAGAAGAAGACGAGCACGGGTTTGTCGGGGTCGCCGATCTCGGGGAGATGCTCGAAAAGCTCGCTCATCAGCCACAGCAGGAAGGTCGCATAGAGCTTGGGGCTCTGCATCAGCTTGTCGGCGGCGAGGATGTTGACGATCCCGCGACCCTTGTCGTCGAGCTGGATGAAATCGGCCATCGCGAGCGCGGGCTCACCGAAGAAATGCTCGCCGCCCTGGCTGCGCAGCTGGAGCAGCGCACGCTGAATGGTGCCGATCGATTGCTTCGATACATTGCCGTAGGTCGTCGTCAGCTCGTCCGCGCGGGCGGCGCAGTGGGCGAGCATCGCCTGCAGATCGTCGAGATCGAGCAGCAGCAGCCCTTCCTTGTCGGCGACGGTGAAGGCGATCGTCAGCACGCCCTCCTGCACCTCGTTCAGGTCCATCAGGCGCGAGAGCAGCAGCGGCCCCATTTCGGAAATGGTGGTGCGGATGGGGTGGCCCTGCTCGCCGAACAGATCCCAGAACTGCACGGGGGTGTCTGCATAGGCCCAGCCTTCATAGCCGATCTCCTTTGCGCGCGCGGCGAAGATCTCATGCGTCTTCGTGGCCGCCGACCCGGCCATTGCGAGGCCCGATAGATCGCCCTTCACGTCGGCGACGAAACACGGCACGCCGGCGGCGGAAAAGCCCTCGATGATGCCCTGGATCGTGACGGTCTTGCCGGTGCCCGTCGCGCCCGCGATTAGGCCGTGGCGATTGGCGCGCTTGAGTTCGAGCTGCTGGGGCTTTTCGCCGCCCGGTCCCGATCCGATGAAGATGCTGCCGTCCGCCATGATGCCTCCTTGATCGATCAACCTCTATCGCTGCTTTGCCGGATCGACGGAAGACACGAAAACGCCGCCCGCTCCCCTTAGGGAACGAGCGGCGCCAATACCGGAGAGAAGCCGGTTTATTTCTTGAGCTTGAGCGCGAAGAACGCGCCGGGCGTACGGCCCCGCTGGAGGAAGACGAGCACGGTATCGCGACCGGCGCTGCGCGCCTGTGCGATAACGAGTGCGACATCGGCGGCGCCCATTACCGGCACGCGGTTGATCGACACCATAACGTCGCCGCGACGAAGGCCCTTCTGGCCGGCATCGCTCGACGGATCGACCGTGGTGACGACGGCGCCATGCGCGGTCGCATCAAGCCCGAGCGCGCGCGCGATTTGCGGGGTCAACTCGGTCACGCCGACGCCAAGCGCGTTGGTCGCGGCGTTGCCCTGCGCCTGTTCGTCTTCATCGGGCATGCCCTGTTCGGGCTGGCCGATCGTGAGCAACGCATCTTCCGATGGCCGCGTGCCCGAAATCGCAGTGACCGACATTGGCTTGCCGTCTCGGATCAGGTCGAGCTTGACGGACGATCCAGGCCTGGACTTGGCAACCAGATAGGACAGCGTTTCGTCGGGAGTCACATCGCGCCCGTCGACCCGGACGACCACGTCGCCCTGCTTCACGCCCGCCTTGTCGGCGGCCTCGCCCGGCTCGACGCGCGAAATCAACTCGCCGCGATCCTTGGGCAGGCCGAGCGCTGCGGCGATGTCGTCGGTCACCGGCTGGATACCGACGCCAAGATAGCCGCGCTTGATCGCCTGGCCCTTCATCAGCGTATCGATGATCGGCTTGGCTTCTTCCGCCGGGATGGCAAAACCGATGCCGACATTGCCGCCGGTCGGCGACAATATCTGCGAATTGACGCCGATAACATTGCCGGCCAGATCGAACATCGGCCCGCCCGAATTACCCTGGTTGATCGACGCATCGGTCTGGATGAAACGATCATAGGCGCCGCCCTGGCCGGTCACGCGGTGGAGAGCGGAGACGATGCCTGCGGTCACGGTCGATCCAAGGCCGAACGGATTGCCGATCGCGACGACCCAGTCGCCGACGCGCGCCTTGGTCGAATCGCCGAACTTCACGAATGGCAGATTGGCAGCGTCGATCTTGAGCAGCGCCAGATCGGAGGCGGGATCCTTGCCGATCAGCTTGGCGGTATATTGCTTGCGATCGGTGAGGATCACGGTGATCGAATCGACCGTCGCACCCTTTGCGCCCGCCGCGATCACGTGATTGTTGGTGACGACATAGCCATCGGGCGAAATCAGGAAGCCCGAACCGAGCGACTGGGCCTGGCGGATGACTGGCGCCGCATTGCCGCCGCCGCCCTGCTGGCCGCCGTTGAACTGGTTGAACAGCTCACCAAAGGGCGTTCCGGCGAAGGGATTGGTCGGCGCTTGCACCTTGATGCTCTGCTTGGTCGAGATGTTGACGACCGCCGGCTGCAGCCGCGCGACAAGATCGGCAAAGCTCAGCGGCGCGCCGATGCGCGGCGCGACGGCGGCCATCGCGGCGGGCTCGTTCTGCGCGGTCTGCGCTCCGGCGGGGGGTTGCAGCGCGAGCGTCGCGGCGGCGCCGCCGAGAAGAAGTGCTCCGGTAAGGGCATAGGCGTAGCGCACGTCGATTGTGTCCTCTCTTGTCGGTCGCAAAGCTGCGGCCTTTATGCCGAGCCATCCTGAACGGTGTTTGAATATGAACCGTGTTTGAACATCGCCTGGCTCAGCGCGGGTGGCCGGTGAACTGCTTCAGATATTCATTGTTAGGTGACAGGATGACCGAGGTCTCGCCCGTCGGGGTGCTGCCGTCCGCCCCAAAGGTGGTGCGATAGGACTGCATTGCCCGATAGAAATCGTAGAAATCGGCGTCCTTGTTGAAACTATCGGCGTAGATTTTGGACGCGTTCGCATCGGCTTCCGCGCGGATGATCTGTGCCGCCTTTTGTCCCTGCGCGCGGATCGTCGCCGCCTGCTGCTGGCGAGCGGTGCGCATCCGGTTGAGCGCGCTGTCGAGCGGGCTGCCATCGGGCAGGTCGGCGTGCTTGATGCGCACATCGACGATCTGGACGCCGTACTGGCTGGCGAGCGTTTGCAGGCTGTTCTGGATGTTATCCATCACCTGGCCGCGTTCGGGGCTGAGCAAAGCCGCGAATTGCCGCTTGCCAAGCTCGTTGCGCAGCGCCGAGCCGAGCAGCGGGCGAAGCTGATCGGCGACGCGGTCTTCGGTTGCCGACGTGCTGCCTGTGGAGACGACCGCCTTCAGCGGGTTGACGATCCGGAAGCGCGCAAACGCATCAACCTCTAGCCGGAGCTGATCGGTCGACAGCACCTGCTGGTTATCGAGATCGACATCGAGCACGCGCTTGTCCACCCACACGATTTTGTCGAAGATCGGCACGCGCGCGATCAGCCCCGCCCCGGTGCGGCCAAAGGGCTGGTTAGGCCGCCAGACATTGACCGTGCGGAACGGCTTTTCGAGCCGCAGGATCACCGCCTGCTTGGTTTCGGGCACGATCGCGACGGTCATCGCAGCAAGCGTCAGCGCGACGAGCGCGATGATGCCGGCGGCAATGGGATTGCGGAGCAGCGAGAGGTTCACGGGCGACCTCCTTCGCTCGGCGCAGGCTCGGCGGGCACAGCCCGGCCACGCGTCGCGGGCAGCGGCAGATAGGGCACCGTTCCCGGCGTTTCGACGATCGTCTTGTTTGTTTTGGCGAGCACGGCTTCCATCGTTTCATAATACATGCGCCGCCGCGTGACGGCGGGCGCCAGCTTATATTGCGTGTAAGCGAGATCGAACTGCGCGGCCTCAGCCTGCGCGCGCGCCGTCACCTGCTGGGCATAGGTGCGCGCCTCGTTCAGATTGGATTGCGCCTCCTGCTGGGCAGCACTCACCTTCTTGAAATCGTCGATCACCTTGTTGGGGGGATCGGCCTGTTTGATGGCGATGCCCTGCACGCGAACGCCGGCATGATATTCATCGAGGATCGATTGCATCAATATCTGCACGCGCGCCTCGATCCGGCTGCGGCCTTCGCCGATCGCCTCGTCCAGCGTCACCGTGGCGACGACCGCGCGCATCGCGCTTTCCGCGGTTGCGCGGACCGTCTCGGTCGGCTGCTTGATCTGATAGATGTAATTCTGCGGATCGACGATATCCCAGCGCACCGAATAAGCGAGATCGATGATATTCTGGTCGCCTGTCAGCATCAGATTCTCTCCGCTGCCGCCCTCGGGAAAATCATCGGTGCGGATTGCTTGCACATCGACCTTGGTGACGGTGGATATCGGCGCTGGCAGGGTGAACTGAATGCCCGGATCGAGCGTGCCCGAATATCGCCCGAAAAAGGTGACGACGCCGCGCTGTTGCGGCGCAATCGGGTGGATGCTGGTGAAGACGACCCACAGCCCGATGATCAGCGCAGCGCCGATCAGCCAGATCGACCGACCGCCGCCGGTCGGCCATCCGGTAAAACCACCGCCGCCGCTGCCGCCGCCACCGCCGCCACGTGCACGGCGAATGAACTCGTCGAGCGCAGTCGGTTTGTTGCCGCGCGGGCGACCACCGCCGCCGGGGGGCACTGCCCAGGGATTGCGGGGCCCGTCTTCGTCGCCGGAATTGCCCCACGGGCTTTTCGGCTTGTCGGAATTCAGGATGGAGAGGCGCTGCAGCCAGGCCGAACGGATCGTCATTCCCCCTTTATAGGGACAGGCGACGGGAAAAACAGTGGCAAGCGGCTTTCGGACCCTTATCAGCAGCGCATGACCGATATCGATACCCTGCGCGCCGCCCTTGCCACCGTCGCCGGAGAGCGTGCGACGCCGCGGCTTGAGGAGGGGCGTGCGAGCATCATTCTCGACGTCACCGGCCTCGATCCGGCTGCGCGAGCGGCGATGGAGGCGGCGATAACGGCAGCTGCCTCGGCGCTGCCGGGCGTCGACGCGGTGCGGATCGCGCAGACCAGCCAGCGCGCCGCCCGCACCGTGATTGCGGTGGCGAGCGGCAAAGGCGGGGTCGGCAAATCCACCGTGGCGGCCAATCTCGCCATCGCGCTGCACCGGCTTGGCCGCCGGGTCGGGTTGGTCGATGCCGATATCTATGGCCCGTCGCAGCCGATGCTGCTCGGCGTCGAGGGCACGCGCCCCACGGCGCGGGAGAAGGTGTTGCAGCCGGTGCCGACGCCGTTCGGCGTGCCGCTGCTGTCGATCGGTCAGCTGGTGCCGGCGGATCAGGCGGTGGCGTGGCGCGGGCCGATGATCGCTGGCGCGCTGCTTCAGCTCGTCGAAGCGAACTGGAGCGAGCAGGACACGCTGGTGATCGATCTGCCGCCGGGGACGGGTGATGTGCAGCTGACGATGATCCAGAAGCACCGGCCCGATGGTGCGGTCATCGTCTCCACCCCGCAAGATCTGGCGCTGATTGACGCACGTCGCGCGATCGACTTGTTCGCCAAGTCGGGCGTGCCGGTGATCGGCCTTGTCGAGAACATGGCCGGCTATACCTGCCCGAGCTGCGGTGTGATTTCCGATCCCTTTGGGCGCGGCGGGGCAGAGGCCGCGGCGGATGCGCTCGGCATTGCGTTCCTGGGCCGTATTCCGCTCGACATTGCGATCCGCACCGCGTCTGATGCCGGCACCCCGCCTGCTGCCGGGAACGACGCCGAAGCCGCGACGTTCACCGCATTGGGCGCGCAGGTGAAAGCGTGGATCGACACGAAGGGAAACCGCGGGTGCTGACAAGTGATGCCGATATCCGGACTCTGCTCGAGCAGGCCCGCACGATCGCGCTGGTCGGCGCGTCCGATCGCCCTGACCGGCCATCTTACGAAGTGATGGAAACGCTCCAGCGCCACGGCTACCGCGTAATCCCCGTCAATCCGCAGATCGCGGGCGAGCATATCCACGGCGAATTCGTCTTCAACGCGCTCGATCAATTGGGCGACCGAATCGATATCGTCGATATCTTCCGCAATTCGGCGGCCGCCGGCGAAGCCGTTGATCAGGCGATTGCGATTGGCGCGAAGGCGGTGTGGATGCAGCTTGGCGTCATCAACGAAGCAGCGGCCGCGCGCGCGGAAGCGGCGGGGTTGAAGGTGGTGATGGACCGGTGCCCGGCGATCGAATTGCGACGGCTGGAGATTGCGCCGATCGCGTGATCGGTGCCGAATTGGCTGGCATTGTGCAAGCGGCGGGGCATGATCGAAAACACTCTTGTGCGAGTCGATCCCTATGCTCGTGTCCTTTCTCCTGCTCGCTGCCGCCCCAGAAATCACGGTGGCCGATATTCTCGATAGCTATTGGGCGCACACCCGGGCCGATATCCAGTGCACAAACCCCAATCCCGGCGATGAGATCATGGTCTGCGGCGCGCGCAAGGCCGATCGTTACCGCGTGCCCCTTATCGGGTATGAGCTCGGCGATCCGCGTGGCGAAACGGTCGAGGCGGAGCGCGAACGGCTTCAGCACCGGACAACCGCCTGCCAGGATCGCGGGCCGTTTTTGATCGGCTGCGGATTTGTGGGCGTCACCGGGCACGCCAGTTTCGGCGCCGCCGGGATCGGCACGCCGACGCTGCGCCCGATGGCGCGCTGAACCTCACTCAGGCGAGGATGTGCATCCACAGCGGCTGGCCGATCAGGCTGGGCGAATTGCGCAGCTTGTCGAGCGCCTGTGCGACCGCGCGCTCGGGTCCTTCGTGTGTGACGATCGCGACCAGAACGCCGCCATCGGTCAAGCGCCCGCGCTGGATGAGGCTTTCGATCGACACGCCGGCATCGCGCATCGCCGCTGCGATTTCGGCCAGAACCCCGACCTTGTCGGCAACGGTGAAGCGGACATAGGCGCGGCCGCGCCGGTCACCGGTTTCGGCGCGCTGCTGCGCCGCCAGCGATGCGGCGGGCATCGCATAAGGCGGGCCGAATTCCCCCCGGGCGATGTCGATCAGATCGGCGACGACGGCGCTCGCGGTCGGCCCGTCGCCTGCGCCTGCGCCCTGAAACAACAGCCTGCCGACGAAATTGCCCTCGGCCACGACCGCGTTGGTCGCGCCCGTCACATGCGCGAGCGGATGCCCTGTCGGCACCAGATGCGGATGGACGCGCTGGAACAGCCCGTAATCGTTCGATTCGGCAACCCCGAGCAAGCGGATGCGATAGCCGAGCGCCGCCGCCTCGGCGATGTCGGCGGCAAGGATCGAGCGGATTCCGCTCGCGCTCACGTCGCCAAATGCCGGCTGGGTGCCGAAGGCGACGCTGGCCAGGATCGATAGTTTATGCGCGGCATCGATGCCGTCGATGTCGAAACTCGGATCGGCCTCGGCAAAGCCAAGCGCCTGCGCTTCGGCCAGCACATCGGCGAAATCACGCCCCTCGGCCTCCATCTTCGACAGGATGAAATTGCAGGTGCCGTTGAGGATGCCGTAGACGCGGGCAATCTCGTTGGCCGCGGCGCCTTCCCGCAGGCCTTTGATGACAGGAACGCCCCCGGCGACCGCGGCCTCGAATTTCAGCGCAACGCCGGCGGCTTCGGCAGCATGCGCGAGTTCGAGCCCGTGGTGCGCGATCATCGCCTTGTTGGCGGTGACGAACCCCTTGCCCTGCGCCAGCGTGGTGCGTGCCAGCGTCAATGCCGGGCCATCCGCGCCACCGATCAGTTCGACGACGACATCGGCATCGGGGTAGCTCGCAAGCGCGCTGGTATCGTCGATCCAGTCGAACCGGCCGATATCGACGCCGCGATCCTTGGCGCGGTCGCGTGCCGACACCGCGACCACCTCGATCGAGCGCCCCGCGCGGCGCGCGATCAGATCACCGTTCGCGTCGATCAACCGGATCACCCCGCCGCCGACGGTGCCGAGCCCGGCGAGCGCGATCTTCAAGGGCTTGCTCATCGAAATTCCTTCCGGCGGCGCGCGTACCGGCATATCGCCGCCTTCCGCAAGAGCGGCTGCGCGATTACGCCTTCACCAACCCGATTTCGACGAGCCGTTCGTGGAGATAATCATGCGCGGTGATTGGCTCGGGATAACGATCGGGATTGCTTGCCGATACGCAGCCGGGGAGCGTCTCGATCAGGAAATCGGGCGCGGGGTGGAGGAAGAACGGCATCGAATAGCGGGCATGGCCGCGCCGCTCGGGCGGCGGATTGACGACGCGGTGGGTCGTCGAGGGCAGGACGTGATTGGTCAGCCGTTGCAGCATGTCCCCCACATTGACGACCATCGCGCCCTCGGGCGGGTCGATCGCGAGCCAGCTGCCGTCACGCTCGAGCAGCTCGAGCCCCGCCTCCTCGGCACCGAGCAGCAGCGTGATGAGATTGATATCCTCGTGCGCGCCGGCACGCACGCCCTCTGCATCGATGGGGATCGGGGGATAATGGAGCAGGCGCAGGATGCTGTTGCCGTCCTTGACCGCCGGATCGAACCAGTCGGGCGCGAGGCCCAGATAGCGCGCGATCGCAGACAGGATAACGTCGCCGGCCCGGTCGAGTGCGGCGAACAGCGTCAGGAACGTCTGGCGGAAATCGGCGGGGGTGTCGGGCCAGATATTGGCGGGCATATCGGCGGCAAAGCGATGCCCCGCGGGCAATTCACGCCCGACATGCCAGAATTCCTTCAGATCGACCGCGCTCGCGCCCTTGGCGATCTCGGTCTTGAACGGGGTATAGCCGCGCTGGCCGCCCCCGGCGGGCGTGAAATAGCGGCGCTTTTCATCCTCGGGCAGCGCGAAGAATTCGGCCGTGAGTGCCCAGGCATGTGCGATCAGATCGGCCGGCACTCCGTGATCGGCAACGATCGCAAAACCAAAGCGCTCGAATGACGTGCCGAGCGCGTGCGCGAAGCCCGCCGGGTCATCGCCGTTCTGGTGGAGCGAAAGCGTGGGGATGCGGGGGGGCGCGGTGTCGAGCATGTCGGGTCCATCAAAAGCTTGTCGATCACCGTAGCATAGGGACGACGATCGATCAGCAACAGACCCTAGCCCTTGCTGATGACGCCCATCGCATGCCCGCCCGGCGCATCGGTGAGATCGAGGCGGAAGGGCTTGCCCTTGTCGTCGGTGCCGATCAGGCTGTTGCCCTTCGCGGTCAGTGTATAGCCGCCATGGCCGAGTTCGGCCGCGAACCAGTCGCGTACTTGTGCCGGCGGGGCGGGGCTCATGAAGCTGAAATCCATCATGTCATCGGCTTCGTGCGGCATGATCTTGATGCTCTTGCGCATCGTCGATCCGGGAAACAGCTTGATCGCGGTCATGTCGGCCTTGCTGCCGTCGGGCATCGGCATGTCGTCGGCATTGGCGACCATTTCGGGTGGCGTCTGCTGCGCGGGGCTGCTGCACGCCGCCAATGGCAAGGCAAGAGCAAAGGCGATCAAAATCGAGCGAGGCATAAGCGGGCTCCCGTTAAGGCGCGCAGGCGCCTGCGGGTTTAGTGATCGAGCCGGTACACAGCGTCAAGCATCGACGATCCACTGCCACGGATCGGAGACGGCGCGTCACCTGGCGTGCCTTTTTGCGCTCAATGGCCCGCGGTGATGACGCCGTTCGACTTGCCGTCGCCGGCTGCCGTCAGGTCGAGCTTGAACGGTTTTCCCTCATCATCGGTGCCGACAAGGCCGCTGCCCTGTTGCGTCAGCTTGAAATCGGCGCCGCCCAGCTTTTCTGCAAACCATGTGCGAACCGTATCGGGTGTTGCCGGGCTCTCGAATGTGACGCGGACACTGCCCTTCTTGTCGCCCCCATCACCGTCCCGGGCATCGATGTTCATGCTGCTGATCTTGGAGCCGGGATAAAGATGCACGCCGTTCATCTCGAAATTGCCGCCGTCGAGGTGGATTTTGGGAAGCGTGATCTGACCCGAAAAGCCCGGCGTCTTGATGGAGAACGCGCCGCTCTTGCCGTCCACGCCTGCCACGACATTGCCGTCGCTGTCATCGGCATTGAGCGTGATCGTCGTCCCCTCTTTCTCGTCGCAGGCGGCAAGCGGTACGGCAAGCAGACTAAGGGCCATGATAGAGCGAAGCATCGGCCTGACCTTTCAAAGTGTATTGTATGTATAATACAGATAGGTTTTTCTCGTCAAGGCCCGGCCAGAACACGGGTGACGCGCACGCTGCGATGGGGCATGGCGCGCGGGTGAACCTGCAACAGCCCGTGACGACAGAGAAATCCGCACCGCCACTCGGTTTCATCGAGTTCGTCGGGCTGGTCGCGTCGCTGATGGCGCTGACCGCGCTCGGGATCGATTCGATGCTTCCCGCCTTGCCGGCGATCGGCACGGGGCTGAACGTCGCGACCGAAAATGAGCGGCAGTTCGTGATCAGCGTGTTCCTGGTCGGCTTTGGCATCGCCCAGCTCGCCCATGGTCCGCTCGCTGATCGCTTCGGTCGCAAGCCGGTGCTCCTCGCGGCGCTGTCCTTCTATGTGGTGGCCAATCTGATTGCTGCCTTCTCGAGCAGCTTTGCCTTGTTGCTGGTCGCGCGTTTCGTCGGCGGCATGGCGATTGCCGCGTCGCGCGTCGTCACCGTGGCGCTGGTGCGCGATTGCTATTCGGGGCGGGCGATGGCGCGGGTGATGAGCCTTGCCTTCATGGTGTTCATGGCCGCGCCCGTCCTCGCGCCCTCGTTCGGTGAATTGATCCTGCTCGTCGGCTCGTGGCGGCTGATCTTCGTGATGATCGCGGCGATCAGCCTGGCGATCCTCATTTGGTTCATGATCCGCATGCCCGAAACACTGGCATCCGAATCGCGGTTGCCGCTATCGATCGCGCGGCTGGCTGGCGGCTGGCGCACGACGCTCTCGGATCGGTGCTCGATCGGCTATACGCTGGCGACGGCGGCGCTGATGGGCGCGCTCTACGGCTTCATCAATTCGGTTCAGCAGATCGTCTTTTCGCTCACGCATGATCCGCGCCTGCTGGTGCCGGTGTTCATCGCCATTGCGAGCACGATGGCGGTCGCCAACCTGCTCAATTCGCGGCTGGTGATGAGCATTGGCACGCGGCGGATTTCGCACAGCGCGGTGGCCGCACTCATCGTGATTTCGAGCGTGCATCTGGTGATCGCCGAACTGGGTGCCGAGACGATCTGGAGCTTTGCCATCCTGCAGGCGCTGGCGATGGGATGCTTCGGGCTGGCCTCCGCCAATTTCTCGTCGATGGCGATGGAGAATATGGGGGCGATCGCGGGGACGGCATCGAGCGTGCAGGGCTTCATCACCGTCACCGTCGGCGCCATCATCGGCGCGATGATCGGCCAGGCATTCAACGGCACGACGATCCCGCTTTATCTCGGCTTCCTGGTCGCCGGCATCGTGTCGCTCGGCATCGTCGCGATCGTCGAGCGCGGCCGCTTGTTTCAGCCGAGCTGAGCGCGCTTCGTCGCATCGGCGCGGAACCAGTGCCCTGCCGCGCCGTTGCCTTGTCATCCGCCGCCTTTTGCGGCGCCCGAGAGGAGCGAATGATGGCAATCGACATGACCGATAGCGGCCGCCCCGGCGATGACGGTTTCGACGAGGATGGCTATGACGAGAGCCAGCGCGCCGAAATCCTCGAGACCACGCGCGATGCCCCGGGTGACGGCACGATCCTCACCGATATCATGCCCGATCTTGGCGGCGCTGCGCCCGGCGATGAGGATGATGACGAAGACGACGACGATGACAGCGATGAGGAAGATGACGGCGAAGACGTTCAGGATGCCTTCGACCAAGACGATTTGGATGACGATGACGACGATCTCGATGATGCCGACGCGGTCGCGCTAAAGCCTTGAACCGGGGCGTCCGACGTTGCATCCGGCGATGATCGGGCGCCGTCAGGTGCCGCGCTGAACAGATGGACCCTTGTTGATGCCGACATTGCTGCTGCTCGTCTGTTCCAATCTGTTCATGACGACGGCGTGGTACTGGCATCTCAAGGGCGGGATGGAGATGCCGCTGTGGCGGGTTGTCCTGATTTCCTGGGGCATCGCGCTGTTTGAATATTGCCTCGCGGTGCCCGCCAATCGGCTGGGCTATGCGCAGGGGTGGAGCGCCGGCCAGCTCAAGATCACGCAGGAGGTCGTCTCGCTTGCCGTGTTTGGCGGGTTCATGGTGCTGTTTCTCGGCGAGCCGCTCGGCTGGCGGCATTTCGGTGCATTTCTGTGCCTGATGGGCGCGGTCGCCTTCATCTTTTGGGGGCGGTGACGCGCGACGTACTCCGGGTCGAGCGATGCGCTTGCGGGGAAACGGGGTCCGGTCTAGCTTCACGGCAAATAAAGGGGAGGATCAGCCATGCGCGTCACCAAAACGATGTTCGCCGCCGTCATGCTTGCCAGCTTCGGCGCACTTCAGGCGGGGGCAACGCCGCCCGCTGCCAAGCCCGCCGCCGCCAAGCCGGCCGACCACGGCCCGGTGGTCGCCGCACGCCAGGCCGCGTTCAAGCTGTCACTCGCGTCGTTTCTGGGCATCAAGGCAGGGCTTGCGCGCGGCGATGACGTGAAGACGATGGCGCTCCCGGCAAGCGCGCTGGCGGGCTGGGGCAAGGTGATCCCGGCGATGTTCCCGCCCGGCAGCACGACCCCGGCATCCGAAGCACTGCCGACGGTGTGGTCCGACCGCGCCGGCTTCGAAGCCGCCGCCACCGCGATGAGTGACGCGGCGGGCAAGCTCGTCCCCCTCGCCAAGGCAGGCGACACCGCCGGCTTCACCGCGCAATATGCGGAATTGGGCAAAAGCTGCGGCGCCTGCCACGAGAAGTACCGGAAGGCGGAAGAGAAGAAGTAAGGGGGGCTTTGGTCACACAGGGTGAATCGGCCAGTTTTGATTTTGGGCTGTCTGGCTATTCAAGATGGCAACGTGGGTGCTGCAAGCTGGGCGGTGCGTGCTAGAACTGCTGCAAGACTTTGGCGGTTTTTGTGTGTCAGGATAACCACCAACCCCGCGGACAGCAGCCCATCTTGCGTTTCGCTCCGGCGGAGGCGGCAATCGAGGCAAGACCGCCGAAAAACATCATAAATTATTTTTGCTGGGACTCAAGGAGAGCCGGCCTGTTGCCGACTCTCCCCGGTCGCTTTAGCAACGCTGGAGTTGGGGACGGATTAGATGGCTTGAAAATTCAAGGTCTTTCTCGGCCATGCTGATTTCTGCAAAGCTTTTGTTCGATCTCAAATATGTCTGGCCATCTTCACCAATGATTTCCCATCGCCAAGCGTCATCTCGACCCTGATAGACCAGTGCGGTCATTGTGGGTCCTTTACTAGATTTACTTCATTCTCGCTTGATCGTTGGATCCGTCAGTACGAGGCGTGCAAGAGTCTGACTGCCTTTTCGGTCTATTCTTCCGCCATCAAACAGGGGCCTAAGAGCTAAACGGTCGGTGTCGCTGCGAGAACTCAGGAGAAGATATTGTTGGTCAAGATTATATTCTCTTTACATGTCAGCCTCCCATAATAGTTTTTAGAAACCTGAGATCACTCAGCGGCAATTCCCGCCCGCGCGAACATGTCGCCCTCGCTCGCGTCCTCGTTCGCCACGTCGACCGGCCCGCTCTTCGCCTTTTGCCGTTTGTCGAAGCTGTCCCACACCTCGTTCCAGTTGCCGCGCGTCGCGCCCTTTGAATATTCGGTGGCGCGCTGTTCGAAGAAGTTCGCGTGTTCCACGCCGTTGAGCAACGGCGCGAGCCAGGGGAGGGGGTGTTCCTCGATCATGTAGATGGGCTTCAGGCCAAGCTGCCCCAGCCGCCAGTCGGCGATGTAGCGGATATATTTCTTGATCTCCTTGGGCGTCATCCCCGTCACCGGGCCCTGCTCGAACGCCAGGTCGATGAACGCATCCTCGAGCCGCACCGTCGTCTGGCAGACATCCATGATGTCTTCCTTGACGGCCTTGGTCAGGCAGTCGCGTTCCTTGCAGAATTCGTGGAACAAGCGGATGATGCCTTCGCAGTGCAGGCTCTCGTCGCGGACCGACCATGACACGATCTGCCCCATGCCCTTCATCTTGTTGAAGCGCGGGAAGTTCATCAGCATCGCGAACGACGCGAACAGCTGCAGCCCCTCGGTAAAGCCGCCGAACATCGCCAGCGTGCGCGCGATATCCTCATCGGTGTCGACGGTGAAGCGCTGCAGATAGTCGTGCTTGTCCTTCATCTCGCTATATTCGAGGAACATGCCGTATTCGCTCTCTGGCATGCCGATGGTGTCGAGCAGATGGCTGTAGGCGGCGATGTGCACCGTCTCCATGTT
>JBBRMV010000011.1:0-78778 GCA_038230675.1 Sphingomonadales bacterium | reverse complement strand
CATGGTTGGAGCGCGTTTCCATCAGTCGTCGGTCCCCGAATTTGCCTGCGCCAATTGTTCACGCGGCGGGCTAGCCAGCGCCGCGCGGCGCTCGATGCTCTCCTTGGTTGCCGTTGCCGCGCGTCCCCTTGGGCCGTTGAAATATTCCTGGATCCAAGGATGGTCCAGAGCCAGCAATTCATCGATCGTCCCAACCGCGATCACTCTTTTGTCGGCGAGCACGGCGACACGGTCGCAAATGGCGTAAAGCGTGTCGAGATCATGCGTGATCAGGAACACCGTCAGCCCCATCGTCTTTTGCAGCGATGCGGTCAATTCATCGAATGCGGCCGCGCCGATGGGGTCGAGCCCGGCGGTCGGCTCATCGAGAAAAAGCAGTTCGGGATCGAGTGCGAGCGCGCGTGCAAGCCCGGCGCGCTTGCGCATGCCGCCCGACAATTCGGAGGGGAATTTGGGGCCGGCATCGGCGGGCAGGCCGCTCATCACGACTTTATAGGCGGCAATCTCGTCGAGCAGACCCTGGTCAATGTCGCGATAAAATTCGCGCAGCGGCACCTGGACGTTTTCAGCGACGGTCAGCGTCGAGAATAGCGCGCCGCCCTGAAACAACACGCCCCAGCGGCGCCTGATCTCGATACCTTCGGCATCTTCATTGTCGATCGTGTGTTCGCCGAACACGGTGATGTCGCCGGCATCGGGGGTCTGCAGCCCGATGATCGACCGCATCAGCACCGATTTGCCCGTGCCCGATCCGCCGACCACGCCGAGAATCTCGCCACGACGCACCTGCAGATCGAGGTTTTCATGCACGACCTGATCGCCAAAGCTGCTGCGCAACCCTTTAACCGAGATGATCATCTCGCGCGCCATCAGATCCAGCCGACCCAGGTGAAGAACACCGCAAAGAACGCGTCGATGACGATGACGAGGAAGATCGCCTGAACGACGGCGGAGGTGGTCCGCTTGCCGACCTGCTCGGCATCCGATTCGACCAGCATGCCCTGGAAACAGCCCGCGATCGCGATGATCGCGCCGAACACGGGTGCCTTGACGAGCCCGACATACAGATCGGTGATCGGCACGACTTCGCGGATGCGCTGAATAAAAGTGATCGGCGGGATATCGAGCGAGATCCAGCAGAGCAGCCCGCCGCCGATGATGGCGACCACCGATGCGTAGAAACCAAGCAGCGGCATCATCAGGATGGAGGCAAGCACGCGCGGCAGCACCAGCGCCTCCATCGGCGACACGCCGATCGTGCGCATCGCGTCGATTTCCTCGGTCAGCTTCATCGTGCCGATCTGCGCTGCAAAGGACGAGCCGGATCGCCCCGCGACCATGATCGCGGTCATCAACACGCCGAGTTCGCGCAGCGTGATCCGCCCGACAAGGTTGATCGTCAGCACCTCTGCGCCGAATTGCCGCAGCTGCACCGCGCCCTGCTGGGCGATGACGAGGCCGATAAGAAAACTCATCAGCCCGATGATGCCGAGCGCCGACACGCCGACCACCTCGAACCGCTGCACCGTCGCGTTGAAACGGAACCGGCGCGGATGGACGATGACGTTGAAGAAGGCGATGCAGGTCGCGCCGAAAAAGCCGAGCAGCCCGTAAAGCGTGTGGAGCGAAATGACCGTCGCCTCGCCGATCTCACCAAGCACGCGCACCAGCGGCCCGGATTTGTCAGGCCGCATCGCCACATGCTGGTCTGCGCCTGCCACCTGGTCGAGCAGATGCCTTGCATCCGCGCTCAGCCCGTCGATGCGCGCGTCCTTTTCCTCGGCGAACCGGTGGATCAGCCAGGCACCGACGGTATCGATGCGTCTGACTCCGCTCAGATCGAGCCGGTCGACCTTGCCGTCAAAGGCCCGCAACCGCTGAGGAAAATCGCCAAGCGAGGAAAGCGACAAATTGCCGGTAAAGCGCAACGTGCCGGCGCCGCCGACATTTTCGTGCGAAAAATCAGCATTTGTCCCCATCGATGTCTCTCTTGCTGCAATCGGGCTGGATCGGCAAGGAGATAGCGGCCAGGAACGTCGCAATGCAGCATTTCGCCATCTACGACATGGATAAAACGATCACCCGGTCGCCGACATGGACGCCGTTTCTGGTCGATGCGGCGCGCGGGCTGGCGCCGTGGCGGCTGGCGTTGATGCCGCTCGCGGGGGGCGCCGGGCTCGCTTATGCAGCCGGCGCGCTGGATAGGGCGCGATTGAAAGAGATGAGCCAGTGGCTGATGATCGGTGCGGCGGTGTCGCCGGATAGGCTTGCCCCCGTGGTCGCGCGCTTTGCCGATCGGATCGCGGATCGGGAGTGCCATGCCGGGGCCCGCGCGCAAATCGCCGCAGACCACGCCGATGGATGCCAGCTTGTGATGGCAACGGCATCCTTCCGGTTTTACGCATCAGCGATCGCCGACCGGCTCGGCATCCATGATGTGATCGCGACCGAATCGCGATACGCCGATGATGGCCGGCTGTTGGCGCGGATCGATGACGAGAATTGCTACGGCGCTGCCAAATTGCGCCGGATCGAACAATGGCTGGCAGGGCAGGGGGTCGCGCGCAGCGATGCGCATGTCCGCTTCTATTCGGATCATGTCTCCGACGCGCCGGTGCTCGAATGGGCGGACGAAGCGGTGGCGGTTAACCCTCACCCGCCCTTGCGGGAGATGGCAAAAGCGCGCGGGTGGCGGGTGATCGACTGGGGCGCCAGTTAAAGCGCGATATCGACCGCGTGGAGCATCAGGCCGACAAGCCCGCCGACGATGGTGCCGTTGATGCGGATATATTGCAGATCGCGACCGACCGCGTTTTCCAGTCGCCGCGTGATCGTGCCCGCATCCCAGCCATGCACTGTCTCCGACACCAGCCGGACGATCGCATCGCCATAATCGGCCGCCGTGCCGACGGCGGCGCGGCGCACGAAGCGGTTGATCGTCGCGCGCAGTCGTTGATCGCTTTGCAGCGTGGTGCCGAGCTGCTGGAGCAATTCGCCGAGCCGGCCCTGCATGCTGCCGGCCGGATCGCGGGCGATGCGCAACATGCTTTGCCGCGCGGTTTCCCACAGCCCGTCGAGCCAGCGCTGCATCGCCGGGTTTTCGATGATCTCGAGCTTCAGCGCCTCGACCCGCAACCGCATCTGATCGTCGAACTGGAGATCGAAGGCGAGTTTTTTCAGGCCCTCTTCGGCCTTCGCCCGCAAGGGGTGGCCGGGATCATCGGCCATGTCCGTCAGCATCTGATCGAGCCCATCGATAATCTTGTTAGCCAGCGTCTCGTCAAGTCCGGTCCAGCGCATCACCGAGCCGGCGCGTTCGTGGACCATCGCCCGGATCATCTGTTCGTTGGCACTCAATGTGCGCCCCGCCCAGCGGATGATGCCGTTGAGCAGCGGTAGATGCCGGTCCTTGGCGATCGCGGCATCGAGCGCCTGGCCCAGCAGCGGCGCGATATCCAGGGTGCGCAGCCGTTGCCCGATCGTCGACTTGACCATGCCGCCAAGCCGCTTCTGATCGAACGCCTCGAGCAGATCGGCGGCAAGCCTGGAGGCACCTTTGCGCAAGCGGCCCTCGGTGCCTTGCGGGCTGGCGAGCCAGCGCCCTGCCGACGATGCAAGATCGACCCGCCGCATCCGCCGCGCGACGACGCCGGGCACCAGAAAATTGTCGCGCAGGAAGGCGGCAAGCGTATCGCCGATCCTGTCCTTGTTGCGCGGGATGATCGCGGTGTGGGGGATGGGCAGGCCGAGCGGATGGCGGAACAGCGCGGTTACCGCGAACCAATCGGCAAGCCCGCCGACCATCGCGGCTTCTGCAAAAGCGCGCACGAAGCCCCATGCGGGGTGCGCGCCGGTCATCGCCCGCGCGGTGAGATAGACCGCCGCCATCACGATCAACAGGCCGCCGGCCACCACCCGCATCCGCACCAGCGCCGCTGGCGGGGCTTCGGTGCGGCGGGCGGGGCGGGCGAACAGGTTCATCGCCGTAACAATCCCTGAACGCGGCGATTGTTCAAGCAGCGGCGGGTCGTGCGATATTCGCTCACTCCGCCGGCTGCGGTTCGCCCTCGCCGGGGCGATAGCCGATCGGACGCTGCGCATTCGGCCGGTTGTCGATCACCGGCACGCCGTCATCACCCGGACGATAGGTGAGCAGGCGGCGGCCAAGCCGTGGGCCGATCCATTCCTCGATGCCGACCGCGATGCTGAAGCTTGCCGGCACGATCACCAGCGTCAGGATCGTCGACAGGATCAGCCCGCCGATCACTGTTACGCCCATCGGCGCGCGCCAGCTGCCATCCCCGGTCAGCGACAGGGCGACGGGCACCATGCCCGCGACCATCGCCACCGTGGTCATCACGATCGGCTGGGCACGCTTGTGCCCTGCATCGAGGATCGCGGTGGTGACCGCGACACCCTTCTGCATTTCCTCAAGCGCGAAATCGACGAGCAGGATCGAGTTCTTGGCGACGATGCCGAGCAGCATCAGCAGGCCGATGAACACCGGCATCGACACCGCATCGCCGGTGATCCGGATCGCCAACGCGCTCCCAAGCGGGGCGAGCGCAAGCGACCCCATATTGACCAGCGGCGGCATCACCCGGCGATAAAGCAGCACGAGCACCGCAAACACCATCAGGATGCCCGCGACGACCGCGATGGCGAAGTTGAACAGCAATTCGCCCTGCCATTTCGCTTCGCCGACGGTCAGTTGCTGCACGCCCGAGGGCAGGTTGGCCAGCGCCGGCAGCTTTTGTATCTTCGGCGTTGCATCGCCTGTCACCTTGCCGGGTGCCAGATCGGCGCCGATCGTGATCCGGCGGATCTGATTTGTGCGCTGGATCAATGTCGGCCCCGCGCCAAAGCCGATATCGGCAACCACTTTCAGCGGCACGGAGCCGCCGCTTGCGGTGGGCACGGGCAGGTTCTCGATCGTCGAGAGATTGCGACGGGCGTCCTCGGCAAGCGCGACACGGATCGGAATCTGCCGATCGGAGAGCGAGAATTTGGCGACGTTCTGGTCGATATCGCCAAGGGTGGCGATGCGGATCGACTGGCTCAGCGCCGAGGTTGTCACGCCCATGTTTGCGGCAAGGTCCATCCGCGGCCTGATCGTGATTTCAGGGCGCTGGAGATCGCCATTGACGCGCGGCGCCCGTATTTCGGGGACATCGGCCATCTGCTTCACAAGGGCGTTGGCGACATCGTTGAGCTGGGCCGGATCGCTGCCGCCCAGCGTGATCGTTATGTCTCGGCCAGAACCGCCGCCACCGCCGCCACTTTGCGACTGGAAATAGACGCGCGCATCCGCCACCTGCGACAGTTGCGGCGAATAGGCGCGCTCGAATTCAACGCTTGTGCGCTTGCGTTCACGGTTGAGCGTGATGAACACACTTGCGTCGCCAACCTTCACGTTGGTGAATGCAGCGGCAACTTCGGGTGCAGGCCGGATGATCGCGGTCACTTTTTCAGCCACCGCGCGGGTCTGCGCGAGCGTCGTGCCCGGCGCCATCTGGATGCGGATACGGCTGAAATCGGTGTTGATCGTGGGCTGGAATGCAAGCGGCAACGGCTTGATGAGGCCGGGAAGTCCGGCAAAGCCGACGATCATCATGAGGAACGACAACGCGCCCAGGCCAACCGTTTTCCAGCGATTGCGGACGGACCAGCGCAGCGCGCTCATATAGGCGTCCATCATCCAGCCCTCGCCGTGTTCGGCCTCGCCCTTTGCCTTCAGGAAATAGGCAGCGATCATTGGCGTGATCAAGCGCGCGACACCCAGGCTCAGTAAGACGGCGACGACCACGGTGAGGCCGAAATTCTTGAAGAACTGACCCGAAATACCGGGCATCAGCCCAACCGGCAGAAACACCGCGACGATCGACATCGTTGTGGCGAGCACGGCAAGGCCGATTTCGTCGGCGGCATCGATCGCGGCCTGATAGGCCGATTTGCCCATCCGCATGTGCCGCACGATATTTTCGATTTCGACGATCGCATCATCGACGAGCACGCCGGCGACGAGGCTCAGCGCCAGCAGGCTGAGGAAATTGAGCGTAAAGCCCATCAAATCCATGAAGAAGAAGGCAGGGATCGCCGACAAGGGGATCGCGATCGACGAAATCACCGTCGCCCGCCAATCGCGCAGGAACAGGAACACGACGATAACGGCGAGCACGGCGCCCTCGACCATCGCCTCGATCGCCGATTCATATTGCGCCTTGGTATAATCGACGCTGGTGAACAGCTGGGTGAACTTGATCTTGGGATTTTCTTTTTCGATCTGCTTCAGGATCTTGATCGTCTGATCATAGATGTAGACGTCGGAGGCCCCCTTCGCGCGCTCGACGCTGAATGCCAGCACTTGCCGTCCGTCCATCAGTGCGACGGCGCGCTGCTCGGCGTAAAGGTCTTTCACTTGGGCGATGTCACTGAGCTTGATCGTTCGCCCGCCGCCGATCCCGATCTGTGTTTCGGAAAGCGCTCGTGCGGATTGGGCGTTGCCGATCACGCGCACCGATTGTTCCGACCCGGCGATTTCGGCACGGCCGCCCGCTGCGTTCAGATTGGTCTGGCGTAGCTGCTGGTTCACCTGCACCGCCGTCAGCCCGTAGGATTGAAGTTTCAGCGGGTCGAGGATCACCCGAATTTCGCGATTGACGCCGCCATTGCGGCTGACCGCGGCCATGCCCTGAATGCCGAGCAGGCGCTTGGCGACGGTATCGTCGACATACCAGCTCAAACCCTCCAGCGTCATGTCGGTGGTCGATGCCGAGAAATACGCGATCTCGCCGCCCGACACGTCGACCCGGTTGACCTGCGGCTCGAGAATGCCCTCGGGCAGGTCGCCGCGGATCTGCGCGATGGCATTGCGCACGTCATTGACCGCACGATCGATCGGCGTGCCAATGGCGAATTGCACGAAGGTGTCGCTGCTGCCTTCCCTGACGCTGGAATTGATCTCGTCGACACCGGCGATACTGCGCACCGCGGCCTCGACCCGCTGGGTGACCTGCTTTTCAAGTTCGGTCGGTGCTGCACCGGGCTGCGACACCTGAATCTGCGCGGCGGGGAAATCGATATCGGGCGAATCGTTCACATGCATCCGCGTGAAGCTGACGATGCCCGCCAGCGTGAGCGCGATGAACAAGACGATCGGCGGCACCGGATTGCGGATCGACCAGGCAGAGATGTTGCGAAAGCTCATGTGCGTTCAGCCTTTTGACTTGTTGGTGACGGGCGCCACCTTCTGCCCCGGGTTGAGGAAGGCGCCTGCCGCCACGACGACGCGCTCGCTACCCGTCAGCCCCTCAACGATCGCGACACCGGCATCGGATACCTGGCCGACCTTGATCGGCCGGCGAACAACGGTGTTCCCGGCGTCGACGATATAGACATAATTGCCCTTCGCGTCGCTCTGGACGGCTGACTCAGGAAGCAACGGCACTTCCGAATTGCCCCGCACGATGGTCGCGGCCGCAAAGCCGCCCGGCCGCAACGCCGGATTATAGCCCAGCGCGATCTTGGCAACGCCCTGCCGGGTCTGCGGATCGATCACGGGTGACACCTGCCAGACATGGCCGGTGAACTGTTCGCTGCTGCCGACGGGGGTGACGGTGGCCGGCACGCCGACCCTGACCGACGTCATGTCCGCATCGCTCAGCGTCGCGCGCAGTTCGAGTTCGCCGCCCTTGGCGAGGCGGAACAACGTGCCCGACCCTGAGCTGACGACCTGGCCCGGCTCGACATTGCGGGTCAGGACCAGCCCGGCGGCAGGGGCGCGGATGTCAAGCCGCCCGGTGCGAGCGGTAGCTTCGGCCAACTGGGCCTGGGCGACGCGGACGCGCGCATTGGCGGCATCGCGTGTCGCTGCCTTGCGGTCGATATCGGCCTTCGAGATGAACCCCCGGTCCACCAGCTGGCTCGCGCGATCGAGCTCGGCCTGGGCAAGCCGCGCATCGGAGCGCGCGACGTTGATCTGCGCGGCAAGTGATGCGCCAGTCTGCACCTGAACCGACCGGTCGATCGTCGCCAGCACCTGGCCGGCGCGCACCCAGTCACCGGGCTGGACGAGCACGCGGGTCACGCTGCCGCCTTCACCTGCGACACCGACGGGCATGTCGATCTTTGCGGCGAGCGATCCGGTTGCGGAAAGCACGCGATCGACCATTTGCCTGCCCGGCACCTCGACTGTGACGCTGGGCACCTGGGTCTTGTTGGTCTCGGCGGGCGCATCAGCCTTTTTTCCGCCAAAGGCGAAGAAGGCGATGCCGACCGCAACCAACAGCGTGACCGCGCCGACGATCCACCATAGCCGGCGTCGGGAATATGCGTCGCCTTCGCCTTCGCCTGGAAGCAAAAGCCCTGTGTTTCCAATTGATCCCGCGTCGTAATTCATTTTGGTCACTCTCGCACCGGCAACTGCCGCCCCGCATTTCAAGGCTGTATTATATGAATAGGTCACCGACCTCAAGCGGACGTTTTTGCCCCCGGGCGCATGCCTCGTTTCAAGGGCGTTCGCAAGGGCGCGGGCGCGCTGCGAAATCTTCATGTGGCGCTAAAATCGGCCAGTTTGAGCCAGATTAAGGTTGCATCGACACGGTTCACGGGTGAATTTGCCCGTCGGGCGCATCGAGGCCGCGCCAAAGGGATAGAGACCATGCTTTTGCAGAACAGCTTTCTCGGATGGATTTTGATTGGCCTGGTTGCAGGCGTCCTTGGCAAGATCATCATGCCCGGCAAGGATCCAGGCGGTTTCATCGTCACGATTCTAATCGGCATTGCCGGTGCGTTGCTCGCGGGTTTCGTTGCGCAATCAATGGGCTGGCGAATCGAAAATGGCTGGCAGAGCTATGCTGCGGCAACCGGCGGCGCGGTCGTGTTGCTAGCGCTTTACCGGCTCGTGGTTACCCGGCGGGTGCGCTGATATCGGCTGATTGCGTCGGGATCGGGCCGTTGAATCGATTGTTCACAGCGGCAAACGACTCGGCGGTTTTCAAATGAAAACGCCGCCCGGTTTTGTGCCGGGCGGCGGATTGCTTCGTGCAAATCGCGAAAAGAGGCTGGCAGGCCTTAACGGACCGTGCCGCGACGGACGAGATTGACGATCGCGAGCAGGATGATCGCGCCGATCAACGAATAGATGAATGTCGTCACGGTGATGACGTCGTTGATGCCCCCACCGAACAGATAAGAGGCGATAAAGGCCCCGACGATGCCGACGACGACGTTCAGCACCAGCCCTTGCTGGCCATCGGTGCGCATGACGATGCTCGCGAGCCAGCCGCAGACGCCGCCGACGATGAGCCAGATGATAACTCCGATCATAAATCCCTCCGTTAAGCCCGATCAACCGGGCGACACGGCAAAGACTCTTTGGCGGCGTCGTTTGTTCCGATGGTAACGGTAGAACAATGAATATCGGCGGACGCCGATCCCGCCGTACCCGTCGTTATTTCTGCTGCGCTCAGTATTTCTGCTGGCGTTCGTACAGCGAGCGATAATGCTGGATGCGCGTGACGCGCAGCCCCGGCATGCCCGAACGATCGATGGCGCGCTGCCAGCTGGCGAATTCCTCCATCGTTAGGCCATAGCGCGTGCAAACCTCGTCGACGGTCAGCAGACCGCCGTTGACGGCAGCCACGACCTCGGCCTTGCGGCGCACGACCCAGCGGCTGGTGCCCGGCGGCGGCAGCGTGTCGAGCGTCAGCGGCTCGCCGAGCGGACCGATTACCTTTGCTGGACGTATTTTCTGGTTTTCGATCATGCCTACCTCGATCGGGGCGGGGGCCCCCTTAACCTCAATAACGACCGTTACCAGCCGGACTTGAACATCGACTGAAACGTCGGGGTAAACGCCGCGTTCATTCCTGCTTCCACTGCGCGATGAGCCGGGCCATTGGCAGGCTGAACGCCCCGTGCAGCGGCGCGAGCGCCATATCGGTGGCGGGAATCGTCCGCAGACGTTGCTCGGCCAATGCGGTCGGGCTCATCGCCTGACGGGCCGCGACGCCCACAAACAACACCGCCAGCACCGGCGGCATCGCGAATCCCGTTCTATCTTGTTCAAAACGCTGAAAACTCAAATCCACAAACGCACACTTTCACTCACGACTCCTAATGACCGCTGTTTAGCGAGCGGTTCTGAAGGTCCGGTAAAGCCGCGATGATTTTTGCATCGCCCGGGCACACACCCTATCTGCAGCGCCATGATCGAGGGAGAATTCCAACTGGGGCCTGACGCCGCGGCCAAGCGCATCGTCGTCGCGATGTCGGGCGGGGTCGATAGTTCGGTGGTGGCGGCGCTTGCCGTGCGCACCGGTGCCGAGGTGATCGGCGTCACGCTGCAGCTATACGATCACGGCGAGGCGGTGGGCCGCGCGGGCAGTTGCTGCGCGGGCCGCGATATCCGCGATGCGCGCGCGGTGTGCGACCGGCTCGGCATCGCGCATTATGTGTTCGATCACGAAAGCAGTTTTCGCGACCAGGTGATCGACGATTTCGCCGACGAATATCTCGCCGGCCGCACCCCGATACCGTGCATCAAGTGCAATATGGGGCCTAAATTTACCGATCTGTTCAAACTGGCGCGTGATCTGGGCGCCGATTGTCTTGCGACCGGCCACTATGTCAGGCGAGTCGAGGCGGCAGCGGGCGCCGAATTGCACCGCGCGATCGACCCTGCGCGCGACCAGAGCTATTTCCTGTTCGCCACGTCCGAGGCGCAGCTCGATTATCTGCGCTTTCCGCTTGGCGGCATGCCCAAGGCGCGCGTGCGAGAAATTGCCGCCGAGTTGGGGCTTGGCGTGGCGATGAAGCCCGACAGCCAGGATATCTGCTTCGTGCCCGATGGCGATTATGCGCGGCTGGTGAAGCGGCTCCGGCCCGAAGCCGACACATCGGGCGAGATCGTCGATGAGGGCGGGCGCGTGCTCGGCCAGCACAAGGGCCTGATCCATTTCACCGTCGGGCAGCGCCGCGGGCTGGAGATCGGCGGCACGCCCGAACCGCTCTACGTCATCCGGCTCGAGCCCGACACGCGGCGCGTCATCGTCGGGCCAAAGCGGGCGTTGGCGGTCGGCGCAGCACGGCTGACCGACATCACTTGGATCGGCGGCGATCATGTCGGGCCCGTCACCGCCAAGGTGCGCTCGCTCGCCAGGCCCGCGCCGGCGCGGCTCGACAGCGACCGGGTGATCTTCGACATGCCCGAATACGGTGTCGCGCCGGGGCAGGCGACCGTGCTTTATGCGGGTGAGCGGGTGCTGGGCGGCGGCTGGATCGCGGCAACCGAGCGCGCGCTAGAATTTGCCTAGCGCTCGAGCGGCGCCGGCTGGCAGCCGAGAAGCGGATCGAACGTCACCGATCGGCTGGCGATCAGCGGGACAGAGGCGGTCACCGTCTTTGTCGCGGGATCATCGGTCAGCCGGATCGGCTCCATGCCGGGCTCGAAATCCTTGTAGCAGCTTTTGATATCGCGATTGCCGATATAGCGGCACGCACAGGCCACGCGCGCGCCATAGCCCACGCCGAGTTGAAGCTGGGGCGTCATCGATCGGATGTAGAGCCACGCCGCGATCGCAACAGCTGCGATCACGATGAGGCCAATCGACAGGATCAGGCGTCTTGCGTTCATCATCCACGACACTAGGCTGACGCCATGCAAATAAAAAGCCTGATGACGATAGGTCTGGCGCTCGCGCTGAGCACCGCTTCAGCCGCGCAGTCGGACGGCGGGGCGGGGCCGCTCGCGCCGCTGTTCGGGGCAGATCAGGGAGACACGCGCGCGGCAATCCTGATCGAGGATGGTCAGGTGGCGGCGAAACATTATGCGCCCGGCTATTCGGATGCGAACCGTTTCATCAGCTGGTCGATGGCCAAGACGATCACCGCGATGCTGATCGGTGAACTGGTGAGCGACGGCAAGTTGCAGCTCGATGCGCCGGCGCCGATAGCGGAATGGCACGGTGCTGGCGATCCACGCAGCAAGATCACGCTGCGGCAACTGCTCCAGATGGCGTCGGGGCTCGACCATACCGAAGTCGGCAAGATCATCGAGCAGTCCGATACCAATCAGGTGCTGTTCGTTGGCGGCACGGCCGACATGGCGGCGCGCGCGATCGGCAAGTCGCTCGAGGCGGCGCCGGGCGCGAAGTTCGAATATAGCTCGCTGACCACGATCATCCTGGCGGAGATCATCACCCGTCAGCTAACCGACAGCCGAGATCCTCGTGTCCGCGCCAAGACCTATCGCGATTTCGAATATGCCCGGCTGTTCACTCCTGCCGGCGTCACCTCCGCTTTTCCCGAATTCGACGGCGCAGGGACGCAGATCGGCGGGTCGATCATCCATATGACGCTCGACGACTGGGGACGGATGGGCAGGCTGCTGCTCGACGGCAAGGGCGCGGACGGATCGCAAGTGATCGATCCTGCCTGGCTCGCCTTCATGAAAACGCCGAGCGCGCGCAATCCGGAATATGGCGGGCAGACCTGGGTTGACGGCTTTATGCAAGGCCCGGGGCCGCACACCGCCGCGATGGATGGTCATCTGGGTCAATATGTCGTGACGTTTGCCGCCAAAGGGCAAGACGGAAAACAGCATGATTTCGTCCTCGTTCGGCTGGGCAATACGCGCGAGGACAGCCTCGATGTGGTCACGCGCGCGATCGGCGGAATCGTCCAGAAGGTCGCCAGGTAACGGCATTCACATCGCTCGCGTCGCTCAGAGCGGCTGATCGTCCAACAGGAAAAACCCCTCCAGCACCGTCACGCATTTGCCGCCGAGGATCACCCGGTCACCGTCAAGCCGGCAATCGACATACCCGCCGCGCGCGCTCGCCTGATAGGCGGTGAAGGCGTCCCTTCCGAGCCTTTTTGCCCAATAAGGCGCCATCACCGCATGCGCCGAACCCGTTACCGGGTCCTCCTCGATCCCGTAATAGGGCGTGAAAACGCGGCTGATGACATCGGTATCGTCGCCCGGTGCCGTCACCACGGCAACAAGGCCGCCGATGCGAGCGAGCGCGCGCGAATCGGGGCGCAAATTCCTCACCTGATCGGCATGGTCGAGCACGACCAGGGCATAACCGGTTTCGTACCACAAGGTTTCAGCCGCGGTATCGATCCCGAGCCCGGCGAGGATATCGGGCATCGGTTTCGGGCTCGACGACCAGGCGGGGAGCGTCATTGCGTATCCGCCGTCGCCGCGCGCGACCGACAGCAGGCCCGACTTGCGCGTCCGAAACGTCACTCGCTCGCGCGCCGGATCGGCGGCCAGCACATAATGCCCGCTTGCCAATGTCGCATGGCCGCACAAGGCGACCTCTCCGCCGGGGGTGAACCACCGCAGCTCATAATCGGCAGCACCGCTCGTATCGGGGAGCAGAAACGCGGTTTCGCTGAGGTTATTCTCGCCCGCAATCGCCAGCAGCACATCGTCTGCCAGCCACGCGTCGAGCGGCATCACCGCCGCCGGATTGCCGGTAAAGGCGCGATCGGCAAAGGCGTCTATCTGCGTGATCGGCAGGCGAATCACGACGGCAGGTCCTTCAGCCGCTCGATCTCGTCGGCCTCAACCAGATCGTTGCCGGGATGGTCGATCTGACCCTCCGGATCGATATGGATCAGGATTTCGGTGCCGGGAAATTCCTTCGCCAGCCGCGCCTCGATCGCATCGGTCACGTCATGCGCGTCGGCGATCGTCATCATCGGGTCCATCGCGATGTGGAACTGGACGAAATCGGTCATGCCGCTCGTGCGGGTACGCATATCGTGGAGGCTCTTGAGTTCGGGAAACTGGCTTGCAACCTCGACGAAGCGCCGGCGCTTGTCCTCTGGCCATGCCTTGTCCATCAACTGATCAATCGCCTTTGTCGATGCGCGCAGCGCGCCCCACAGCAACCACCCCCCAATACCGATACCGAAAACTGCATCAGCGCCGCCGATGCCGGCATATTGTTCGATCGCCAGCGCCGCGATGACAGCAACGTTGAGCAGCACATCAGACTGGTAGTGAACGTGATCGGCACCGATCGCGATCGACCGTGTCTTCGCGATGACCCGGCGCTGATAGGCGAGCAGCCCGAGCGTCAGCACGATGGCGATGATCGACGCGCCGATGCCATATTCGGCATCCGCCGTCGCCTGCCGCGCCATCAGCCGCTGGATCGCGCGGACCCCGATGGCAAGCGCAGAGGCGGCAATGACGGCGACCTGGAACAGGGCCACCAGCGCTTCGGCCTTGCCGTGGCCAAAGCGGTGTTCGTTGTCGGCGGGTTGGGCGGCCAGCCGCACGCCGTAAAGCGTCATCAATGACGCCACCAGATCGAGCCCTGTATCGGCAAGCGACCCCAGCATCGCGACCGAACCGGTCCGCCAGGCGGCATAGCCCTTGATCGCCATCAGCACCGTCGCCATCGTCACCGATGCCATTGCCGCCCGCGCCGTCAGCGCGCCCAACGTCGCCTGGTGCGCGACCCGGTCGTGGTGATGATTCGGCGCGTTGTTCACGGGTAGAGCAGTCCCTCTGTCCAGCCATTGCCGACGCGGGTGAACAGACGGCGTTCATGCAGCCGGTGGGCGCGGTCCTGCCAGAATTCGATCGCGTCGGGCGCGACGCGGTAGCCGGACCAGTGCGGCGGGCGCGGCACGTCGCCGCCATCGAATCGGGCCTTCATCTCCTCGAAACGGGCCTCGAAAGTTTCGCGCGATGCGAGCGGACGCGATTGATCCGACGCCCAGGCGCCAAGCTGAGAATCGCGGCCGCGCGTCGCGAAATAGGCGTCGGCCTCGGCATCGGAGACGACCGACACAGGCCCCTCGATCCGCACCTGCCGGCGCAATGATTTCCAGTGAAAGAGCAGCGCCGCCTGCGCATTGGCGGCAAGGTCCGCCGCTTTGCGCCCCTCCTGATTGGTATAGAAGACGAACCCATCGGGGCCATGCCCTTTCAGCAGCACCATGCGCAGGCCAAGCCGGCCGGTGGCGTCGCTCGTTGCCAGGGCCATGCCGTTCGGATCGTTGATTTCTGATGCCCTGGCTTCGGCGTACCAGGCATCGAACAAGGCTAATGGATCATCGCTCATCGTCGCTGCTTATCGAACGACGGGTGACGCGTCACCTGCTGCGGTGCAGCTTTCGCGGTTGCACCATGAGGTTGATTGTGGTGACTTCGCTGCGCGCGCGCTCGGGGGGCTCAATGACCGGCACAATTTCGTCGACCGACTCGATCGCTGCAGCGCCGCGTCAGCGAAGCGTGACCTGATGGCGACGGCGGCGATACCGGGATTGATCGATCCGGCGACGACGGCCGCGCGCTGGATCGCCGATTATTGCCGCGAAGACCGGATGGGCGATGTGATGTGCGGCCATGATCCGGCCTGGGCGTCGATGCTCGAGGAGCTTGCCGGGGCGGTCGGCGATGATCTCGCGCACGCCCGCGAGCGCGTCCAGCGCCAGTCGGACGACATCGGCACCGGATTTCGCATCATCGGCGAAAGCGAGGAACGGCCCTGGCCCGTCTCCCCCGTCCCGCTGCTGATCGGCGAGGATGAATGGGCGAGAATTGCCGAAGGCGTGGTCCAGCGGGCCCAGCTGATGGAAATGATCGTCGGCGATATTTACGGCCCCGGCATGCTGACCGCGACCGGATCGATCCCGGCGGCACTCGTCAACGGCAGCCCGTTTTTCCTGCGACCACTGGTGGGCTTGGCGCCCCCGGGCGGGCATCACCTGCATTTCGTGGCGATCGATCTGGGTCGGGGGCCCGGGGGCGAATGGCGCGTGCTGGCGGATCATCTGCGCGCGCCGGCGGGGGCTGGCTATGCGCTCGAGAACCGGCTGGCGATTTCGCGCACGCTTGGCGGGCTTCAGAACCGGCTCAATATCCAGCGTCACGCCCCCTTTTTCGCGCAGTTTCGTGAGGGGCTGGCCGCCGCCTGCCGCCGCACCGATCCGCGGATCGGCTTGCTGACGCCGGGGCGCTATAATCCAAGCTACAACGAGCAGGCGCATCTCGCGCGCTATCTCGGGTTGCTGCTCGTCGAAGGTGCCGATCTCGCGGTGCTCGAGGACAAGCTTTACATCCGTACCATCGCCGGGCTGAAGCGCGTCGACGCGCTGTGGCGCCGGGTCGATCCGCGGCTGCTCGATCCGCTGGCGTTCGATTCGCATTCGCAGATCGGGGTTGCCGGGCTGGTCGATGCGATGGCGGCGGGCAATGTCGTGATCGCCAACGCGCCCGGATCGGCGGTGCTCGAATCCGCCGCCTTCTCGGCGTTCCTGCCGCGCCTTGCGACGCAGCTTACCGGCGCGCCGCTCAAAATCCCCAATATCGCGACCTGGTGGTGCGGGCAGGATCAGGCGCAGGCCTATGTTGCCGACAATCTCGACCGGTTGCTGATCGGCGCCGCCTTCGCCAGCGCCCCCTTGGGTCTGCCGGGTGGCGAGGCGATTGTCGGCAGCGACATCAAGGGCGAGGCGCGCGCGACGCTGATCGAGGACATGGTCCGGCGCCCGCAGGATTATGTGGGACAGGAAGTCGTCCAGCTGTCGACGATGCCGGTCGTGACCGAGGACAAGCTGGTCGCGCGCCCCTTCACCCTGCGCGTGTTCGCGGCGCGGGGCGGGGACGGCAACTGGGTCGTCATGCCGGGTGGCTTTGCGCGGATCGGCGAGCATCCCGATGTGCGCGCATCGGTGATGGGGGAGGGCAGCTGGTCCGCCGATGTCGCGGTGCACGGACGCGCGGCAGTCGCGGCAGTGACGCTGCTGCCATCAGCGGACACGATGGCGATCCGCCGCAATCCCGGCACGTTGCCAAGCCGCGTTGCCGATAATTTCTTCTGGCTCGGGCGCTATCTTGAACGCGGCGAGGCGTTGCTTGCGGTCATCCGGGTCATGCTGGGCAATTCGATTGCCGCCGATGCGGGGGCTGCGCTGGCGCCGGAAACCGTCGCACGGCTCGTCGGCATGATCACCGATGACGGTGCCGCGCCGCGACCCGCCGGGCTGAAACGCAGCGACCTGATCGTCGTTGCGCGCACCGCGCTCGAATCCGACAGCGGCGGCTGGCAGAGCGTGCGCAAGATCAACCAGATGGCGCGATTGATCGGTGCCGGGTCGCGCGACCGGCTCTCCGCCGATGTCGTGCGGTTGCTCGATGCGCCCTTCCCGACCGGCGGGGCGATGCTCGACCGGGCGGGCACCCTCCAGCGGCGTTATGCGGCGCTTGCGGGGCTATCGACCGAGCATATGAGCCGCACCGACGCGTGGCGCTTCCACGATCTGGGGCGCCGGATCGAGCGCGCGCAGGCGGTGGTGCGTGCGGTCCGCATCTTTGGCTGCGCGCATGCGACGGCGGATGATCTGTCCACGCTGCTCGATCTTGCCGATAGCCAGATCAGCTATCGCCAGCGCTATCTGGGCGGCATCGCCCGGGCGCCGATCGTCGATCTGGTCGCGCTCGATCCCGGCAATCCGCGCGCCATTGCGTTTCAGGTCGCGGCAATAACCGATCATTTGCAGAAATTGCCCGTTCTCGCCGATGACGGGATGGCCGAAAGCCAGCAGGTCGAGGCGACTGCGCTCGCCGCCCTTGTCACCACGGCCGCGGCGGCGACGCTCGACGAAGCGGCGTTGCGCGAAATCAACCGGCGGCTGTGTCGCCTTTCAGAAGCCGTCGCGCGGCGATACTTTCTTCAAGGAGGGGAACCGCTGCGCGCGTCCGGCCTTACGCTGGCATGAACTATTTGATCAGGCACGTCACCCGCTTCGATTACGGGGCGGAAGTTCGCTTCGCGCGCTGCAACCTGCGGCTGAAACCGATTATCTGGTCGGGCCAGACGCTCGACGATTATACGCTGACGATCAGCCCGGCAGGCCGCACGGCGCCCGCGCGCGCGGAGGCGGGGCTCGCCAATGTCGTGCGGCTGACGGTTGAGGAGCCGGTGCGCTATCTGACGATCGAAAGCGTGTCGCGCGTGACGGTCGATCGGATGGTGCCGATGCCGCAGCCCGATGATCCGACGCTTTCACAAGTTGCGCATGCGGCCCGAATGAGCAGCGATTCGTCGCCGGCTGGGCCAAGCGCCTATCTGTTCCCATCGCCGCTGATCCCGCTCGATCACGATATCGCCGAATATTGCGCGCAGGACCTGGCGCCCGATCGCCCTGCGCTGGATGCCGCAATTGCGCTCGCCCAGCGGATCCAGCGCGATTTCGATTTCGACCCTACCGCGACGCTCGTCGATACGCCCCCGCGTGAGGCGTTCATGAAGCGCGGCGGGGTGTGCCAGGATTTCGCGCAGATCATGATTACGGGTTTGCGCGCTGCTGGCCTCCCTGCCGCTTATGCATCGGGCTATATCCGCACGATCCCGCCGCCGGGCGAAGAACGGCTGGTCGGCGCAGATGCGACGCATGCCTGGGTATTGCTGTGGTGTGGCGAGCGGATCGGCTGGGTCGGCGTCGATCCCACCAACGGCATCTGGATGGCGGGCGACCATGTCATCATGGCAATCGGCCGCGATTATGCGGAAATCGCGCCGATCGACGGCATCGTGCTCGGATCTGGCGCGCAAAAGCTGGAGGTAAGCGTCGATGTGATGCCGTGCGACGAAGACGGCAGCTGTTGAGCAGAATATGGCGCAGGCGGCGTTTGCGCTCGGCCCGTATATCCCCCAAATAGCAGGCACCTTGTCCAGTTTTTCTTCAGGAACCCGATGGCCGATCCGTATCAATTGCTGAACGTCCCGCGCGGCGCGAGCGAGGACGACATCAAAAAGGCCTATCGCAAGCTCGCCAAGGAACTGCATCCAGATCGCAACAAGGATAACCCCAAGGCGTCCGAACGCTTTTCGCAAGTTACCAACGCCTATGACCTGCTGAGCGACAAGGACAAGCGCGCGCGGTTCGATCGCGGCGAAATCGACGGCGACGGCAATCCCAAGTCCCCCTTCGGCTACGGGGGTGCGCCGGGCGGTGGCGCAGGGCCAAGGCCGGGTGGCAGCCAGTTCGATCCCAGCTTCAACGAAACCGGCGATTTTGGCGACATTTTCGAGAATCTGTTCGGCGGGCGCAGCAATAGCGGCTTTTCGAGTGGCTTTGGCCGGCGCCCGGCGGCCAAGGGTGCCAATGTCGCCTATAAGCTGGCGATATCCTTTGCCGATGCCGCAATGCTCGGCGCCCAGCGCATCACGCTGGCGGATGGCAAGACGATCGACCTCAAGCTGCCCGCCGGCGTCGAATCGGGCACCCAGATGCGGCTTGCGGGCAAGGGCGATCTTGGCCCGGGCGGTGCAGGCGACGCGATCGTGACGATCGAGGTGCAGCCGCACCGGTTCTTCACGCGTTCGGGCGACGATGTGCTGCTCGATCTGCCGATCAGCCTTGCCGAGGCGGTGCTCGGCGCATCGGTTCGCGTGCCCACCGTCGAGGGGGCGGTGATGCTGTCGGTGCCAAAGGGGTCGACATCGGGCAAGGTGCTGAGGCTGAAGGGGCGCGGTTTTCACAAAAAGGGCGGCGGCAGGGGCGATCAGCGCGTGACGTTGATGGTCGATCTGCCGGTTGACGATGATGCCCTTGTCGAATTCGTCCAGAACTGGCGTGATCGTGACAAATGGAACCCGCGCGGCAATCTGGACGCTTGATCGTCCGTGCGTGATGTTTCGCCCCAATCGCCTGAGCAGCGCCGCCGCCAGCCGGTTCGGGGGCCGCGGCTCGATCGTCATTTCGCCTTCATGCGACCGGGCAGCTATGTCCGCGAGGTCATCAAGCGGGTCGCGACCGGCGTGTTCAGCGACGGGTTCGTGCATGCGGGCAATCTGGCTTATCTGTCGCTGCTGACGCTGTTCCCCTTTCTGATCGTTGCCGCCGCCATTGCCCGGCTGTTCGGCCGCACTGAAGAGGGGTTGCGCAGCGTCGACGCGTTTCTCCACACCGTACCGCCCGGGGTCGCGATGTCGCTCAGGACCCCGATTGCCGATGTGCTGGCGGCGCGGTCGGGATCGCTGCTGTGGCTTGGCGCGGTGGTCGGATTGTGGACGACGGCGAGTTTTGTCGAGACGATCCGCGATATCCTGCGCCGGGCATATGGCGTCAAATCGGTAAGACCGTTCTGGCAATATCGGCTGTGGTCAATAGCGCTGAGCCTGGGCTCGCTGATCCTGATGCTGGTCGCGTTCAGTTTCCAGGTGACGCTGATGGCGGTCGAACAGTTCATCCTGCGCGTCATGCCCTTTGCGACGGGGGCGATGTGGACCATTTCGCTCACCCGGATCGCGCCGGCGATCGCGCTGTTCGTGGCGCTCTATGTGATGTTCTACTCGCTGACACCGCGGCAATATCGAGAGGGAAAATACCCCAAATGGCCGGGTGCCGCATTCACGACGGGGTGGTGGCTGCTGGTGACGGCTTTGCTGCCGACGATCCTCGCCAATCTGACAAGCTATGATCTTACCTATGGCAGCCTGGCGGGGGTGATGATCACGCTGATCTTCTTCTTTCTGGTCGGGCTCGGGCTCGTTGTGGGTGCGCAATTGAACGCGGCACTGGCGGAGGGTGACGATGAAGGCGTAGAGGACGGCGCAGAGGGACAATCGGAGGCGGTGCAGGCGTGACGGGATTGATGAAGGGGAAGCGCGGGCTGATCATGGGGCTCGCCAATGATCGCTCGCTCGCCTGGGGTATTGCGAAGAAGTTGAGCGAAGCCGGTGCCGAAATCGCCTTCAGCTATCAGGGCGAGGCGATGGAAAAGCGCGTGCGCCCGCTCGCCGCGTCGCTTGGCAACGCGGGCGCAGACGGCGCCAACGGCCCGTTTCTCATCGATTGCGATGTGTCGGACATGGCCGCGCTCGACCGCGCCTTCGCGACGCTCGCCGATCGCTGGCCGACGATCGATTTCGTCGTTCACGCGATCGGCTTTTCGGACAAGAATGAGCTGCGCGGCGGTTATGTCGATACCAGCCTCGACAATTTCCTGATGACGATGAACATCAGCGTCTATTCCTTCGTCGCGGCGTGCAAGCGTGCGGCAGCGATGATGCCAAATGGCGGCGCGCTGCTGACGCTCAGCTATTACGGCGCGGAAAAGGTGATTCCGCATTACAATGTGATGGGGGTGGCGAAGGCCGCGCTCGAGACGAGCGTGCAATATCTTTCGGTCGATCTGGGGCGCGACAATATCCGCGTGAACGCGATCTCGGCGGGGCCGATCAAGACGCTGGCGGCATCGGGCATCGGCGATTTCCGACTGATCCTGAAATGGAACGAATATAATTCGCCGCTCAAGCGCAACGTCACGATCGAGGATGTCGGCGGCGCAGCACTCTATCTGCTCAGCGACCTGTCGAGCGGCGTGACGGGCGAAACGCATCACGTCGATGCCGGGTATAATGTGATCGGCATGAAGGCGGAGGACGCGCCGGACATTACGCTGGCCTAGCGGATGCCGGTGGTCTTTCGCGAGCGCGGGTTGCGCTTCTTCTTCTATTCGGAAGAGGGAAACCCGCGCGAACCCATTCACGTTCACGTGGAGCGCGATGGGCTGCAAGCAAAATTTTGGGTTGGTGACAGTGTCGATCTGGCCTATAATCGTGGGCTAAGCAGGCGGGACCTGGCAATGGCGTTATTGGTCATTCGGGCGCGCCGGAGTCAAATTCAGGAAGCATGGTATGGGCACTTTCATCAGTCCGATGGCGGCGCGATGTGATGACGACACATTGTGGGTCGATCTTGATGATGGCCGGACGCTGGGCGTTCCTTTGGTATGGTTTCCAAGGTTGTTCGATGCAACGCCGGCGCAACGGAATGCAGTTAGGCTCAGCAACTCGGGACTTCATTGGGAAGATCTCGACGAAGATATCTCGATTGACGGACTGCTGGCCGGACGCCGTGATATGACAAGCGCGCCTCGCCAAGCCGCGTGAGCCACAACAGCCTCGGCCACCTGTTCCGGTTTACCACTTGGGGGGAATCGCATGGCCCGGCGATCGGCGCGGTCGTGGATGGGTGTCCGCCGGGGCTGGCGCTGAGCGAGGCCGATATCCAGCCGTTTCTGGACAAGCGCCGCCCCGGCACATCGCGCTTTACGACGCAGCGGCAGGAGCCCGATCTGGTCCGCATCCTGTCGGGCGTGTTCGAGGGAATGACGACAGGCACGCCGATTGCCCTCATGATCGACAATGTCGACCAGCGATCGAAAGATTATTCGGATGTCGCCAAGGCCTATCGGCCGGGCCATGCCGATTACGCCTATGATGCGAAATACGGGTTTCGCGATTATCGCGGCGGCGGCAGATCATCCGCGCGCGAAACCGCAATGCGCGTGGCGGCTGGCGCAGTCGCGCGGCTGGTAATCGCCGAGGTGCGGATCATCGCCTGGGTCGAGGCGATCGGCGGCGACGCGATCGATCCGGCGAATTTCGATCGGTCGGAGATTGATCGCAATCCGTTTTTTTGCCCCGATGCGATGGCGGCGGCACGCTGGGAAAAACTCGTCGATGATGCCCGCAAGGCCGGCTCGTCGCTCGGCGCGGTGATCGCGTGTGAGGCGACAGGCGTGCCCGCTGGCTGGGGCGCGCCGCTCTACGCCAAGCTCGATGCCGACCTCGCGAGTGCATGTATGAGCATCAATGCGGTAAAGGGCGTCGAGATTGGCGACGGCTTTGCGGCGGCGCGCTTGCGCGGCGAAGACAATGCCGATGCGATGCGACCGGGCGAGGACGGCCCGGAGTTCCTTGCCAATCACGCGGGCGGTATCGCAGGGGGTATCTCGACCGGGCAGCCGGTGCTGGTGCGCGTCGCGTTCAAGCCGACGAGCTCGATCCTGACGCCCGTCGAAACCATCGGCCGAGATGGTGCTGCGACCGAGATCATGACCAAGGGGCGCCACGACCCGTGCGTCGGTATCCGCGGTACGCCCGTGGTGGAGGCCATGGTCGCGCTTGTGCTGGCGGACCACAAGCTGCGCCATCGTGGGCAGTGCGGTTGATTGCCTGAAGACGGTGCGGCGCATCTGACCAAGGGGGCTGCAACCAAAGCGAAGCGTGCGCATTTATCTTGGGCGCCGTACAAAAATGCGGTGTTTTAGCAGGAGCTTAAACGATGCGTATCACACATATCCTGGGCGCCGCGGCAATCGCCCTGTCGACAGCGGCGATCGCTCAAGTGACGACCAACGACCCGCAAATGGCCAATAACTCGATGGCCTCGAATGACATGATGGCCAATGATGGCATGCCAGCCAACGGCATGATGGCCAATGACAGCAGCCAACCAACGGCAACGCCGACGCCCACACCCAAGCCGAAATCAAAGCCCCGCTGATCGCGATCAGTATCGAGGACGGATCAGCCGGGGGGGGTGGCCGCTCCCGGCCCCGTCAATCCGCAAAGGGATCGCGCACCAGGATCGTGTCGTCGCGCTCGGGGCTCGTTGAAACCAGCGCGACGGGGCAGCGAATCAGTTCCTCGATCCGCTTGATGTATTTGATGGCAGCGGCTGGCAAATCGGCCCAGCTGCGCGCGCCGGCGGTGGATTCATGCCAGCCGGGCAGCGTTTCGTAAATCGGCTCAACGCCCGCCTGATCGGCGGCATGTGCGGGGAAATAATCCAGGTCAGCCCCGTTCAGCCGGTAGCCGGTGCAGATCTTCACCTCGTCGAACCCGTCGAGCACGTCGATCTTGGTGAGCGCGATCCCGGTGATGCCGCCCACCGCTGCCGATTGCCGCACCAGCACCGCATCGAACCAGCCGCAGCGGCGCTTGCGCCCCGTGACGGTACCGAATTCATGGCCGCGCTCGCCCAGCCTTTCGCCCGTCGCCTCTGACAATTCGGTCGGGAAGGGGCCGGAGCCGACCCGCGTCGTATAGGCCTTGGCGATGCCGAGCACGAAGCCGACCGCGCTCGGCCCAAGACCCGATCCTCCCGCTGCCGTACCCGCGATCGTGTTCGACGACGTGACGAATGGATAGGTGCCGTGGTCGACATCGAGCAGCACACCCTGCGCACCCTCGAACAAAATGCGCTTGCCGCGCGCACGCGCCTCGCCGAGCATCCGCCACACCGGCTGCACAAAGGCGAGCACGAACGCGGCAATCTCGCGCAATTCCTCGATCAGCGCCGCGCGATCGATGGGCGGCTCGCCAAAGCCTGCACGCAACGCATCATGGTGCGCGGTCAACCGGTCGAGCTGCGGCCCGAGACCATCCAGATGCGCCAGATCACACACCCTGATCGCGCGCCGGCCGACCTTGTCCTCATAAGCAGGGCCAATGCCGCGGCGCGTGGTGCCGATCTTGCCATCGCCGCTGGCATCCTCACGCAGGGCATCGAGATCGCGGTGGAAGGGCAGGATCAGCGCGCAGTTATCGGCAATCATCAGCGTTTCCGGGGTGATCGACACGCCCTGGCCGCGCAGCTTTTCCACCTCGGCCTTCAGCGCCCAGGGATCGAGCACCACGCCGTTGCCGATCACCGAAGGCGTGCCGCGAACGATGCCCGAAGGGAGCAGCGACAGCTTGTAGACGCTGTTGCCGACGACGAGTGTGTGTCCGGCGTTGTGCCCGCCCTGAAAGCGCACCACCACATCGGCGCGCTCGGCGAGCCAGTCGACGATCTTGCCCTTGCCCTCATCGCCCCATTGGGCGCCGATCACTGCTACGTTGGCCACTCAAACTCCCTTTACCGGGCGGGTATCGCCCTCGGTGCCCAGCACATGCGTGCATAGTTGCGCCTCAGGCGTATCGCCGGCTTCAAGCGCCGCTACGGTTACCCAGCCTTCACGCCGTTTCGCTGCCGCCAGCGCGCTATCGATGCCAAAGGGCACGAACAGCCGCCGCCGCTCCGCCGGTGCAAGGCCACCATCGACGATCGCATCGGCATAGACCGAAAAACCGATCGCTGCTTCTTCCGCGCCGTCCTCATGGAGGACGGTGTAGCTGCCGCCACGCCCGATTTCGCCGCGCACCCCGCCGGCAAAAATCGAGAAGCCGATCCAGCTCTGATATTCGAAGCCATGCCGCTCGGTGGGATCGAGGGTCAGCGCGACCTTGCCCTTCAAACTCTCCGCGATCGCCCACAGACCGTCGAGGCGCGACGTGAGCGCGCCCCCGGCATCGAACGCGCACAATCGGTCATGCGCTGCCTCGAACGGCCCTGCCGCCTCGATCAACGGCAGATAGGCGGGCGCGATGGCGGCGACCCCGCCCGCATCCTTGGCATCGAGCCGGTCGCGCAACTCCTCGATACGGTCGGCGGCGACGGGGAACGGGCCGTTGGCGAGGATATCGACCAGATCGGGCAGGGTGAAATCGATCGAAATGTCCGCGACGCCCGCCGCAGTGAGCGCATCGACCGCGACACTCGCAATCTCGCAGGCCGCCGCGACGCTATCGAGGCCGATCAGCTCGCAGCCGATCTGATGCGCCTCGCGCTCCGGGTCGAGTTGCGAGGCGCGCAATTTCAGCACCGGGCCGGCATAGGACAGCCGCACCGGGCGCGGATGATGCGCCATCCGCGTCGCCGCGATCCGCCCGACCTGCGCCGTCATATCGGGCCGGATCGCGAGCGTGCGCTGCGAAACGGGATCGACGAAGCGCACCGCACTCTGCGCCCGCGTCGCTTTCAGCCGCCCGGCGAGCGCGCTTTCAAACTCTGCAAGCGGCGGATCGACACGCTCATAGCCATGCGCATAGGCCGCCCCCAGCAGCCGCGCCTCCAGCCGCGCGGCGACATCGGCAAAGGGCGGCAGACGATCGTGAAAGCCTTCGGGAAGGAGTGCGGAGGTCATGACTGCCGCCTTAGCCACCTCAGAATTTCAGCGCCATCACCGTTTTGACGCCGGGCAGCGCGCGGACATGCGCGATTAGATCGTTGGTGACGGGATCGTCGACCGACATCAGCACGATCGCTTCGCCGCCGGCATCGCGTCGCCCCAGGTGAAAAGTGCCGATGTTGACGCCCGATTCGCCAAGCGTCGTCCCGAGCCGTCCGATAAAGCCCGGCGCGTCTTCATTGACGACATACAGCATGTAGCCGGCCAGATCGGCCTCGACCTTGATGCCGAACAGTTCGACGAGACGCGGCGCCGCATCACCGAACAACGTGCCCGCGACCGATTTGTCGCCCGAATCGGTCTTCACCGTCACGCGCACCAGCGTGTGGTAATCGCCCTCGCGGTCATGGCGGACCTCGCGCACGTCGATCCCGCGTTCCTTGGCGAGGAAGGGCGCGTTGACCATGTTCACGATATCCGAATGCACCCGCATCATGCCGGCGAGCACCGCGCTCGTGATTGGCTTCTGGTTGAGCTGGGCGGCGGCCCCGCCGACCTCGACAGAGATGCCCGACAAGGCGCCGTGCGCAAGCTGGCCGATCAGGCTCCCAAGCTTTTCGGCGAGCGCCATATAGGGCTTCAGCTTGGGGGCCTCCTCGGCGGACAGGCTCGGCACGTTGAGCGCATTGGTGATGCCGCCCGTCACAAGGTAATCGGCCATCTGCTCGGCCACCTGCAGCGCGACATTGACCTGCGCCTCGGTCGTCGAAGCGCCAAGATGCGGGGTCGAGACGAAGCCCGGCGTGCCGAAAAGCGGCGATTCCTTGGCAGGCTCGGTTTGAAACACGTCGAGCGCCGCGCCCGCGATATGCCCCGAATCGAGGCCTGCCTTCAGCGCGGCCTCATCGATCAGCCCACCGCGTGCGCAGTTGATGATCCGCACGCCCTTCTTCGTCTTCGCCAGATTTTCGGCGGACAAGATGTTGCGGGTCTGGTCGGTCAACGGGGTGTGCAGCGTGATGAAATCGGCGCGGGCGAGCAGATCGTCGAGCGTCACCTTTTCCACGCCCATCTCGACCGCGCGTTCGGGGGTGAGGAAAGGATCGAAGCCGACGACCTTCATCTTCAGCCCAAGCGCGCGGTCCGCGACGATCGACCCGATATTGCCAGCACCAATGAGACCGAGCGTCTTCGACGTCAGCTCGACCCCCATGAAGCGGTTCTTTTCCCACTTGCCAGCCTGCGTGCTGGCATCGGCCTCGGGAAGCTGGCGGGCGAGCGCGAACATCAGCGCAATCGCATGTTCGGCGGTGGTGATCGAATTGCCGAACGGCGTGTTCATGACGACCACGCCCTTGGCGGATGCGGCGGGAATATCGACATTGTCGACGCCGATGCCGGCGCGACCGATGACTTTCAGATTGGTCGCGTGTTCCAGGATCGCCTTGGTCACCTTGGTCGAGCTGCGGATAGCGAGGCCGTCATATTGGCCGATAATCGCCATCAGTTCTTCCGGTGTCTTGCCGGTGATTTCGTCGACTTCGACACCGCGCGCGCGGAAGATGGCGGCGGCGTTGGGGTCCATTTTATCGGAGATGAGGACTTTGGGCATGGGAAGTTCCTTGGAAAATAGGGTGTGTCCCCGCGAAGGCGGGGACCCAGACTGGGCTCCCGCCTTCGCGGGAGAACAACGGGTTCAGTCAGCCTTCGCCGTCGCATAGGCCCAGTCGAGCCACGGCCCGAGCGCCACGATATCGGCGGTGTCGACGGTCGCGCCGCACCAGATGCGCAGGCCGGGCGGGGCATCGCGGTAGCCGGCCACGTCGAATGCCGCGCCTTCCTTTTCGAGCAACGACGCCATCGCCTTGATCAGCGCTTCGTCGGCGCCTTCCACCGTCAGGCAGACGCTCGTTTTGGAGCGCGTCGCGGGGTCAACCGCGAGATGGCCGAGCCAATCGCGCTCGGCAACGATCGCGTCGAGCGCGGCAGCATTGGCATCGCTCCGCGCAATCAGCCCGTCGAGCCCGCCAAGCGTCTCCGCCCATTCGAGCGCGAAGATGACATCCTCGACCGCGAGCATCGACGGCGTGTTGATCGTCTCGCCCTTGAAAACGCCCTCGGCCAGCGCGCCCTTCGACACGAGCCGAAAAATCTTGGGCAGCGGCCAGGCAGGCGTGTAGCTGGTCAGCCGTTCGACCGCGCGGGGGCCGAGGATGATGACGCCATGCGCGCCTTCGCCGCCAAGCACCTTCTGCCAGGAAAAGGTCGTCACATCGAGCTTGTCCCACGGCATGTCATAGGCAAACACCGCTGACGTCGCGTCGTTGAAGCTCAGCCCTTCGCGGGTCTCGCTGATCCAGTCGCCGCTCGGCACGCGCACGCCGCTGGTGGTGCCGTTCCAGGTGAACAGCACGTCGCTGGCCCAATCGACCGCCGCCAGATCGGGCAGCTGGCCATAATCGGCGCGGATGACGGTCGGATCGAGCTTCAACTGCTTGGCAGCGTCCGTCACCCAGCCATCGCCGAAGCTTTCCCAGGCGAGCGTGGCAACGGGGCGCGCGCCCAGCATCGTCCACATCGCCATTTCATAGGCGCCGGTGTCGGACGCGGGCACGATGCCGATCCGGTGCGTGTCGGGCACGCGCAGCACCTTGCGGGTCAGGTCGATCGCATGTTGCAGCCGCGCCTTGCCGATCTTCGAGCGGTGCGAGCGGCCGAGCGATTCGGTCGCGAGTTTACTGGCGTCCCAGCCCGGCGGCTTGGCGCACGGACCCGACGAGAAAAACGGGCGGGCAGGTTTTGTGGGTGGTTTTGGTGCGGCAGGCGCAGTCGTGGCGTCAAGCGCGGCAGTGTCAGTCATGTCAGTCTCTCCTTACAGAGAGCACGCGCGGCGTTGGGACCGCGTGGCCCGTCGACGGCCCTAGCGATGCGTCTGCGCCTGTCAAGCGCGGTGTTGAGACCTCGAACTCACGGCTTAGCGACACGTTAAGCACAATCGCCTAGCGCGGATCGCATGAAAGCGATTGCCTTGCTGACCCTCCTTCTCGCCATCCTTTTCACTGTCGCCGGTTGTTCGTCGGGCAGCAGCGACAATCGACCGCGGCCGCGCCAGACGGGCGCGAGTCCCGCCTATGTGCCGATCCCGAGCGACAAGGAGACGCGCGCCTGCCTCGCCGATCTGCGCCGAGCCGATATCGGCTATACGCCGCTACCCGATCAGCGTTTCGGCGGTGGTTGCAGCGCGATCGGGACGATCCTGCTCACCGATGTCGGCGTGCCCGTCACCAATCTGAAGGCGATGCGGTGCGGGCTGGCGCGCAGCTTTTCCGCCTGGGTGCGCTATGCGGTGGCGCCTGCCGCGCGTCAGATATTGGGCAGCGATCTGGTGAAGATCGACAGCTATGGCAGCTATGCCTGCCGTAACGTGATCGGCAATGCGGCCTCTGCCGGGCGCCGCTCCGGGCATGCCATCGCCAATGCCGTTGATGTCGGCGGCTTCGTGCTTGCCGATGGACGACGCATCACGATCGAGCGCGGTTGGCGATCGTCGGATGGCCGGGAGCGGCGTTTCCTCGAGACGATCCACAACTCCGCCTGCAAACGCTTCGGCACCGTGCTCAGCCCCGATTACAATGCCGCGCATTACAACCATCTCCATCTCGAGGATGATCACGCCGGCTTCTGCCGCTGAGATCTGACGCCGACAAAAGCGATGCAATGCGTCGCCGCTTTGCGCTAAGGCCCCGTCATGATCGAACCCAAAGTCCCGTCGCGCGTTTTCGCGCGCGCTGCCCAGGATGCCCAGACCGCCAAGGGGCAGGTTTCCACCCCGCAAACCGAGCATCCCGCCTACAAGCTCGCCTTTCAGGACATGGATTTCCTGCTGCGTGAGGATCTGCGCCCGGTGCGGTTCCAGCTCGAATTGCTGAAACCCGAGCTGATCCTTCAGGAGGCGAATATCGCCTCGACCTTTGTCTTCTATGGCTCTGCGCGTATCCCCGAGCCCGCCAAGGCGCAGGCGCTGCTCGATCTCGCCGAGGGCGAGAGCGCGCGAAAGATCGCCGAGAGCCTTGTCGCCAAATCAAAATATTATGATGTCGCCCGCGCGCTCGCCCGGATCGTCAGCGAATGCCCGTGCGACGAAGACGGCAAACGGCAATTCGTCGTCTGTTCGGGGGGTGGCCCTTCGATCATGGAGGCTGCCAATCGCGGTGCTGCCGATGTCGGCGCCGAATCGATCGGGCTCAACATTGTGCTGCCGCACGAACAGGCGCCCAACCCCTATGTGACGCCGTCACTGAGCATGCAGTTCCACTATTTCGCGCTTCGGAAGATGCATTTCCTGCTGCATGCGCGCGCGCTTGCCGCATTCCCCGGCGGGTTCGGGACGTTCGACGAACTGTTCGAGCTGTTGACGCTCATCCAGACGGGCAAGATCGCACCGATCCCGGTGCTGTTGTTCGGGCGCGAATTCTGGACGCGCGTCGTTAATTTCGAGGCGCTCTGCGAGGAAGGCGTGATCTCGCCGCGCGATATGAAGCTGTTCACCTTCGTCGAAACCGCCGAGGAAGCGTGGGAAGTCGTCCAGAATTTTTACCGCGAGCAAACGGACCCCACGCAGGGTGACCCGATGGACGCTGGCTGAAGAGCTATTGCGCCGCAGCAGGCGCCGATGCGTTGGCGGCGGGGGCGGCGGCATTATCCGCCGGCGCTGCCGCATCGGCGGCTGGGGCCGCTGCCGCCGCCGGGATCGGCAGGTTCGATCCTTGCGCATTCAGATAGGCGATCACCGAGGCGCGGTCTTCGGCACTGGCTAGACCGGCAAAGGTCATCTTGGTGCCCTCTGCAAATTTGCGCGGCGATTTGAGCCACTCGTTGAGGTTCTCGAAGGTCCAGGTTTTGCCTGCGCCCGCCGCTTTCAGCGCATCCGAAAAGGCATAGCCGCCCTTGCCCTGCGCGATCGCCTCGCCGGCAGTGGCCCATAGATTGGGGCCGATGCCGTTGGCGCCGCCCTGAGCGACGGTGTGGCAGGCGGCGCATTTCTTGAACACGTCCGCGCCCTTGGCGGGATCGGCAGATGCCATCATCTCGGCGATCGGCTTGTCGGGCACGGCGGCTTCTGCACCGGCACCGCCGCCTTCGACGACGCCCTCGATCGGGTAGCCGAGTTTTTCGGGACGTTCGGCGTGGAAGAACTTGCCGCTGACAATGCCCAGCCCCAGCGCCACAAACAGTGCCGCCAGAATCCAGCCCGCGATCGTGTTCGTCCGAATGTCCATCGTGAAGATATGCCTCGTGCTTTTCAGTTGCGCCCCCTTTAGTTTCGCAACTGCGGCATCGCAAGCAGCGCTTGCCCGCTGAACGCAAGCAGCGCTTGCCCGCTGAACGCAAGCAGCGCTTGCCCGTTAGGGAACAGCCCGATATTCGCGCCTGCAATGGAAAATTTTGCTGCACCTGCACGGCCTATCGTCGCGCGCATGACCGAAGAAGCGGCGCGGAGCCCCGAGCGGACCGTCGCTTTTCAGGGCGCGCCGGGCGCCAATTCGCATGTCGCGGCGCTCCAGGCGTTCCCCGATGGCCTGCCGCTGCCGTGTTTCGATTTCGCCGATGCGATCGAGGCGGTACAGGATGGGCGCGCCGATTGCGCAATCATCCCGATTGAAAATTCGCTGCACGGGCGCGTCGCGGACATCCATTTCCTGCTGCCCGAATCGGGCCTGTCGATCACGGGTGAGCATTTTCTGCCGATCCGCCACGCACTGATGGGGGTGGGGACGCGCGCCGATGTAAGCGAGGCGATGAGCCACCCGCAGGCGCTCGGCCAATGCCGCCACTGGCTGCGTGCAAACGGCATTGCGCCCGTCTCCTATCCCGACACGGCGGGCGCCGCAGCGCTCGCCGCCGAAATGGCCAACCCGAACATCGCGGCACTCGCGCCCCCGGGGGCGGCGGCGATTTACGGGCTCAACCTGCTCGCCGAGGATATTGCCGATGCCGATCACAACACCACGCGCTTCGTCGTGCTCGCGCGGGGCGGGGCGGAGCCCGTCGGCGATGGCCCGTTCATGACGACGTTGATCTTCGAGGTGAAGAACGTGCCCGCTGCGCTCTACAAGGCGCTGGGCGGGTTTGCGACCAACGGCGTCAACATGACCAAGCTTGAAAGTTATCAGCGCGGCGGCAGCTTTGCCGCGACTGAATTCTACGCCGATATCGTCGGCAAGCCCGGTGATGCGGCGCTCGACCGGGCACTGGAAGAGCTCGGCTTCCACTCGAAATGGCTGCGTGTGCTCGGCACATATCGGCAGGCGCGACTGCGGGGATAGGATTGCCGCGCGCGGCGCGCTGGCGCATCATTTGACCGCAACGGGGGAATGATGATGGCGAAGTGGCGGTTGGTGGCGTTCTTGCTCGGCTTGATCGGTGCAACCGTCGCGGTGGCGCAAACCGCACCGCAGCACGAGGCCGATGGCTATACCCGCTATGAATTGCTCGCGCCCGAAAGCCACAAATTCCGGATTTATTATGAAGTGACGGCGACGACGCCGGGCGCTGTCAGCTATTTCAACCCGATCCGCCCCGGCAGCATTGCCAGCGATGAACAGGTGCATGACCGCGCAACCGGCAAGCCGCTGAAGTTCGAGGAAGTCGGCGGCGATATTGCCCGCGCGGGCGGCGTTGCGAGTGCCAAGCCGCAGGATCGCTACATCAAGGTGTCGCTCGCGCGGCCCGTGCCGGCGAATGGGGGAGGCGGCCGCATCGAGATCGACAAGACCTATGAGGACGCCGCCAGTTACCGGATGGAGGGCGATCTGATCGTGTTCGATCGTTCGCTCGGCATCAAACGTAACGCGGTCGTGCTGCCGGCGGGCTATGTGCTGGTGTCGTGCAATTATCCCTCGCAGGTGATCCAGCAGGCCGATGGACGGATCGCCATCTCGTTCTGGAACACCACGCCTGCTCAAGCGCCATTGGTTGTGAAGGCACGCAAGGGGGCGGTGTCGGGCGTAAAATCGAGCCAGACTTTTGATGAGCGCGCGCACCAGAATCGCAACATCGTCTATTATCTGCTCTCGCCCGAAACCCATGCCTTCGCGCTGACGCATGATTATACGGAAGGCCGCGTCGGCCATGCGACCTATGTCAACATCGTCCGCAGCGGCAGCACCGTCTCCAACCCGTCGGCGCGCGATCTCGATACCGGGCAGATGCTGACGCATGAACTGATCAGCGGCGACGCCGTCCGCCGCGCCGAGCCCGAGGCGAAGGACATCGACGACAAGACCGTCGCGGTCCTGTTCCATTATCCCGAGGTGAAGGCGGGGGAAAGCCGCCGGCTACGCTTCGCCGAAACCTATACCGATGCGGCGCGCTACTCTTTGGTGGGCGACGAACTCGTGTGGCACCGCTCGCTGGGCCGCGCCGACAATGCCGTGGTGTTGCCGGCGGGATGGGTGCTGACCAATTGCTCGATCCCGGCAACGATCACCCGCACCGGCGATGGCCGCGTGCGGCTCGATCTGCTGAACCCGCGCGGCGACGAAATCGACGTGGTGCTGACGGCGCGACGGGAGAGCGGCGGCTAGGGCGGGAAGGCCGCTGTTGCTGGAAATCGGACTCACCGCTTTTGAGCAAAGGCTTTACGTAAGCAGACATTCGTTGTCGCGCCTCATCTCGCCAAAAAGCACGCAGAGCGGCATTCGACGTAATCAGATCAGCGATCGGTAATTATTCGGCGCTCTCCTCTCGCCCTCGACCGTCCGACAGGTTAACACTTGTGGCGGTGGGACCAATCTTGGAGCCTGTTGTCAAGCGCGGAGGAGATTTCGATGAAACGGCAGGGATTTCAGCTGATCGCGGTGACTGCTTTGGCAATGATCGCTATCGGCGGCACTGCCTGGGCGCAGACGTTTCCAATCAAGTGGGCCGGTCTGAACTACGGCTATTTCAAGGGCAGCAAAGCAGTGGTGGTTCCGGCCTACCACCTAACGCTTATAACTTCGCAGCAAGCAACCGCAGTCGGGGGTATCGGCGCTCGCGCGCGAATGACGAAGATATTGAGCGGGGTCGATGAGGCGACGCTCAGAAATCTGGCGACTGAGGCGCACTCCGACCTTAAGGCTCGATTTGTCGCCGCAGGTCTGCCTGTGGCTACCGATGAGCAGGCCCAAGCGATGGTTGCGGCTTCGGGCGTTGCTCCACTGCCAGGGAACGTCCAGGTCGTGACGATGGAGTCCGGTGGGTTCACGCTTAACAAGAGCCTCAAGCAGGGCTGGGTCACCGTTGGATCGGACTCCGCTCCGGCGTTGGCGCCGTTCGCCTACGGCGCTAACGTCACTGCCGCCGCGAGCGCGAGCGGCAAGATCGTAAAGGGTCAGCCGGAAAACACGCTGGCACTAATGCCCCATTTGGTGCTCGATTTCGCTTCCATCGGCGGCTCGACCAGGGGCGGCTTCGGCGGGCGGACAACAGCGAGCGTCGGCGGCGCGACCGGCTTCACGCTGCGCGGCGTCGCGTCCGGCATCCTGGCCGCTAAAGCGCTCTCGCGTGGGTACACCTTTCCATTCTATTTCCGCGCAGAGGGAGATTATGGCGTGGCGACGCCTTTTGCCACCGAGCGGCTCGGTGCCGCGGATGTTGCTCCCCTCATGAGCGTCGGAAACACGATCGCCCGCGGAGACGCGGTAGAGGTCAACCTGCCGGTCTGGCAGAATCTCGTGCGGGCATCATTCAAGGATTATAACGCAGCCATTGTCGCTGCGGTTCTAAAGGGTAAATAGGCAGCGTCGCCGGGGTGGCAACTCCGCGCTTGTCGTTCCCCAGCGGCCCTCCAAGGCTTGGCCGCGCACCTTAGTCATGCCGCCGCCCACGCGGTTAGCAGTGTGTGCGCGATCGCATAGGGCGGGGGCGGGAGGAACGGGCCGCTTTCGCCGCGCAGCACTGCCTGCACCGCCGCGCGATCGACCCAGATCGCGTCTTCGAGTTCCTTGGTGTCGATGGTGAGCGTGTCGTCCTCGGCCTCTGCCACGCACGCCATCATCAGCGACGAGGGGAAGGGCCAGGGTTGGCTGGCGATGTAGCGCACGTTCGATACGCGCACGCCGGCTTCCTCGAAAATCTCGCGCGCGACGGCTTCCTCGATCGATTCACCGGGTTCAAGAAAGCCTGCGAGCGCGGAATAGCGCCCCGGTGGCCAGCCCATCCCGCGCCCCAGCAGCGCGCGCCCCTGATGCTCGGCGATCATGATCACGACGGGGTCGACGCGCGGGAAATGTTCAGTGCTGCAGCTGTCGCATTTGCGGCCCCAGCCGGCGCGGATCATCGCGGTTCCGCTTCCACAATTGGCGCAGAACAGGTGGCGGCTATGCCAATCGAGCACGCTGCGCGCCGCCGCATAGGTCGCCGCTTCGCCCGCCGCGAACCGATCGAGCATGCCGAACAACCGCAGCGACCGCCCCGGCGGCGCGCGCATGCCGGGCAGGTAAGCGGCGAAATGCGGGCGGTCGCCTGCCAATCCCAGCAGCACGAGTTCAGCCTCATCGGGCAGGTCGGCGAGCGTGCCCCAGCCGAGCATGCCGTCATCGCCAAGTTCGGGCTCGAAATTGTCGAGCTTCAGGACTCGCGCGCGCCAATCCGACTTGACGGCGGCCAGCGCGTCGGCATCCTGGCGCAGGTGATCCGCCCGGTCGAGCAACCCGCCGGTAAACCCCGGTATTGCAGCCGGCTTCAGTGCGCGAGATCGGCGTAGAGCGCCTTGGTGAAATCGGGGCGGAGCGGCCACTTCTCGCCAGGGATGTAATTGACCATCACCGTTGCGCGCAGATGCTTCACCGGATCGACCCACGCGATCGTGCCCGCCGCACCGCCCCAGCCATAGGTCCCCTTGGAAGGGCCGTTGGGGACATCGACCAGATACACAGAGCCACCCGCGCCAAAGCCCTGCGACGGCCCCGTCGCGCCGCCGGTATTGATGACCGCGCCGGGGAAGATGACGCCCGCCGGCAACAGGTTCGACATCGCGAGCGCGACCGTCGCGGGTTTCATGATGCGGACGCCGTCGAGCGTGCCGCCGTCCACCAGCATATGCAGGAACCGGTCATAATCATGCGCCGACATGACGAGCCCCGCCCCACCATAAGGAAAGCTTGGCGGCTGAAGATAGACCGAGGATGCCGCCGGATCGAGCGGGATCATGTTCTCGCCAAGCCAGGTATAGCCTGTCGCGAGCCGCTTGGCGTCGGCGGCGGGCACGGTAAAGAAGGTGGAATTCATCTTCAGCGGCTGGAAGATCCGCGTCTTCAGATAGGTGTCGAAGGGCATGCCGCTCGCCACTTCGATCACGCGGCCCATCACGTCGAGCCCGATCGAATAGCTCCATTTCGTGCCGGGTTCCGCGATCAGCGGCAGCGTGGCGACCTTGTTGGCGAATGCCTCGAGCGTCGCCGGGCGCGCGGCGCGCATCTGTTGCTCGATCGCCGCATTGGCGGTGAAGGGGGTGATGCCGGCCTGCTCATACGCCTTCAGCAACGGCCCCTTGGTAACGATCGTATAGCCAAGCCCGGCTGTGTGGGTCAGCAGGTGGCGGATCGTGATCGGCTTTGTGGCGGGCGTTGCGGCCAGGTCCTTGGTGCCATCGACCAGCACCGTCATGTTCTTGAACGCCGGGATGAAATCGGACACCGGCTGGTCGAGTTTCATCTTGCCCTGCTCGATCAGCATCATCGCCGCCATCGCGGTGATCGGCTTGGTCATCGAATAGACGCGCCACAGCGAATCGGCATCGGCCTTTGCAGCGGTCGGCTCGGTTGCGAGCGTTCCGGCGGCGATGATCGTCGGTCCGGCGTCGTCCAGGCCGATGGTGGCGACGATGCCCGGCGTCTTCTTGGTGGCGGGATAGCTCTCGATCAGCACGGTCGCCTTTGGCAGGGCGGTTGGCGCCACCATCGCCGAATGCGAATGGCGCATCGCCTGCCCCGCCAGCGCGCCGCTTGCGACGACAGCGGATAGCGCCGTGCCCATCGCCAGATTACGGATCATGCCGGTGCGAAAAATCTGCGCCATCTCATCTTCTCCCTAGCCGTGCCGCTTTGGCAAACACCGTCGGCAATCCCGCCGAATCGAGCGCGTCGATCGCCCACCATTCGCCAGCCACCGGGGGTGCATGCCCCTCGATCGTCACAACCGCAAGCGCGAGTTCGAGCCGGAAATGCGTGAAGACGTGCGTCGCGCGATCGGGGGAGAGCCTCCACGCCGCGTCGGGCAGGGGCGCATCGCGCAACGCCGGTGGCACGTCGGCCCAGGGACCCGTGGGGAGCGCCCGCATGCCGCCGAGCAAACCCTTGGCCGGGCGACGGACCAGCAGGACGTGGCCGTCGCGTTCGATCCAGAAAACCGTGCCGTATCGCTGCGGCTTGGCCCTTTTTGCGGGCTTTACCGGAAAGCGATCAGGCGTGCCGGTCTCGGTGGCGCGGCAATCGGCGCGGAGCGGACAAAGCAGGCAATCGGGCGCGCGGGGGCGGCATATGGTCGCGCCCAGATCCATCATTGCCTGTGCGAAATCGCCCGCGCGAGCGTTGGGCGTGATCGCATCGGCATGCGCACGGATCGCCGGTTTGGCGGCGGGCAGTGGCGCTTCGACCGCGAACAGACGCGCAACGACGCGCTCGACATTGCCGTCGATCACCACCGCCCGCCTGCCAAAGGCGATCGCGCTGATGGCGGCGGCGGTATAATCGCCGATGCCGGGCAGGGTGCGCAGTGTCGCCTCGTCGGGCGGGAAATGCCCGTCGTGATCGGCAACGATGGCGCGCGCGCAGGCGATGAGGTTGCGCGCGCGGGCATAATAGCCGAGCCCCGCCCACGCCGCCATCAGATCGGCATCGTCAGCGACCGCCAGGGCCGCCACATCGGGCCACCGCGCCATGAACTCGACGAAGCGCGGACGGACGGTGGCGACGGTCGTCTGCTGCAGCATGATTTCGGAGAGCCACACGCGGTAGGGATCGGCGCCGTCGCCCGGCTTTGCCCGCCACGGGAGATCGCGGGCATGCGCATCATACCAGCCGAGCAGCCGGCTCGCGATGCTGTCGCGCGGAGCCAGTGCAGATGGGAACTTGGCGATCACGCCTCGGCTATGGCATGGGATGCGGCATGAGCAAGAGCGGCGTTCGCGTACCCCGTCCCCAACCGGCAGAAGCAAAGCGCGGCGGCCCCGCGCGCGCGGTATCCGATCTGCTGCCCGATGTGAGCGGTGCCGCCTTTCGCAAATTCGGCTTCGTCCAAAGCGCGGTGGTCGGCCGCTGGCCCGAAATCGTCGGGCCGCGTTATGCGGCGGTTTCGGCACCCGAGGCGATTCGCTTTCCGCGGGGCAAACGCGCCGAGGGGACATTGTGCCTCGTCGTACGCGGTGCCCACGGCCCGATGATGCAGCATATCGCGCCGGAGATCATCGACCGGGTCAATCGCTTTTTCGGCTATGCCGCGATCATCAAGGTTGCGATCCGTCAGGGCGACGTGCCGATCCCCGAACCGCGCCGCGCGCCGCCGTCACTGCGACCCGTGCCGGTCGAACTCGGCAACAGCCTGCGCGCGATCGCCGATCCGGAATTCAAGGCGGTGCTCGAGGCGCTGGCCGCTGGTGTCTCGACGACTCAGGGGCCGCCAGTGATCGCGTCGGTTGCGCCAGCCCAGGCAGAGGCCGACCGATGAGAGCGGCGTTGATCGCGCTTTGGATGCTGATGCTCGGGGCAGGCACCGTTGCAGCTTCTCCAAAAAAGCCAGCCCATCCGGTTCAGAAAACGCAAGGCGTGCAGGATTGGTCGCGCATCGTGCGGATGACTCCGGCGGGCAGTTTCGTGCTCGGCAATCCGCAGGCGGCGGTGAAGATCGTCGAATATCTGAGCTTCACCTGTCCGCACTGCGCGCATTTTTCTGCCGAATCGGCGGCGGTGCTCAAGGGCGAGATGATCCGCTCGGGGTCGACCAGTTACGAAATCCGGCCGATCGTGCGCGATCAGATTGATCTCGGCGCGACGATGCTCGTGCGTTGCGCTGGTGCTGCGGGATATTTCGCTGCTGCGGAACAGATTTTTGCGCGGCAGGATGACTGGCTGCCGCTCGGCTTCAATTTCCTCGAAAAGGAAGCCAATCGCTTTGCGCTGGCATCGCCGCTCGAACTGGTTCGTGCCGGTGCGCAATCGAGCGGTCTGATCGATCTCATGCGCGCGCGCGGGCTTTCGAGTGCGCGGATCGATGCCTGTTTCGCTGATCAGGCGGCGTTGAAGCGCATTCTGGCGATTGCCGATGAATCGCGCGGCAAGATAGAGGGCACGCCGAGCTTTTTCGTGAATGGCGAAAAGCTCGGGGTGTCGGCCTGGGCAACGCTTGAGCCGGTGTTGCGGTCAAAGGGATCCCGATGATTTTTTCCGCTGATGGAGTAATTTCGATGAAGCTTCGTATCGCGTTCGCCGTGCTGCCGCTGATGCTGGCGGCGGGTTGTGGAGACGACAAGTCGACATCTGCAAAGGTCGTGCCTGCCGGCCCCGTTGCCGCCAAGATTGCGCCTGCCGGAACGAACTGGGTCGATGTCGTCAGCCGCACGCCCGAGGGCGGTTACAAGATGGGCAACCCCGATGCGGCGGTGAAACTCATCGAATATGGCGCGCGCACCTGCCCCACCTGCGCGCTGTTCGATCAAGAAGGCTTTCCCGAACTCAAATCGGGACCAATTGCCAGTGGCAAGCTGAGCTATGAATTCCGCGATTATCCCGTTCACGGCGCTCTTGATATCGGCCCGATCCTGCTCGGCCACTGTGTCGACGCTGCGGCGTTTTTTCCGATGCTCGATGAAATGATGCGTAATCAGCCGACATTGCTGGCGAATGAGGAAAAGGTCGCTCAGGGCGCTCAGGCGTTGCAGGGCCGGCTGCCAGCGGTCGTCGCAACGCATTTCGCCGAAGGGCTCGGGTATCTCGATTTCGTCAAGCAGCGCGGTGTGCCCGAGGTGAAGGCGCGGGCATGCCTCAACGACCAGAAGACGCTCGATGAATTGGCGAAGAATCTGCAGATCGCCGATCAGCAGTTTCAGATTTCGGGCACGCCAACCTTTATCGTCAACGGCAAGGTTCAGGCCAATGTGAATGGCTGGTCGGCGCTCAAGCCGGTGCTCGCCGCTGCTGGCGCGCTTTAAGGCCGGGGCGCCGGCGCGGTGCAGATCAAGCGGCTGCGGCTGACGGGGTTCAAAAGCTTCGTCGATCCCGCCGATTTGCGGATAGAGCCCGGGCTGACGGGCATCGTCGGCCCCAATGGCTGCGGCAAATCGAACCTGCTCGAGGCGCTCCGCTGGACGATGGGCGAGAACAGCGCGAAATCGATGCGCGGCGCGGGCATGGAGGACGTGATCTTCGCCGGCACCGCGACCCGTCCGCAGCGCGATTTCGCCGAGGTCTCGATCCTTGTGGAGGGTGCAGGGGACGACGACGAAACCGAGGTCGTCCGCCGGATCGAACGTGGGGCGGGCTCTGCATACCGGATCAATGGCCGGGACGTTCGGGCGCGCGACGTGTCGCTGCTCTTCGCCGATGCAGCGACGGGCGCGCACTCGCCCGCGCTCGTCAGCCAGGGGCGGATCGGCGCGGTGATCGCCGCGAAGCCTGCCGACCGGCGGGCGATGCTCGAGGAGGCAGCCGGGATCGCCGGACTTCATGTGCGGCGCAAGGATGCCGAGCAACGCCTGCGCGCGACCGAGGCCAATCTGGAAAAGCTTGGCGCGCTGATTGCCGATCAGGATGCGCGGGCGACGGCGCTGCGCAAACAGGCGCGACAGGCCGAGCGATACCGGGCGCTGTCGGACGACATTCGCGTGGCCGAGGCACGGATGATTTTCGCGCGCTGGCGCGACGCCGCTGCCGCCGCCGATATCGCCAGGCAGGAAGCCGCAGAAGCCGAGGCGCGGGTGAGCGAGGCCAGCGAGGCGCAGCGCGCGGCGGCGGCGTACCAGAATCAGGCGACCGATCGCCTTGCCGAGGCGCGGGCAGCCGCACTCGCCGCGCGCGACCGGGCGAGCGAGGCCGGGCATTTGCTCGCGACGCTGCGCACCGAGCGTGAGAACACCATGCGGCGCATCGGCGAACTGGCAGAGGCGCAGGCGCGGATCATCGCCGATCGCGATCGCGAGGGTGCGCTGGCGAACGACGCTGCCGAGGCGCTGGCGCGGATCGCGGGGGAGGCGCGCGACATCGACGCCCGCATCGCCGATGCAGCGACGCGCCAGCCCGCGCTCGATGCGATGCTTGCAGAGGCCGAACGGATGGCACGCGATGCCGAGGTCGCGCTGGCGCAGGCGCTTGCCGCCCAGGCGAGCGAGGCCGCGGACGCCCGGGTGGCGCAAGCCGCGCTGGCGGCGGCACGCGAGCGGCTCGAACGCGCTGAGCGCGACCGGTCGCGGATTGCAGCAGAGGCGCGCGCGATCGGAGACGTCGCCCCGCTGCGCGCCGCTCGTGAGGCTGCCGTTGCGGCGCGCGACACGGCGCTGGCGCAGGCCGATGCGGCGCGCAGCGCGCTGACCCGCGCCGATGAACAGGAGCGCGCGGCGATCGACTCGCGCGACCGGGCGCAATCGGCGCGGGCCACGGCGCATGCGGAACTTGCTGCGATCGACAGCGAGAGCGCAGCACTCGCCAAGGCGACGCGGTCGGCGGGCAAGGACCGCGTTCTCGACCAGCTCCGTCCCGATCCGGGGTATGAACGCGCGTTGGCAGCGGCGCTCGGCGATGATCTCGAGGCCGGGCTGGATCCGACGGCTGCGCATTATTGGGGTGGGGCGGTGGCGCTCCCCGGCGATCCGTCGATCGCGCCGGGCACGGTGTCGCTCGCGTCGCATGTCGAGGCCCCCGGCGCGCTGGTGCGACGGCTTGCTCAGGTTCTGGTCGCGGAAACCGACGAGCGGCAACCGCTCGCGGTGGGGCAAAGGCTGGTGACTTTGGCGGGGATGCTGCGGCGCTGGGACGGTTATGTCGCCAAATCGGGCGGTGCGGCGGCGGCAGAACGGCTCGAGCGGATGAACCGGCTGCGTACGCTCGAAGCCGCGCGTCCACCCGCCGTGCGCGCGGTGGAGGCGGCGGACGGCGAGCTTGCGCGGATCGATGCGGCGATTGCCGATGCGCGTCGCGCTGCTGTCGATGCGCGGCGGGTTCTGACGGCGACCGATGCGACCGCGCGCGAGGCGAGCCGCGAGGAAGACCGCGCCGCCGCCGCAATCGAGCGGCTGGGCGAGCAGCGCAGCGATCTCGATGCGCGCGAGCGCCGGGTTGCAGGCGAGCATGACGAGGCAGCCAGCGATGTGTCGCGTGCCGAGGCGCAGGTGGCGACGCTGCCCGATGGCTCTGCGACCCGGCAGACCGTGGCGGCGCTCCAGCACGACGCCGAGGCGCGGCGGACGGCGGTAGCGCAGGCGCGCGCCGACCGTGCGACGCTAGAACGCGACATCGCTGCCGACCGCGAGCGGCTTTCCGTGGGGCAAGCGGACGCGAAAAACTGGCGCGCGCGGGCGGGCGAGGCGGCGCGGCGGATCGCCGATATGGCAAAACGCGAGGAGACGCTGGGCGAGGAAGCAGCAATCCTGGCGGTCCGCCCCGAAATCCTCGATCGCCAGATTGCCGACGCTGAGGCAGCCCATGCCGCCGCGCGCGCCGATGCCGATCAGGCGCTGGCGGTGGAGCGCGCTGGCGAAGTGGCGTTGCGCGACACCGAGGAAACTGCGCGCCAGTGCGGCGAAACGCTGTCGCAGGCGCGCGAGGTGCGTGCAGGCGCCGCAGCGCGGGCAGAAAACCAGGAGCTGCGGCGGATCGAGATGGGGCGCCTGTCGGGCGAACGCTTTGAATGCCCGCCGCCGGTCCTGCCGGAACGGATCGGCTTTGCCGTCGATACGGTGCGAACGCCCGCCGACGAATCGTCGCGCCACGAACGGCTGACGATCGAGCGCGAGCGGATCGGCCCGGTCAATCTCGTCGCCGAGAGCGAGCTTGCCGAACTCGAAGCGGCAAGCACCACCAACGCCGCCGAGCGTGATGAGCTGGTGCAGGCGGTCAATCGGCTGCGCGGCTCGATCGGCACGCTGAACCGCGAGGGGCGGCAGCGGCTGTTGGCCGCGTTCGAAGCGGTCGACGGGCATTTTCGCCGGCTGTTCACGACGTTGTTCAATGGCGGGCAGGCGCATCTTGCGCTGATCGATTCGGATGATCCGCTGGAGGCGGGGCTCGAGATTATGGCCCAGCCGCCGGGCAAGAAGCTGCAATCGCTGACGCTGCTGTCGGGTGGTGAGCAGGCGCTGACCGCGGTCGCGCTGATCTTCGGGCTGTTCCTCACCAATCCTGCACCGATCTGTGTGCTGGACGAAGTCGATGCGCCGCTCGATGATGCCAATATCGAGCGTTTCTGCGATCTGCTCGACGCGATGACGCGCGAAACCCGGACGCGGTATCTGATCGTCACGCACAACGCCGTCACCATGAGCCGGATGCACCGGCTGTTCGGCGTGACGATGATCGAGCAGGGGGTCAGCCGGCTCGTTTCGGTCGATCTTGGCGGGGCGGGCGCGCTGCTGGCGGCCTAAAGCTGCTTGATCATCCGGTAATTGTGGATCGCCACCTCGCCGATCATGAAATCGCGGCGATGATCGACGACGAAGCCGCGTCGTTCGAAAAAGCGCCGCGCTGGCTCGCTGGCTTCGACGAACAAAAGCGTCAATGCGCGATCACGCGCTGCCGCTTCGATCAGGTCGTAAAGGGCAACCGTAACGCCGGTGCCTGCAGCATCGGGTCGGCAATAAAGGTGGTCGATGTGGCCATCGGCTTCCAGATCGGCATAAGCGAGCGGCGCGCCGTCGTCATCGACCGCGATCAGAAACAGTCGGCCATCGGCTGCATTGGCGACATAGCGCGCCGGATCGGGCGGCGCTGAGCTCCATGCCGCCAGCTGCGCGGGATTGTAATCGCGCGCGGCGATGCGGTGAACCGCGTCGTGGAACAGCGCAGCAAGCGCGGGCGCATCATTGTTTTGAAAAGGCCGGATGCGCATCGGCTCCGCCTAGCGAACGATCGCACGGCAAAAAAGGACCTTGTCGTTTCATCGTCCCGCGGGCAGGGGCGGCAACGGAGCGCATCAACCTGGATCGTTGGCATTATCCCATGAATGTTCCAGCGATTTATCACCAGTGGATCGACTGGATCGGTGATGGCACTGGCCTCCCCGATACGGTGCTGCACATCCATGCCGGCATGGCCATTCTGCTGATCGCACGCATATTGACGCGGCGGTCGCTGGGCACGTTCGTGCCGTTGTCGTTCGTGGCGCTCGCCGAATTGGGCAATGAAGTGCTCGACAGGCTGAATTTCGGGACCTGGCGCTGGCCCGATACGATGGGCGATATCGGCAATACGCTGTTCTGGCCGCTGGTGATCTGTGTTGCCGTACGGATCCGTCCGCTGATCGCACGTCCGCGCACGCCTCAATCGGCGCTTGGGGCACACGCAAAGCCGTGATAGGCGCGCGGCCATGCTCAATATCAATGGCATCACAGTGCGTCTTGGCGGGCGGACGATCCTCGATCGCGCGAATGCGACGCTGCCGGCGCGCAGCCGCGTCGGGCTGATCGGGCGCAATGGTGCTGGCAAATCGACGCTGATGAAAGTGATGATCGGCCAGTTGGATGCCGATGATGGTGAGATCGAGATGCCGCGCAAGACGCGGATCGGTTACCTGCAGCAAGAGGCACCACACGGCACCGCGACCCCTGTCGAGACTGTGCTCGCCGCCGATACCGAACGCGCCGCGCTGTTTCGCGAAGCCGAGGATTGCCACGATCCCGACCGGTTGGGGCACATCTATGAGCGGCTGAACGCGATCGATGCGTATACGGCGGAGGCGCGTGCGGCGCGCATCCTGGTTGGGCTTGGCTTCGACGACGAGATGCAGCAGCGCCCGCTCGACAGCTATTCGGGCGGGTGGAAGATGCGCGTGGCGCTCGCCGCGCTCCTGTTTTCGGAACCCGATCTGCTGCTGCTCGACGAGCCGTCGAACCACCTCGATCTCGAAGCGACACTGTGGCTGGAAAGCTTCCTCAAAGCCTATCCGGGCATGATGGTCGTCATCAGCCACGAACGCGATCTGCTCAACAACGTCGTCGACAATATCCTCCATCTGGAGGGCGGCAAGGTGACGCTTTATGCCGGCGGCTATGACAGTTTCGAGCGGCAACGGGCAGAACGCGCGGCGCAGCTTGCAGCGGCAAGGGCCAGCCAGGATGCGCAGCGCGCCAAGCTGCAGGAATATATCGCCAAGAATTCCGCGCGCGCCTCCACCGCCAAACAGGCGCAGTCCCGGCAAAAGATGCTGGCGAAGATGCAGCCGATCGCGGCGATGGCCGAAGACCCCACGCTGAGCTTCGATTTCCCCAGCCCCGATGAGTTGAAGCCGCCGCTCGTCACGCTCGACATGGCAACCGTCGGTTACGGCGAAAAGCCGATTTTGAAGCGGCTCAACCTGCGGCTCGATCCCGATGACCGGATCGCGCTGCTTGGGCGCAACGGCAACGGCAAGACAACGCTCGCCCGCCTGCTCGCCGCGCAACTCGCACCGATGGAAGGCGGGATGACCGCGAGCGGCAAGATGCGTGTCGGCTATTTCACGCAGTATCAGGTGGAAGAACTCGACGGCGAGGACACGCCGCTCGAACACATGACGCGGATGATGGGTGGCAAGACGCCAGCCGCCGTGCGCGGGCAATTGGGGCGGTTCGGCTTTTCGGGGCAAAAGGCGACGACCAAGGTCGGCAAGCTGTCGGGTGGCGAACGCGCCCGGCTCGCGCTTGCGCTTATCACGCGCGATGCGCCGCACATGCTGATCCTCGACGAGCCGACCAACCACCTCGACGTCGATGCGCGCGAGGCTTTGGTGCAGGCGCTCAACGCCTATGACGGCGCGGTCGTGGTGGTCAGCCATGATCGCCACATGATCGAGCTGACCGCAGACCGGCTGGTGTTGGTCGATGAGGGCACCGCGAAGGAATATGCCGGCAGCCTCGATGACTACACCGATCTGATTCTGGGGCGAAACCAGCCGAAACCGGACGGCGGCGGCAAGGGGCCGAAGAAGGACAAGAAAGTGGCCGCGCAGGAACGCGAGCGCGCCACCGCGCTCAAGAAAGCGGCGCACGAGGCCGAGCAGGCGGTGGTGAAGCTCACCACACAGCGCAGCGCCATCGATCGGGCGATGTTCGATCCGGCGGGCGCCGAGCCCTGGCTGGCGAAATTGTCGATGGGTGAATTATCGGCGCGCCGTGCGGAGGTGGAGGCCAAGCTCGAAGTCGCCGAAGCAGCGTGGCTGGAGGCGAGCGAGGCGCTGGAAGGCGTCGACGCCTAGTGGGCGGCTGGCATCGGCGCCGGTAAGTTCACCCGCCGCGCGCTGATGATCTTCACCGGTGCTGAGATCATCTGGCCTTTCAGGAAACCCTCGCCAAGCGTCGGCGAAAGCGGCGCATCCCAGATTTTGCGCACCACCTCCTGCCCCTCCGTCACATGGCCGAACGCAGCATACCCTGCATTATCGCCCGCCGCCTTCGGATCGGCATCGAGCGAGGGCAGATCGGACAGCAGGATCGAGAAATCGCCCGTCGCGGTGCCCGGTGCATAGCGCGCCATCGATATCGTGCCGGCCTTGTGGAGGATGCCCGTTTGCGTCGTCGGCTCGTGCGCGATCGGCTTCAGGATGCGTTTCGGGTCGTTCTGCGTGCCGCCCTGAATGAGCCCCGCTGGCGCGCCGTCCGCCTGCAACCGCATCGATCGATAGAAAACGGTGCCATCGAAGCGCTTCTGATCGACATAGGCGACGAAATTCTCGGTCGTGATCGGCGCATGGAGATGATCGAGATCAAGCGTGATAACGCCGACGTCAGTGGTGAGCGCCACGCGCACGGTATCGCCGAGGATGACGGGGGCGGGTGGCGGCGCGGGCTTGCGTTTGGCGGGCATGGCGGTGGCGGAGGTGGCAAGCGCCAGCGCGATTACGGCCAGGACAGTGCGGGTGATGCGGATAGCCATCGAAACTATATGGAACGCGCGAATCGACAGCGCCAGCATTTTGACCTGCCACCTGACATTGTGGCTTTGCTGATCGTTCGCAAACACGTCTTCGCGCCCCCTTCTCGCTCGCACCGGGGGTGGGTGGACAAGCGCGGTTGGCAGGTTCTACCTTCCCGGAACATCCCGGGGGAGTAAATCATGCAAGACAATCATCTGGACCGTCGCACCCTGCTGATGTCGGCGCTCGTCACGAGCGCGAGCATGGCGCTCCCCACGAACGCGCACGCCGCAGCCTCGAAAGCCGATATGGCTGCCATCCGCAAAGCCGTCGTGGCGGGACAGGATGCCGCTGTCGCGAGACTTCAGGAATGGATACGTCACCCCGGGATCGCCGCCGAGAAATGGCGCATCGATGAATCCTGCGAATTCACGATGGGGCTGTTGAAAGACGCCGGGTTCCAGATGGTCAAGAAGATCCCGACAGACGGTAGCCCGGGTATTTTCGCGACGCTCGATGCCGGCGCGAAACGCAGCGTGGGCATCTATTTCATGTATGACGTGAAGCAGGTGAACCCGGCCGAATGGGCGCATCCCCCATTTGAAGCGGCGATCATCGACAAACCTGGCTTTGGCAAGTGCGTCACGGGGCGCGGTGCCGTCAATCAGAAGGGGCCGGAAGCCACTTTCCTGGCCGCACTTCACGCGTTCAAGGCGTCGGGCAGGAAATTGCCCGTCAATCTCGTGCTGGTCGCCGAAGGCGAAGAGGAAATCGCCTCGCCACATTTTCACCAGATCGTTCAAACTCCCGAGGCGATGGCCGCGCTGAAGAAGTGCGACGGCATCTTCATTCCAAGTGCCAACCAGAGCGAGACGGGCTCGGTCGAGATCGAACTCGGCGCCAAGGGCCCGATGGAGTTCCAGCTGATTTCGAGCGGGGAACGCTGGGGGCGTGGCCCGAAGGGCGATGTCCACTCGTCGCTGCACGCGATGGTCGATAGCCCGGTATGGCACCTGATCCAGGCGCTCAATACGCTGGTCGGTCCCGATGGCCACACCCCCGCGATCGGCGGCTGGTTCGAAAATGTGCGGCCGCTCACCGCGCACGAAAAGATGCTGATCGTCGAAGCGAGCGGCAAGCAAAGCGAAGCCGAGCTGAAAAAGGCGTTCGGCATCAAGACGTTTATCAATGACGAGCCGTGGCCCGTGGCGCTGCAGCGCCTCGCCTCCCAACCGACCGTCAATATTCAGGGGCTGGTCGCAGGCTATTTGGGCCCGGGCGGCAAGACTGTTTTGCCGGGCAGAGCGGAGGCCAAGCTCGAATGTCGATTGGTGCCCAACCAGACCTTCAAGGAAGCCGAGGCCAAGCTGCGCGCCCACCTCATCAAGCGCGGGTTCGGGGACATCGAGGTCAATGTCAGTGGTGGCTATGACCCCACCGAAACCGCCGAGGACAGCCGACTGATCCGTGCCCAAAAGGCGGTTTATGCCCGCAGCGGCGCACAGGTGACGGTGTCGCCGCGCAGCCCCGGATCGTGGCCTGGGTCGGTTTTCACCCAGCCGCCGGTATCGCTGCCAGCGTCAAGCTTTGGCCTCGGCTATGGCACGGGTGCGCACGCCCCCAATGAGTTCTTCGTCCTCGAATCGAGCAATCCGAAGGTTCTCGGCATGGTCGACAGCGCCATGGGCTTTGTCGATCTGCTCTACGAGCTGTCAGTGTGAGTTAGCTCTGGCCCGGCGGGCGCATCGACATCGAACGTCAGATCGCTACCCCCGCCGCATAGCCACTCGCCCAGGCCCATTGGAAATTATAGCCGCCGAGCCAGCCGGTCACGTCGACGGCCTCGCCGATCGCGTACAGCCCTGGCACGGTGCGTGCGGCCATCGTTTGTGATGACAGGCCGTCCGTGGCGATCCCGCCGACCGTCACTTCGGCCTTGGCAAAGCCTTCGCTGCCGTTCGGGGTGAAGCGCCAATCGGCGAGGCGGGCGGCGATCTTGGCGAGTTCGCGGTCGGTATACGCCACAAGATCGCCGCCATGCGGCAGGCGTTCGACAAGCACATCGGCGAGCCGGGCAGGGAGCGGCACGCTGAGCACGCTGCGCAAGCTCGCGCGTGGGCGATCGCGCTTCATCGCGACCAGCCAGTCGCCGTCGCGTTCGGGCAAGAAGTCGATCGCGATCTCGTCACCGTTTCGCCAATAAGACGAGATTTGCAGGATCGCCGGGCCGGATAGCCCGCGGTGGGTGAACAGCGCCGCTTCGCGAAACACCGCCTTGCCGCAGCGCGCGATCACATCGGTCGCCACGCCCGAAAGCTGCTGGAACAGTGCTTCGTCGCGGCCAAGCGTCAGCGGTACGAGTGCGGGGCGAGGCTCGACGACCTTCAGCCCGAATTGGCGCGCCAGATCATAGGCAAAGCCCGTCGCGCCCATTTTGGGGATCGACGGTCCGCCGGTCGCGATTACCAAAGCCGGGGCGGTTTCGGTGCGGTCGCCGACGGTCACGCGAAACTGCCCGTCGGCGTGCTCGACCGATCGGACAGCATTGCCAAGCGCGATATCGACGTTGCCCTTCGCGCATTCGTCGAGCAGCAGGTTGACGATCTGTTGTGCCGAGCCATCGCAGAACAGCTGGCCGAGCGTCTTTTCGTGCCACGCGATGCCGTAAGCCTCGACAAGCGCGATGAAATCGGCGGGTGTGTAGCGGGTGAGCGCTGACTTCGCAAAATGCGGATTGGCCGAGATGAAGCGGTCCGGCGACGTGCCGATATTGGTGAAGTTGCAGCGCCCCCCGCCCGAAATGAGGATTTTCTTCCCCGGCGCATCGGCGTGATCGATCAACAGCACCCGCCGCCCACGCTGCCCGGCGACGCTGGCGCAAAACATTCCGGCCGCGCCCGCTCCCAGGATGATCGCGTCGTAGCCCACCCAGCCCCCTTTTAGTCCGGCGTGCCGGTATACCACATGCGCTGCAATTCGCGTGTGCCATCCAGGAATTGATGCTTTAGCGCGCCGAGCACATGCAGGGTGAAAAGCGCGTAGACGACCTTGCCGGCGATGTCGTGCGCCTCGCCAAAACCGTCATGGACAGCCTTTTTCGTTGCAGGATCAAGCGCGGTGATGAAGCCGATCCGCGGCCATTCGAACAGCCCGAACAGATACATCGGATTTTGCGCCGCCTTGTCCCATGCCGAGTCCATGATCCAGCCGGTCAGCGGCATCGTGAAGATGATCACATAGAGCAGGACGTGCGTCAGATGGCTGAGCTTGACCTCCCATGGCTTGTACGCGTCGGGCAGGGCAGGCGGCTTGTGCCCGAAGCGCCACAACAGCCGCAGTATGGCCAGACCCAGCACGGTGATGCCCACCGATTTGTGGAGATTGATCAGCGGCCGGACCTGCGCATCGGCGACCACGGGCCAGATCCAGACGAGGGCGATGTTCAGGATGATCCCGATCGCGACAAGCCAGTGCAGTGTGATGGCGATGCTCGTATATCGACGTGCTTCCATGGTCTTCTCCGGTCGTCTATTGCGCTGCGGCACTGGCGGCGCGGCCATCTGCATCGTAGCTGGGCGCAAGCCTGTATTCATCTGATATCGGAAACAAGTCCCCGCGATGACAACGATCAGCCAATCGCTCGTCGCACAATCCCCAAGGTTGACGCCGCGCCGGGTGCCACTCGTCAGCCACGCGATCACCGGCGGCGCGGCGATCCTGTTCATCGCGCTCATCGCACAGGCTTTTTTCCGCACCGGGCTGGCGAGCTGGTCGGTCGGCATCGTCTATATCCTGTACGATACCGGGCTGCTGATTTTCACCGGGCGCAAGACGTGGCGGTTGATGAAGGTCGTGCCGCCTCCGGTCCCGGGAACGACGAGGCCATCGCTCGGTGTCATCGTCGCAGCGCACAATGAAGCCGATGTGCTGGGGATCACGATCGACACGCTGAGCCAGCAGAACGAGCCGCCCGACCTGATCTTGATCGCCGATGACGGATCGGCCGATGGGACAGCCGAAACGATGAAGCGGCTTTACGCACTCGACTGCCCCACGCTCGGCGAGATGACCGGGCCGGCGCCCGGGCTCGCGACGTTGCGCTGGTTGCGGGTGCCGCATGGCGGCAAGGCACGCGCGTTGAACGAGGCGATCCAGCGGGTCGACACCGAAATCGTGCTGACGGTCGATGCCGATACGCTGCTCGATCCCGGCGCGCTGGCGGCGATGCGCGGCGCCTTTGCCGCCGAGCCGCAATTGGTCGCCGCAACCGGGGTGCTGACACCGATTTGCGGCAATTCGCCGACCGAGCGGCTGTTCCAATGGTTCCAGACCTACGAATATGTGCGCAATTTCCTGTCGCGCTATGCCTGGATGCAGGTCAACAGCCTGTTGCTGATCTCGGGCGCGTTCGCCGCGTTCAGGCGGGATGCCCTGATCACCGTCGGCGGCTTCGATCCGGCGTGTCTGGTGGAGGATTACGAGTTGATTCACCGGCTGCACCGCCACGCGACCGACAACGGGCTCGATTGGAAAATTCGGGTTATCGGCGGGGCGACCGCGCGGACCGATGCGCCGGCATCGCTGATGGCGTTCCTGCGCCAGCGCCGGCGCTGGTTCGGGGGCTTCCTGCAGACGCAATATTGGAACCGCGACATGATCGGCAATGCACGCTTCGGCAGCCTCGGCACCGCGCAGATGCCCGTCAAGACGCTTGATACGCTGCAACCCGTCTACGGCCTCGCCGCGTTCATTATCCTGATCGTGCTGGTAGCGACGGGCATCTTCCGGATCGTGTTGCCGATCCTGATGGTGATGATCGCAAAGATCGTCTTCGATCTGGTCTATCACCTCTGGTCGCTCAGGCTTTACGCGCGCTGGACCGGCAGGGATGAGGGGATGAGCGTCAGCCTGGCGATCATCGCTGCGATTGCCGAGCCGTTCAGCTTCCAGCTGCTCCGCCACGCCGGTGCGCTGTGGGGATGGTACAGCTTCCTCACGGGGCGCGAAACCTGGGGCCGTCAGCGCCGCACCGCGATCGAGGGCACGGGGCGCTAGAAGAAGCTGAGCAGCAGCGTCGCGTTGAGGACGATGATGATCGCGGTGACGCACCATGCCGCGATTTTCAGCCAAAGCGGGTTCGCAAATGATCCCATCACCGCAGCGTCGCTGGTGAAGGCGACCAGCGGCACGATGGCAAAGGGCAGCTGCAGGCTGAGCACGACCTGGCTCAACACCAGCAACTGTGTCGCGCCGCGATCGCCCATCATCGCCACCACGACCACCGCCGGCACGATCGCGATCAGCCGCGTACTCAATCGACGCAGCCAGATCGGGATCTTCAGATCGAGGAAGCCCTCCGCAACGATCTGCCCGGCAAGCGTGCCCGTCACCGTCGAATTCTGGCCAGAGGCGAGCAGCGCAACTGCAAAGACGACGCTCGAAGCACCGGCGCCCATCATCGGGCTCAGCAGCGAATAGGCCTGGCCGATATCGGCGATGTCGGTGCGACCGGCGGTGTGGAAGGTCGCTGCCGCCAGCACCAGAATCGCCCCGTTGATGAACAAGGCGAGCATCAGCGCCACGCTCGAATCAATCGTGGCCAGCCACACCGCCTGGCGCTTGCCGGCATCGTCGGTGTCGAACGAGCGCGTCTGGACGATCGACGAATGCAGATACAAATTATGTGGCATCACCGTCGCACCAAGAATGCCGATCGCAATATACAACATCGCAGGATCGGTGACGATGCGGGTGCTGGGGACAAGCCCTGCGGCAACGGCGGCGAAATCGGGCCGGGCGAGCGCGATCTCATAGGCAAAACAGCCCGCGATCACGATCAGCAGCGTCACGATGAACGCCTCCAGCAACCGGAATCCCCAGCCCTGCAGCATCAGGATCAGCAGGACGTCGAACGCGGTGATCAGCACGCCCCAGAGGAGCGGCAGGCCGAACAGCAGTTGCAGCGCGATGGCGGTGCCCAGCACCTCGGCCAGATCGCAGGCGATGATCGCGATCTCGCACAGGATCCACAGCATGATCGTGGTGCGCTGCGGATAATGTGCGCGGCATGCCTGCGCGAGATCGAGCCCGGCGACGATGCCGAGCCGCGCCGCCAACGCCTGAAGCAGCATCGCCATCATGTTTGATAGCAGGATGACCGACAGCAATTGATAGCCGAATGCCGATCCGCCGGCGATGTCGGTCGCCCAGTTACCCGGGTCCATATAGCCGACCGCGACGAGATAGCCCGGCCCGCTGAACGCGAACAGCCGCCGCCAGAAACCCTTGCCGTGCGGCACCCTGACCGACCGGTAGCTCTCGCTCAGCGACACGCGGCGACCGGCGTCGGCCATCACCGACGGCGTTTCGCTGGCAAAGGGCGGGGGCGGGGCCATCCCCGCCTATTGCCGCGCGAAGCCCGCCGCGTCCATGCAGCCCTCAAACCTTGACGAGCATCTTGCCCTTGTTGCCGCCCGAAAACAGGCCGAGAAATGCATCGGGCATCGTCTCGAGCCCCTCATGCACCGTTTCTTCGTTCTGCAGCTTGCCGCTTTGCAGCCATCCGGCCATGTCGCGGTAGAATTCAGGCGCGCGGCCCATGAAATCGCTGACGATGAAGCCCTGGATGCGGATGCGCATGCCGATGATCCGCGCGGCATAGCGCAGTTCGGCAGCGGCGCCGGTATTGTACATGTCGATCATGCCGCACATCGCGAACCGTGCCCGTTCATTGGCGAGCGCGAGTGCTGCATCGAGATGCTCGCCGCCGACATTGTCGAAATAGACGTCGATACCCTTGGGGGCGGCGGCAGTCAGCTTTTTCACGAGTGCGCCGTCGGTTTTGTAATCGATCACCTCGTCCGCGCCGAGCGACTTCACCCAGTCGCATTTGTCGGCGCCGCCAGCGGTGCCGATGACGGTCATGCCCTTTGCCTTGGCGATCTGCACCACCGTCGATCCGACCGCGCCGGCAGCGGCGGAGACGAAAACGACGTCGCCCTCAACGGCGCTCGCCACGTCGAGCAGGCCGAAATAGGCGGTCATGCCGGGCATGCCGAGCTGCCCCAGAAACGCCTGAGGCGGCACGCCGAGTTCGGGCAGTTTCTGGCACTGGTTGGCAGGGATCACCGCCTCGTCGCGCCAGCCGGCCATGTGCAGCACCATATCACCTGCGGCAAAACCATCGGCTGCGCTCTCGATGATTTCACCCACCGCGCCGCCCTGCATCGGCTCGCCGAGCGCGAACGGCGGGGCATAGCTTTTCACGTCGTTCATGCGCCCGCGCATATAGGGATCGACCGACAGCCAGCGATTGGCGATTCGCACCATGCCAGCGTCAAGGCTCGGTGTGGCGGCTTCCACCATCATGAAATTATCGTGGTTCGGCATGCCCATCGGGCGCGATTTCAGGGACCATGCACGGGCCATCTTGCTCTCCTGCGTTTCGATTTTTGAAATCTCGGTATGCCGGATATGCGGCAAAAAGCAACCGGAGGAAACATGTCCCGGACGTGGCCCCTTGGGGCTGAGTTTTGGATCGGCTGGGTCGAACGATTTTTAGTCGAACAGCACTGTTTCGCGTTCGTCACCCCGCCAATGTGCCGTCGCATCCGCGCCAATATGCTTGTCCGTATTGGCGCGCTGGCCGGCGCGGGTCGCGGCAAACCGAAGAGCGCGGGCGCCGCTCTCGTCATCGCCGCTACAGCTCAGTGGGTCGTCATCGCGACCTGGCGCCGCTGTGCGGGATTGTCCTGCACGCGTCTCTGATTGTTGATCGTCCGCGCCATTTTCCGGGCTATCGGGCTTCGGATCATCCGTCCTCGGTCGGGGATAGTGCAATCGCGACAGATCGTCATGCATCTCATAAATGTCGAGCGGATCGGTTTTCCCGGTGCGACTTTCATATCCCATGATCATATCCTCGCTGCATCTTGCATGGGTGCCGTCGATCAGTGACCAGACGTTGCCGTGCATCCTTGCTCAACGGAGAATTATGAAGCCTGTTCCGATGGTTATGTTGGAACGTCGCAGCGAGAAGCCGTTTCGTCGCAGCTGCTTCAACCGCAAGCTAAGAGGGTGGAAGGGGGCGGTTGCATCGATCTTTGCGGATCGGTAATGCCGTGCGCGTCCGGGACAAGCGCCGGATTTTCGGGCGGGGCCGTAGCTCAGATGGGAGAGCGCTGCAATCGCACTGCAGAGGTCAGGGGTTCGATTCCCCTCGGCTCCACCAGCCCGGTGCAACTTGCGGACCATTCTCGCTTCTTTATCGGCTCGAAGGCTCTCTTAACGAAGCTGGGCTAGGTAACCTCCTTCAAAGAGGTTGGAATGCCCCGGGCCGACGCATTTGCCATTCATTACCGCGCTGCCCTGTTCGGCGTCGCCTATTTCGTCGCTGGAGCGTCGATGATGACGCTTACCCGCTATGGCGGCGGCGTTGCCAGCGTGTGGCTGGCCTCCGCGCTGTTGATACCCGAACTCGCCAACGCCAGCCGCCGTGCCTTTCAGGAGACGGTGGCGGCCTGTGCGATCGGCAGTTTTGTCGCGACCTGGCTGTTCGGGTTCGGGCTTGCCGCCGCAGCGCCGCTCGCCATCGTCAATATTGCCGAGGCGATCATCGTTGCCACGCTGCTGCGGCGGCTTGGTCATTCGGCCGATTATCTCGATTCGCTTGAGGGGTTCGCGACCTTTGCATTGGTGACCGCGATCGGCACGAGTGTGGGCGCAATCGCCGGAGGGAGTGCCCTGTCCGTGCTCGGCTACGTCTCTGGCCTCACTGCGGGGCGAGACTGGCTGGCCGGCCATGCACTTGGCGTGTTGACCTTTGCACCGGTCATCTCGCTGCTGCTGAACGGCGAATTCAAACGCTGGCTCGCGTCTATCTCCGCACGCGAGCGAATCGAGGCGGTGCTGCTGCTCGGATCGCTGGCGGCGGTTTGCTTGCTCGTCTTCAATGCCCACGCGCCGATCCTGTTCATCCCCATGTTGCCATTGATGATCGTGACGTTCCGCCTCGATCGGCCCGGTGCGGCGATCGGCATCGTCATGCTCGCGGTCATTGGCGGGATATTGACGATGTTGGGCCGGGGTCCGGTGAACCTCGTTGCCGCATCGCCGAGCTGGCATGTGCAGATGCTTCAGGCCTATCTCGCGGTCACCGCGCTGACCGTGCTGCCCGTCGCCGCCGAACTGAAGGAGCGGCGCGACATTTTTCGACGTCTGCTCGACAGCGAAGCGCGCTATAAGCTGATCACCGAAAGTGCGAGCGACATCATCATCAGCCTCGATCAGTCGGGCGTGATCCGCTATGTTTCGCCCTCGGTTGAGGAGATCACCGGATATACCCCGCAACGGATGATCGGGCTGACGCCGGCCGATCTTGTCCGCGGTGCGCACCAGGAAATCGTGATCGCCGCCTATCGCACCGCACTCGAAACCCCTGGCAGCACGTCGTTGATCGAATATCAGACGAGGATCACCAATGGCGAGGTCCGGTGGTTCGAGGCCAATATCCGCAGCATCCTCGACGATGCTGGGGAACGTTGTGGCGTGGTGAGTGCCACCCGTGACATTTCGCAGCGCAAAGCGCTCGAACTGCAACTCGCCCACGCAGCGACCACCGATCCGCTGACAGGGCTGGCCAATCGTCGCAAATTCGACGCGATGCTCGATCGCAAGATCGACGAGCGGCGGGCGGGCGGGGGACGCACCTGCATCGCCATTTTCGACATCGACTATTTCAAGAGCGTCAATGATGCGCATGGCCATGCGGCCGGCGATCTCGTGCTCGAAACATTCGCGGCCGCGGCATTGCGGGTGCTCCGCGCCGGCGACCAGATCGCCCGATTGGGCGGCGAGGAATTCGGGCTGATCCTGAGCGGCGCCGATCTCGACCAGGCATCGCGGATCTGCGAGCGGCTTCGCGTGGCGGTGGCGCAGGATATTACCCGCACGCCGAGCGGCGCGGAGGTGTCGATCACGGTCAGCGCCGGTATCGCAGAGGTGACCGGGGAGACATCCCGACTGCAACTGATGCATGCCGCCGACGAGGCACTGTACAGAGCAAAGGCCGAAGGGCGCGATCGGCTGGCACTCGCGGCCTGAAAGGCTCACGCGCGCACATCGATATCGGACAAGCCCCAGGTGACCCTTCTCTTATCGCCAACCGACACTAAACAAGTGGTATGTCCGATTCCGCAACTGCCGCTGCCCATGCAGACCCGATCCCGGCCGCGACGCTCGTGTTGTTTCGTGATTGCGACGATGGCCCGCCCGAACTGCTGATCGTCGAACGCGCCAAGGCAATGGCGTTTGCGGGCGGCGCGCTGGTTTTTCCCGGCGGCCGGATCGATCCGGGCGATCGCGCGCTCGCCGCAATCCACGCGCCGGAAGACGAATATGGCGATGCCCGGATCGCGGCGATTCGCGAAACGATCGAGGAAGCGGGGATTGCGATTGGAGTCGTTCCGACGCCGTCGGCAGAACAGCTCGAGCGACTGAGGCGCGGGCTCGCCGGGGGCGGCGCATTCGGCGCGTTGCTCCAGGCCGAAAAGCTGGTTCTGGATCTTTCGGCTTTGACGGCATTTGCCCGTTGGTGTCCGCGCCACCGCCACATGCGCATCTTCGACACGATGTTCTTCATTGCGGCATTACCCGCGGACGCCCCCGATCCCGTGGTCGATGCGACCGAGAATAGTCGGGTATTCTGGGCAACCGCCCGGCAAGTGCTCGACGATGCGGATGCGGGCACCGTCACGATCATTTTTCCGACCCGACGAAATCTGGAGCGGCTTGCTCAATTTGGCGATTTCGATGCCGCCCGCAGCGATGCCGCCTCGCGCGAAATCCGCACGGTGACGCCGTGGACCGAAACCCGCAACGGCATCGAATTTCTCTGCATCCCCGACGATTTGGGTTATCCGATCGCGGCCGAGCCGATCAGCCGTGTTCAACGCGCCTGAGCCTAAGGCAGACCGATCGTCAGTTCGGCAGCGCCGCCCCATCGACCTTTTCCACCCAATAGGGGAAAAACGAAGGCTCTCGCGTCGACCATCCCGAGGCCGTCGCCGCTGCTTCACTGATTGACTGCAATAGCTTGCGGCGCATCTCCGGATGAAGGTGTGGCAAGGCGGCGGCAGCGCAAAATGCCGCGGGCAGCCAGGGCCGAATCGGCGCGCCGATCAGGCGCTCGTATAAAAAGCGATAGGCCGAAAAGGTCGTGAGCCGCCCCTGGCCGAGATCGAATGCGGTCACCGCGACGAGCGGGCCCAAAAAGTCCTCAACCGATTCGAGTCCGCTATCGTCGGGGACCATCACGCGGATATCGGGCAGCCGGTCGTAAAGTCGCGCCTGCGCCCGGATGCTCGCCGCTTCGACGACGTCGCGCGACCAGCGCTCCAGCGCATCGTCGCGGTCGAGGCCGACATCGAGCGAGCGACGAACGTAGCGCTGGGTCGCCGCGGTGAAGCCTGCGAACTCCTTCATCTCTGCCAGCGTCATCACCCCGGCCGCCTGCTTCATTCGTGAGCCCATCGTGTCTTCCCGACCTGCTGCCTAACCACAGCCAATCATGCGCCGGGATAGTTAACACTATCCTTAACGATGTTTGGCCTTGCGTCATCAAGGCATCATATTCGGCGCTGCAATGCAACAATGTTGCGGCGGAAATCTGATGGGGGATTGTTCCGACTAACGAATATGGCGCCGGGGTGACATTTTGGTCAGCCGGTGCGTGCCTTTTCGGCTTCTTCATCGTAGCCGGAGGATGGAGCCGGATCGCCCGTCGATCCGGGCTGCGTCGCCGATGGCGGGTCCGATGCGTCCATCGATTCATCCAGGCCGCAATCGAGCTGCGCATCGGCAGAGCTGGGGTCATTCTCCAGCCTCCGTTCGATGGATTTGTCCTGCCCTGCGTTCTGGCGCGGGTCACATGCAGTCGGCGCTTCAGCATCATCGGGCTTGGGCGGCGCGACCGAAAGGCTGTCGAGAGCTTTCGGATCAATCGGCGAGGTCGTGCTCGTCATGGTCATTCTCTCCAGGCGTTATTGTCTGGGATAGAACGAGCGGAACGGCGCCGCGTTCCTTTGACGCCTGACCCTATATAATCTGCACCGTAACGGTCTGGCTGTTGAGGGTAGCGGCGCCAAACACCGTCATGAAGGCGATATCGGTCGCATCACGGCCCACCGCGACGCGCACAAGATCGTGCGGACCGGCCATCCCCGTTGCGTCCATCAAATGCCACCCGCCATCGAGCCACAATTCGCAGACGGCGTGGAAATCCTGAGGCTCGACGCCCGGCGCATAGGCAGAGACGCAGCGCGCGGGGATATTGCCAGCCCGCGCGAGCGCACAAAGCAGATGCGCATAATCGCGACAAACGCCGCGCCGCTCGGCAAAGGTCATCATCGCGGTCGTGACGCCGCTGCTGGTGCCTGCTTCATAGGTGAGGCGGGTGCCGACCCATTCGCAAAGCGCCACTGCGAGCGCGCCACCCTCGAGGCCGGCAAACTTGTCGCGGACAAAGCCTTGAAAGCGATCGGCCTCGCAATAGCGACTGGGGAGCAGGTAGCCGATGGCAGCAGCGGGCAGCGCGCGCGGCGGCGTGGGCGGCAAGCGCCGTACGTCGATGATAGGCCGGTCGAGCGAAACGACCGCACGATATCGTGCGCTGAAATTGCCCACCGCATTGACAAGGCAGCGCTGGCCGACGCCGTCGTCACCCGGCACGGCGGCGATCGGCGTGTCGCTCCACACGAGCAATTCCTGCTCATCGAGCCGCTGATCGGGCATTGCTGCCGCCTCGATCTGCAGCAACACGTCGGCTGGTTCGTCGATCATATAGTCAAGCGAGACGTCGATCGACAGGCGCATGCGATATCCTGAAAAAAAAGCCGCACGATGGGCCGGCGTGGCGTCTTGGGCGGGTTTTCGGCAAAGAAAAGGCCCGGCGAGTTTCCCCGCCGGGCCCCAACTCAATGATCGATCGATCGACTAGTTCCGGCTGCTGCCGAACAGGCGAAGGATAAACAGGAACATGTTGATGAAATCGAGATACAAAGTCAGCGCCGACATGATGACGGTGCGCCCTTCAGCGGCCGTGCCGGCAACCTGCGCGTACATGCTTTTCACCCGCTGCGTGTCATAGGCGGTTAAGCCAGCGAACAGCAGCACGCCGATGATGCTGATGATCAGCGACAACGGGCCTGATTGCAGAAACACATTGACCAAGCTCGCCACGATCAGGCCGACAAGGCCCATGATCAGGAACGTGCCGAATGCCGACAGATCCTTCTTGGTGGTGTAGCCCCACAGGCTGAGCCCGGCGAAGCCCGCCGCTGTCGCAAAGAAAGCGCCAGCGATCGAGGTGCCGGTATATTGAAGGAAGATCGTCGACAGCGAGAGGCCCATGGCGACGGCAAAGCCCCAGAACATCGCCTGCAGCGTGCTCTGCGACATCCGCTGTTGGCCAAAGCTCATCCCGAAGACAAAGCCGAGCGGGGCGAGCGTGATGATCCACTTCAGAATGCCGCCGCCAAGAAACACCTCAGCCGCAGCGCCGCTGATCGCAAAGCCAAGCGCGACGATGCCTGTCAGCAAGATGCCAGACGACATATAGTTGTAGACCGAAAGCATGTAGGACCGCAGCCCGGCATCATACGCTGCGCTGCGCACGCCGGCATTCGCCGCGTAGGCTGCGGCGCCAGGCCGGGGATCAGACCAATTTGCCATTTGAATAGAACTCCTTTGCCCGGCAACAGGCCGGATACCGTGAATATCGGCGCTCGACCCGTAATTTTCAAGCGAAACCGGTCGTTGGTGGCGCGGCAACGATCGAGGCATTGCGGGTCCAAGGCCGGGCACGCGATGCCGGAGCGCGAATTGGGGTCCCGCGAGCCCGTCGCCTCTGCTAGCCCGAAAGAAAACCGGGATCGGGGAATGCAACATGGCGGGGATTGAAACGACAGCGGCGGCACCGGACCCCGTCAGCAAGGCGCCTGCTTATGCGTGGTATGTCCTTGGAATCCTGTTCCTTGTCTATGTGCTCAATTTCGTCGATCGCCAGATCATTTCGATCCTTGCCGAAGACATCAAACGCGACCTGAACCTGCGTGATGAGGACCTGGGCTTTCTTTATGGCACGGCGTTCGGCGTGTTCTACGCATTGTTCGGCATACCGCTCGGTCGGCTTGCCGATAACTGGCACCGGGTCAGGCTGATGACGATCGGGCTTGCGCTGTGGTCGACGATGACCGCGCTGTCGGGTCTCGCGCGCAGCGGCGGCATGCTGGCGGCCGCGCGCGTCGGCGTCGGCGTCGGGGAGGCGACCGCGAGCCCATCTGCCTATTCACTGATATCGGACTGGTTCCCGCGCCGGCTGCGCGCGACCGCGCTCGCCATTTATTCGGCGGGCCTTTACGTTGGCGGGGGGATTTCGCTCGGCATCGGCGGGCTTATCGTGAAAAGCTGGAACGAAGCCTATCCAGGCGGCGGCCCGTTCGGCTTGCATGGGTGGCAGGCGGCATTCATGATCGTCGGCCTCCCCGGCCTGATCCTCGCGCTGGTCATCGCAACTCTGCGGGAGCCGACGCGGGGACAATCTGAAGGTCTGCCGGCTCCGCCGCCGCACCCTGCGCCTTTCCGGGCGTTCATGGCCGAACTCCTCACTATCCTGCCCCCGCTGACGCTGATCGGCGCAGCGCAGGGCGGCGCGCGGGCGTTTGTCCACAATCTCATCGGGCTGGCGATCATCGTCGCGATCGTGTTCGGGCTGATCAGCATCGGCGAGCCGTGGCCGCAATGGGTCGCGGTCGGCATCGGCGTCTATGCGGTGTTCTCCTGGGCGTCATCGCTCAAGCGCCGCGATGCGCCGACTTTTGCCCTGATCGTTGCCAATCCGGCATTGCTGTGCGTTGTCGTGGCTTATGGCCTGAACGCGTTTCTCAGCTATTCGGTGACCTTTTGGGCGCCGCCCTATGCGATCCGCATCCTCGGCGCGACGCCGGCAGAGGCAGGGTTCATCATCGGCGGGATGGGCGCCGCATCGGGATTTCTGGGAGTGACGATTGGCGGATTGGTCGCGGATCGGCTGCGGCGTCACAATCCGGCGGGACGGTTGATCGTCGTGATGTTCGGCGCGGTCGTCCCCTCGCTGGCGATCGCGACGGCCTTTTCGACGACGAACATCACCCTGTTTTATATCATGCTGTTTCCGGCTCAGGCTTGCGCCAGTTGTGCGCTTGGTGCGGCGGCAGCGACGATGCAGGATCTGGTGCTGCCCCGCATGCGCGGCACCGCAACCGGCACCTTCTTCATCGGTACGACGCTGCTCGGGCTTGCGCTCGGGCCCTATCTCGCCGGGCGGATATCGACGCTGTCGGGCAGCCTGTCGACAGGGGTATTGTCGCTGTTGGTCGTCGTGCCGATCACGCTCGCTGCCGCCATCGCCGCCTATCGGCTGGTGCCCGCTGCCGAAGCCAATCGCGAGGCACGTGCGCGCGCGGCGGGCGAGATTATCTAGGGTGGTATGACTTTACCCTAATTGACGGGAACAATTCGTTTTAAAAAATTAGGCCGCTCAGCCCGCGGCGAACACGCCGCAGGCGATCCGCGCGCCGCTGTTGCCGGACGGATCGGTCATCAGATCGTCGATCGCGGAGTGGATCACGATCGCGCTGCCATCGGCATCGAGCAGGCCGTCCAGAGTCGCGCCCGGAATGGTGATCCCCAGCGTACCGCGACCATCGGCGCCGATCACCAGATTGGGCAGATCGCCCTCATGCGGGCCGGCGGGATTGAGCGAACCGTGTTTGGTGCCCGTCGGGTTCCAGTGGCCGCCGGCGGTCATGAAATCGGGCGCGTCGCAGCGGCCGGTGGCGTGAACATGCGCGCCGTGCGTGCCGGGGGTCAGGCCGGTTACATCGAGGGTGATGCGCAGGCCGCCCGTCGCCTCGCGCGCGGTCGCGCGACCCACCGCAATCCCCGTCGAACTCGTCAATGGCGCCAGCGCGATCCGGCCGCCTGGAGTCTGCACCCCCATGTGCTGCGTATAATCCGCGCAGCCGCCCGCCGATAAGACCATGGCCGCCGCTGCAATTCGGGTGATCATACGCCGCATCGATTTACTCCCGATGGTCCCAACGGCGATCGTTGGGAGGATGCCGCGCTTATAGCGCCCCGGCGCGGGGCTCGCCAAGGCGGCAAATGCGGCATGGATGCATCTTCGTGATCGTTCGCGTCGCTACCCGGTTGCGAAACGCGGCACGCGCAGACAATTGACGCGGCGACATGCGGCAGGAGAATCGCGCGGCATATCGGCTGCATTGGCACAGCTTCTTGACCCTGCTTGCCCGCCTGCCCCATAGCGGCGCCATGGAAGCCAGTGTTGCTATCGCTGAAATGTCGTTCGAGGACGCGCTGCGCGAACTCGAATCGATTGTCGCGCGCCTCGAAAGCGGCGACGAACAGCTCGATACCTCGATCGCGCTCTACGAGCGTGGTAACCTGCTTCGCCAGCGTTGTGCCGATCGGCTCGACGCTGCGCAGGCCCGCATCGAGGCAATCCGGCTCGACAGCGATGGCCGACCCACCGGCACCACCAATTTTGCAGCGGGCTAATTCAGGCATGGCGCAGTCGTTTATGCTCAAGTCGGCACTTACCGAGGTGTCGGCAGAGATCGATCAGCGTTTCGACGCGCTGCTGACGATCCCCGATGATCCTCGCGCCGATCTGTATCGGGCGATGCGGCATGCAGCGATCGGCGGGGGCAAGCGCCTTCGCCCGTTGCTCGTCGTCGCGACGGCCAGATTGTTCGGCGTCGACCGCGAATGCGCAGGGCGAGCGGCGGTCGCGATCGAATGTATCCACGTCTATTCGCTGATCCACGACGATCTGCCGGCGATGGACGATGACGATCTGCGCCGGGGCAAGCCCACCGTCCACAAGCAATATGGCGAGGCGACCGCGATCCTCGCCGGGGATTGCCTGCATGCGCTCGCCTTCGAGGTGCTGGCCGATCCGGCGACGCATGCCGATCCGTTCGTGCGGGCAGAGCTGGTGCTCGATCTGGCCCGCGCGGCCGGGCCGACGGGCATGGCCGGCGGCCAGATGATGGATATCGAGGCCGAAAAGGCGAGCTTCGATCTGCCGACGATCACCCGGCTTCAAGCCATGAAGACCGGCGCCCTGATCGCCAGCGCCGTCGAAGCGGGCGCGATCCTGGGCAAGGTGCCGCCCGATTCGCGCACTGGCCTGCGCGGTTATGCACGCGATGTCGGGCTCGCCTTTCAGATTGCCGACGATCTGCTCGATTATGAGGGCGACGAAGACAAGATGGGCAAGCGCGTCCAGAAGGATCAGGATGCCGGCAAGGAAACCTTCCTCAGCCTGCTTGGCGTCGATCGCGCCCGCGAGCAGGCGGCGATGCTGGTCGATCAGGCGGTGCATCACCTCCACAGCTATGGCGCCGAGGCCGATCTGCTCCGCGATATCGCTCATTTCACGCTAGAGCGCGATCGGTGACCCTGCGCACCGGCGTCTATCCCGGCACCTTCGATCCCGTCACGCTTGGTCACATGGACATCATCCGGCGCGGCGCGAAGCTCGTCGACAGGCTCGTGATCGGGGTGACGACCAACCCTTCCAAATCGACGATGTTCACCCGCGAAGAGCGCATGGAGATGGTCCAGCGCGAGGTCGCCGAATTGGGGGACGAGATCCATGTCGTCAGCTTCGATTCGCTGTTGATGGATTTCGCCGAGCGCGAGGGCGCGAGCCTCATCCTACGCGGGCTGCGCGCCGTCACCGATTTCGAATATGAATATCAGATGGTCGGCATGAACCAGCAGCTCAACGACCGGATCGAGACGGTGTTCCTGATGGCGGGCATCGCGCTTCAGCCGATCGCCTCGCGTTGGGTGAAGGAGATCGCGATGTTCGGTGGTGACATCCGTAAATTCGTGCCACCGAGCGTGAACGACGATGTCATCGCGCGCGTCAACGAGATCGGTCGCAAGGGCAGCTGACCGCAGAACCCGTGGGCGACGTTCAGATTGGCGCAACCCGGGAATTGCTCTAAGCGGCGCTCCAAGACTTTGCTGCGGGGATGTGATGCGTTTTATTGCCAGCCTGATGATTGCCGTTGGATGCTTGTTCGCCGCACCTGTTTCGGCGCAGGTTATCGAGATTCCTGGTCGCCCGCCGATCCCGACGGTTGCGGACAAGGAAAACGTGCTGCTGCTCGATCTGTCGACGGGCGGCCGCGTGACGATCGTCTTGCGCCCCGATGTCGCCCCCAAGACCGTCGAGCGTATCAAGACGCTGACCCGCCAGCATTTCTATGACGGTCTGATGTTCCACCGCGTGATCGATGGCTTCATGGCACAGACCGGCGATCCGAAGGGAGACGGCAGTGGCGGATCGACGCTTCCCGATCTGAAGGCCGAATTCAATTATCTGCCGCATGTTCGCGGCGCCGTTTCAGCGGCGCGCACACAGGCCGAAGACAGCGCCAACAGCCAGTTCTTCATCGTCTTCGAACCTGTTTTGAAGCTCGACGGAAAATACTCGGTGTTCGGGCGCGTGGTTGAGGGTATGGAATATGTCGACGCGGTCGAGCGGGGCGAGCCGCCGAGCAACCCATCGAAGATCGTCCATGCCTATATCGCTGCCGATGGGCCGCCGGCCTACACGCCCGCTCCCGTGACGGCTGCGCCCGCTGGTCTTGGCGAAGTGGTGACGTTGCCCGGCGCTGCGTCCGTGAAATCGGCCAAGCCTGCCGCCTCGCCGAAAGCCGCCCCCAAGCCCGCGCCGAAACCCGCCACCAAGTCTCCATCCAAGCGCTGACACAGCGCGCGCGGCAATTGATGATGGGGCCGGCTGCGTGAAGGTCGATCTTTTCGATTTCGATCTGCCGCCTGAACGGATCGCGCTGCGGCCAGTGGCGCCGCGCGATTCGGCCCGGATGCTCGTCGTCGAACGCGGCACGATCAGCGATGCCACTGTCTCGGCGCTGCCGGCGCTGTTGCGTGCGGGCGATCTGCTCGTCTTCAACGACACGCGCGTTATTCCCGCGCAGCTCGAGGGCATTCGCCACGGCGCAAATGACGGAGACGGCGGCGCGAGGATCGGCGCGACGCTCCACAAGCGCGAGGGGCTGCGGCGCTGGCGCGCCTTCATCCGCAACGCCAGGCGTCTGCGCGACGGCGACCGGATCGATTTCGGTGCCGGGGTGATCGCCACCGCTGTCGATCGTGGCGCCGATGGCAGCTTCGCGCTAGAATTTGCCGGTGACGATCCAGTGGAGCTGTTGCTCGAACGGGCCGGACGCATGCCGCTGCCCCCCTATATCGCCGCGCGCCGCGCTGCGGACGCGCGCGACGCCGATGATTACCAGACGATGTTCGCGCGCGAAAAGGGCGCTGTCGCCGCACCCACCGCCGCATTGCATTTCACGCCCGCGCTCATCGCTGCGCTGGATACAGCGGGAATCCAACAGGCGACCCTCACGCTTCACGTCGGTGCAGGCACCTTCCTGCCGGTGAAGGCCGACGATACCGACGATCACGCGATGCATGCCGAATGGGGGCGCATCGATGCCACCACCGCCGATCGCCTGAACGCGGTGCGTGCGCGCGGTGGCCGCATCATCGCGGTTGGCACGACGAGCCTGCGCCTGATCGAAAGCGCGACTGGAGAAGATGGCGTCATCCGCCCGTTCGAGGGCGACACCGCGATCTTCATCACCCCCGGATACCGGTTTCGCGGGATCGATGGGCTCATGACGAACTTCCACCTGCCGCGATCGACCTTGTTCATGCTGGTCAGCGCATTGATGGGCACGGATCTCATGCAAGCGGCCTATCGCCATGCCATCGATTCGGGCTATCGGTTCTACAGCTATGGCGACGCCAGCCTGCTGCTTCCCTGAAAGGCTTCCTCGATGCGCCTCATCGTTCTCGCGCTCGCGCTGACCGCCGCCCCGGCTATGGGCCAGCAAGCGCCGGCACCGACGACAGCGCCAACACCGCGGACGGTGCCGATCACCCAACCCCCCACCGCGACGATCATGGCCGAACCCGTCGCGGTGATGATCGGGGCGTGCGATGCGAATGGTGACGCCGAGGTGACGCGCGCCGAGCTGAGCGCCTGCGTCGCGCGCAGTTTCGCCAGTATCGACACGGCCAAGGCGGGCGCGATCGGCTATATCGCCTTTGCCGACTGGGCAGAGCGCTGGCTTGGCGATCGCAACGCCTTGCCGAGCCCGTTCGAGACCGACACGAGCGGCGACAACAAGATTTCGCTCGCCGAGATGCAGGTCCAGTTCGACAAGACCTTCACCCGGTTGGACCGCGACAAGGACGGCGTGCTGAAGCGTAGCGAATTGCTGACGCTTGATGGGCCGCGCGGCGGCGGTTTCGGTCGTGGCCCGGATGGCGGGCCCGGTGGGGGCAGGGGCAGGGGTGGCCGTGGGCGGCCCGGCCCTGCGGAACAACAATGAGTTCGCATCACGATCCTGCGACGGCGTTGCTGCGCTACCGGCTGGTGATCTTCGATTTCGACGGCACGCTGGCCGACAGTGCCGACTGGTTCTTGTCGATCGCCGACGATCTGGCCGATCGCTTCAAGTTCAAGCACGTCACCGATGCCGAGGTGGAGGCATTGCGCGGCCAGAATACGCGCGAGGTGATCCGCTATCTGGGTATTTCGCGTTGGAAGCTGCCGGCGATGGCGCGTTATGTCCACGCGCTGCTGGGCGAGCAGGTCGACCGGATTTCGCTGTTCGAAGGTGTCGGTTCACTGGTCGAACAATTGACCGAGGCTGGGGTGAGGGTGGCGCTCGTTACCTCCAATGCCGATGCCAATGCACGGGCGATTTTGGGTCCCGACGTGGCCCGACGGATCGAATTCTTCGAATGCGGCGCATCGCTGTTCGGCAAGGCCCGGCTGTTCAAGCGCGTGATCAAGCGGGCCGGCGTTGATGCGCGGGAAGCAATTTCGATCGGCGACGAGACGCGCGACCTGATCGCGGCAAGAAAGGCGGGGATCGATTCGGCGGCAGTTCTGTGGGGATATGCCAATCGCGAGGCGCTGGCCGCGCTCGAGCCGAAGATACTGTTCGAGACACCGGACGATGTGCTGCACTATCTGGTCGGTACGGTGCCCGTAGCGCCGTGAGCCGCCCCCGTTTCGCGTTCACGATCGACCATATCGACGGCGCCGCCCGCACCGGCAGCATCGCCATGCGACGCGGTACGATCCGCACGCCGGCTTTCATGCCTGTCGGCACTGCCGCCACCGTCAAGGCGGTGAAGCCTGCCGATGTGCGCGCGACGGGCGCCGATATCATCCTTGGCAACACCTATCACCTGATGCTGCGCCCCGGCGCCGAGCGGGTCGCGCGGCTGGGGGGGCTGCACGCTTTCATGGGCTGGGATCGGCCGATCCTGACCGACAGCGGCGGCTATCAGGTGATGAGTCTTTCCGACCTGACGACGCGCAGCGAGGACGGCGTCACCTTCAAAAGCCATCTCGACGGCAGCCGCCACACGCTATCCCCCGAACGATCGATCGAGATCCAGCGGCTGTTGGGGGCGGACATCGTGATGGCGTTCGATGAACTGGTGCCGACGACATCGACTGCCGAAGTGCAGGCAGCGGCGATGGCGCGGTCGATGCGCTGGGCACGGCGCAGCCGCGATGCGTTCGATGGCGGGGCTGCGCATGCCGAGGCAGCGGCCATCTTCGGCATCCAGCAGGGCGCGCTCGACGAGCGGCTGCGCGGCGCCAGTGCATCGGCGCTGATCGACATCGGGTTTGACGGTTATGCGGTCGGCGGGCTCGCGGTCGGCGAGGGGCAGGCGGCGATGTTCGGCTGCCTCGATTTCGCGCCCGGACAATTGCCGGCGGACAAGCCACGCTATCTGATGGGAGTTGGCAAGCCCGACGACATCGTCGGCGCGGTGGAGCGCGGCATCGACATGTTCGATTGCGTGTTGCCGACGCGGTCTGGGCGCACCGGTCAGGCGTTCACAAGGGCTGGTCCCATCAACATCCGCAACGCAAAATTCAGCGAGGATCAGGGTCCTATCGAAGCCGGCTGCGCCTGTCCGGTATGCGCGGGGTGGAGCCGCGCCTATATCCATCACCTCGTCCGATCGGCTGAAATCCTGGGCGCGATGCTGATGACCGAGCATAATCTCTGGTTCTACCAGACGCTAATGAGCGATCTGCGCACCGCAATTGCAGAACAGCGACTAACATCCTTCGCGCAGACGTTCAGAAGTGACTATGCTGGCGGCCCCGCTGGCGCTTGAGGAGCCTGTCTGTGTCCGAGATGAATGAAATCGAAGCCGCCGCGCACGCCGCCAAGCGCGTGCGCGAAGCCGCCGAAAAGACGCAGCGCGAAAACGCCGAATGGCCGATGCTGCAGATCGGCATTGGCATCGGCGTGGGATCGGCGGCGCTTGCTGCGGCACTGCTTTACGCAAGCCGCTCGCGCAGGGACCGCCCCTGACATGACGCCGGCGCAGCGCGTCGCCACCGCCCGCCAGTGGTTTCGTCTACTTGGCCATCAGCCGATCGCCGGCGGCGGCACGACCATCGTTGCTTCTCCTTGGGCACCCAATGTGTGGGACGGCAATTTTGCGACCGCCGACGCAGGCGCTGATCCCGCCGCCGTCATTGCGGCGCTCGACATGCAGATGCAGCATAGCGACTGGCGCGTGATCAACGCCGACATCCTGAACGATCCCGAATTCGAGGCAGCGATTGCGCTCGCCGATTTTCGGCAGGGCGCGCCGATCATCGAAATGCTGGCAGACGGCCCGATTGCATCGTCAAAGCCGCTTGCGCCGATCACGGTGAGACCCGTTTCGACCGACACCGACTGGCTGGCGCTCGCAGCACTCGTCCGGATCGATCATGCCGAGGGCAAGCGCACGGGTACATTGAGCGATGCCGTCGGCGAGGGCCTGATTGAAGTGATGCGCCACCGTTCGCCGCCAAGCGAATTCCTGATCATTTCGCTTGAAGGTCGCGACGTCGGCTATGGCATGATCGTCGCGTGCCCCGATGGCCTTGGACTGATCGAGAGCCTGTTCACCGTCCCCGAAGCGCGGGGTCAGGGCGTGATGTCTGCCTTCATCGTCGAGGCTGCTGCGCGGCTCCGTGCGCAGGGGTGCGACGGCATCTTCCTCGATGCGCACGCCGAGGATCGCCCCAAGCAGCTTTATGCAAGCCTTGGTTTTCGCCCCGTCGCCGTTGCGCGGCGCTGGGCCAGCCACCAACCGAGGCCACCGCTCCGCGACGCCAGCATCACTCTCGATTGACACGCCCCGAGCTTGCGACAAAGCTGTCCCCAACCCCTGATCTGGAGTCTTGACCATGCGCCTCATTCGCGCCCTGTTGATCGGCGCAGCCGCGCTGCCGCTTGCCGCCCAAGCCCAGACCACGCCCCCGGCGATGGCGACCAGCAGCGTCAAACCGCTCGCCTATACCGAGCGTACGCTGGCCAACGGCCTGCGCGTCTATGCGATCCGCGATACCTCGACCGCGACGGTCGCGGTCCATGTCTGGTACGATGTCGGATCGAAGGACGATCCCAAGGGGCGATCGGGCTTTGCGCATATGTTCGAACATCTGATGTTCAAGGCGACGCGCAACCTCGTCCCCGAACAGTTCGATCGGCTGACCGAGGATGTCGGCGGATACAACAACGCATCGACCAACGACGATTACACCAATTATTACGAGACCGTACCCGCTAACCATCTCCAGCGTATCCTGTTCGCCGAGGCCGACCGGATGGCGACTTTGGTGGTCGAGCCAAAGACCTTCGCCTCGGAACGCGATGTCGTGAAGGAGGAACTGCGGCTGCGCGTGCTGGCCCAGCCATATGGCAAGCTGTTCTCGCTCTATTTCCCCGAAACCGCGTATAGCGTTCATCCCTATGCCCGTCCCGGCATTGGCAGCATCGAGGAGCTCGAGGCGGCCTCGATCGATGATGTCCGCGCCTTCCACGCGACCTATTACCGCCCCGACAACGCCGTGCTGGTGGTTGCGGGTAATTTCGACCCCGCCCAGCTCGACGCCTGGATCGACCAATATTTCGCGCCGATCAAAAAGCCCGATCGCCCGATCCCGCGCGTGACGGTGCAGGAGCCCGAGCGGACGGCGCCTGTCGCCCGCACCGTGTACGAAGCCAATACGCCGCTGCCTGCGGTCCTCATCAGCTATCCGATCCCGGCCGATCGCGATCCCGATTCTGCGACGCTTGCGGTGCTCGACGCGATCCTGTCTGCGGGCGAGAGTTCGCGCCTCTATGAATCGCTCGTCTACCGCGACCAAGTGGCACAGAGCGCGGGGACATTTCTCGATTCCAAGCAGTCGACGGGTGCGCTCGCCGCTTATGCCATCCTCGCCGGTGGCAAAACCGTCGAGGCGGGCGAGGCCGGGCTGAGGCGCGAAATCGCGCGGATGCGCGATACGCTGGTGAGTGACGCTGAGCTCAATGAGGCGAAAAACCAGTTGCTGACAGGCGCGATCCGTGGCCGGGAAACCGCGGATGGCAAGGCATCTACGCTCGCCCAAGCGGTGATCATCGATGGCGACCCCAAATCGGCCGATCGCCAGCTTGCTGAAATCGCGGCGGTGACGCCGGCCGATGTCCAGCGCGTGGCCAAGCGCTACCTTACCGACAACCGATCCGCGACGGTGCGCTATCTGCCCGCGACCGACAAGACGCCCAAGGGCGATGCGATCGAGGTGGCATCGACGGTGCAGGTCGCGGCGCTGATGCCGCCGGCGGATATCAAGCTGTTCACGCCTGCTTCCGCCGCCGAACGGCTGTTGCCGCCGGCCCCAGGGGCGCCCGTCGTGGCCGCGATCCCGTCGCCCGTCGAATCGCGGCTGGCAAATGGCATGAAACTGATCGTCGTCGAGAAGCATGATCTGCCGTTGATTGCCGCGACGATCGTCGTGCCCGGCGGCGGCGCCAGCGATCCCGTAAACCGCGCCGGGTTGAACACCACTGCGGCCGGATTGCTGACCAAGGGCACCAAAACACGGTCCGCGACCGAAATAGCGCGCCAAATCGAATCGCTGGGCGGGGCGATTTCGAGCGACGCCGAATGGGATGGCGCCTCGATCAGTCTCGGCGTCAAATCGGATCAGGCCGGTCCTGCTCTGGCGATCATGGCCGATGTTGCGATGAACCCTGTCTTTGCCCAGGAGGAAATCGATCGCGCGCGCACCCAGACGATCGATGCGATCGGCGTGCAACTCAAGAACCCGGCCACACTCGCCGGCTTTGTCGCGACACGTGCAGTATTCGGCGCGAAACCCTATGGTCACCTGATTTCGGGCACGCCGTCGTCGCTCAAATCGATCACCCGCGCCGATGTGACCGCGGCCTATGCCGCAAGCTGGCGCCCCGACCGTGCAACGTTGGTGATGGTCGGCGATATCACCGTCGCCGCCGCAAAGGCGCTTGCGGAACAGAATTTTGCCGGTTGGTCGGTGCCGAAGGCCGCAGCCAAGGCGGCTGTCGCGGCGTCGGTTGCCTATCCTGCACCCCGCGTGATCGTCGTCGATTTTCCGGGAGCTGGGCAGGCGGGCGTCGTCGTCGCCCGGCCCGCGATCGCGCGGAGCGACCCGGCTTATTATTCCTCGGCAGTCGCGAACGCCGCGCTCGGGGTCGGCTTTTCCTCGCGCCTCAACCAGGAAATCCGCATCAAACGCGGGCTTTCCTATGGTGCGCGGAGCGGCATTTCAGCCAGGCTTGCGCCGGGACCGTTCTCCGCGAGCGCGCAGACCAAGAATCCGTCGGCCGCCGAAGTCGTATCGCTGATCGTCGCTGAAATGAAAAAGCTGGGCACAGAAGCGGCGCCGGCGGCCGAACTCGATACGCGCAAGGCGGTGCTGATCGGCGGCTTTGGTCGGACGACCGAGACGACGGGCGGAATCGCCGGGCTGCTCGGGGGCTATGTCGTCGCCGGCGTCCCGCTCGACGAGTTGAAGCGCTACACCGCTGCAATCACTGCGGTCGATCCGGCTGCGGTGCAAGCGGCGGCGGCGAAGGTGCTCGATCCGAAATCGGCAAGCGTCGTCGTTGTCGGCGATTCAAAGCTGTTCATCGACGCGCTGCGAAAATCCTATCCGCAGTTGGAGTTGATCCCGGCAAGCAGCCTCAATCTCGATAGCCCCATCCTGAAATAATTCATGAAGTTAAATTAACCATCTACTGTATCGCTAAGGCACGGCCAAAATGACGGGGCAGTATTCGTTAGCAAAATGGGCTATCGCGCGGAGCGCTGTGCCAAAAGGGCGTTGCGCGTTTGGGATTTGAACGCGAGTGTTCTGGCGACGGATGATCGAACGGCAGATGCGATTGGCGACCGTTACGGCGCTGTTTGCGCTCGTGATTGTCGGCTATTCGGCAAACGCCGCCATCCGTGCGATCATTGCCAGCCAGCCGACCGCCGAAGCGCCACCACCGCCGCCGATCGGTTACGAGACCGAGGATCATTTTCCGGGCGCTGCCTATCTCTACGTCGCCGATGCCGATGCCGCGCCGAGCATCGGCACCACCGGCACCACTGCATTGCCGGACATGCCGATCCCCGAGGACGCGCTGCCGCCGACCGCCGACGGCACGATCTACCCCGCCGCGCCGTTTTCGATGCGCGGCGCAAGCGCCATCGATCGTTCGCGGGCGCTGCAATGTCTGACGGCCGCGATCTATTATGAAGCGGCGAATGAACCCGATGCCGGCCAGCGTGCGGTCGCACAGGTCATTCTCAACCGGGTTCGCCACCCCGCTTTCCCCTCCACGGTCTGCGGCGTCGTCTATCAGGGGTCGGAACGCGCGACGGGCTGCCAGTTCAGCTATGCGTGCGACGGATCGATGGCGCGCACGCCGTCGCGCAGCGGCTGGGCACGCGCGCTGCGCGTCGCCAGCGACATGCTGTCGGGCGGGGTGCAGGCGAGCGTCGGTATGGCGACGCACTATCATACCTATGCCGTCACCCCGTCCTGGAACCGCAGCCTGGTGATGACGGCGGCGATCGGCGCGCATTTCTTCCATCGCTGGCAGGGTTATTGGGGCACGCCCGCCGCTTTCAAAACGTCTTATGCGGGCGGTGAACCCTGGCCGGGCCCCCACGCGCGTCCGGCAATGCCTGCGCCCTATTCAGCACCCGCGGTCATCGCGGCGGTCGCACCGCGAGTTGTGCTGGCAAAAGCTGCGGCTCCGCGAACCGCGATCGCCTCGATTCAGCCAGCCTATCGCGAGAGCGGCATCGCCCGATCGCCGGCAATCGCGCGCGCAATTCCCACCGACGATGACCCCGATTCGCAAATCCTCGACAAGTGGAAGGACAGCGGCAAGCCCCTGCGCTGAGCCTCAGCGCTTGCCCAGATATCGATCGAACCATCCGACGGTGCGGCGCTGGACGTCCGCCATGCCTTTGGCACTTCGGATGCCGTGGCCCTCGTCGGCATAGATGACGAGGCTCGTCGGCACCCCCAGATCCTTCAGCGCGTGCCAATATTCGACCGACTGCGTCGGCGGCACTTCGATATCGCGCTCACCGACATAGAGGAAAGTCGGCGTCTTTGCGGCCTTCATGAAATAGATCGCCGAAGGCGCGCGATAGGCATCGTAATCCTCGTACAACGTCTTCCCGAAATAGGGCAGCAACCACTGATCGATTCCGTTGGTGCCGTAATAGCTGATCCAGTTGCTCAATCCTGCGGCCGCGACGATCGCCTTGAAACGGTTGGTCTGGGTATTCGCCCACATCGCCATGAAGCCGCCATAGCTGCCACCGGCGAGCCCCAGCCGCGCATCGTCGATCGGCGCGACTTTTTCGACCGCGTCGATACCCGACAGGATGTCGCGCAGATCGCCCCCACCGAAATCGCGCTTGTTGGCGGCGACGAACGCCTCGCCCTGACCATAGCTGCCGCGTGGGTTGGGCAGGAACAGATAATAGCCGGCCGCCGCCAGATCGGCATTGGTGCCCTTCTCAATGAAGCTCGGCACGTTTGCCGCCGCCGGGCCACCATGGACGACCGTTATCATCGCTGCCTTTTTCGCTGGATCGGCCCCCACCGGCGTCAACAGCCAGCCCTGCATATCCAACCCGTCGTTGCGCCACGTGATGCTGCGCGCGGTAACCAACGGCGCTATCGTGTCATTGTCGTGGGTAATCTGAACGGGGGCCTCGACAGGGCCGGCGTGAATGGCGGGCGCGTGCGAGAAATCCTGGACGACCATTGCCACAGTGCGGCCGTTTGCACTGAAAACGGCGCGCCCCTCTCCGGCATTGAAGCTCACCGGTCGCATGTGACCGGGCCGGAATCCCTCCTTGCCCAGCGTGGCGAGCGCGCTCTGATCGCCCCGGAGGAGCGTCGCGGCTATCCCGCCGGACGTCCAGTCGAGCGAGGTCGCCGTCGCCTTTGCGCCCGGCGTTTTGTTTGCCGGCGATCCGCCCGCAAAAGCCACCGTCCAGATATCGCCGCCGACTGAGCCGAAATCGCTCATCAGGCCGCCGATATAGGCTACCGACTGGCCATCGGGCGAAACGCGCGGGAAATTGAGCTGGGTTGCCGGTTTCGCGATGTTGCGAACGGCACCCGATTGCGCATCGACGGCGTCGAGCGTTGCGACCCACCAGTTGTTGTCGCCATTGCCGATTGCCGAGGTGACGACGAACCCCTTCCCGTCGGGCGTCCAGTCATATTCGTAAATATAGCGATCGGCTGGCGACAATGGTTTCACCGCCGCCGCCACCACCGGCGGGCCAGCCACCGCAAAAACCGCCAGTTGCTGTTCGTCGCTCTTTTCGCCGATCTCGCCGATCTGGCGTGCGCCCGCCTGAACCGCACCCGATTCCTTTGCGGCGCCAAGCGTTACGAGCAACGCGATCTGTTTCCCATCGGGGGAAAAGCTTGGTTTTTGGGCGATGCCGGGGATCGTCGCGATGAGGCGCAGAGCGGCATCGTCCGTCGTCTGCAGCGTGACGATGCCCGCCGTGCGATCACGCGCCAGAAAGGCGAGCGCGCCGCCGGGGCCAAAGGCGAGCCCCGAATAGGTGCATGCCGCGCAAGGATCGATCGTGCGCAGGATTTTGCCATCGGTGCTCCTGCGCACCACGATCTTGCCGTGGCCGGCGTCCTCGCTCTCTACGCTGGCGACGGTTTCCCCCGATGGCGCGATGGCAAGCGCATCGTAGCGGTGCAACGGCTCGGCCAAGGCGGGGGCGGCAAAGGGCACGCCGACGGCGAACAACATAAACGGTAGAAGGCGCGACATTGGCTTGCTCCGGTAGATGATCAACCGGAATAGCAGAGCAAAGCAGCGCCACAAGCGCAGTCCCGAACGAACGAGCGAGAATGGGCAGATCGCCGCCATTCTCGCTCGTCATGATTGGATCGCGGCCAGGTTAGCGGCAGCGAACGTCCTTTGTTGAATTCCTGTCGATCGCCTGTCCGGCAACCGCGCCGACCGCACCGCCGATCAGCGCGCCGACGAGCCCGGAGCCCCCTGGAGCCAGCGCTGCACCAAGCGCGCCGCCGGCAACGCCGCCAGCGACCAGCCCGGTCGTGCCATCCGAGCGGCGGCAATAATAGCGGCCATCCTGCCCGCGATAGACCCGGTCATTCTGGCTCAGGCGTCGCTCGCGATAGCTTGGACCGTCGCGGTAATATTTATCGGCATAATAGCCGCCATATTGGGGATCGGGATTGTTGTAATCGTAACGGCGATAGTCGGAGGCATAGCGCGGGCCGCCATTGTCGTAGGTGTCGCAGCCCGCGAGCAACGTCGACGCGGCCAGCAGGCCGAGTGTGATCGTGCGCATCATCATTCTCCCTGTCGGTGGATCATCCAATAATGATCGAACACCGCGATGGTTTCATCGCCCGGAATGCGCACCGCGATTTTGTCGCCGCGCGCATTTGCAAGTGTCGCGCGGCAATGTCGCGCTTTGGAACAGGCGCGGCGCGAAATGGTTAACGACCATGCCGGGATTTTCACCGCTTGGCTTAAGGTGCCGGCGCGTTCGTTCGAGGAGACCGATGATGACCGATTCGCCCATCAAGGCCGCATTGCGCGGCACGACTATCGCGCTCGCCGCCTTTTGCGCGCCGCTGATCGCCACCGCGACGCCGGCGTCGGCGCAGGATTATCCGTATTATCAGCCGGCGCCGGAAGACGATATTCTGGTCGAGGGCCGCTATGGCCGCGTGCCCGACGACGCGCCGTCGCTGTCGAGTGTCGTCCATTTCGGCGATCTCGACCTGCGCTATGACGAGGACCGCCGCATCCTGCGCCAGCGCATTTCCTACACCGCGCGCGACCTGTGCCGCAGGCTCGGCGAGCATGACACGAGCGTCTCGATCATCCCGTCGTGCCAGCAACAGGCGACGCGAGACGCGTGGCGGCGGCTCGGCACCCGTGACCAGACGCTGATCCCGCGCGATTCGGCGTGGTTGCCGTCTCGCGGCTGGTAACGCGGTCGATTCAGCGAGCCACCAGTTCGGCCACCAGGCTTCCGGCCGGGAGTGGCCGACACACGTCCGCTGCGGGTGCTTCGCCTAAGAGCCAGCGCCACCAGTCGCGCCGCTCGAGGATGACGATCTGGCGTGAATGATAGGGGGCGATGTCCGGCCCGGGCTCGGTCGTCAGCATCGTGAAGGCCTCGCCCACATCGGGATGGGAGCGCCACAGCCCGGCAATGCCGAACCACGCCTCATCGCCGTGCGCGCCGGGCTTGGTGAAGGACCATTTGTCCTTCTTGCCCTTGGCGACGGGGCGGTCGGCGAGGCCGGGACAGGGCGGCAGATCGGCACGGCGGGCGGGATCGGTGAATTCGTAGAACGCATCCGCCGCGATGAGGCACCGGCCCTGCGTCGGCGAATTGTGGAACTCGCGCCCGTCGCTGCGGTAATTATAGACGGGCTTGCCCGCCGGCCCCGGCCAGCTCCACCGCCGCATCACCCCCTCCGCCGCCGGTGCTTCGGCTGCGTCCGCCGACGAGCGATCGTCACCGGACCGCGCGGCGCGGAGGATGAGCGTGGTATCGGTGATGCGGAAACTGTCGATCGCCTGAAGGTTCGGCAGCCCCTCGGGAAAGACGAGCGGTATCTTCAGCTGCGACCAATCCTCCCGGATTTGGCCTAGCGAGATGCGGCGAGCGGCTTCATTACACATCGCGCGAGGCTAGGATTTAGCGAACGCTAAATCCAGCGCCCCTCGCGCGAGCGGCCGGCGCGGCCAGCAGCCGCGACCGACGACGCGGCTTTGCCGCGGCGGGACCAATACCGGCAACATCACCAGAACAACAACGTCCTTGCGCATCCATATGCTATCCGATTAGCGTAGGCAGCCGAGATGTTTGTCGTGGCTGCTTCAGGAGTGAGACTATTGTCAGCAATTCTTGGGCTGCAGGCACCGAAAGAAATCGTCCTATCTGGTGACATTCTCGCTCTTCTCCAGCAGGTCGATGAGGACCTTGCTCGCATAAACGAATTGCGTCCATTCGATCATGCAACAGAAGTAAGAATACGACAGGCATTTTTGCCAGACAGGGTTACAGCCACGCTTAATATTGAAGGTATCGCAGCTACACGTAGACAAACACTTGCTATCATGGACGCGCTGGTCGTGTCTCAAAATATCGCTAAAGAAGACCAAGAGATAGCAAACGCTCTCCGTGCCGATGAATTTGTCTTTGAGGCGCACGAAGACAAAGCCGATTTTGATTTAGGCCTTCTGCGTCAAATTAATAATCTAGGCTCAGGACCTATTAAAATGCTTGCGGGGCGGTTGATAGATTGATTCAATGGCGGCGCAAGGAGGCGCTGCCATGAGCGATTTGATCTGGTTGTCGGAGGCGCAGATGCGCCGGATTGAGCCCTATTTTCCGTTG
>JBBRMV010000010.1:0-83401 GCA_038230675.1 Sphingomonadales bacterium | reverse complement strand
GGGCTTGATGCAGCCAAGATCGCAGGCGTCGATCGCAAGGCCTATAGCGACCAGACGTCTCCGGCGATCGCCGGCGCGGTGTTTGGCGCGGCGCGCGGCGCCGTGCTTGGCCCCTTGCAAGCACCGCTCGGCTGGGCGGTCGTTCAGGTCGATTCGATCGAGTTGGTCGCCGCCAAAACGCTTGCCCAGGCCCGTGCCGACCTTGCCAAGGAACTCGGCACCGAAAAAGCCGCAAGCGCCTTTGGCGATCTTCACGACAAGGTTGACGATGCGATCAGCAACAAGGCCACCTTTGCCGAGATCGTCGCCGATCAGAAACTCCAGCCAATCACAACGCCAGCGCTGCTCGCCGATGGCCGCAATGTCGATCAGCCGCAGACGCCGCCCGATCCGGCCCTCGGCCAGATCATCAAGGCGGGATTCGCCGCTGAAATGGGCGATGATCCGCAGTTGGTTGCCGCCGGCGCCGATGGCACTTTTGCCGTGGTGACGCTGGATCGCATCGTCCCGTCGATGGCGCCGCCCGCGGTTCAGCTGCGTGAGGTGTTGTTGCGCGATTTCACGGTCGATCGGGCCCGTCGGCGTGCGCGCATCGTCGCTACGCAGCTGGTTGCTGCGGTGAACCGGGGCGTGCCGCTTGCCAATGCCATCGCCCAGACCAAACTGACCCTTGCGCCAGTGCAAAAAGTGGCAACATCGCGTGCCAGCCTTGCTGCGAACCCCAATGGCGCCCCCCCGCCGCTCGCGCTGATGTTCAGCATGAAGGCAAAGACCGCCAAGCTGCTCGAAGCGCCCGAACCGGGTGGCTGGCTGATCGTTTATCTCGACCAGATCGAGTCAGCGGATGCCACGGGCAAGCCTGCCGTCATCAACGCCATGCGTGCCGATATGGGCAAGACGATCGGGCGTGAATATGTTCAGCAATTCTCCGCCGCCGTGCGTCGCCAGCTAGGCGTGACCAAGAATGATGCGGCGCTGGCCAAGGCGCGCAAGGATCTGCTCGGCCAGCCGGGGGCGCAACCCTGAGCGGGCAAGACGTCCAGGCAGTGGCGGCAGCACAGGCGGCGCTCGTGAGCGGACGCCCTGCGCTGTTGTGGCAGCGCCGGATCGCCGACACCGAAACGCCGGTTGCCGCAGCGCTCAAGCTAATCGAGCCGGGGCGTGGCGATTTCTTGCTCGAATCGGTTGAAGGCGGTGCAGTTCGCGGACGCCACAGCCTGATCGGCCTGGCGCCCGATCTGGTCTTCCGCGCCGAAGGAGCGGCAGCGGAGATCAACCGGCATTGGCTGGCCGATCGGGAAGCGTTCCAGCCCTGTCCCGCGCCGACGCTGGAGGCGCTGCGCGCGCTCGTCGCCGATTGCCTGATGGACGTGCCACCCGAGCTGCCGCGCGCGCTTGCCTGCCTGGTCGGCTATTTCGGCTATGAGACGGTGGGGCTGGTCGAGAAGCTCGATCGGCCGGCGGCGGACCCGCTTGGCCTGCCCGACATGATGTTCGTGCGGCCGACAATGGTGCTGATCTTCGATCGGCTGGCCGATGTGCTGTTCCTCGTCGCGCCGGTCTGGCCCGATGGCGCGCGCGACGCAAAGGCGATCGTGGCGGCAGCGATCGACCGGATCGAGGCTACCGCGGCCCGGCTCGCAACGGCGCCGCTGCCAGCGCCAATACAGGCCGTGCCCGAAGAGGTTTCGCTAACCCCCGTAATGGCGCCCGGCAAATATGGCGCGATGGTCGCACGGGCGAAGGCCTATATCGTCGCCGGCGACATCTTTCAGGTGGTGTTGGCGCAGCGCTTTACCCTGCCCTTCGCGTTGCCTGCATTCGAACTTTACCGGTCGCTCAGGCGGATCAATCCCTCGCCCTTCCTCTATCACCTCGATCTGCCTGGTTTCTCGCTCACTGGGTCGAGCCCGGAAATACTGGTGCGCGTGCGCGACGGCGAGATCACGATCCGCCCGATCGCCGGCACGCGGCCGCGCGGCCGCACCGCGAGCGAAGACGAGGCCAATCGCGCCAGCCTGCTCGCCGACCCCAAGGAGCGCGCCGAGCATCTGATGCTGCTCGATCTTGGACGCAACGACACCGGGCGGGTGGCAGAAGCGGGCAGCGTTCGCGTGACGGACAGCTACACCGTCGAATTCTATAGCCATGTAATGCACATCGTCTCGAACGTCGTCGGCAGGCTGTCCCCGCGCCACGATGCCATCGACGCGCTGTTCGCCGGGTTTCCCGCGGGCACGGTATCGGGCGCGCCAAAGGTCCGCGCGTGCCAGATCATCGCGGAGCTTGAGCCCGAAAAACGCGGCGCCTATGCCGGCGGGGTCGGCTATTTCTCACCCGACGGATCGATGGATTCGTGCATCGTCCTGCGCACCGCCATCGTGAAGGATGGCACGATGCACGTCCAGGCTGGTGCAGGCATCGTGGCCGACAGCGACCCCGTCTACGAACAGCGCGAGTGCGAGGCGAAAGCGGGCGCGCTCCTCGCCGCCGCGCGCGAGGCGATCCGCCGGGCGGGCGATGTGGGATATGGGCAATAGCGTTGGTTTAGAATCGTTGCGTGCGCGAACGGCAACTTAGTTTGGGAAAACGGCCGGAAGTCTTTTCAGGGAATGCGCAGAGCCGATTTGATGTCCGCCCAGTCGACAAGTTTGAAATTCTGGGCATTCGGCGCGTTCTGCCCGTCTTGTACGACGAGCAGTCCGCCTTTGTAGCCATTGCCGAAACTGCCCAGAACAATGTCGATGCCATCGGTTTCCTCGGTCGATCCGAATTTGCCCGGTGCGATGCGAAACCTGCCGACATAAGAGTCGTCTGCCAGCCTGTAGACCGCGTACGCACTATCGCCCTGGCTGGAGACGATCAGATAGCCGCCATTGACGGCACCTTCTGCAGCGACGGCGACGCCTTCGGTATCGGCCACGATCTGTTGGCCGTTTGCCGATGCCATTCTGACCGGCGCCGTGTCTCCACCGGGCCTGGCATCGAAACGCCAGAGGCCCACATCTTCTTCGGCGACGTAGAGCCGGTGGGTTCGGTCGTCGGTCGCGCAGCCTTCCGACTGGGTGCCAAGCTTCATCGTCCGCACAATTCGTCCGGCGGGCTTGCTGCCAAGGTCCAGCGCGACCTGGCGGATCGTGCCGTCTTTGATCACGTTGAACGCGAACAAAGCATCGCCGGCGCGATAAAGGCAGATGCCGTAAGCCTCGCCATCACCAACTGCGACCTTGCCCAACGGGAAGAGCGCAGCATTTGCCGGGTCCAGGCGAAACAAGGCGAGGCTGGCATGCAGCGGATCGTTGCGGTCGCTTGCAGCAACGATGATGCCGGCGGCACCCATGTCGCGCAGGTCGACATTGTTGACGCGGCCAGCATCGACAAATGATCGCTGCTTGCCGGAAAGGTCATAGACGTAAAGTCCGGCCTTTTTGTCGGTCCCGATGATCAGGCTTGCCGCCGGATCGCGAGGATTCCGCCAGATTGCCGGATCATCGGCGGCATCGGCGTTGGCGGTTCCCACCGCCTGGGTCTCGCCTCGCGCTTTGACAAGCGCGGTGGTCGAGGTTGGGCGCGCAGCGCGTTTTTCAGCGGCTGTACAACCTACCGCCCCGAGGGACAGCAGGCTGACGATGGCCAGAATAATCGAAGGCCGCATCAAAAGCTAAACCGCACACCACCGGCAAAGCGGCGACCGAACTGTTCCCACTCAATCGTCTGAATGTCGCCGGTGGGCGATGGGACGCCGGTTGCCGTCAAGAGATTGCCCGGCTCTGAATAGCGGCGGCCGGGCTGGTTGAGCAGGTTCGTCGCATCGAAAAACACCTCGAAATTCTTGGTGATGGCATAGCGTGCCGACACGTCCATTTCGTCATCCGCGGCCCAATAGGTATCGCCCGCATCGGTCAGATCATCGGCAATGGTGTCGAGCCAGGTGCTGCGGTTCTGATATTGCAGACGGAGCGACAAGCCGTATTTCTCGTAATAGGCGCCGACATTGTAGATCACGTCCGACGTGCCGGGCAGCCGCACATTGCGCCCCGGGACAAGGACGGTGGTGCCATTGGCACTGCGAATGGCGGGCTTTGAAATCTGGCTGTCATTCAGGGTGATATTGGCGGTGACCCCAAAGCCCCCCATCCAGTCTGGCAGGCCGATATCGCCCGTCCAGGGCTCCAGCTGAAGCTGCGCTGCCGCTTCTACGCCGAACACGCGCCCTTCGCCACCGTTGGTGATGCCGCTGAAGATATACGCCGAACGATCGATACCGTTGCTGTCGAGCGCGTTGGAACCAAAGCTTCTCGACTGGCGATACAGCACGTCCTGCACCTTTTTATAGAAGGCGCCGACCATCAGATAGCCCTGCGGCTTCAGATACCATTCGAAATAGGCGTCAAAGCCGTAGGCGCGTTCCGGCTTTACAGCGGGGTTGCCACCAGAAATCGTCTGGTTGGGATCATTGACGACGACATTGGGTCGCAGCTGATCGTAATCGGCGCGCGCGGCGCCGGTGTTGAACGAGAGGCGCAGCTTCTTGGTATCATCGACGTTGAGGTTGAAATGCAGGCTTGGAAAGACCAGCGTCTGGCTGGATTCTGCCGTGATCAAACCGGTGGTGGCACCGATCGTCGCGACGGCGCTGCCCCGGTTCTTGATATGCTCGATGCGGGCGCCGCCCAGAATCGAACCCCAGTCATATTTCAACGTGCCCATCAGATAGCCCGCGAAAATCTGCTCGCGGACGCTGTAATTGTTGCCGGTAACGGCTGTTCGGGGAAAGTTGGCGCGGGCAGCGGTGGAAACGGCCCGCATCTGATTGATGTCGAAATAGCGGAAGGTGTAGCCAATCGGGATCTTTCCGAGAAACGCATCATTCAGCGAGAAGAGATTATAGTCCTGGGGTAAGCCGACGGTGTTCAATTGAGCGGCAGTGGTCAGCAGGATCTGGTTTTCATCAGCAACCTTGGTGCGCTGGTCGAACTGGAAGCCCGCCTTGAACGTCGCATCACCGCCCAGGAAGGCGGTTTGGTGGGTGAGCACGAGCTTGCCTGTATAGGCGTTGGTGGTGTCAACCGCATCGAGCACGTTCAGCGACACGGGCGTCTTGGCGAAGGTGTCGATTGCCGTCACTTGGGTGCCGGCCTGAAAACGGGTCGGGCCAGCCAGCTGGAGGGTGTTGAACAGTAACAGGTTACCGCGGTTGCGATCGGTGAAATCATAACTCACCGTAGGGTGCAGGTTGCGCGCGGCCGGGCTGTCATAAGAAGCCTCGCCGACGACCGAGCGGTCGTCGATCGACCGGGTATAGTTGCCCAGCCACATCAGGTTCCAGCTATCGGCAAAGTCATGGCTGCCCGTCAGGGTGTTGGTGAAGATCGACTGGCGAAAAGCGCGCAGCGTCGCCCGCTGACGGATATCGATGCCATATACCGTTCCACGCTGCGGGGTGTTGCCGATGCAGATATCGGCATAGCCGCTCGTCGTTGGCGTGGGATTTACCGTCGTCGCGCACGGGGCCGTATTGGCGACGAGGTCACCCTGCCGGTCGTCCAGATCGAAGCGATAATTGTCGCGCGCTTCATCGTCGGTGAAGATCGTGTAAATCGACCGCGCCGAGATGGTGTTGTCCGAATCGGGCTTCCAGTCGAGCCGACCCGTCAGCGACCAGTTGGCACGCGTAAGCCGGTATAGCTTGTTTTCGGTTTCATGCGCCCAGAAGCGGGTTTCGTTGCCCGGCCGCTGATCCTGCGCCACGCGTTCATAGTCGGTTTCAAAATTGTCAGTGATCTGGCCGCGTTGGAAATAGCTGCCGGATACCAGCACGCCGATTTCACCCCCGCCGACGTTGAACCTGTCAGAAGCGACGAGCGAGCCCTCATACTGGTTGCGGGTCCCCAGCTCTGCGACACCAAAACCGGCTTTGCCGTCGATGTGAAAGCCCGGATAGTCGAATGCCGATCGGGTGATGATGTTGACGTTGCCCGCGACCGTTTCACCCGGCATTTCCGGCGTCACCGCTTTTGACACGATGATCTGCTACGCGATCGCCGACGGGATCGAATCGAAGCGCGCATCGCGCCCTTCGGGACTGACGATATTGATCCCGTCGATCGAAAGCGTGGTCCAATAATTGGGCGCGCCGCGCAGCGAAATGTAGCGCGCCTGTCCTTGGTCGCGCTCCACAGCGACGCCGGGCAGGCGTCCGGTTGCTTGCGCGACGTTTTGGTCAGGAAGACGACCGACGCCATCCGCTGAAAGGACGGTGACAAGCGAATCGGCGTTTCGCTGCACCTGAAGTGCGCTCGCTTCTGATTCGGCGATCGGGCGCGTGCCCTTGACGATGATGTCCTCGGCTGCGGGCTCTGCGGCAACGTCGGCAGCGGGTGCTGCGCCTGTTGCTTGCGCATAAGCTGGCGTCGCGATCATGGCGGCCAGGCTGATGCCGCCGATGAGCGCTAGGCGCGAAGAAATAGCCGCCGTGCGGCGACCTCGTGGACCCGTCATCTTCATATCCCCCGATATCTGCGGACATTCGCAGTCGGGAGTCCGGTATCGGCGGTTAATGATGGTTTTCTGGCACAACCGTTACGGGAGCGTTACGTAAATATTTCCTTACAAATGCTCATTCCCAGGCTTTTCGGTCTTTTCGTTTTCAATCATGGCCTTGCGTCGGCCCGCTATCGATAAACGCTGTGGCACTGGCGCAACATTTGGAAAAAAGTGCGGCTCGGACAGGCTGACTTCACCGCCCGCCGCTCACTGCGGTGCGTCCTGTTTCTGCTCTGCGCGTTCGCCGCGCCATTGCTGGAGCAGCTGGAGCGTGCAACCGGTCTGGCCTGCGCTGCCGATCGTCGAGCAGGTGTTGGGCAAGGCACCGGCAACGCGGCCGACTTCATCGATCGTCGCGGCGCGATTGACCCAGCTTTGCGCCGCCGGCGGAATTTTTCGCTCCGAACGCAACCCCTTGGGGATGCGGTAAGGCTGGTCGATCGGCGTGCAGACGACGATCTCGTCGCCGGTCGCCACCGGGCATTTCTTGCCCGGTTCGAGCAGGATGCTGCGGATGCGGGCTGGCGGGGTACCCTGTTCAGCGGTATTCTGGACAGGCGCCTGCGCTCCGGCAACGCCCGGCAAAGCGATCAGCACGGCGATCAACATCGGTCGAAGCATGGCGGCCTTCCTCGTTCAGCTTGCGTCATTCGCATGTCGGGCCTGTCGCCCCGCTGAACAAGGGCAACAGCGCGGCGATCCGCCGCTATCCGCATTCGCTTGACCGGCCCGGCGCGGCTGATAGCCTGTTTTCCATGATCCGCACCCTTATCGCAGCGCTGATCGCGCTCGCCGCCACCCCCGCATTTGCCGGCCAGCTTCCCGCCGGCGCGCCTGCGCAAACCCCGCCCGCCAGCAAGTGGCCGATCAAGGAGGGCGATTATACGATCCGCGATTTCACGTTCCGGTCGGGCCAGAAGATGGCGGCGCTGCGCATTCATTACACGACGCTCGGTACGCCGCACCGCGACAAGACGGGGAAGATCGACAATGCCGTGATGGCGCTCCACGGCACCGGCGGGACCGGCAAGGCTTTCCTTGTGCCACACTTCGCCGATGAGCTTTACGGGCCGGGCGCGCCGTTCGATATCACCAAAACCTTCGTCATCCTGCCTGACGGGCTAGGCCATGGAGGCTCATCAAAGCCCAGCGACGGGCTGAAAATGGCTTTTCCCAATTATGACTATGACGACATGGTCGCTGCACACCACGAGATGCTGACGAAGGGGCTCGGCGTGACCCGGCTAAAGGTCATCCTCGGCACGTCGATGGGGTGCATGCAGGTATTTGTCTGGGGGGAGACCTATCCCGGTTTTGCCGAGCGGCTGGCGCCCTTTGCCTGCAACCCCGTCGCTTTGGCCGGGCGCAACCGGATGTGGCGCAAGATGGCGATCGACGCGATCAAGAACGATCCGGCATGGAATGGCGGCAATTACGCCACGCAACCGGCCGCAGGCGTGCGCACCGTTGCCGATCTGCTGATCATCGCCGGGCTGAACCCGATTGCCGCTCAGGCGCAGTTCCCTACACGTGTCGCGACCGAGGCGGCGCTCGACGTCGCGTTTGCGCGCGCCACCAAGATCGATGCGAACGATGCGCTCTATTACATCGATGCATCGCGCAATTATGATCCGTCAGCCAATCTGGAGCGGATCACCGTGCCTGTCCTGTGGATCAATTCCTCGGACGATTTCATCAATCCGCCCGATCTGGGCCTGGCGGAAAAAGCGGTGAAGCGGATGCCCAATGCGCGTTTTCGCCTGATCCCGGGCACGACCGAAACGCATGGGCATGGCACACACACCTGGGCGGTTTTCTGGAAGGACGATCTGGCGAAGCTGCTGGCGATGCCGGTCACGACCCCAGCCGGGCTTTCCCCGGGGACCGCTGCCCGCTAGGGGGCAGGCATGATCCTCGTCATCGACAATTATGACAGCTTTACCTGGAACCTCGTCCATTACCTGATGGAGCTTGGCGCCGAGGTGAAGGTGGTGCGCAACGACGCGCTGACCACCGCCGAGGCGATGGCGAGCAACGCCCGCGCCTTCCTCATCTCGCCGGGCCCGAAAACGCCCGATGATGCCGGAATCTCGCTCGATCTGGTTGCCGCCTGTGCCGATGCGGGCAAGCCGTTGCTCGGCGTGTGCCTTGGCCATCAGGCGATCGGCCAGTATTTCGGGGGGCGCGTGGTGCGTGGCGGGTTGATGCACGGCAAGACATCGCCAGTGATGCATGACGGCAGCGGCTTGTTCGCCGGGCTCCCCTCCCCCTTCACCGCAACGCGCTATCACTCGCTGATCGTCGCGGGCGGCGGCGATGAATTAATCGTCAATGCGACTGCCGATGATGGATCGGTGATGGGTTTCCGCCACGCGCACCTCCCCATTCACGGCGTACAGTTCCACCCCGAAAGCATCGCCACCCAGCACGGCCATGCGATGCTCGCCAATTTCATGGCCGCCGCGGGGCTGCGGCCAAGGGCGCTCGCGTGACGGTCGACGTCCGGCTTCCCGATACTGCATCGCCGCTGTCGCGCGAAGCCGCCGCACAGGCATTCGCCGATATCCTCGATGCGCGCACCAGCGAAGAGGCGATCGCCGATTTCCTTGTCGGTCTGACAACGCGCGGCGAAACCGCGACCGAGATTGCCGAGGCCGCGCGGGCGCTGCGTGAACGCCTGATCCCGATCGAGGCGCCGGCGGGGGCGATAGACGTTTGCGGAACGGGCGGCGACGGGCATCACACGCTCAATGTATCGACCGCGGTTTCGCTGGTCGTGGCGGCGGCGGGCGTGCCGGTCGCCAAGCATGGCAACCGTGCGGCATCGAGCAAGGCAGGCGCCGCCGATACGCTTGAGGCGCTGGGCCTTGATATGGACCGGGCGGGCGCGCGCGCCGAGGCGAGCCTCAACGATCTGGGCATCGCGTTCCTGTTCGCCGCCAATCATCACCCGGCGATGAAGCGGATCACGCCGATCCGCCAACGCATCGGCCAGCGCACGATCTTCAACCTGATGGGACCACTCGCCAATCCGGCGCGGGTTTCGCGCCAGCTGATCGGCATCGCAAGGCCCGATTACGTGCCTGTCTATGCCGAAGCGCTCGAGCAGCTCGGCACCGAGGCGGCAGTCGTCGTGTCGGGCGAGGAGGGGCTCGACGAATTGTCGGGCGCGGGGCCAAGCGTGGCAGTCAGCGTCGGCGCCTTCGTCATCGCGCCGAGCATCGCTCCCGAAGATGCCGGACTACCCCGCCACCCGATCAGCGCGATCCGCGGCGGTGATCCGTCACACAACGCCGCCGCGCTACGCCGCCTGTTGCAGGGCGAGGAAGGGGCGTACCGTGATGCGGTATTGCTCAACACGGCTGCCTGCCTGATGCTCGCCGGGCACGCTGCCAACCTCGTCGAGGGTGTGGAGGAAGCGCGCGAAGTGCTTGATAACGGGCTCGCCAATGCGCTGCTCGATTGCTGGATCGCCTATTAGATGACGACGATCCTCGAACGGATATTGGAAACCAAGCGCGCCGATGTCGCCGCGCGCAAGGCGTGCATCTCGCTTGCCGACATCGATGCGCAGGTCGCGGCGCAAAGCCCCCCGCGTGGTTTCAGAGCGGCACTCGATGCGCGTGCGGAGCATGGCCCCGCGCTGATCGCGGAAATCAAGAAAGCGAGCCCGTCAAAGGGCCTGATCCGCGAGGATTTCGATCCGCCCGCGCATGCCATCGCTTATCAGGCGGGGGGTGCTGCCTGCCTGTCGGTGTTGACCGACGAGCATTGGTTTCAGGGCGCCGACGCCTATTTGTCGGCGGCGCGCGACGTGACGACGCTGCCCGTCATTCGCAAGGATTTCATGATCGATCCTTGGCAGGTCCCCGAATCGCGTGCCATCGGCGCCGACGCCATCCTGCTGATCGTCAGCGCGCTCGACGACGGCGTTATGGCGGAAATGGAGGCAGCGGCGATCGATTGCGGGATGGATGTGCTGGTGGAGGTGCATGATGCGCGCGAACTGGAGCGCGCGATGAAGCTGAAATCCCGGCTCATCGGCGTCAACAACCGCGACCTGCACGATTTCACGGTCGATTTTCAACGCACCTATGAACTTGTCGCCAAGGCCCCCAAGGACTGCACCTTCGTCGCCGAGAGCGGCCTTTCGACGCGCGCGGACCTCGATGCGATGGCGGAAAAGGGCGTGCGCTGCTTCCTGGTCGGTGAAGCGCTGATGCGCGCCGACGACGTCGAAGCGGCGACCCGAGCGCTGATCGGGTGAGCGCGCTCACGCATCTCGATGCGCAGGGCGCCGCGCACATGATCGATGTCGGCGGCAAGGAGGATACCAGCCGAGAGGCGATCGCGCGCGGCCGCATCGATATGTCGGCGGCTGCATTGATCGCAATCCGCGATGGCACCGCGAAAAAGGGCGATGTGATTGCGGTCGCGCGCATCGCCGGCATCATGGCGGCAAAGCGGACGAGCGAGCTGATCCCGCTGTGCCACCCGCTGCCGCTCACCAGGATCGCGATCGATCTCGACCTCGACGACACCGGCGTGATTGCCACCGCCACCTGCGCCTGCACCGGCAAGACGGGCGTGGAGATGGAGGCACTCACCGCCGTCTCGGTCGCGTTGCTGACGATCTATGACATGGCCAAGGCGATCGACAAGGCGATGATGATCGGCGAAGTGCGGCTGATCGGCAAAACAGGCGGCAAATCGGGCGACTGGACGACGCCGCTTCCTGCGACATGACGATGCTCGCCGTTGCCGAAGCGCAGGCGAGGCTGATCGCGCTGGCCGTCCCGGTGCCAATCGAGACGCTGCCCATCGGCGAGGCACATGGCCGCTGGACCGCCGCCGATATTACCGCGCTGCGCACGCAACCCTCGCACGATCTGTCGGCGATGGATGGCTATGCGATCCGCTGCAGCGATCTGCCGGGGCCGTTTCGATTGATCGGCGAGAGTGCCGCCGGGCATCCGTTCGCCGGAACGGTCAATGGGGGCGAGACGGTGCGCATCTTCACTGGTGCTGCAATGCCCGAAGGCGCCGACACGGTGCTGGTCCAGGAGGAGGCCTTGCGCGCCGGCGATGAGATCAGCCTGTCTGGCGAGGGACCGCCATCATTGGGGAGCAGCGTGCGCCGCCGTGGCCTTGATTTCGTCCACGACGCCTGCCTGATCGACCGGGGCGAACGGCTGACGGCGGCGCGCATCGCGCTGGCCGCAGCGGCCGGGCATGGAAGCCTTGTCGTCAATCGCCCGATCCGGGTCGCGCTGGTAGCCACCGGGGACGAACTGGTGCCACCGGGAACCGCGACCCACGGCGCGCAATTGCCCGAATCGAACGGTGTCATGCTGGCGGCGATCCTTCGTGAACTGCCCGTCAATGTGACCGATCACGGCATCCTGCCCGATCGCATCGATGCCCTGACCGCCCGGTTTTCCACGATCGACGCCGATATTCTCGTCACCACCGGCGGCGCATCGGTCGGCGATCACGATCTCGTCCGGCCCGCTCTTGAAGCGGCAGGCGGGCAGATCGATTTCTGGCGCATCGCCGTGCGTCCCGGCAAACCGATGATGGCGGGGATGCTTGGCAAGACGCTCATTCTGGGGCTGCCAGGAAACCCGGTCGCCGCTTTCGTGACAGCACACCTGTTTCTGCGACCGCTGATCGCGGCGTTTGGCGGTGCGCGCCATCGCATCCCGAGCACGCTGTCGGCGATCCTCGGCACGCCGCTGCCCGCGAACAATGCCCGTCAGGATTATCTGCGCGCAACAATACGGGACGGGCGGGTGTGGGCGGCGCACGTTCAGGACAGTTCGATGCTGCTGGTGCTGGCCGGCGCCGATTGCCTGATCGTCCGCCCGCCTCATGCACCGCCTGCAAAAAGCGGCGACTCGGTGGACATCCTGCCACTCGCTTGACTTCACCCAGATGGTTGCCTAAACGTTCGTCGTCTGTTCTGGACGGAGGAACATCATGCTCACGCGCAAGCAGCACGAGCTTATCTGCTTCATCAACGATCGCCTTGGCGAGACGGGTGTTTCACCCTCTTTCGAGGAAATGAAGGAGGCGCTCGACCTGAAATCCAAGTCCGGCGTGCACCGCCTGATCAGCGCGCTCGAGGAGCGCAAGTTCCTCCGCAGATTGCCCAATCGCGCCCGCGCGCTTGAAGTGCTGCGGATGCCCGACCGGCCCGAAGCACGTACGGCACCGCCAAAGCCGCATAACGATGCGGGCAATGTCCGCACGATGCCGCAACCGGCAAACGACGTGATCGAAATTCCGCTCCACGGCCGGATCGCTGCCGGTGTGCCGATCGAGGCTTTCGAGGATTCGGCGATGCTCGCGGTGCCCGCTGCCCTGCTCGGCAATGGCGATCATTATGCGCTTGAGGTGGCGGGTGACTCGATGGTCGATGCCGGCATCCTGGACGGCGATTATGCGCTCATCCGTCGCACCGATGTCGCCCGCGACGGGGAGATCGTCGTCGCGCTGATCGAGGATAGCGAGGCGACACTCAAATATTTCCGCCGCGAGGGCGCGATGATCCGGCTCGATCCGGCAAACCGCGCTTATGATCCGCAGCGTTACGATCCGCGTCAGGTGCGCGTTCAGGGTAAGCTCGCCGGGTTGCTGCGCCGCTACGATTGATGGCGATCAGCGGCGGGGAGACCCAGGGATGCTCGTCTCCCGCTGACGCGACGGTGCGGGATTGGCCGCTGACAAAGCTGATGCTGACGCCGCCGGTCGTCGCTAGCCGCGTCCGATCGAGCTTCAACCAGCGCGGCGTGCAGCGGCGCGGCAGGCGGCGTTCACTGACGACGATGTCAGCCGTCGTGCAGGCGGCGATCAACGCTGGTGCCGGCACGAGATAGGGGCTGCGCGTCGCAACGATCCGCCACCGCCTGCCACCCGTGTCTCGGTCGAACAGACAAAGATCGCGGCTGCACCGGGCATCGGCCTGATCCGACAGCAGCAGGGGTTCGCCGTCGACGCCGCCATTTTCGGCGAGCATCGCCCGGTTATAATCACCGGTGCGATCGCGAAGCACCGCGATGGCGCCACTTGCGGTACGAACCGCGACATGCCGGCCGTCGCCCGTCACCAGCATGTCGGGAGGCGGCACCATTGCCGCCCAGATCGCGCCAAAGCTGAGCGGCAGCGCACCGAGCGCACGCCACCGCGTCCGCCAGAGGCAAAGCCATAAGCCGCCGGCGATGATCGCGGCGAAAGCGCCCGTTGGCATGCTCGGCAACGTCGCGATCGATCCCGGCGCGTCCGCCACCCGGTGCGCGATCCACAATAGCAGCCCGAGTGCCTTTTCGACGAGCCACCACAAGGGCGCGCCGAAGCCGACAAGATCGAACAGCAGCGCCAGCGCCTCGACCGGCATGACGACAAAGGTGGTCAGCGGGATTGCGACGATATTGGCGAGCGAACCGTAAAGCCCGGCCTTGTGGAAATGGAACAGCGCGATCGGCGCAAGTGCTGCTTCGACAACGATCCCGGTGATCAGCAATGACAGCAACTCCCTGCCGATCCGCGCCACCATGCCCTCTTCATGCGAACCGAAGAACGCGCGTATCCGGGGCTGCTCGTGAAGCGCGATAATGCTGGCGACGGCGGCAAACGACAATTGGAAGCTCGGGCCGATCAGCGCCTCCGGCCAGCACAACAGCACGATGATCGCGCCCACAGCAACGAGCCGCAAGGTGATCGCCTCTCGTCCGAGCGCGATTGCGGTGAGCACCATCAACGCGGCGACGCACGATCGCACGGTAGGCACTTCGGCGCCGGTTAGCAGCGTGTAACCGACCGCGGCAAGCGCACCGGCAGCGGCAGCGACCAGCGGCAGGCGCACGTGCAGCGCCAGCCACGGACTGATCGCGAGCAGACGCAGCACCAGCAGCATCACCGCCCCGACGACGGCGGTGATGTGCAGGCCGCTGACCGACAGCAGATGGGCGAGGCCAGCGCGGCGCATCGCCTCGGCATCATCGACGGGGATCGCGCCCTGATCGCCCGTCGCGAGCGCCGCCGCAATCGCGCCGGGCCCGCCCGGCGCGCTGGCCCGGATATGCGCCGACAGTCGCTCGCGCAGGCCACCGCCTGCCTTTTCGCCCGGCGCAACGATGGTCACGGGTGCAAAGCCGCGCCCGGTCGCGCCGATGCCGTCGAACCAGGCGACGCGTGCATAATCATAGGCGCCGGGCACCGCTGGTCGCGGGGGCGGCAGCAACCGCGCGCCGAGCCGGATGACCGCACCACGGCTGAGCCCAGCGGGAACATCCGCATCGGTCAGGTTGACCCGGATATGCGCCGGCAACGCGCCCGCCTTGGCGTTGCCGGCGTCATCGACAACCCGAACCGGCGCCAGCCGCAGGCGGATCAGCGCGCGTGCCGTCAATGGCTCGATCCGTTCGACTTTCGCGTCGAAACGCGCGATTGCCGGGCGTGCCAGCACGGGTGCTGCAACGCGTTCGGCGCGCCACCATATGAGCCCCAGGCCAAGCGCGAACGCCACCGCCGCGATCACAACCGCCCGGGCGGCGCGGCCACCGGCGAGTGCGGTGACGCCTGCCGCAGCGACGCCGCCGGCCAATGCCATCGCGGTCCACCACGCCCGCGCATCGGGCAGGACAAACCAGGTGGCGACGCCTGCACCAATCATCACCGGAAGCCACAGGAACAGCTGGTCTCGCTCAGCCTCAAGCCATGTCTCGAGCGCCAGCAACGCACGGCGGACGGACGCCGCGACCGCAATTTGAAGCGGCGCAAGGGCCATGCTAGAGGCGCGCGTGGCTGATCCGGCCATGTGTACGATAGTCTGGGAGCAGCCTCGCTTGGGCGCAAGTTCTGAAATCGACCCGAAGGGCACCGGCGAGGCGGATGCGCGCCCGGTCGTCACGCGATTCGCCCCCTCGCCCACCGGCTTTCTGCACATCGGCGGCGCGCGCACCGCACTGTTCAACTGGCTATTTGCCCGCAAGCATGGCGGCACGTTCCTGTTGCGGATCGAGGACACCGATCGCGCGCGCTCCACCCAGCCTGCAATCGATGCGATTATCGACGGGATGCGCTGGCTCGGGCTCGATTGGGATGGCGATGCGATCTTTCAGTTCGCCCGTGCCGATCGCCATGCCGAGGTCGCGTACCAGCTGCTCGCCGCAGGCCACGCCTATAAATGCTATGCGACACCCGATGAATTGACGGCACTTCGCGCCGCGCAACAGGCGGCGAAACAGCCGATGCGCTATGACGGGCGCTGGCGTGATCGCGATCCGGCCGATGCGCCTGCAGGCGCGCCATTCGTCGTGCGTCTGAAGGCACCCAAGGAGGGCGCAACCACGATTGCCGATCGCGTGCAGGGCGACGTGACCGTCCAGAACAGCGAGATCGACGATTTCGTGCTGCTGCGATCGGACGGCACGCCGACCTATATGCACGCCGTGGTGGTCGACGACCACGATATGGGCGTGACGCATGTGATCCGCGGCGACGATCATCTCAACAACGCGTTCCGCCAATTGCCGATCATGCGGGCGATGAACGCCATCGAAGGCGGATGGCCCGATCCGGTCTATGCCCATGTTCCGATGATCCACGGATCGGACGGCGGTAAATTGTCGAAACGACACGGCGCGGTTGGCGTCGATGCCTATCGCGACGAACTCGGCATTCTGCCTGAGGCGCTCGACAATTATCTGTTGCGGCTCGGATGGGGGCACGGCGACGAGGAAATCATCAGCCGCGAACAGGCGATCAAATGGTTCGATCTGGCGGGTGTCGGAAAATCACCATCCCGGTTCGATTTGAAGAAGCTCGAGAACCTTAACGGTCATTATATCCGGTTGGCAGACGATGCGCGGCTTGCCGATCTTGTCGCCGGACGGATGGACCCAGCACCCGATGCGGCGGGGCTCGACCTGTTGCGCCGCAGCATGGTGGTGCTGAAGCCGCGCGCCGCCAATATCCTCGAGTTGGCAGACGGCGCCGGCTTCCTTTTTCGCACCCGCCCGCTCGCGATCGACGACGATGCTGCGACGCTTTTGGAGGGCGCGGCACCGATGCTGTTGGCGAGCGTCCATGCGAGCCTTGACGCGCTCGATGGCTGGGATACGGAGGGGCTCGAAGCGGCGGTCAAGCAGGTCGCCGAAGCCACAGGCGTAAAGCTCGGCGCGGTCGCACAGCCGCTCCGCGCCGCGTTGACGGGCAAACGGACGTCGCCCGGGATTTTCGATGTGCTGCTATTGCTGGGGCGGGAAGAAAGCCTTGGCCGGATCGCCGACCGGATGACCGTGCCGGCATAATTTCGTCAAGAGGATCGGGACACATGAACGATAGCGCAAAACTGACCGTCGCCGGCGCCGATCACGACTTCAAGATCGTATCGGGCAGTGTCGGTCCGCAGGTCGTCGATATCCGCAAACTCTACGCACAGACCGGCCTGTTCACCTTCGATCCCGGATTTACTTCGACTGCAAGCTGCGAATCGGGTCTTACCTATATCGATGGCGACGAAGGCATTCTGCTCCACCGCGGCTATCCGATCGGTCAGCTCGCCGAGCAATCGAGCTTCATGGAGACGTCCTATCTCCTGCTCAACGGCGAATTGCCGAGCAGCGACGAACTCAACGAGTTCACCTACACGATCTCCCGGCACACGATGCTGCACGAGCAGCTGATGCAATTCTATCGTGGTTTCCGCCGCGATGCGCACCCGATGGCGGTGATGTGCGGCGTCGTCGGCGCGCTGAGCGCCTTTTATCACGATTCAACCGACATCACCGATCCCTATCAACGGATGGTCGCGAGCCATCGGCTGATCGCCAAGATGCCGACGATTGCGGCGGCGGCGTATAAATATTCGGTCGGTCAGCCGTTTCTTTATCCCGACAATTCGCTGTCCTACACGGGCAATTTCCTGCGGATGACCTTTGGCGTGCCCGCCGAACCCTATGTCGTCGATCCGATCATCGAAAAGGCGCTCGACCGGATTTTCATCCTGCATGCCGATCATGAGCAGAATGCGTCGACATCGACGGTGCGGCTCGCCGGCTCGTCGGGCGCCAATCCGTTTGCTTGCATTGCGGCTGGCATTGCCTGCCTTTGGGGCCCAGCACATGGCGGCGCGAACGAGGCCGCGCTCAACATGCTGCGTGAAATCGGCACGCCGGACAAAATCCCGCACTACATCGCGCGCGCAAAGGACAAGAACGATCCGTTCCGCCTGATGGGTTTTGGCCACCGCGTTTACAAGAATTATGACCCCCGCGCGACGGTGATGCAGCAGACGGTGCGCGAAGTGTTCGCCGCGATGAAGGTGAGCGATCCGGTATTCGATGTGGCGCTCCAGCTCGAGGAAATGGCGCTCAACGATCCGTATTTCATCGAGAAGAAACTTTTCCCCAATGTCGATTTCTATTCGGGCGTGATCCTGTCGGCGATCGGCTTTCCCACGACGATGTTCACCGCGCTGTTTGCACTTGCCCGCACCGTCGGCTGGGTCGCGCAGTGGAACGAGATGATCGCCGATCCCGAGCAGAAGATCGGCCGTCCGCGTCAGCTTTACACCGGCCCCCTCCAGCGTGATTACACACCGCTGAGCACCCGCTGATGCGGACCGGGCTCAGCATCGTTGGGCTCCTGGCGGTGCTGATGGGGTTGCTGTGGGTCGGCCAGGGGCTCGGCTATATTCATTGGCCGGCTTCGAGCTTCATGCTCGATCAGCGGCCCTGGGCGGTTCGCGGCGGGTTGCTCGCGTTGGCCGGTCTGGCGCTTATCCTATTCGCGCGCCGACGTTGATCGCCCGGCGCTGATCAGGCGTCGCGATACGGCAGGGTGAAGACGAAACGCGCGCCCTGCCCGGGGGCGCTGTCGACCGTTACGTCGCCGCCCATCGCTCGAGCAAGGCGGCGGGCGATATACAGCCCAAGGCCCGATCCGCCGGCTTCGCTTGGATCGACACGCTCGAATTTTTCGAAGATCCGCGCCTGGTCTTCCAGCGCAATGCCGCGCCCCTGATCGGCGACGATGACCGCAGCCACCCCGCCCTCGCGCTCGGCGCGCACCCATACCATCCCGTCGGCGGGCGAATAACGCACGGCATTGCCGATCAGGTTGACAAGGATTTGCAACACGCGGCGAAACTCGCCGGTTGCGGGCAATGCTTCCCCCAACGACGGGCGGTCGATCCGCACCCGCGCTTCCGATGCGCGCACCTGCAACAATCCCGCTGCCCGGCGTGCCACGTCGGCAAGGTCGATCGGCTCCCTAGCCGTCACGAATTCCGGCCGCTCGATTGCCTGCAGATCGACAAGATCATCGACCAGTCCGAGCAGATGACGCCCTGCAGTCGCGATATCGGCTGCATAATCGGCGTAATCCTGGCGCAGCGGCCCTTCCGACTGCGCGTTGATGCTGTCCGCATTGGCGATGATCCGGCCGAGCGGCGTCCGTAGCGCCTGATCGAGCCGGCTGCTGAAGGTTGCGGTCAGCCCATCGGGATTGAGCGGCGGTGCAGCTTCGTTCGCGCCGCCCGGCGCCACGGTCTCCACAGCGCCACTGATGCCGATGAAGTTGCCATTGGCATCCGTGCGCGGCGCACCCGAAAGCAGGATCGCCGCCCCGGTCGCCGTGATCCGCGCTGGCTGACGATCGAAGCGTTCGCGCATCGCCAACGCGCCGAGCATCGGGAAGGCGCCCTCGCCATCGGCTTCGACGGTGAACAGCCGGGTCAGCGGCTGGCCAAGCTGCGCCGCCGCGTCGATGCCCGCGCGCGCCGCCGCGGCGATCGAGATATGGGTGATGCGAAGCGCGGCGTCGGTTTCCCACAGCCACTGCGCGCTGCCGGTCAGGAAATCGCGGTCGCGCGCCGACGTGTCGGCAAGCGGCGCCCAGCTTGCCCGCGCGCGCCACCCCGTAATCGTCAGGCGGACGCCGCCCGTGATTTTATCGGGCTCGGCACGGACCCACATTTCGATATCGTCGTCGCCGTCCGCAGCGACGATGCCGCGCGAAACGAGGATGCGCAGCCGCTGAACCAGCCTGACCAAGGTCGCAAGGGCGGGGATGGCGAGCGGCGCGCCGATTGCTCCGCCCGCACGAGCATTAAGCTCCTTCAGCCGAAGATCGGCCTCAACCAGGCGGCCATCTGCATCGATCAGCGCCAGCACGGCGGGGAGTCCGGGATCAATCGCGTTCATGGCCGCTTAGCCTGCGCCAGTTGCAAGACCGCTGCCCGAAAATCGGGATGGAGGCGCAGCGTTGCCAGCGCCGCAACGGCCGCCGCCGGCGTAACCGCGACGATCGCATCGAGCAGATCGGCAAAGGCATCGACGTCGCGGCGGGGATCGGCCTCGCAAATCGACAGGCCGATCGCGGCGATGGCCGCGCGGTCGAGCGCCACCGCACGCAGCGCCAGCCAAAGCCTTTCGGCAGCCGGATCGAGAAGGATTTCACGTACCGCCTCATAGCTCAAACCGAGCGGATGCGCGAGCAGGGCGATGAACAGCGCCACTCGGCGATCACGCAGCGTCTCGATCAGCATCGCGGCCAGATCATCGCCTATCACCGCCATTGCCGACGCCAGCCGCATCGCGGTCGCCTCCAGGCGGTCGCCCTCATCGTGGGCGGCAAGGCTGCGCTGCGCAGCTTCGGTCAACGCGCGGTCGAGCACTTCACCGCTATTACCAGCGATCGTGACAAATTCCTGCCGGAGGACAGCGGCGGCGCGCCACAGCAGCCGGTGTTGCAATTCGGCGGGCAGATCGCTTCGGATCGCCGCATCGGGCTCGCCAGCCGAACGACGGCGCGCATCGGCGATCATCATCGCGGTTGCCGCCGCGGCAATCACGCCGTCGGGGTTGCCGGCGAGCCGAACGAGCAGGCTTGGCCGATCGCCGCTCCCACGTGCGCCCGGATCGCCGTCACCGGGTGCGGCCCCGGGAAGCATCTCGGACAGTCGTTCCTGCTCGGCGCGCGCCAGCAATTCGCGCATCAATGCCCGGTCATCGAGCAATCCGACCTGCGCCAGACGCGCGTGGACGACTGGCACCCCTTCGGCGATAGTAGTCGCCAGGCCAGGCTCGCCACGACTACCGATCAGGCGGGCGGCGTACTGGCGCAGTTCGCGCTCGATCGCGGTCAGAAGGCCCTGCAACATGTCCGCAAGGCGGCTGCGCAATCGGTCATCGAGCCGCGATTCGTCACTGATGAAGAAGTCGTCGATCGCGGCCATCACCTTGCGATCGGCGCGCACGTCATCCTCCGCCCCGCGCGCCAGCAGGCGAGAGGCATCTTCTGGGATGCCATTGGTCATGTCGGATTGGTCGATCGACATCCGCCTGGCCTAGTATTTTGTTGTTAAATTCCCGCTAAGGCTTTGCCCGCAGTGCATCGATCACTGCAGTCAATGAAAGTGCGGCGTAGCTCGCCCCTAGCACCAGCCCTGCAAGCACATGCCCGAAGGCTGCAAAGTGGAGCAATAACAGCGGGTAAGCGGCGGGGCTGCTCCACCATATTTCCCGCTTGCGATCAGTCGCGCCGCGCTCGACCAAGACGGCCATCGCGACGAGCGACAATGCTGCAATGGCACCCGCTGCGTTCCCTTCGGCGCGGCTGAGCGTGGTGCCTGCCAGCAGCACCGCCAGCCCCGCCCCGCCGGCGCCCGCAAAGCGCTGGAACCGGGCCTGATCGGCCTCATCGCGCGCCCAGGAAAGGATTTCGCCGGTCGACAGAATTAGGATCGCCGCGAGCGCCGCCGCGAGCCCCATCGCCGGCGCGCCCCAGATGATGAGCCCCAACCCGACGATCAATGCCAGCACCGCTCCGGTCGTAATCGCGAAGCCCGGTACGGCGCGGGCGACGATCAGCGGCAGCAAGCGCCGGGCAATCGGCGCGATCACATAGCGATCGACCCAGGGCACGCGGCTGACGACAAGCGCCGTCATCATCTCCCCGTTGCGCGCGTGGAGCGCTACAGCATCGCGTTCCACCCAATGCCCGGCGCGCGCTGGGCCGCCCGGCAGCAACAGATGATCTGCGCCGGTCTGAGCGGTTACCCGGAGCAGTGTCGATTCGAAATCATAATCGGCGGGCAGCGCCGCGACTTCGGCAATGCGTTGCGGATCGATTCTCGCCATGCCCGCCCAGATCGCATCCTGCCCGACGCGTTCGAGCCCCGGCAGGGCATCCGCATCGGCGGTCACCAGCAATGTGTCGGGGCCCTCCTCGCTTAGCAACGCCACGACCGGCTGGGTGGTGATCAGGCCATCGGCAAGGACGAGGACGCGCGCCAGAGGGTGCAGCTTTTCGCCAGCCTCTCGCGCCGATCGAACCACATCGACCGAGACGTCGCGCCGCGTGAGCCGGTTGATCGCGCCCGTCAGTTCGGGCGTCAGACGGGTGACGACGACGATGATCTGCCCGGCACCGGCGCCGATCAGCAGCCGCGCCTGGAATTCAATGAGGGTGGAACCGCCGAAGGGCAAGGTCGCGGCGAGCATATCGGGCCGGTCATGCGCATCGTCGGTCGCAAAGATCAGACCTGCAAGCATGCGAGGCGCTTAAGCGTTCGAACCGCTATTGGCAAAGGGAGGAATTTGCCCGGATGGCGCCGGGCCGGCTGCGTGCGCGGTTCAGAGCCGTTCGACGGCCCGTCGTATACGTTGCAGCACGCGCAAATCCTTGGGATCGGCCTCGGCGGCTTCGCTTGCGAGTGCCATCAGCCGGATCGCGCCGAAGCTTGCGGCCAGTCCCTTCAGGCGCATCGCCGATGCCTGCCACTCACCCGCATCCGATGCCGATTCGAGACCGGCGAGCGCCCGCTGCGCGCTGTCGACAAAGGCGGATCGCAATTCGGCGATCAATTGCGGTTCGTCGCCCACCGCAGCGGCCAGCGTCGCATCGATTGCTCCGGGATCATATGCCATGCATCAGCTTAACGCCGAAGAGCTTAAGAGAAGGTTGCTATTCGCTTTGCCGGCGGCATTTTCGTGGTAGACGGTGCCGATGAACGGGGGTTCTCGCATCTTTGATCTGCGGTCCGGCGCGCCGACGGACATCGGCATCGCCATGTCTGAAATGGACGCGCCCGAGCAAGAACTCCCAATGACCGACATGATGCCCGAGCTTGAAGAACCGACAATACCTCTCTCACCGCTGATCGCAGTCGCCGGATGGATTGCCATCATCGGCGGCTTGGCATGGATCGGCGCGATGATCTGGCTGGCGCTGCCTGAATTGGCGGCCGGTATTTCGCCGGTTGCCGCGGCGCAATTCGTAGCGAGCCTGTGCGTCCCGCCCGTCCTGATCGGGCTGCTGTGGCTGCTGGCGATGCGCAACAGCCGTGCCGAGGCACAGCGCTTCGGCGCGACCGCGCGACAGATGCGCGCCGAGGCGGCCTCGCTTGAGCAACGCGTAGCGATACTGACGCGGCGTATCGATGAGAACCGGCAGGCGCTAAGCGAACAAACGGCAGCCCTGCTGGCGATGGGAGACGCCGCCGCCGAACGCCTGGCGGCGATCAGCAACGGCATGGCGCAGGAGATAAAGGCCGCCGGCGCGCAGACGACGCGACTGACGAGTGCCATTGCTACTGCGGAGAAGAGCCTGGGCGTGTTGCTCGTGTCTCTGCCGCGCGCCCATGCCGAAACCAGCGAGATGGCGGGCACCCTGCAGGCAACGGGGATCGCCGCCAGCGAGCGGGCCGCATTGCTCGATGCGCAATTGGTGGCGCTCGGCGAGCGCGGTCGCGAAGCCGATGCCGTCGCCTCCGGTGCCGCGAGCAAGCTTGCCGCGCATATCGTGCGGATGGAGGCGACCAGCGAGACCGCGGGTGCAAGACTCGAAAGCGTGACGGAATCGATGTCGGGCGCGGTCGATGCTTTGCTCGGGCGGACAGCGGGTGCAGTCGACGAAGCGCGCAAGGGGATCGCGGCCCAGGGCGAAGCGATGCTGGCGATGCTCGAGGCGAACCAGGCCGCACTGGACCGGGCGAGCCGCGATTCGGTCAGCGCGCTTGCCGAACGGATCGGTGCCATCGACGCCGTGATCGACCGGATCGCGGACCGGATCGATGAACAACGTACGTCGAGCGACGCGATCGTCGCCGGGCTCGATGAGGGCCTTGCGCAGATCGAGGCGCGGGTGACCGATTTCCACGGCCGCGAACTCGATCGCTCGGCGGCGCTGAAATCTGCGATCGATGGCCTCGGCACGTCGACGAGCACAATGGCGACATCGCTTGGCGCGGGGGAAGACGTCGCCCGGCAGGTAATCGCAACGACCGAGGCATTGCTGACCTCGCTCGACGCCGCCACGCGCGAGATTGACGAGACGCTTCCCGAGGCGCTCGCCCGGCTCGATGCGCGGATTGGCGAGAGCCGCAACATCGTCGCCGGGGCCAAGCCCGAACTGCTCGCGCTGCTGACGGCGGCGGAAAGCACGCACGACGCGATCGAGGCGATCGCCCAGGTGATCGACGGCCAGCGTTCAACGCTCGATCAATTGTCGCTGCTGATGATCGATACACTGACATCGGGTCGCGAAAAGGCGCAGGAAATCGGCGCGACGCTCGACGAGGCCTTTGAGCGCACGCATGATTTCACCGAACAGGCGGCCCCACGGCTGGTCGAGGCGCTGATCCGGGTGCGCGATACCGCCGCAACCGCTGCAGAGCGCGCGCGCGAAACGCTCGCGAGCGTGATCCCAGATGCCGCACAGTCGCTCGAACTGGCAAGTGCACAGGCGATGCAGCGCGCGGTCGGTGCCTCGGTCGAACGACAGGTGATCGCGATCAGTGATGCCGCCGATGGCGCGGTGGAGGCGGCAACCCGGGCTTCGGAACGGTTGACGCGGCAAATGGTGTTGATCGCCGAGACAACGTCACTTGTAGAGCAGCGGATCGAGGATGCCCGCGCCGACCGCGAGAAGGCCGACAGCGACAGCTTCGCCCGCCGCGCTGCGCTGTTGATCGAAGCGCTCAACTCCGCGTCGATCGATATCGCCAAGGGCCTGTCGGGCGAGGTGTCCGACAGCAGCTGGGCACAATATCTTAAGGGCGATCGTGGGGTGTTCACCCGCCGTGCGGTGCGGCTGCTCGACGGCGGCGACGCGCGCGATGTGGCGCGGCTTTATGATGACGACGCGGCATTTCGCGATCAGGTAAATCGCTACATCCATGATTTCGAGGCGATGCTGCGCGCGGTGCTGACCCAGCGCGACGGCGCGCCGATAAGCATCACCCTGCTGTCGTCGGACATGGGCAAGCTCTATGTCGCGCTTGCGCAGGCCATCGAGCGCTTCAGGACCTGATCGCTGCGGCCAACGCCGACTTACCGAACGGGCTTCATGCCGCCGAAGAAATCAAAGGTTTCGGCACGCACCCACCCGAACTCGTAATTGAGCAGGAACAGCGCAAACATGATCGACGCGACGACCGTCGTGCGCCGCACGAAGCGCCACGGGCGAAACGCATGCGGCGCGCTTTCGGCCTGACCGGGAATGCGCTGCGCCCCGGCCTCGTCGGTGGTCTGCACCCCAAAGGGCAGCACCAGAAACACCGAAAACGCCCACATCAGGAAGTAGATCGCGACCATCGAGGTGATCTGCATCGCCTCAGGCCTCGATCAGCAGCACATCGACGATCGGCTTCTTGCCCGTCCAGCGCGAGGCCACCCGGCGGACGGCAAGGCGAACCTGCTCGCGCGTCTTTTCGCGATCCTTGCCGCCATCGCGCACCGCCTTGGCGGCGGCATCGGTCGCCTCGTCGAGAAACGGATCGCGGTCCTCCTCGACCGGCACGCCTTGCACCCGCACCTGAGGATCGCCGAGCAGCCCGCCATTGCGGCTGACCGCGACCGCGACCGAAATCTGGCCGTTGAGCGCCATCTTGCGGCGCTCGTTGATCGTCGCCCCTTCCGCCGGCAAAATCACATCGCCGTCGAGCACGAGCCGGCCGACCGCGGCATGGCCGATCTTGGCCGGAGCGCCGGGCGCAAGCCGCACGATATCGCCGTCGGTTTGCACGATGGCGCGCGGAATGCCGAGCGACAGGCCAAAGCGCGCCTGCTCCATCAGATGGCGCATCTCGCCGTGGACAGGCATCAGCACTTCGGGCCTGATCCACCCATACATCTTGGCGAGTTCAGGACGTCCTGGATGCCCCGACACGTGCACATGCGCCTGGCGATCGGTGATCATGATCACGCCCTTTGCCGCGAGCGCGTTCTGGATACGGCCGATCGCGACTTCGTTGCCGGGGATTTGTTTTGAGGAAAACACCACCGTGTCACCGGCATCGAGGCTGATCTGGTGCGATCCATTGGCAACGCGGGCGAGCGCTGCCCGGTCCTCGCCCTGCCCGCCTGTTGCGACGATGATCACCTTGTCGCGCGGCAATCGCATCGCTGCATCGAAATCCACCGTTTCGGGGAAATCCTTGAGATAGCCCGTCGCCCGCGCCACTTTCAGAATGCGATCGAGCGATCGCCCCGCGACGCACATCGCCCGGCCCGAATCGCGCGCGACATCGCCCAGCGTCTTGAGCCGCGCGGCGTTCGAGGCAAAGGTGGTGACGAGAACGCGCCCTTTGGCGGCGGACACGACATCGAACAGCCCCTGCCGCACGCTGCTTTCCGATCCCGATGCCTCGGGATTGAACACATTCGTCGAATCGCAGACGAGCGCGAGCACGCCCTCATCGCCGATCGCGCTCAGCACTTCGGGGCTCGCGGGCATGCCGATCACCGGCTCGTCGTCGAGCTTCCAGTCGCCGGTGTGGAATATCTTGCCATGAGGCGTCGAGATCAGCAGCGCGTTGCCCTCGGGGATCGAATGCGCGACGGGCACGAAGCGGAAGCCGAACGGCCCGAGCTGAAAATCCTCGCCCGATTTGACGACATTGAGCTTCACCCGGTCGGCGACGCCCTCCTCATCCAGCTTGCCGCGGATAAGGCCGGCGGTGAACGGCGAGGCAAATAGCGGCACGCCCAGATCCTCGGCCAGATAAGGCAGCGCGCCGATATGATCCTCATGCCCGTGGGTCAGCACGATGCCGACCAGATCGCCGAGCCGCTCCTCGATGAAGGCGAGATCGGGCAGGATCACGTCGATGCCGGGATAGTTGGGATCGGCAAAGGTGATGCCGCAATCGACCATCACCCATTTGCCCTGGCAGCCATAGAGATTGACGTTCATGCCGATCTCTCCCGAGCCGCCGAGCGCGACGAACAGGAGTTCGTTTTTTGGAGTAGTCACTGAAAATATTCTTTCAAATTACGGCCGCTGGCGGAGTGCGGGCGGCCAAGGAGGTGCGCGGTCAGGCGCAAAAATGGGTAGAGACTGGGGAAGCGGCGCGGCCCGGGACGGGCGCACCGACAAAACTCTAGGGCGCTATATGGGCGCGATCCCACAGCATCGCCAGCCCCTGGATCGTCAAATCGGGCTCGACATGATCGAAGACGGAAGTGTGTTTTTCAAACAGGACGGCCAACCCGCCCGTCGCGACGACCTTTACCGGGCGGCCGATCTCGGCCTTGATCCGTGCGACCAGCCCCTCGAGCATGCCGACATAGCCCCAATAAATGCCGATGTGCATCTGGCTGACGGTATCGCGCCCGATGACGCTCACATCGTCGGGCGCTTCAATGGCGATGCGCGGCAGTTTTGCCGCAGCCGTCACCAGCGCATCGAGCGACAGGTTGATGCCGGGGCAGATGATGCCGCCCTTGTACGCGCCGGTATAATCGACGACTTCGAACGTGGTCGCCGTGCCGAAATCGATGACGATCAGGTCGCCCGAATAGAGCGCGTGCGCGGCAATGGTGTTGACCGCGCGGTCGGCGCCGAGCGATGCCGGCTCCTTCACGTCGATCTCGATGCCCCATTCGACGGGCGGCTGTCCGGCGATCAGCGGTTCATGGCTGAAATATTTGCGAGCAAGCGTTTGTAGATTGTGGAGCGCGCGCGGCACTACCGTCGCGATGATGACGCCGGTGATGTCTTTTCGATCATGGCCCTCGAGCTGAAGCAACTGGCTCAGCCACACCGCATATTCGTCGGCTGTCCGCCGCGCGTCGGTAGCGATCCGCCAGCGCGCGACGATGCTGCGCCCCTGCACCAGCGCGAAGACGATATTGGTGTTGCCGGCATCGATCGCGAGCAGCATGGGATCAGGCTCCTTCACGCCCATCAGATCAAAAACACATCGCCCGCGTGAATGACACGCGCGGTGCCATCCGCCAAGCGCAGGATAAGCGCGCCGCCCCCGTCGAGCCCCTCAAAAATGCCGTCGAGTGCGGTTCCATCGGGTAACCGGGCAGTAAGCGCGGTGCCAGGCACATGCGCCCGCGCCAACCAGCGCTCGCGCACCGGAGCAAGCCCCTGCCCGCGCCAGCGATCGAGCCAGCGCGCAAAGGCCGCGGCAAGCGTTTCGAGGAAATCCGCTGGATCGGGGACAACGCCGTGCGCGGCAAGGCTGGTGGCGGGGCGATCGAGACCCTCGGGGTGGTGCGCCAGATTGACGCCGATGCCGATCACCACCGCATCGCCAGCGCGCTCGAGCAGGATACCGGACAGCTTTGCGCCATCAAGCAACAGATCGTTGGGCCATTTGAGCCGCAGGTCATCGCGCTCCCCCAGATAGGCCCGCACGCCCTCCTCAAGCGCTACCGCCGTCACCAACGCCAGGGTCGCCGCCGACGGATCGCTAGGCCGCAGGCGCACGATGGTGCTCGCATAAAGATTGCCGCCGGGCGATTGCCACACCCGCCCCTGCCGCCCGCGCCCCGCCGTTTGTCGTTCGGCGCGGAGCCACAGTCCTTCGGGCGAGCCGTTCGCCGCCAGCGCAAGGAGATCGGCGTTGGTCGATCCGGTCTCCGGGATCGTCCTGATCGTCGCCGTCAGAACAATGCCCTCGCCGCCGCCATGCTCCACGCGCCCATCGCCGGGATCGCAAGATAGCCAAGCGGCGACAGGAAGGCGGCAGACGCAAAGATCAGCCCGCCCTCGATCCGGCTCTCCATCGGCGCAAAGCCCGCCGCCGCCTCGTCGAAATACATCGTCTTCACGATCCGCAGATAATAATAGGCGCCGATTACCGACGCGGCGATGCCGATTGCGGCAAAGGTGAACAGCCCCGCCTGCACCGCCGCCCAGAAGACCGCGAACTTGGCGTAGAAACCGAACAGCGGCGGAATACCGGCGAGCGAGAACATGAAGATGCCGAGCGCCAGCGCGAGCCGCGGCTGCGTCTTCGACAGGCCAGACAGGCTGGCGATCGTTTCAACAGGCTGTCCATCGAGCCCGCGCATCTGCAACACGACAAGGAAGCTTCCAAGCGTCATCACGACATAGATCGTCATGTAGACGACCACCGCCGCGACGCCTTCCGCCGTCCCCGCCGCCAGACCGACGAGCGCGAAGCCAACATTGTTGATCGACGAATAAGCGAGCAGCCGCTTGATGTTGCTCTGGCCGATGGCACCCGCCGCCCCCAGCACGATCGAGGCGAGCGAGGCAAAGATCACGATCTGGCGCCACTCGAAGGTAGCAGGCCCCATTGCCTCAACGGCGACACGCACCGCGAGCAGCACAGCAGCGACCTTGGGCGCGCTACCGAAGAACGCAGTGACGGGCGTCGGCGCGCCTTCATACACATCGGGCGTCCACATGTGGAACGGCACCGCGCTCATCTTGAAGGCGAGGCCGGCGAACACGAATACCAGCCCGAACAGCAGTCCCTTGGAATGCGTGCCGACATAGGCGGTCGCGACCGAATCGAACAAGGTCGTGCCCGAAAACCCATAAACCAACGAAATGCCGTAAAGCAGGATGCCGCTGGCCAGCGCCCCGAGCACGAAATATTTGAGGCCGGCCTCTGCAGACCGGCTGTCCTGCCGCATGAAGCTCGCGAGCACATAGGCGGCGAGGCTCTGCAACTCGAGACCGACATAGAGCGTCAGCAGATCGCCCGCCGACACCATCATCCCCATCCCGACCGCCGACAACAGGATCAGCACCGGATATTCGGGGCGCAGATTATCGCCGCTTGTCCGCTCGAAAAAGCGCGGCGCCATGATGATCGCGACGGCGGCAGCGCCATAGATCAGCACCTTGGCGAAGGCGGCGAACGCGTCGGCGCGGTAAAGGCCGTAAAATGCCTCGCCACCGCTCGATGCCGGCCCCGCAAGCGCGATACCTGCCCCTGCCAGCACCGCGACCGCCGCCCATGAAATCGCGCGCGCCGCCGGTTGCCCGCCCCACGCCGCCGCCATCATCAGCACGAGCGCGCCGACCGAAAGCACGAGTTCAGGGAGCGTCATCACCAGATTGGCCGCGTAATCCATCAATGCGCCTCCAGATGGGCGACGGCCACGGCCGGTTTGCCCGACGTCGGCAGGCTGTCCCCCGCCGGCTGCGCGCGGGCGACGCGCGCGACCAAAGTCGCCGCATCGCCGCGCATCGGCGCGATGAAGCTTTCGGGGTAAATCCCCATCCACAGCACGACAGCGGCGATCGGCACCAACAGGCCGATCTCGCGCAGCGACAGGTCGGGCATGACGCGGACATCATCATGCACGATCTCACCGAACGCGATCCGGCGATAAAGGAACAGCATGTACGCAGCACCAAGGATGATCCCGGTGGTGCAAACCAAGGTCGCCCAGGTGGAAACCTGATAGGTGCCTGCAAGGCTCAGGAATTCCCCGACAAATCCGCTCGTCCCCGGCAGACCGATGCTCGCCATCGTGAACAGCAGGAACAGCACCGCATAACGCGGCATGTTGATGCTCAGGCCGCCATACCGGTTGATCTCGCGCGTGTGCAGCCGATCATAAATGACGCCCACGCACAGGAACAACGCGCCCGAGACGAGCCCGTGGCTGAGCATCACGATCATCGCGCCTTCGATGCCTTGCCGGTTGAAGGCGAACAGGCCGATCGTCACGATGGCCATGTGCGCCACCGATGAATAAGCGATCAGCTTCTTCATGTCCGACTGCACCAGCGCGACAAGCGAGGTGTAGACGACCGCGATCGACGACAAAGCGAGGATCAGCCACGTCAGGCTCGCCGATGCTTCCGGGAACATCGGCACCGAGAAGCGCAGGAAGCCGTATCCGCCCAGTTTGAGCAGCACGCCCGCCAGGATCACCGACCCAGCCTTCGGCGCCTGCACATGCGCATCGGGTAGCCAGGTATGCACCGGCCACATCGGCATCTTGACCGCGAAGGACGCGAAGAACGCCAGCCACAACCAGGTCTGCGCCTGCACCGGGAAATCGTGGTTGAGCAAGGTCGGGATATCGGTGGTGCCCGCTTCCTGCGCCATCCACAGCATCGCGATCAGCATCAGCACGGAGCCGAGCAACGTGTAGAGGAAGAATTTATAGCTCGCGTAAATCCGGTTCGCACCGCCCCAGATGCCGATGATGAGATACATCGGGATCAGCCCGGCCTCGAAGAAGATGTAAAACAGGAACAGGTCCTGCGCGGCAAAGGTGCCGATCATCAGCAATTCGGTGACGAGGAACGCGGCCATATATTCGGGCACGCGCGTGGTAATCGATTGCCAGCTCGCGCCGATGCAGATCGGCATCAGGAACACGCTGAGCATGATCAGCATCAACGCGAAACCGTCGATACCGAGCGCCCAGCCGAACCGGCCGAAGATCGGCAAGGGCGCGTGCTCGACAAACTGCCACTGCGGCCCGCCGATATCGAAATTCGCCCATAACCCGATACCCAGCGCGAGATCGACCAGCGTCGCTACCAGCGCCAGCCAGCGCGCGCCTCTCGCATCGAGAAACAGACACGCGACCGCCGCCACAGCGGGCACGGCAAGCATGATCGACAGGATGGGAATGCCGTTCATCGCCCCGCTCAACTCGCAATCGCCCAGGTGACCACGGCGGTGAGTCCGATCAGCATGACGAACGCGTAGGTGTAGATATAGCCGCTCTGGAGCATCGCCGCCGCCCGGCTGCCCGATGCGACGATCGCGGCGGCGCCATTGGGGCCAAAGCGGTCGATCGTCTGCTCGTCTCCGCGCTTCCAGAACAGGCGGCCGATGGCGAAGGCGGGCTTCACGAACAGCAGATCGTACAGCTCGTCGAAATACCATTTGTGGAGCAGGAAATCATACAAGACATGCGCGCTCGCCGCGACTTGCCCGGGCAGCGCCGGCTTGCGGATATATGCATACCAGGCAGCGCCCAGCCCGACGATCCACGCGATGGCAGCGCTCAGCTTGATCGCCAGCGGCACCTCGTGTGCAGCGTGCATCAGGTGTTCGCGAAACGCGATGCTGCCGCGCCAGAAACTCTCGCCGGCGCCGGGCTCGATGAATGCGCCGTGGAAGGCAAAGCCCGCCGCCACCGCGCCAAGCGAAAGGAGGATCAGCGGTACCAGCATCGACCACGGGCTCTCATGCGGATGATAGCCTGCGGTGCCCGTCGCCACCGCATCGGCAGCGGGCGCCGCATCATGCGCGTCGCGATGATCATGGCCGTGTGCATCATGGACGGTGTGCTGGATATGCTCGGACCCCGCCCAGCGCGGCGCGCCGTAGAAGGTCAGATACATCAGCCGCCAAGAATAGAAGCTCGTCAGCAGCGCGACGATGATGCCGACGATCGACGCCCCGAACTGACCCGACGCCCAGGCGCTCTCGATGATCGAATCCTTCGAGTGGAAACCGGCGAAACCGATCGCGGGCAACCCGTCGATCACACCCGGAATGCCAACGCCCGTAATCGCCAGCGTGCCCGCCATCATCGCCCAGAAGGTCACCGGGATGCTTTTGCGAAGACCGCCATAGTAACGCATGTCCTGCTCGTGATGCATGGCATGGATCACCGAGCCCGCGCCAAGGAACAGCAGCGCCTTGAAGAATGCGTGCGTGAAAAGGTGGAACATTGCAGCGCCGTAAGCCCCGACGCCTGCGGCAAAAAACATATAGCCGAGCTGTGAACAGGTCGAATAGGCGATCACGCGCTTGATGTCGGTCTGCACCAGCCCGACGGTCGCCGCAAAGAAGCATGTCGCCGCGCCAACCGTCGTCACCACAGCGAGCGCGACCGGGCTCGTCTCGAACATCGGCGACAGGCGGCACACCATGAACACGCCCGCCGTCACCATCGTCGCTGCATGGATCAGCGCGGAGACGGGCGTCGGCCCTTCCATCGCATCGGGCAACCAGGTGTGCAGCCCAAGCTGCGCCGATTTGCCCATCGCGCCGACGAACAGCAACAGGCACAGCACCGTCATCGTGTCGGCGCGGAACCACAGGAAGCCGATCGTGGAGCCAGCCATCCCAGGCGCGAGCCGAAGGATTTCCGGGATCGAGGTGGTATTGAAAACGAGATAAGTGCCGAAAATGCCGAGCATGAAGCCAAGATCACCGACGCGGTTGACGACGAACGCCTTGATCGCGGCGGCACTTGCAGAGGGTTTCCGAAACCAGAAGCCGATCAGCAAATAGCTTGCAAGGCCAACGCCCTCCCAGCCGAAAATCATCTGGATGATGTTATCCGCCGTCACCAGCATCAGCATCGCAAAGGTGAACAGCGAGAGATAGGCGAAGAAGCGCGGCTGGTCCGGGTCTTCGTCCATATACCCCCAGCTGTAGAGGTGGACGAGCGCCGATACGCTGGTGATGACGACGAGCATCACCGCCGTCAGCGCATCGACGCGGAGCGCCCAGCTGACTTCTAGGCTGCCCGAACGGATCCATTCGAACACCGGCGTGACGCTTGGGGAGGCCGTTCCCGCCACGAACGACAGGAAAATCGGCCAGCTGAGTGCGCAAGACGCAAACAACGCCGCCGTCGTGACGATCTTGGCCGGCACGCTGCCGATCGCGCGATTGCCAAGCCCGGCGATGATCGCGGCGAGCAGCGGCAGGAAAACGATGAGGCTGATCGAGCTCAACGGCCTGCTCCCGTCACCCCGGCGAAAGCCGGGGTCTTGCGCGGTGAGGAAACGCGCAGGCCTCTGGAGATCCCAGCTTGCGCTGGGATGACGCGGTTGACCATCGACATCACCCCTTCATCCGGTTGATGTCGTCGACCGAGATCGTGCCCCGCCCGCGGAAATAGATGACGAGAATGGCGAGCCCGATCGCCGCCTCACCCGCCGCGACGGTCAGCACGAACATCGCGAAAATCTGGCCGACCAGATCATGCAGATAGGCGGAAAACGCGACGAAATTGATGTTTACCGCCAGCAGGATCAACTCGATCGCCATCAGGATGACGATCACATTCTTGCGATTGAGGAAGATGCCGAGCACTCCCATCGTGAACAGAATGGCGGCGACGACCAGATAATGAACGAGGCCGATCACAGCTCAACGCCCTGACCGACCGCGACATCGACCTTTCGCACCGCATCCTGTGGTCGGCGCGCGACCTGGCGACCGACATTTTGCGGCCGCAAGCCGCTACGCTGACGATGCGTGAGCACGATCGCGCCGATCATCGCGACGAGCAGGACGAGTCCAGCGCCCTCGAAAAGGTACAGATAACGCGTATACAGCAGATCGCCGATCGCCTCGATATTGGGTTTTTGCGCGACGCCGGGAGTGAGCGCGGGCGCAATCCGCCGGCCAAGCTCGATCGGCCCGGTCGACCAGGCGCCGACCGCCACCACAATCTCCACCGCGAGCGCCGCCGCCAGTGTGAGGCCCGGCCACAAATAGCGCACGAACCCGGTGCGCATCTCGGCAAAATCGACGTTCAGCATCATCACGACGAACAGGAACAGCACCGAAACCGCGCCGACATAGACGATGACGAGCAGCATCGCGATGAATTCGGCGCCGACCAATATCATCAATCCCGCTGCGTTGAAGAACGCAAAAATCAGCCACAAAACCGAATGCACCGGGTTGCGCGACGAGATCGTAAATGCGCCCGAGACGAGCACGATCGTCGCAAACAGATAAAAGGCGAAAACCTGGATCACGGTGTGTGAATGCCCCTTGGAACTGGCTGGCGCTTAACGGTACGGTGCATCGGCGGCAAGGTTGGCAGCGATGACGCGCTCCCACCGGTCGCCATTGTCGAGCAGCTTGGCCTTGTCGTAGATCAGTTCCTCACGCGTTTCGGTCGCGAACTCGAAATTCGGCCCTTCGACGACCGCATCGACCGGGCAGGCCTCAGCGCACAGCCCGCAATAGATGCACTTGGTCATATCGATGTCATAGCGCGTCGTGCGGCGTGATCCGTCATCACGCGGCTCGGCTTCGATCGTGATCGCCTGCGCCGGGCACACCGCCTCGCACAGCTTGCAGGCGATGCACCGTTCCTCGCCATTGGGATAACGGCGCAGCGCATGCTCCCCCCGGAAACGCGGCGAGATCGGGTTCTTTTCATAGGGATAGTTGATCGTCGCCTTTTCCTTGAAGAAATAGCGAAGCGTCAGCGCGTGAGCCTTCAGGAATTCCCACAGCGTAAACGCCTTGATGACCTGGCCGATATTCATGCGGGCACTCCGACACGGGTCAGCATCAGGAAACCCGACACGAGGAAAACCCAGATGAGCGACAGCGGCAGGAAAATCTTCCACCCCAGCCGCATCAGCTGATCATAGCGATAGCGCGGCACCGTCGCCTTCACCCAGCTGAACAGGAAAAAGCCGAACAGCATCTTGGCGAAAAGCCAGAGGATGCCGGGCACGTAATAGAGGAACGGGATGTCCAGCGGGGGCAGATAGCCGCCCCAGAACAAGGTCGCGTTGAGCACGCACATCAGGATGACGTTGGCATATTCGCCGAGCCAGAACAGCGCGAAGCTCATGCTGCTATATTCGGTCTGGTGCCCCGCGACGAGTTCGCTCTCGGCCTCGACCAGGTCAAACGGGGTGCGGAAGGTTTCGGCCATCGAGCTGATCAGGAACACCACCGCCATCGGGAACAGCAGCGGATTGAACGCAAAGCCGTTGAGGTGGATGCCCATCACGTTGCGCTGCGCCTCGACGATTGCGCCCAGATTGAAGCTGCCCGTCCACAACACGACCGAAATCAGCACGAAGCCAATCGCGACCTCGTAACTCACCATCTGCGCGGCCGCACGGATCGCCGAGAAGAACGGGTATTTTGAGTTGGACGACCAGCCGGCGAGGATAATGCCGTACACCCCGAGCGACGACGCTGCGAGCACGTAAAGCAGGCCGACATTGATGTTCGCCAGCACCACACCGACCTGGAACGGCACCACCGCCCACACGATCAGCGCGACGGTGAAGGTGATGATCGGCGCGAGCAGGAACAGCCCCTTGTCGGCACCCGACGGGATGATCGTTTCCTGAAGGAACACCTTCAGCCCGTCGGCAAAGCTTTGCAGCAGGCCGAACGGGCCGACAACATTGGGGCCACGCCGAAGCGCCATCGACGCCCAGATCTTGCGATCGGCATAGATGAGCATCGCGACGGCAAGCATCACCGGCAGCGCGATGAGGAGGATGTCGATGACGGTCCAGATGAACCACGACAAGCCGTAGCCAAGCGAAGCGGAGGTCCAGGAGGTCATGCGGGCACTTCCCGTTCCCCGGCGAAGGCCGGGGTCCAGGCTCGGCGCAAAGCGCCGAACGCGCTGCCGCACGTGTTTGCTGCGGACTGGACTCCCGCCTTCGCGGGCGCACTGAAGCGCGGATTCATCACTCTGCCGCCTCCGCGAATTCTTCGCCGTGAACAAGTTCGGCGGAGCAACGCTGCATCGTCGGGCTCGCGCGGCAGATGGCGTTCGTCAGATAGAAATCCTTGATCGGATAGCCGATCGCACCCTCCCCCTTCGCATCGAGCGAAGGCGGTGCCCAATCGAAGCTTTTCAGCCCGAGCGCGGCGAGCATCGGCGTATCGGCGGCCATCGCCGCGCGCAGCTGATCGAGCGTGTCGAACGGCAGCGCTTTGCCCAGCACCGCCGACAGCGCGCGCAGGATGGTCCAGTCCTCACGCGCATCGCCCGGCGGGAAGACGGCACGCTCGCCGCGCTGCACCCGACCCTCCAGATTGACCCACGTCCCCGATTTCTCGGCATAGCTCGCGCCCGGCAGCACGACGTCGGCATGCGCTGCGCCCTTGTCACCGTGATGGCCGATATAGACCTTGAAGCTCCCGTCGAACTTGGCGAAATCCACCTCGTCGGCGCCCAGAAAGAAAGCGAGCTTCGGCTTCGCTTCGGCGACATCGGCAATCCCGCCCGGCTGCGCATAGCCAAGCATCAGACCCCCCATCCGCGCGGCGGAGAAATGCACGACGTTGAAGCCATTCCAGGCCGTGCCATCGTCAAGCGTGCGCACCAGCTTGTATTTTGCGGCCAGCGCCAGCGCCGCGCCGTGCCCCGATTTCAATGCCGCACCGCCGACGACGATCATCGGCCGGGCCGCATCCTTCAACGCCTCCGCCGCCGTCTTGGGGAGCTTGCCGATCAGCGCCGCATCGTTGCCAAGCCACTCGACCTTGTATGTAAGATCGGTTTGCGGGCCGATCGCGAAAACCTTTGCGCCCTTCTTGATCGCCTTGCGCACCCGCGTGTTCACAAGCGGCGCTTCCCAACGCAGATTGGTGCCGATGAGCAGGATCACATCGGCCTTTTCGACGCCCGCGATCGTGGTGTTGAAATTGACCGCCGCCAGACTGGTGACGTCATAATCCATGCCCGTCTGCCGCCCTTCGAGCAGCGACGAGCCGAGCTGTGCCAGCAATGCCTTTGCGGCGAACATCGTTTCGCAATCGACCAGATCGCCCGCAATCGCGGCGACGCTGCTGCCCGCATCTACCGCGGCGATGGCGGCAAAAGCATCATCCCAGCTCGCCTCGACCAGCTTGCCACTTTTGCGCACGAATGGCCGATCGAGCCGCTTGCGGACCAGCCCGTCGATCGCGTGGCGGGTCTTGTCGGTCGCCCACTCCTCGTTCACGTCCTCGTTGATGCGCGGCAGGCAGCGGAGCACCTGACGTCCGCGCGAATCGAGCCGGATGTTGGTGCCGACCGCATCCATCACGTCGATCGTCAGCGTCTTTTTCAGCTCCCACGGCCGCGCCTCGAACGCATAGGGCTTGCTGGTCAGCGCGCCGACGGGGCACAGATCGACGACATTGCCCGAAAGCTCGCTCGACACGGCATGTTCGAGATAGCTGGTGATCTGCATATCCTCGCCGCGGCCGATCGCGCCGATTTCCTCGACGCCCGCCACTTCCTCGGCAAAGCGGACGCAGCGCGTGCACTGGATGCAGCGCGTCATCACCGTCTTGACGATCGGCCCCATATATTTCTCGGTCACCGCGCGCTTGTTCTCGTCATAGCGCGATTTGCCGCGGCCATAGGCGATCGACTGATCCTGCAAGTCGCACTCGCCGCCCTGGTCGCAAATCGGGCAATCGAGCGGGTGGTTGATAAGCAGAAACTCCATCACCCCCTCACGCGCGTTCTTGACCATCGCCGAGTTGGTGAACACCTCCTGATTTTCGGCAGCAGGCAGCGCGCACGAGGCCTGGGGCTTGGGCGGCCCTGGCTTCACCTCGACAAGGCACATCCGGCAATTGCCCGCGATGCTCAGGCGTTCGTGATAACAGAAGCGTGGGATTTCCTTGCCCGCGATCTCGCACGCCTGAAGTACGGTCGCGCCAGCGGGGACCTCGACCTCGATGCCGTCTACTTTGAGTTTAGGCATTATCTCGCACCGACTGAATTGGGCTGGGCTAAACGGGGACGATACAGCGCCTCAGCGATCGCACCTTCCAGCATCGCCTTGTTGAGCCGCAATTGCTCTCCCACCGGCACGCAGGGACCCAGCGTCTTGGCCAAACGCTGGAATGCAGCGTCCTGCTCAGGGCTTGCTGTAGGAGCTAGCACGACGAGTTTTGCACCTTCTGGGTCGGTGCGCGCGACACATTCGCCGATGTACAATGCGGCTGCAAGTTGCCGCAGCGCGGGCTCGCTCGGTGCGTCGGAGCGAACGCTCATTGGCGAAGCGGGAAACTTTGCAAGCACCGACGAGCCGCCACGCTCCTGAGAACGTCGATATAACTCGGTAAAAAGCGCTCCTCTGAATAGTATATTACTAAAGTTTAGCGCGCCCTTAGCAAGACACTGAGGTGTCGCAAGTTGAAGGTAAGCCTTTTGATCAAAAAGCTCTGTCGAATCGCCAGCGATTAGAATTTTAACTAACTTTGTAGATCGAGCGATTGCACACTTGGTAAACTCGCCCAAAGTTTTGCGTGCGTTATACTGATCTGAGAGTCCTCGTTCGACATTAGGATAAGCAGGTTTTGGCTGACGAATCAGCGATCCGGCATCCGGCACGCTCGCCTGCATACCTAGCGCTGGCGAGCTAGCGGTCAAAATCAAAATCAAGGCCGCTCTCACTCCGCCGCCTCCGCAAACACGTTGCCAGCGCCGCGCTTCTCCATGATCCGTCGCTCGATCTCCGGTCGGAAATGGCGGATAAGCCCCTGTATCGGCCACGCGGCGGCATCGCCGAGCGCGCAGATGGTGTGGCCCTCGACCTGCTTGGTAACCTGTTGCAGCATGTCGATTTCGGAAATGTCGGCGTCACCGGTGCGCAGCCGCTCCATCACGCGCCACATCCAGCCGGTGCCTTCGCGGCATGGCGTGCACTGGCCGCAGCTTTCGTGCTTGTAGAAATAGCTGAGCCGCGAAATCGCACGGACGATATCGGTCGATTTGTCCCTCACGATGACCGCAGCGGTGCCAAGGCCCGATCCGAGCGCCTTCAGCCCGTCGAAATCCATCGGGCAGTCCATGATCTGCGCGGCGGGCACGAGCGGAACCGACGAGCCACCGGGGATCACCGCGAGCAGATTGTCCCACCCGCCGCGAATGCCGCCGCAATGTTCCTCGATCAGCTGGCGGAACGGGATGCTCATCGCTTCCTCGACCACGCACGGGCGGTTCACATGGCCGGAAATCTGGAACAGCTTGGTGCCGCGATTATTCTCCGCGCCGAAGCTGGAGAACCATGTTGCCCCGCGCCGCAGGATCGTGGGGGCGACCGCAATGCTCTCGACATTGTTGACCGTCGTCGGGCAGCCATAAAGCCCCGCGCCCGCCGGAAAAGGCGGCTTCAGGCGCGGCTGGCCCTTCTTGCCCTCAAGGCTTTCGAGCATCGCGGTTTCTTCGCCGCAGATATAGGCGCCGGCGCCGCGGTGGACGAACACGTCGAAATCATAGCCCGATCCGCAGGCATTCTTGCCGATCAGCCCCTTGGCATAAGCCTCGGCCACGGCGGCAAACAGCGTTTCGGCCTCGCGGATATATTCACCGCGAATATAGATATAGGCGGCGCGCGCGCGCATCGCATAGCCGGCGATCAGCGCGCCCTCGATCAGCTTGTGCGGATCGTGGCGGATAATCTCGCGATCCTTGCAGCTGCCCGGCTCAGACTCATCGGCGTTGATGACGAGGAAGTTCGGCCGATCGGGCTTTGGCTCCTTGGGCATGAAGCTCCATTTGGTGCCGGTCGGGAAACCCGCCCCGCCGCGCCCGCGCAGGCCCGATGCCTTGATGACATCAATGATCGCGTCCTGACCAAGCGCCATCAAGCCCCTGGTATTATCCCAATCGCCACGTGTGAGCGCGGCCTTCAGGTTCCATGGCTGGAACCCGTAGACGTTGGTGAAGATGCGATCCCGATCTTCTAGCATGAAAAAACTCCGGCGAGCATCTATCGCCCCTGCCCCACCAACCGCTCGACGAAGAAATAGGCGGCGACGCCGAGCCCAACGACGACCGCCAGCACGATCAGCCCGAAGGCGAGCTTCACCAGCGCGACGAGCACGAAAACGGCCAGCAACGCGACACCGATGGCGATCAAAATGCTCATGCCCATTCTCCCCGATAATCGTGGTTTTCCGAAGCCATTGCCTTGAGCGATGTCGGCCCGCCTTCGGGGCAGCTCGCCTGACGACCACTTTGCGGTCCCGGCCTAGGACTTTCGCCGCGCGCCAGCGCCTCAAGGACCGCGGTCGTCCGATCATAATCCAGATCTTCGAAATTGTCGTCGTTGATCTGCACCATCGGCGCGTTGGCGCAGGTGCCCAGACATTCAACCTCGGTCAGCGTGAACAGCCCATCGGGCGTCGTCCTGCCCTTGATCAGGCCATGGTTCTTGCACGCGGCAAACACATCGTCAGAACCAGCCAGCATACACGGCGTCGTGCCGCACACCTGCACGTGATAGCGGCCAACCGGCGCCATGTTGAACATCGTGTAGAAGGTCGCGACCTCGTAAACGCGCATATAGGGCATGCCCAGTTCGCGCCCGACAAACTCGATGACGGGCACCGGCAGCCACCCTTGCGTCTGCGTTTCCGCGCCGACCTGGCGTTGCGCAAGATCGAGGAATGGGATCGACGCCGACATCTGACGACCCTGCGGATAGCGGCTGAGGATTTCCATCGCCTTTGCGGCATTTTCGGGCGTCCAGGCGAAATTGCCCCAGCGCGCGCGGGTTTCGGCTTCGTCGGGGATGTGGGCGGCTTCAGCCATTATTCGGCCCCCCGCAATTCCATGCGGCGCTCGACACGGGCAAGACGTTCGTCAAAGCGATCCATCCGCGCGTTCAGACCGGAGATCGAGAGCACGAGATTGCCGACATGCTCCTCGACCACCGTCATGCGCAGTTTCATATCGTGCATATCGCCTTCGATGTTGCTGAGCCGATCGTCCATCCGACGCAGCCGCTCGAGAATAAGATTGCCGACATCATCGTTCATCAGATGACCTCCAGCGTCGCACGGGTCAGGTGCGACGGGTTGACGCCGGTGTTGGGCTCGCCTTCGCGGTCCATCAGCATGATGTGGCATTCGGCGTCGGCAAAGGGCTTGTGCTCGGCGCCTTTGGGCACGACGACGATTTCGCCGGGGCCATAGCGACGGATGCCACCCCGAAATTCGATGCCAAGTTCCCCCGAGACGACCATGAACAGTTCATCGGTATCGGCATGCGCGTGCCAGCTGAATTCTCCCTGCACCTTCGCGACGCGGATTTCATTGCCGTTGTAATTGCCGACGATGCGCGGGTTCCAGTGATCGGAGAATTGCGCGAGTTTTTCGGCGAGGGCGATGGTGGCGGGGACATTGGGCATTAGTAAGTCGTCACGACCATTTGGCGAGCCTCATCGTACAACATGTCGAGCGCACATTCGCCATCTGCGAGCTTCGCATCCCAAATGGTTTCCAATGAAACGCTGAAGCGAACAAACGTTCGACCAATTCCTGCAGTGTTCAGAGGAACTCTCTTGCCACTTGAGAGAACCTCAAACGAAACGACGTGAGGTTCATTGGCGTCGACAAAAAACAGAGCATCATATGCCACACCCTTGTGCGTAAACGAACGGCGCTCGACCTCGTTAAGCAACATAGTCACCGGTCGCACTCCCCGAACACGATGTCCATCGCGCCAAGGATCGCCGTCGCATCGGCAAGCATGTGCCCTTTCGACATGAAATCCATCGCCTGCAGGTGTGAAAAGGCGGTCGGGCGGATCTTGCAGCGGTACGGCTTGTTGCTGCCATCGGCGACGAGATACACGCCGAATTCACCCTTCGGGCTTTCCGTCGCGACATAGACTTCGCCGGCGGGCACGTGAAACCCTTCCGTGTAGAGCTTGAAGTGATGGATCAGCGCTTCCATCGACCGTTTCATTTCGGCGCGCTTGGGCGGCACGACCTTGCGATCGTCGCTCGCGATCGGCCCTTCGGGCATTTCGTTCAGGCACTGGCGGATGATCCGCATCGACTGGCGGACTTCCTCCACGCGGACCATGAACCGGTCATAGCAATCGCCGCGCGTGCCCACCGGCACGTCGAAATGCATCCGCGCATACACGTCATAGGGCTGTGATTTGCGCAAATCCCAGGCGATGCCCGATCCCCGGATCATCGGCCCCGAAAAGCCCCATTTCACCGCGTCGTCGCGCGAAACGACCGCGATATCGACGTTGCGCTGCTTCCAGATGCGGTTATCGGCGATCAGGCTGATCGCATCCTCGAACAGGCGCGGCAGCCGCGTGTCGAGCCAGTCGCCGATATCGCTCAGCAGCTTCACCGGCGCATCCTGATGCACCCCGCCGGGCCGAAAATAATTGGAATGCATCCGCGCGCCGGAGACGCGTTCAAAGAAATTGAAGCAATCCTCGCGCGCTTCATACATCCACAAAGCGGGCGTCATCGCGCCGACATCGAGGATGTGGCTCGCCAGGTTGAGTAGGTGGTTCGATATTCGCGTCAATTCCGCAAACATTACTCTAAGATATTGCGCGCGCAGGGGAACTTCGAGATCGAGCAGCTTCTCCACCGCCAGCACGAAGCTATGCTCCATGCACATCGGCGAGCAATAATCGATGCGATCAAAATAGGGCAAAGCCTGCATGTACGTCTTGTATTCGATCAGCTTTTCGGTGCCGCGGTGGAGCAGGCCAATATGCGGATCGACGCGCTCGATGATCTCGCCGTCGAGCTCCATCACGAGGCGGAGCACGCCGTGCGCTGCCGGGTGCTGAGGCCCGAAATTGATCGTATAATTCTCGATCGCGACATCGCCCGTCGTCGGATCGGCGGCGTCGGTGCGACCAGCGACTTCGTCGAGATACTCAGCCATGTGCGCCTCCAGCGCCAATCGCCGCTTCCCCGGCGCAGGCCGGGGCCCAGTCGAGAAGTCCGGAAATTTCAAGCGACCCGCCAGCCAAAGCGCGTCCTGCGACTGGGCCCCGGCCTTCGCCGGGGAAGCAGGAAGGAGAGACGATCATTTCGGTGCCTTTGGCTTGCGGGCAGCGCGCGGCTTTTTCACCAAGTCGGGGTCAGCGGGCTTGGGACCGGCATCCGGGCCGGACTTCCCGGCGCCCGTTTGCACCGTGCTTTCGGTCACCTTTGGGGTCGGCGGCGGGGGTGCGGGTGGAACAGCGGCGGCGGGCGGCGGTGGCGCTGCGGCGGGCATTGGCGTTGGCGCTCCGGCCTTCTCATCGCCCGGCAGGATATATTCGGCGCCTTCCCACGGACTCATGAAATCGAAGGCACGAAAATCCTGCGCGAGCTTTACGGGCTCGTACACCACCCGCTTCGCCTCTTCGGAATAGCGCAGCTCGACATAGCCCGAGAGCGGGAAGTCCTTGCGCTGCGGGTGCCCGCGAAAGCCATAATCGGTCAGAATGCGGCGGAGATCGGCGTTCCCCTCGAACAGCACGCCGTACATGTCGTACACCTCGCGCTCCAACCAGCCGGCGACCGGCCACAGCCCCGTCACCGACGGCACCGGCATCACCTCATCGGTCGTAACGCGCACCCGGATACGGTGATTGCGAGTGAGCGAGAGCAGATGATAGCAAACGTCGAACCGCTCGGGGCGCTCGGGATAATCGACGCCGGCAATCTCCATCAGCTGCTGATATTCCAGGCCCTTGGTATCGCGCAGCGCGGTCATCGCCTCGATCAGCCGTGTCCGCTCAACCGTCAGCGTCACTTCGCCGACGGCATCGAGCGTGTCGATCAAAGCATCGCCAAGCGCGGCGCGCGCTGCATCGATCACGCCGTCATTGGCGGCGTAAGCCGGAGCCGAACTACGCATTATCAAGCTTCGCCGCGCGCCACGTCACCACACCGATCGCAAGGCCGATTGCCAGCATCACGACCGCAAAAACAATCAGCCAATCGGACGAGCTACTTTTGATCGCCAGCCGACCGAGCAAGAGCATGCCCATCAAGACAGGAAGAAAGGCGAAACGCCAGCGACCAAGAATGTCGTTCACCGTTCGATCGTCCCGACGCGGCGGATTTTGCGCTGAAGCTGCATGATGCCGTAAAGCAGCGCCTCTGCCGTCGGCGGGCAGCCGGGCACATAAATGTCGACGGGCACGATCCGGTCGCACCCGCGCACCACCGAATAGCTGTAGTGATAATAGCCGCCGCCATTGGCGCAGCTGCCCATCGAGATGACGTATTTCGGCTCGCTCATCTGATCATAGACGCGGCGCAGCGCCGGGGCCATTTTGTTGCAGAGCGTCCCCGCGACGATCATCACGTCCGACTGACGCGGGCTTGCGCGCGGTGCTGCACCAAATCTTTCCAGATCATAGCGCGGCATGTTCACATGGATCATCTCGACCGCGCAGCAGGCAAGGCCAAAGGTCATCCACCACAGCGAACCGGTGCGCGCCCATTGGAACAGATCCTCGGTCGAGGTGACCAGAAAGCCCTTGTCGCCAATCTCGCTGTTGATGTCGTTGAGGAAGGCCACATCGGGCAAAGTGCCCGGCGCCGGTGCCCGGTCGAGTTCTACTCCCACTCGAGCGCTCCCTTCTTCCAGGCATAGGCAAGGCCAAGCGCCAGTTCGGCAATGAACACCATCATCGCAAACCACGCCGTCCAGCCGAGATGAAACACCGAGACCGCCCACGGATAAATGAACGCCGCCTCCAGATCGAAGATGATGAACAGGATAGCGACGAGATAGAAACGCACGTCGAACTGGCTGCGCGAATCCTCGAACGCCGGAAAGCCGCACTCATATTCGGTCAGCTTTTCGGCCGTCGGCTTGTGTGCCCCCGTCAGCCGCGCAACGATCATCGGCAGGACGACAAACGCCGTCGACAACAGCAGTGCCACGCCCAGAAACAGCAGGATCGGCAGATATTGTGACAGATCGACCAAAGGGCCCTCGCAGGTGCGGCAAAAACGGCTTGGCGCGCTTCTAGGACGATGAATTGGGGGGGGCAAGGGCGCGGGCGGCGGATTGAATCGAAATTACGTGCGCTCTTGGCGGCCGGCGCGCTCAGCCCGCGATTGGGAGCGTCATAACGCGATTGAACTCGGTATCGGCATAATCGCCGAACGGCCCGCATTCGACAAAACCGAAGCGGCGATACAGCGCGTGCGACGCGGCAAAAGCCGAGCCAGACCCGGTCTCCAGACTGATCCGCGCATAGCCTCTTGCCCGGGCAACGTCGATGATGCGTTCGAGCAGCGCCGCTGCGACGCCGCGACGAACATGCGCCGGATCGGTCCGCATCGATTTGATCTCGCCGTGCCGCGGGTCGAGCTGCTTGAGCGCGCCGCACCCGAGCAGCACCGGTCCCTCCCACACGCTCCACATCGTCACGTCGGGCGCGCGCAACGCTTCCACCCCAAGCGCATGGACGCTCTCTGGTGGAGAATTGCCGCCCATTTCGGCGAGATGAAAGCCGATCAGGTCGATAATTTCCGGCCCGGTGACCGTATCCTCGACAATCTTAAATCCAGTCGCGGCGGCGTTCAGGGGACGGATTCCTCGGGATCGACGCCCCAGACGCGCGTCGCCTCGACATAGCCCGTCCGACCGCGCACGTCATACCAGCACCAGCCGCGTGCGCATTTGCTGATCCGCCCGACCACGCCCGGCGCGGCGCGCCACATGATCTTGCCACCGAAGCGCGGCGAATCGAGCATTTCCACAGGCGTGCCGACGACAAGGGCGGTGCGCGTTTCGCTGAGCAAATTGGCCTGCATCCACCCCTGCGTGCCGTCCGGGTCCTCGATCTTGCGCCATTCCTTGAAGATCGCGACGACCTTGATCGGCAGATCGGCACGCTGATACAGCCAGCTCGCGGGATAGCTGCGCCCCGGCCCAACCCGCATCCTGGCCTTGCCCGCTGCGATCGACGCATAATAGGGGGTGCGGCGCTTCTGCGCGTCGGCACGGTCACCGACGACGTTCAGCAGCAGCAACGCCGCCGCTGCTAGAACCAGCCCACACAAGGCCCAGAATCGCATTCGCTTCCCCCAGAATTAACCAGGCCGATCTACCCGCATCGCCGCGTGCGCATCAACCACCGTTGACGGGGCAATCCGGACCCGCCAATCCATAAACATGCCCGAAATGAGACGCCCGATGCCAAAGGTGCCCAATCCAAGGGTGGTCGTCACCCGCGAACTCTCCGATTCGGTGATGGATCGGATGGAGCAACTGTTCGACACGAGCCTTAACCGCAGCGACGCGCCGATCGACCGCGCAGCATTGTTGGCGGCGATCGCCGATTGCGACGTGCTGGTGCCGACCGTGACCGACGACATCGACGCGGCCCTCATCGCTGGAGCAGGGGACCGGTTGAAACTGATCGCCAATTTCGGCGCCGGCGTGAACCATATCGACCTGAAAGCGGCGCGCGCGCGCGGGATCATCGTCACCAACACGCCCGGCGTCCTGACCGAAGACACCGCCGATATGACGATGGCGCTGATCGTCTCGGTCCCACGTCGGCTGGCAGAGGGCGAGAAGCTCGTCCGGTCTGGGCAGTGGAAGGGATGGGGCCCGGGCGGAATGCTTGGCCACAGGATCGGCGGCAAGGCGCTCGGCATCGTCGGCATGGGACGGATCGGCCAGGCGGTGGCGCGGCGCGCACGCGCCTTCGGCCTCTCGATCCATTACCATAACCGCGAGCGGTTGCCCAAAGTGGTGGAAGCCGAATTCGGCGCGCAGTGGCATGCCAATCTCGACGAGATGCTCGCCAACATCGATATCCTGACGCTCCACACCCCGCGCAACGCCGATAGCGAGAATTTGCTGAGTGCAGCGCGGATCGCGTTGCTGCGTCCGCATGTCCACCTCATCAACACCTCGCGAGGCGGCATCGTCGATGAAGAAGCGCTGGTCGATGCGCTCGAGGCAGGCCGGCTGGCGGGTGCCGGGCTCGATGTGTGGAAGCATGAGCCGCAGATTGACCCGCGCCTGCTCGCCCTCCCCAATGTGGTAATGCTGCCGCATATGGGCTCGGCCACGTTCGAGGGGCGGCTGGCGACGGGCGACAAGGTGATCGCCAACATCCGCGCCTGGGCCGATGGCCACCGCCCGCCCGATCAGGTGCTTGAGGGGTGGGTCTAAAGCGCTGCTAGCCCGGTGCGATCGCCGGAAATAGGGTCAACTCGATTTTTGGGGGAAGTCGGATGCATCCTGACGACACGAACGAAAGCCTCAACCAGGCCCGGGTAAACAACGCGGCGATGACCGGCTTTCATTTTCTCGAGCAAGCACTGTTGGTCATCATTGCCGTACTTACCCTCGGTGCGGTGGCGCGGGAGGTGAATTCGGTGATCGTCACGCAAGTCGTGACGCTCGCCGACATCCTGCAGATGTTTCTCTATACCGAAGTCATCAGCATGATCGCGGTGTTCTATACCGGGCGGGGATCGGCATCGCCCTTTGTCTATCCGATATTCATCGCGATCACCGCCCTCGCCCGATTGATCGTGCTGCAGGGCAAGGACATGAAGCCAGAGAACATCGTGTTCGAGGCAAGCGCGATCCTGCTGCTCGCCATCGCCGTCGTCATCATCCTGCGGTCGAGCAAGGGGCTCGCGAACTGATCAGGGGTATCAATCCCCCGTCAGTATCCGATCGACAAGCTGTTTCACTGTCGGAACGAAACCGTTGGAATAAAACGGGTCTTTCTTGAAATTATAGGCGCCATGGCCCGCGAACATCAGGTTCTGTTCGATGTCACCCCCATGCGCGATGTCCTGCAGTGTCTTCTGGATGCAGAAGGATCGCGGATCGGCGAGGCGACCGGTCGAATTGGTCTCGCTGTCCATCCATGACGAGAACGCGCACTGGCTGAGGCAGCCCATGCAATCCGATTGATCCTGGCGGATTTCGACCTTCTCTGCGGGCGTTACGAAAACGAGCGTGCTGTCGGGCGTCTTCAGCGCATCGGTGAAGCCGGCACCATACCAGCCGCGCGCGCGCATCAAGTCGTTCTTCGTGACCCAGAAATTCTTGCCCTTCACCCCGACATCGAGCTGGAACTGATGATCGCCCGCCGCCCCTGTCGAATAGGGGATCTGCCGTTCGGACCGCGCCTCAAGCGCACGCAGGAAAGGATTGCGGACCGCACTCGAATAGAAACCGGTGGGCGAGAAGCGATGGAGCAGCACTTCGCCTTCCTCGATCTGTGTCAGCCTGTCCTTCCAACCCTCAGGAATGGGGCTTTCTTTTGTCAGCAACGGACGTGTGCCGAACTGAAAGGCGATCTGGCCGAGCTCGGGGTTGTCGATCCACTCGCTCCAGTCGCGCAAATACCAGACGCCGCCTGCCATCACGATCGGCACGCTGTCAGCGATGCCGCCCTCGCGCATCGTCTCGCGGAGCGCCTTTACGCGTGGATAGGGGTCCTGCGGCACGCGCGGGTCCTCGGCATTGGACAGGCCGTTGTGCCCGCCCGCGAGCCAGGGGTCCTCATAGACGACCGCCGCCAGCCATTCCGAAGCCTTTGAATAGGCCCGCTTCCACAGCGCCCGAAACGCGCGCGCCGAGCTGATGATCGGCAGATAATTCACCTCATACGAGGCCGCGATTTCGGAAAGCTTGTACGGCATCCCCGCGCCGCACGTTACCCCGGCGACCAGCCCGCGGGTCCGCTCGAGAACGCCGTGAAGCACGCGCTGCGCGCCACCCATTTCCCAGAGCACATTGATATTGATGGCGCCGTTGCCGCCGGCGATGTCAATTGCGCGACGGACCTGTTCGACCGCGCCGTCGATCGCATATTGGACGAGTTCCTCGTGCCGGTCGCGGCGGGTGAGCGCGTGATAGACTTGCGGGACGATCTTGCCCTCGGGATCATAGCTGTCGGCGTTGACCGCGGAGACCGTCCCGATGCCGCCGGCGGCCGCCCAGGCGCCAGCGCTCGCGTGGTTGGTCGCGGCGACGCCCTTGCCGCCCTCCACCAATGGCCACACTTCGTGCCCGCCATAGATGATCGGCTTCACGCCCTTGAACACGCGTCTCTCTCCATAATCCAAACGCCGGTTATAGCGGCTGCGCACACCTGTGCGAGCAAATTACGCCGCGTCAAGCGCGCCGGGGCGCCCGGCGGCGGTCGCATAAAGCGTCGCATAGGCGGCAATCATCGCGTCCTCGCGGTAATCGCGCTGCGCGCGCCGCTGGTTCGCCGCGCCGACCGCCTGCCGCAAGGCCGGGTCGAGCGCCAGTTTCTGGATGGCATCACGCAGGAAAACCTCGCCGTGATAATCGGTGATAAAGGGTCGGTTTTCCTCGGCAACCATGAGCGGCACGTCGCCGACAGGTGGTGCCGCCACGGGCAATCCGGCAGCCATCGCCTCGACGACCGAGATCGGGAACTGCTCGCTCTGCGACGACAGCGCGAAGATATCGAACAGGCCGATATAGCGGCTCGGATCGGGCAGGAAGCCGGGCAGATGCAGACGATCGCCAATACCCATTGCCGCAGCGGCGCGCTCGACGGTGCTGCGCTCCGGCCCTTCACCGACGATCACGAGCCGCAACCGCCCGGACACGCCGCCGACCGCGCGCACCAGCATCGGCAGGTCCTTTACCGTCCGCAGGCCGGCGAGCGTGCCGATAACGACTTCACCGGGCTTGCGGCGAAAACCGGGGATCGCGCGCGCGGCAGGTTTGGCCGCATAGAGATCGACCGCTATGCCGTTGGCGATCCGGTGGACGCGTGCTTGCGGTTGACGCCAAATCTTCAGCGCGATCGTCTCCAGCGTGTGCGAGGGCACCACGAGCGCATGCGCCGCGCCCAGCGCGACCCGGCGATACATGTTGCGCTCCGCCTTCAGCCCCCCTGCCTCGTCGCTGTTGAAGCCGTCTTCGTGGTGGATCAGCGGCGGCGCGCCCTTGCCGAACACGCGCCGCGCCATCACGCCGTCGATCGCGCCCCAGTTATAGGTCAGCACCAGATCGAAGCGCCGCATGAACCGCGCGATCGCTTCATAGCGCGCAACCGATGGCTTGCCCGTCAGCGGAGGCGGATTCTGCGCAATCTCGTAATCGATACCCGCCGCAATTGCCGCCCGCGCGCCGGTCTGATCAGGAACGCCCGACACGATGGTGTGCCGCGCGCGACCGCCAAAGGCGTTCATCAGCCGTACCGCGCGCGCTTCCTTCCCGCCGAGATCGAAGCTCGAATGGAGGTGGAGGATGTTGATCGGCCGATCCATGCCGCCATGGCCTAGCCAGCTTCGCTCGATGCTTTCAAGTCAAAGCCCAAAATGTGCCTTGGGGATATGCGTGATCCGGCATGCGAGATCGGCCTCGCCACTCGCCACGATGAAATGATCGCCAGCATCGACGATACCCGTCGTGAAGACGATATCGTCGAGATACATCAAGGCGGCGAGCGGTTCGGTCAGCACTGGCGCGGCAATCAGGAGCGGTGCTGCGCCATTCGCAACGATCCTGGTCGGATCATCGGCGTCGAACATCGTCCAATAGGTGCGATAGGTGCCGACGCTGTGGTTCGGCTCGACACCGTGCCACAGGCTGAGCCAGCCCTTTTCGGTGAGGATAGGGGGCGCGCCCCCACCCATCCGCGCAGTGGCGAGAGTATCAGCGCTCGGCCTCAACCCCGGTCTTTCATGCGGCTTCCAATGGAGGCCGTCGGGCGATGTGGCAAGATTGATCGCTGGCCCGGCCCGCCACGCGCTGTCGGGCGGATAGGCGAAGAAATTGGCGCCAAGCGGGCGGGTCTGCGCCCAATATTGCCCGCCGATCAGGCCCTGGAACAACAGCATGTCCTTGTTCTGGTGATCGAGCACCAACCCCTCGCACTGCCAATCGACTGCATCGGTCGAGGAATAGAGTGTCGTTCCCTGCCGTTCGGGGCTGACCGAGCATGCCGTCATCCAATAACGGTCGCCGATCCGGCTGATCCGCGCATCCTCGATCCCGTAGCATTGATAGGAAGCGGAGGGCGTGATCGCGCGGTCATAATGGATCGCGCTCACGGCGCGTCCATCTGGAGTCAGTTCGACGGGCAACAGCCAGGAAATCGACGTGAGCGCCATCACCCCCGGCTGGTCGCGCGGAGAAAAGGTGCGCGGGTCGCTGGTGTCGACGGTATCGATCGGCCAGGCATCGAGCCGGTAATTGCCATCGTCCCAGCGGATCGAGCGGATATGATCGCCCTCGACGGGATGGCGCAGCGCCTCCGCAATCCGCACCATCAGCAGCAGATTGCCATTCGCGAGCCGGGTCAGCCCGGGATTGAAGGCGCCAAGTATATAGGTGTCAGCCGCGACCTTCCCCGCGAGCGGCGATCGCGCAAGATCGACATCGCTGGGCGTGAAAACAAGCTGGTCGAATTGGGTCGTCATATGCGCCTCCCGCCGACAGCAGACGGTTCAGGCCGCAACCGGTTCCGCAGCGATGCGCGCCAGCAACCGGTCGATCCCCGCCACCGCCTCCGGCTCGTCAAGCGTCGGCGCGTGGCCGGTATCGGCGATCGTCACCAGATCGGCCTGCGGCAGCGCCGCCTGCATCCGTTCGGCAACGGGCGCCGACAAAATGTCCGATCGTTCCCCCCGCACGATGAGCATGGGTACACCCGCCAGCCGTTCCAGCGCGCGCCACATATCGGGGCCGGCCTCATTGCCCGGCACGCGGAACGGCTCAGCGATCTTCATGTCGTAATCGAGAACGATCCGCCCCGATGCATTGAGCCGATAAAGCCGCTTTGCCATGCCCAGCCAGTCGTCGATCGCGCAGCCCGGATAGGTATCGCCATTGGCATCGGCGACGGCACGCGCGGCGTGCATCCACGTCGGCCAGGAACTGCTCCGCCCGACATAGCTGCGGATACGCGCCAGCCCTGCCGGGTCGACATCGGGGCCGATATCGTTGAGCACGGCGCCTGCGATCTTCTCTCGCGCGGTCCCGGCCATCAGCATCGTCACGATCCCGCCAAGCGAAGTGCCGATCGCGACGTAGCGACCGCAGCCGATCTCCCCCAGCAGCTTCTCGATATCCTGCACATAGACGAGCGGCACATAGCTCATCGGGTCCTTGGCATAGCCGCTTTCCCCCCGCCCGCGCAGATCGACGGCGATCACCCGCCATTCGCCGGACAGGCGCGCGGCCAGGGTGTCAAAATCGCGGGCGTTGCGGGTCAGGCCGGGGATGCACAGGATCGGCGGGCGGCCTTTCGCCTTGGCCGGATCGCGCGCCGGATAGTCGCGCGCGTGCAGCCGCAAGCCGTCATTCGACCACCAATATCGGTTTTCATAAGCGGCCATGGTTGCGTCCCGGTGGTTGCGGCCTCCATATCGCCCGATGGACACCCCGCCGCAACCCACCCGCTATCGCCCCGCAAACGCGATCCTTGAGCTGGGAGACGGCTTTTACGATGCCGTCGCGCCTGCCGATTTTCCCGAGACCATCCTGCGCTTTCGCAATGATCGCGCGGCCGCCAGTATCGGCCTCGAGCAGTTCAGCGATGCCGATTGGCTTAAGCATTTCGGTCGCTTCGAGCCGCTGCCCGACAGCCTAACGCAACCATTGGCGCTGCGCTATCACGGCCACCAGTTCCGCAACTACAATCCCGAGATCGGCGACGGGCGTGGCTTTTTATTCGCGCAACTGATCGACGACCGCGAGCGGCTCATGGATCTCGGCACCAAGGGATCGGGCCAGACGCCGTGGAGCCGCTTCGGTGACGGCCGGCTGACGTTGAAGGGCGGGGTGCGCGAAATCCTCGCGACCGAAATGCTGGAGGCGCTGGGGGTCAACACCTCGCGCAGCCTGTCGCTGATCGAAACCGGCGAGGCGCTTGAACGCGGCGACGAGCCCTCCCCCACCCGCGCCGCCGTGCTCGTCAGGCTCAATCACGGTCATATCCGGATCGGCACCTTTCAGCGGCTCGCCTATTTTCGCGACGAGGAGCGGCTTCGGCTGCTCACCGATTATGTGCTGCGCCACTATTTCGGGGAGGAGGGCGGTGAGGACGGGCCGGTACGTCTGCTCGCGCATGTCGTTCGCGGCACCGCAACGCTCGCCGGCCAATTCATGGCGGCGGGCTTCGTCCACGGCGTGCTCAACAGCGACAATATCAACGTGACGGGCGAAAGCTTCGATTACGGGCCGTGGCGCTTCGTGCCGCAATGGGACCCCGATTTCACCGCCGCTTATTTCGATCATGCGGGGCTTTACGCATTCGGTCGCCAGCCCGAGGCAATCCACTGGGATGTGATGCAACTCGCGGCGTCGCTCCGGCTGATTGCGCCGTCCGAACCGTTGATCGCCGCGCTCGATACCTTCGGCGAGCACTACCAACCCGCGGTAACCTCGGCGATCTTGTGGCGGCTCGGCGTCCGCCCCGTCGAGGAGGCGCGCGACCGGGCGCTGATCCAGGCGATCGAGCGCGGCCTGCGCACCTCGCGCGCGCCGCTCGACGCGTTTTTCCACGAAAGCTTTGGCGGCGCCATTCCCGACCGCCTCGGTGCGGACTTCGACGAAGCGCGCGGGCTGCTGTCATCCTATCCCGCCCGCAAGGGCCGCGACGCCCCCTATTGGCGCGGGCAACCCTGTTCGATGCTGATCGATGAAGTCGAGGCGATCTGGGCCCCGATCGCCGATCATGACGACTGGTCGATGTTTCACGCTAAGATCGCCGACATCCGCGCAATGGGCGCAGCACTCGCCGATTGACCGTCAGGCATTGGCATTTACCAACAAATTCGGGCAGAAGCCCCGCGGAGAGCGTGACGGGGACCGCATGGCCGCAATTGAGATCGTTTCGACAGAACCCGCCACAGGCGCCATATTGTGGCGGCAAATGTCGGGCGATGCCGATCACGAAGTATCGGTTGCCCGCGCCAGTTGGGCGGAATGGGCGGCACAACCGCTCGCGGTGCGGCTCGAGACGCTGCGTCGCTTTGCCAACGTCGTTCGGGGCAAGACCGAGCCCTTTGCCGATCTGATCGCGCGCGAAACCGGCAAGCCATTATGGGAAGCGCGTACCGAGGTGGAATCGGTCGTCGCGAAGGTGAATATCTCGGCAACCGCCTATGCCGAACGCAGCGCCCAGCGAAAAATGGATTCGCAGGCCGGACGGGTCGCCGTTCGCCACAAACCGCACGGTGTGCTCGCGGTTCTCGGCCCCTATAATTTCCCGGCGCACCTGCCCAACGGCCATATCGTGCCCGCCCTGCTCGCGGGTAACGCGGTGGTGTTCAAGCCGTCTGAAAAAACACCGGCGACGGGGGCTTTCCTGATCGACTGTCTGCATGAAGCAGGCGTGCCACAGGGTTGCGCGCGGTTGCTGATCGGCGGGCCGGCGGAGGGCAAGGCGCTCGCCGCGCATCCCGATATCGACGGGCTGCTCTTCACCGGGTCTGCACGCACCGGCATCGCGCTCAACCGCGCCTTTGCCGACAAGCCGGAGAAGATCCTGGCGCTGGAAATGGGCGGCAACAACCCGATCATCGTTTGGGATTCGCCCGATCTTCATTCGGCCGCAGTGCTGATCGTGCAATCGGCCTTCACCTCGGCGGGCCAGCGTTGCACGGCGGCGCGGCGGCTGATCGTCGATGAACGGCTCCACCAGCCGTTGATGGCCGAATTGAGCAAGTTGATCGACCGGCTGATCGTCGGTGATCCGCATGCCGATCCGCAACCCTTTATGGGCCCGGTGATCGACAACGAGGCGGCCGACCTGCTGACCGAGAGCTTCGTCACGCTCATGTCGCGCGGGGGCCGCCCGCTGCGCCACATGCAGCGCCCGAGCGAAGATCTTCCCTTCCTCACGCCCGGCGTGATCGACGTCACCGAGATGAACGACCGCCCCGATATCGAGCTGTTCGGCCCGATCCTGCAGGTGATCCGCACCGCCAGCTTCGACGATGCGATCGCCGAGGCGAACAACACGCGTTATGGCCTCGCCGCATCGCTGATCAGCCAGGACCCTGCGCTCTACGACCGGTTCTGGGCCAATGCGCGCGCGGGCATCGTCAACTGGAACAAGCCGACCAACGGCGCGAGTTCCAGCGCGCCGTTCGGCGGCATCGGCTGGTCGGGTAATCACCGCCCCAGCGCTTATTATGCGGCTGATTACTGCGCCTATCCGGTCGTTTCATCGGAAGCGGATCAGGCCCGCGCGCTGATCGGCATCGGCCTCAGCGACGGTTGAGGCAAGCCGGCCCGGCCACTGGCAGCGCTTTTGTCGCCAAGCTGGGCTACCGGCGCGTAAAGCAGGACAATGCTTGTACGCGTCATCGGTAAGCGCCATTTGGCGAGCATGAAATCGGATATGGATTCAGCCGCCTCCGGGCGCGTCATTCTCGTCGGCGCCGGCCCTGGCGATCCCGATTTGCTGACGGTGCGCGCGGTGGCTGCCTTGCAGATGGCGGATGTGATCGTCCATGACGGGTTGATCGACCGCCGCGTGCTCGACCTGGCGCCGCCGCAAGCCGAGCGCATTTCGGTCGCGAAGCAGCGCGCGCGCCACACCTTGCCGCAAGAGGCGATCAATGCCTTGCTCGTCGAAAAAGCGCGCGGCGGCGCGGTCGTGATCCGGTTGAAAGGCGGCGATCCCTTCGTCTTCGGGCGCGGCGGTGAAGAGGTTGAGGCGGTGCGCCGGGCGGGTATCGACGTTCAGGTCGTTCCCGGCGTGTCAGCAGCACTTGGTTGCGCCGCAGAGGCGATGCTCCCCCTCACCCACCGCGATCATTCGAGTGCGGTCAGCTTCGTCGCGGGCCAGTGCAAGGGGCTCGCCGGTCAGGACTGGTCGGGCCTTGCCGGCAAGGGGCGGACGCTCGTTATTTATATGGGCGTGGCGACCGCCACCGACATCGCCGACAAGCTGATCGCGGATGGGGTTGCGCCCGATATGCCGGTGGCGGTGCTCGAACGCGGCACCCTGGCCGGTGCGCGCGCGATGCGCAGCCTGCTGGCCGATCTTGGCGATATGGTCGCACGCGAGGGCGTTGCCTCCCCCGCGATCATCGTTGTCGGGGAAGTCGTCACGCTCTCGGATGCCGAGGACAGACTGCGGCACTGGGCGGCAAGCGCTGCGGAGAATTTTGCATGAAGATCCTGACGGGCAACGACCTGCCGAGCGGTGATGTCGTCTGGTGGACCGGCGTCAACTGGTCGCGCCACATCGAGGAGGCGATCGACGTCGGCGAGCGCGGCGAAAGCATTGCCCGTGCCGAGGAAGGCGCGCGCCGCGTCAACGTGCCCTATGTGATCGACGCCGATGCCACCGCAGACGGCCCCCGCCCGGCGCATATCAAGGACCGCGTGCGCGCGCTGGGGCCGACGGTTCGCCCCGATCTAACACTGAAGCCCGCCGATCCGACCGCTGGGGAATGGGTGATATGATTTTGGGGTTCACGCGGAGGCGCGGAGACGCGGAGGAGAAGGTTGGTTCGCGCAGAGGCGCAGAGAACGCGGAGATAGAAGGGCGGCGCGCCTGCGTTTCAGAATGGGCTGAAAGCCGCTCGATCGCGGATTTGAAAGCATCGCTTATCCGATGCGCAACGCCCTCAGCGTCCTCTGCGCCTCTGCGCGAACTCAATCTAACTTCCACCTCCGCGCCGCCGCGCCTCCGCGTGAACCCCCTCGACCGCCGCCGAAACGGAACCGCCCATCATGTATAAATACGACCATTTCGATCAGGCGATCGTCGATGCCCGCGTCGAGGAATTTCGCGATCAGGTGAACCGCCGGCTGTCGGGCGCGCTCAGCGAGGATCAGTTCAAGCCGCTGCGGCTGATGAACGGCCTGTACCTTCAGCTTCACGCCTATATGCTGCGCGTCGCCATTCCTTACGGCACGCTCGACGGGCGCCAGATGCGGATGCTTGGCCACATCGCCCGTAAATATGATCGCGGCTATGGCCATTTCACGACGCGGCAGAACATTCAGTATAACTGGATCAAGCTTGCCGATGCCCCCGATATCCTCGCCGAACTGGCGACGGTCGAGATGCACGCCATCCAGACGAGCGGCAATTGCATCCGTAACATCTCGTCGGATCAATTCGCAGGCGCCGCTGCCGATGAGGTTGCCGATCCGCGCCCCTGGGCCGAGCTGATCCGGCAATGGTCGACCTTCCATCCCGAATTCAGCTATCTGCCCCGCAAGTTCAAGATCGCGGTGATCGCCGCCGATGAGGATCGCGCGGCGATGCGGCTCCACGATATCGGCATTCAGCTGATGGAGCAGGACGGCGTGCTCGGCGCGAAGATATTCGTTGGCGGGGGGATGGGTCGCACTCCGATGATCGCGCCCGAGATCAAGCCGTTCATCACCGCCGATGACCTGATGAGCTATCTCGAGGCGTGCCTGCGCGTCTATAATCGCTATGGCCGGCGCGACAATATCTACAAGGCGCGGATCAAGATCCTGATCCACGAAATCGGCGCGGCGGAATATGCGCGGCAAGTCGAGGAGGAATTCGCAGCGGTGAAGCAACTCGGCATCGATCCGCCGATCGCCGAGCTCGCGCGGATTACGGCGATGTTCGGCACGCCCGATTTCGAGTCCGGCGCGAGCGACGACATCGACCGCTCGGACCCCGATTTCGCGGTGTGGGTCGATCAGAATGTGCGCCCGCACAAGCAGCCCGGCTATGCCATCGCCAATATCAGCCTGAAGCCGGCGGGCGGCATTCCCGGCGATGCCTCGGCCGATCAGATCGATCTGATGGCCGATCTTGCCGAGCGCTATTCCTTCGATGAGCTTCGCGTCACGCACGCGCAGAACATCGTCCTGCCGCATGTCAGGAAGGCGGACCTTTACGCGCTTTGGCAGGCATTGGACGCAGCCGGACTCGCCAGTCCCAATCTCGATCTGATCAGCGATATCATCGCCTGCCCCGGACTCGATTATTGCAGCCTCGCCAATGCCCGATCGATCCCGGTCGCGCAGAAAATCGCGGCGCGCTTCGCCGATCTGGGCCGGCAGCGCGAGCTTGGCGAATTGAAGCTCAAGATATCGGGCTGCATCAACGCCTGCGGTCATCATCATGCCGGGCACATCGGCATCCTGGGCGTCGACAAGAAGGGTACTGAAAATTACCAGCTGCTGCTCGGCGGGTCGGGTGCCGAGGATGTGTCGCTGGGCCGGATCACCGGCCCCGGCTTCGACGAGGACGGCGTCGTCGATGCGGTGGAGAAGGTGACCGACGTATATCTCGGCATCCGCGAGGAGGGCGAACGCTTCATCGACACATATCGCCGCGTCGGTGTCGAGCCCTTCAAGGAGGCGATTTATGGGTGAGACCATCCTGCGTTTCCGCAGCGACGACGCGCATGAGGAACCGGCGGTGACGCTCGACGCGTTTCTCGCCGGCCAATCGAACGCGACGGCCGTCCGTATCGAGGCGGGCGACAATGCGCGCGATCTGGTCCCGCATCTTGGCCAGCTTGCGCTGATCGAGGTCAGCTTTCCCTCATTTCGCGATGGCCGCGGCTATTCAGCGGCGCGGGTGCTTCGTGAAGCGGGCTACCTGGGCGAATTGCGCGCGGCAGGCGATGTGCTGGTCGATCAGATGCCGCTGATGCGCCGCTGTGGGTTCGACAGCTTCGCACCCGAAGCGCCGATCGATGCAGCGGTACTCAAGGCGTCGATGGAACGATATGACCACGCCTATCAGCGCGCCGCCGACAGCGTGGTGCCGGTGTGGAAACTGCGCCATGGCTGAGCCGCGCCTGCGCGACACGATCGATCTCGCGCCGCGCTTCACGCAGGCCGACGCCGATCGTCTCAATGCCCGGTTCGAGGGCGTCGAGACGCGCGCGATGCTGACGGCGCTGATCGAGGAAAGATTGATCGGGCGGGCGGCCATCGTTTCCTCATTCGGTGCCGAGTCGGCGGTCTTGCTGCATCTGGTGGCGTCGATCGATCCGTCGGTGCCGGTGCTGTTCCTCGAAACCGGCAAGCATTTTGCAGAAACGCTGGCGTACCGCGATCTGCTGGCGGAGCAGCTGGGGTTGACCGATCTGCGCAACCTGCTCCCCGATGCCGGCGAGCTGGCGGTCCGCGATGCCGGCGGCGCGCGCTGGACCTATGATCCCGATGGCTGTTGCGATCTGCGCAAGGTACGACCGTTGGCGCGTGCACTGGCGGGCTTCGATGCAACATTTACCGGGCGAAAAGGCTTTCAGGCGACGACCCGCGTGCAGATGCCGTCCTTTGAGATCGACCTGAGCGACACTCAAGGACGACTGAAGATCAACCCGCTCGCCACCTGGAGCAAAGCAGCGCTCGACGGCTATTTCGCGACGCATGATCTGCCCCGTCACCCACTGGAGGCGGCGGGCTATCTGTCGATCGGTTGCGCACCGTGCACCAGCAAGGTTGCGGCGGGCGAGGATGCTCGCGCGGGCCGCTGGCGGGGGTTCGACAAGGTCGAATGCGGTATCCACGTCGCGGCTGCCGATCAGACCGGGGGCGCGGTACCTTGATGCGTTCCCCCGCGAAGGCGGGGGTCCAGAGTCGCAGAAGACACCGCCCGTGGCTCTGGGCCCCCGCTTTCGCGGGGGAACAAGGGGGCGAGCCAAAAGTCACCCTGCCCTAGTGCCCGCCGTAACTCGGCACCGCCGCGTCGCTGAACTTGGTGAACTCTGCCTCAAACATCAGCGTCGCCTTGCCCGTCGCGCCGTGGCGATGCTTCGAGATCAGCAATTCGGTTAGCCCGTAGATCTTGTTGCCCTCCTCCGCCCAGGCGCGGTGGGCATCGCTCTCGCGATCGGTCGGCTCGCGCGTGGCGTGGTAATAATCGTCGCGGTACACAAACCACACCATATCCGCGTCCTGCTCGATCGAGCCCGATTCGCGCAGATCGGATAGCTGCGGGCGTTTGTCCTCGCGTTGTTCCACCGCGCGGCTGAGCTGCGACAGCGCCAGCACTGAGACGTTCAGGTCCTTCGCCATCGTTTTCAGGCCGCGGCTGATTTCCGAGATTTCCTGCACGCGGTTGTCGTTGGAGCTGCGCCCACTCCCCTGCAACAATTGCAGATAATCGACGACGACCAGACCGATGGTGTTCTGGTGCTTGCGCTGCAGGCGTCGCATGCGGGTGTGCAGCGCACCGATCGTCAGGCCGGCGGTGTCGTCGATGTAGAGCGGCAGATGCTGCAGCTCGATCGACGCCTGGATCAGCCGGCTTCGCTCCGCATCGTTCAATGTGCCCATCCGGAGCTTTTCCGACGATACCCGCGATTGTTCCGACAAGATGCGCAATGCCAGCTGGTCGGCGGACATTTCGAGACTGAAAAACGCGACCTTGCTGCCGACCGACCGGTCCGCCGCGATCCCGTCATTCTCGTCACGCATCCAGCGTTGCGACGCGTTGAAGGCGATGTTGGTGGCGAGTGCCGTCTTGCCCATGCCCGGCCGCCCGGCAAGGATCATCAGATCGGATTTGTGCATGCCGCCGATCTTTGCATTGACCGAATCGAGTCCCGTCGTGATGCCCGACAGACCACCGCCGGCATTCTGCGCGCGCTCGACATTCTTCAGCGCATATTTGGCCGCATCGCCGAACGACTTGATCGTCGATTCGCCGCCGCCGATCGCGGCGACCTTGTAAAGCTCTTCCTCGGCGGCCTCGATCTGCTTGACCGGATTGACCTCCTCCGAGGTATCGACCGCGCGCTCGACCAGCCCCCGCCCGACCGAAACGAGCGTGCGCAACAGCGCGAGGTCATAGATTTGCTGTGCGAACTGGCGCGCACCGATCAGCCCCGCCCCGCTCCCCGTCAATTGCGCCAGATAGGCTGGCCCACCAAGCGCGCGCATCCCCTCATCGGCGTCGAACATCGGTTTCAGCGTCACCGGCGTCGCCAGCAACCCCGCGCCGCGAAGCGTCTTGATCGCGCCGAACACGCGGCCATGCACCGGCTCGTAGAAATGCTCGGGATCGAGCTTGTCGACCAGATCGTCGGCCAGACGGTTGTCGATCATCATCGCGCCGAGCAATGCGGCCTCCGCCTCGACATTCTGCGGCAGCGCGGTCGGCGGCGGGCCGGGCGGAATCATCGATAGGGTGGCCATCGCCCCTTGTCCCAGACCAACCCCCGCCACTCAAGCCGCGCGCGCCCTTTTTAACGTGGATAAGTACGATTGCACGGCGCGCTTGTCGTCGGCTTCACGCTTCGTCGTTGATTCCCGCCACATCAACCCCGATAGGCAGAACATGGCCGATCCGCGGATCATCGACGTCACCCTGGACGAACACACCATCTTGTGGCGCAGTGCCGATATCGAGCAGGAACGCCGGATCGCGATCTTCGATCTGATCGAGGGCAATTATTTTGCACCCGTCCGCGAATATCCCGATGGCTATGCCGGGCCTTTTCGCATTCAGCTGAGCGTCGAGGAGGGGCGGCTGGCGATTTCCATCTCGCGCGACGATGGTCGTCTGCTCGAGACCTATGTGTTGGGGCTCGGGCGGTTTCGCCGACCGATCAAGGATTATTTCGCGATCTGCGACAGCTATTATCAGGCGATCCGCGCGGCCACGCCGCAGCAGATCGAAACGATCGACATGGCCAGGCGCGGCATCCACAATGAAGCCGCCGAACTGCTCAAGGAGCGGCTCGAGGGGAAGATCGACATTGATTTTGATACAGCGAGGCGCCTCTTCACGCTGATCTGCGTCCTGCATATCAAGGGTTGATGACATGCGGCGCTGGGGCAGATGGTTCGCCGCATTCAGCGGCCTTGCGATCGTGCTGGGGCTCGCGGGCGTATTCGCGTTCACCTTTGCGATCAGCTGGGCACCGGCACGCAACGATTTCCGCTTCCAGGGGATAGATGTTGCCGCTGCCAACGGGCCGATCGAATGGCCGGTGGTACGCGGCGGCGGCGCCGATTTCGGTTATCTGACGGCGACGATCGGCGCGGACATGCGCGACCCCAGCTTCGAGGACAATTGGCGCGACATCTATGCCGCTGGCCTGCGCCGCGGGGCGATCCACGTCTATTCGCTGTGCCGCCTGGCCGCCGATCAGGCGAACAATTTCAACACCACCGTACCGCGCACCGACGATGCCCTGCCCCCCGCCGTCGCGATCGATTTCGAGGCAAGTTGTGAGGCACGGCCAACCCGGCAAGTCGTGATCGACGAGGTGATCCGTTATCTGACGATGATCGAGGCGCACAGCGGCAAGCCGGCGCTGCTCAAGATTTCAAAGCGGTTCGACGCCGCCTATCGGTTGAGCGGTGCGGTGCGGCGCCCGCTGTGGAGCGTCCAGAATTTTTTTCCGCCGGATTATGGCGCGCGGCCCTGGCGAATGTGGCAAGCCAGCGACATGCGTCGTATCGACGGCGCGCAAACCCTTGTGCATTGGAATGTGGTGGCGCCGTGATCGATGATGACACTCCCCGATTGCTGATCGCGGCGGCGCGCGCAGCCGCGCGCCATGCCCATGCCCCCTATTCAGGCTTTGGCGTTGGGGCCGCGTTACTGATGACCGACGGCAGCATCGTCACGGGCGCGAACTTCGAAAATGCCAGCTACGGACTGTCGCTTTGCGCCGAGACGGTGGCGATCGCGACCGCGAGCGCACAGGGGCGGCTCGATCAGATCATCGCGATTGGCGTGATCGGTGGCGTGATCGGTAGCGACGGGGAATTGACCGGCGATACCCCGGTGATGCCGTGCGGACGCTGCCGGCAAGTGTTGAACGAGGCAGCGCAAATGGGCGCGCGCGATCTGCCGATTTATTGCGGCGCCGGTGCGGGTGATGCGGTTGCAAGCCACACCCTATCCGCGCTGCTCCCGCACGCCTTTGGTCCCGCGAGCCTCGGCATCGGCCCGCGATGACGCGCAATCAGGAGAGCTTTGCATGAGCGTCATGTCCGATCGCTGGATCCGCGAGCAAGCGCTTAATCGGCAGATGATCGAGCCGTTCGTCGAATCGCAGAAGCGCGATGGCTGCATCAGCTATGGCCTGTCGTCCTATGGCTATGACGCGCGCGTTTCCGACGAGTTCAAGATATTCACCAACGTCGATTCGGCGATCGTCGACCCGAAGGATTTCGCCGCAAACAGCTTCGTCGATCGCAAGACCGATTGCTGCATCATCCCGCCGAACAGCTTTGCATTGGCCAGGACGGTCGAATATTTCCGCGTGCCGCGCGATGTGCTCGTCATCTGCCTTGGAAAATCGACCTATGCGCGGTGTGGGATCATCGTCAATGTGACCCCGCTCGAACCCGGCTGGGAGGGGCACGTGACGCTGGAATTTTCCAACACGACGCCGCTGCCCGCCCGCATCTATGCCAATGAGGGCGCCTGCCAGTTCCTCTTCCTCCAGGGCAACGAGCCCTGCGAGGTGAGTTATGCCGACCGTGCAGGCAAATATATGGGGCAACGCGGCGTCACGCTGCCGAAATTATAGGGCCCAAATTATAGCCGGGTCACGAGGTTGGGGCGTCGCGCTGGAAATTTGAATCGTCACTCCCGCTTTCGCTTGGGTGACGATCGTGAGTTGCCACCGCACTCATTCTTCTCCGTCATGCCGGACCATTTCCGGCAACCACCCCTCCAATTTGGGTCATCGCTTTGGGAAGGGTGGCCCCCGGCACAGGGCCGCGGCGCCGACCCCACCCAGGTCCGCGATCAGCGACCCCGGATACCAAAAGGGCGGCCCCAAAGGACCGCCCTGATGTGATCGATACTGCTCCGTCGGGATCAGAAATCGTTGCGATATTGCTCGTTGCCGATGAAGCCGAGCTTGCTGATGCCCGAACGCTTGACCACGGCAAGCACGCGATCGACCACTTCATAGCGGGCGTTCGAGTCGGGCTGGAAATGCAATTCGGGCTCGGGATTGATCGACTTTGTCGCATCCAGATATTGGCGCAGCGTCAGATCATCCACCGGCGTGCCGTTCCATGCGACGACGCCGGCCGCGTCGATCGAGATCTTGTTCTTGTCGGGTTCGACGTTGACCTGGTTGTTCGGATCGTTCTGCGGAAGATCGACCTTCACCGCATGCGTCTGGATGGGAATCGTGATGATGAACATGATGAGGAGCACGAGCAGAACGTCGATCAACGGCGTCGTGTTCATTTCCATCATCGGCTCGCCGTCTTCGGTGCCGCCGCTCATAGCCATGTTATAATACTCCTGACTTTACGGGCTTCACAGCCGCTCGATGCCCTCGCCCGGAGGCGGTTCGGAAATGAAGCCGACCTTGGCGAAACCTGCCTGCTGCATCTGGAAAATAGCGCCACCGATGCACCGATACGGCGTATCCACGTCGCCGCGGATATGCGCCTCCGGCAATTCGACGCCGGGCGCATTCGCACCACCCTGACGCGCGATCTCGACCTTCAGCTTTTCAACGGCACGGTCGAGCAATTCCTGGCTGCTGACCTTGGCCAGCCCCCAATAGATTTCGCAAGTCCCGGCTGCATCTGCCCGAACCGAAAGCGAGACGTTTTCTGGCTTGGTCGTCGTCGGATCGAACTTCACGTTCGGCAGCTTGACCTTGATCGTCTGTACCACGACCGGAACCGCGATCAGAAAGATGATCAGCAACACCAACATGACGTCGACGAGCGGCGTCGTGTTGATGTCCGAGAGCGGCCGTTCTTCGGCGCCGGCTGCACCTACGCTTATCGCCATTGCGAGCTTGTCCTATTCTTCTTGCCGTCACCAGGATCGACCGCGAGCATGCAATCGACCAGGCGACCCGGGGGCCGGCTCCACCCAAAGGCGGTGCCGGCCCGTCATCTCAATCAGGCTGCTGTCGGCTTTGCCGGCGCTGCTGGCGCCTTGGCATTGCCACGCGTCATAACGGTCGGGCGAACCGCGCCGTTCGATGCCAGATAGCCGAGCACGTCGTTCGAGAAGGTGCTCAGGTCTTCGGCGATCGCCTTGTTGCGGCGCTGCAGCCAGTTATAGGCGAGCACGGCGGGAACCGCGGTGACCAGGCCGAGCGCGGTCATGATCAGCGATTCGCCGACCGGACCGGCGACGGCGTCGATCGATGCCTGACCGGCCGCGCCGATCTTGATGAGCGCGCGATAAATACCGATAACCGTACCGAACAGGCCGATGAACGGCGAAGTCGAGCCGACCGTCGCGAGGAAGGCGAGACCGCCACCAAGCTTCGAGTTGATTGCCGCTTCCGAGCGCGCGAGCGAATTGTGCAGCCAGTCATGCGCCTCAACGGGGTCGGTCAGCTTTGCGTGCTGGTCCTGCGCAGCAAGGCCGTCATCGACGATCTGCTTGTAGGCCGAGTTCTTCTCGAGCTTGGCCGCACCCTCACGCAGGCTGTTGCTCTGCCAGAAGGTCGCGCGGACGCGCTTGGCCTGCGCCATGATCTTCTGCTGCTCGAACAGCTTGGTGAACAAGATGTAGAAAGAGACGATCGACATCAGCACCAGAATACCAAACACCGTCTGCGCGATGAGGCCGCCCTGCTGAAGCGATTCCATCAAACCATAAGGGTTTTTCGGGGCCGGGCCTGCGCCCGCAGCGAGAATGATCGTGAGCATGTTCTTGTCTTTCCTCTAAAAAAAATCGGCGGCACCCGGCAAGGCGCCGCCTAATCGGATCGCTTATTTCGGAATTTTCCAGACGATACGCCGGGATGAGGTTGTCGCGATAGGATTCCCGTCCTGATCCTTGGCAGGCGCATATTTGCCACGACGGGTAATCGCCCGGCATGCCGCTTCGTCAAGATCGGGCGACCCGCTCGACCCCGTTACACGACAGCCCTCGACGCGACCCTGGGTGTTGATCGTCCAGCTGATCGACGTCGTGCCCTCTTTTTCCTCGCGCAGCGCGCCAGGCGGGTAATCGTCGGTCGTGATCCAATCAGCAGGGTTGCCCTTTGCCCCTGCTGCCTGGCTGACGCGCGGCGGTGCAGGTGGTGGAGGCGGCGCAGGCGGCGCAGGCGCGGGATTATACACCGGCGGCGGCGTCTGCACGGTGACGACCGTCGCTGGCGGCGGATTGGGGTTGCGCACGATCGGCGGCGGCGAAACCACTGGAGGCGGCTGCTGCTGGTCTGGCGGTGGTGGCGGAGGTGGTTCGTCAGGCGGCGGCGGCGGCGGCGGCGCGACGTCAAATGTGTTCAGCTTGTCGGCGACCTTCTTCACGTATTGATACGCGAGGCCGGTAACAAAAGCATATCCGATTACAGCGTGGATGAGCGCGACGATAACGATCGCCACCACCCTTGGTCCACTGTCACTACGATCTGCATAGGCCATTCAGGTATATAACTCCCAATTGCGCCGGCAACTCTGCCCGAGCCAATCCGTAACGTCGGATGGTCCGCGTTTTGCCGTGAGCCAATGTATCGTCGTTCGAGGCTAAAGTCTGTATCGCGACCTCCGGACCGACGCAAACGCTTTGTCGGACGCAACAAACGTACAATCGCAGCGTGGCAGAATTATTTCTGTATAAGATCGGCACAACTGGCTAACGCAAATCGCATGCTCACCCCCTTGAAAATCGCGCGGATGATGGCGCTCGCGGCGCTCATTTCGCTGAATTCCGCCAGCTTTGGCCAAAGCGTTCGGTCTCCCGCAGCGGTCGCGACGCTCCCAGCCCCACCCTATCCGATCGTCGCCGATCTGGTGCTGAGATCCCCCGTCATCATCGATTCGACGATCCGAAGCGTCGAACGATTGAAGGGTCCAGATGCCGTGGGTGCAGCCCCGGGCTACGCCAGACTCTATGTTCAGGCCGATGTCGCAGCGCTCGTCAGGGGCACCGATTCGGTCCCGCCCAGGATCGGTTATATCCTCGATGTGCCGGCCGACCCGCGAGGGCGCGTCCCCAACATGAAAAAGCAGCGGGTGCTGCTTTTCGCGCGTCCTGTGTCGGGCAAACTCAGTCAGGTGCAATTGACGGGCCTCGATTCGCAGCGGCCCTGGACGCCGGCGCTCGATGCATTGACGCGCCGGATTACCGCCGAGGCACTGGCCGGCGACGCGCCCCCGAAGATCACCGGCATCGGCAATGCCTTCCACGTTCCCGGCAGCCTGCCCGGCGAAGGCGAAACGCAGATATTCCTGACGACCGTCGATGGCCGCCCGGTGTCGCTTACCATTCTGCGCCGTCCGGGCGAGCAACCGCGCTGGGCCGTGGCGCTCAGCGAGATTGTCGACGAGGCCGCCGCCCCGCCCAAACGCGACACCCTGCTCTGGTATCGCCTCGCTTGCGCGCTGCCGGCTCAGTTACCCCCTGCCAGCCTGCGCGCAATGGACGACATCAACGCCACTGCCGCGCGAGAGGATTATCGGTTCGTGCTGGCAGCGCTCGGGCAATGCGAGCGCGGGCAAGCGCTCTAGCCGGCCTCCACTCGGATCACCTGCCCGGTGGTGCAGGTGGCCGCAGCAACGAATAACGCCGCGGTGGCGACAGCGTCGTCGTCGGCGCATTCCCCAACGTCCAGTACCGACACGCGGACCACGGGGGCTCGCTCGATCGCAATTGGGCCGATCGCGGCAATCATCAGTGCCCGGTCGATCGCGGCAATCTCTGCGACGATGATCAGCACGATTGCACCGCCCGGTTGCAGCACGGCCTCTCGCAATCGTGCGATCACCTGCATCGGGCCGTCGGCAGCGTCGGCGATCACGAAAATATCGCCAACATGCCCGCTCGCCGTGTCTGCCGATTCAAGGCTCGCCCGAATCGCGTCGGCAATCTTGCCGACGCCGATCACTATTGCCGGGTTCATCGCCGATGGCGCAGCAACGTGATGCCGATCGATTCACCGTTTTCGGAAATCGCGAGCTTGACGATCTTGATCCGCACCCAGCGCACCCGCGCATCCTGCTGGATCAACGTATCGGCGATGTGATCCGCCACGCCCTCGATCAGGGTGAAATGCACCCCCGGCGGCAACGCGCCAGTCGCCGCGCGTTTCAGGTCGAGATAGTTCTTCGACGCGCCGAGCGGCGTATCTGGCGCGAAGTTGGCGGGGCAATCGAGCTCGACCGTGATCGATATCCGCAGTGGCTGCGGCAGATGCGTTTCTTCGGAGTAGATTCCGGTGAGCACCGGCACCTCGATATCGTGCACCTCGAGTTCGAGCCGATCGTTCAAGCCAATCCCTTCCTGTCGCATCGGCGGCGCCATAGCAGATTCGCGCCATGGCGAAAGCGGGGCGTTCAGGCGGCTCCGTTCAGGCGGTGGCGCTCGGCCTCGCGCTCGCCTGTGCGTGCCAGCGCGCGACTGCAGTGCACGCCTCGGGAACCAGCAACCGGGCAGCACGCGCGAAATCGATCGTCACCAGCGCAGTGATGTCGGCAAAGCTGAAGCTGTCCCCCACGATCCATTCCCGATCGACCAGCCGCGCGTCCAGCCCCTCGATAAAGGCGCCCCACATGATCGCCCCGCGCGTCGCGAGTTCAGGGATGATCGGGATCGGGGGCCATTTGCCAGCGGCGCCCCTGCCCTCCATCTGCGGTTTGGAATTGCGAAACGCATAGACAGCGGCAGTGTAGCCGTCATTTTCGATCCGGCGCGTCCAGGATTCGATCCTGGCGATGTCGATCGCGGTCGTGCCGAACAATGGTGGTTCGGGGTGCAACGCCTCGAAGTAGCGACAGATCGCCGCCGATTCGCTGATCACCTCCCCATCGTCGAGCTCAAGCGCCGGCACCGTCCCGCGCGGGTTGATCGCCAGATAGGCGTCGCCAAAATGTTCATCCTGCCGCAGATCGAGCGTCGCGCGTTCAACTTCGATCCCTTTTTCGGCAAGATAGACGCGTACCCTTCGCGGGCTTGGTGCCCAGACCGCATCGAACAGTTTCATGGCGGTTTCCTCCCCCTGGCGACCCTATCTTAGCCTTGTATCGCGCCACAGTCAGGCTAGAGCGCGCCCGCCCGGTCGTCCATGTCCGCCCGGCAGAGGAAGCATAAGCGATGTCTGTTCTCGTGCCGATTGGCGACATTTCCGACGCCGATGTCGAGCAGTTGCTCGATGCGGCATTCGGCAGCGATCGGCATGGCCGCACCGCCTATCGCATTCGTGCCGACACAAAGGCCGATCCCGCGCTCAGTTTTGCAGCGCTCGAGGATGGCGGGCTGGTCGGCACGATCCAGTGCTGGCCGATCGCGCTCGCCGGCGATGATGGAAACGAGTGGCCGCTGGTGATGGTCGGCCCCGTCGCCGTCATCCCCTCGCGTCAGGGTGGCGGCATCGGGCGCGCATTGATGCACCACATGCTCGCCGCCGTGGATGCGTCGCAGAGCGGCCCGCCGCTGATGCTGATCGGCGACCCGATCTATTATGGCCGCTTTGGTTTTACCGGCTCGCACACCCGCCTGTGGCGCGCGCCCGGGCCTGTCGAGCAGCATCGGCTGCTCGCGCGCGGCACGGCCATTCCCGATTGTCCGGGCATGCTCGGTCCGCGCAAGCGACCCGCGCGCTGACGCTTTACGCAACGCTGCCGCTCGCCTAACCGATTGCGATGCCGATGGAGCCGATCCCCGATCTCGCCACGCTTTCGCTTGCCGAGATCGCGCGACTTGCGGAAGCCAGAAAGCTCCCACCGGTGGAGCAATGGAACCCCAGCCATTGCGGTGACAGCGAGATGCGGATCGCGCGCGACGGCACCTGGTTCCATCAGGGATCGCCGATCGGTCGACAGGCGATGGTGCGGCTGTTCTCGACGATATTGAGGCGGGAAGCGGATGGCGGCTATGTGCTCGTCACGCCGGGTGAAAAACTCGACATCGTCGTAGAGGATGCGCCCTTCGTCGCCGTCGAGATGAAGGTCGAAGGCGCCGGGGAAGCGATGCAACTCGCCTTCCGGCTCAATACCGGCGATCTGGTCACGGCCGGGCCCAATCATCCCCTGCGTTTCGAGCAACAGGCGGATGGGCCGCACCCCTATCTGCGGGTACGCGGTGGGCTCGATGCCCTGATCGCGCGGGCGATTTATTACGAAATCGCCGAGCTTGCGCTGGCGGGCGATATGGAGCCTCCCGGCGTCTGGAGCAACGGCGCCTTTTTCGCAATCGAGCCTGCGCAATGACGCTCGCGGAAAGGCTGGCGGAGGCATTGGCTGAGGGTGCGAGACAAAGTGCCGTCTACCTCACCGGAGATGATCGCGAGCTTGACAAGCAGGGTGTCGAGACGATGACGGCGGCGGCCGTGCTGATCGCCGTCACCGATCGCGACGAACCCGGCGTGATATTGACACAGCGCCCCGATACGATGCGGCGCCATCCCGGCCAGATCGCTTTTCCCGGTGGCCGCATCGACCCCGATGATGACGGCCCGGTCGCAGCAGCACTGCGCGAGGCCGAGGAGGAGATCGCGCTGCCCCGCCGGCTCGTCTCCGTGGTGGGTGCGGCAGAGGGTTATCGCACCGGAACCGGCTATCACGTGACCCCGATCATCGGCGTCATTCCCCCCGACCTGCTGCTGGTGCCGAGCGAGGCCGAAGTGGCGGCGGTGTTCGAGGTGCCGCTATCCTTCCTGCTCGATCTCGCCAATCACGCCTCGGCGAGCGCAATGTGGCAGGGACGCGAGCGGCATTATTACGAAATTAACTGGCAGGATCGCCGGATCTGGGGGGCGACGGCGGCGATCATCGTCAATCTGTCGCGGCGACTGGCGTGGCAGGGGTGATCCTGCCCGCTGCCGATTGGCGAATGCGCGAGGGGCTCGCCGGGCTGGTCGATGCGCTTGGTGACGGAGGGGACGGCCCGCGTTTCGTCGGCGGCGCGGTGCGCGATACCCTGATCGGCGTTCGGGTCCATGATATCGATATCGCCACCCGCCTCGCGCCGCAGGCCGTGCTCGACCAGCTATCGTCGGCGCGGATCAAGGCGGTGCCGACCGGGATTGCGCACGGCACGATCACCGCAGTGCTGCCCGGTGGCCCGGTCGAAGTGACGACGCTGCGCCGCGATGTGGCGACTGACGGGCGCCATGCCGTTGTCGCCTTCACCGACGATTGGCGAGAGGATGCCGCGCGGCGCGATTTCACGATCAATGCGCTTTATGCCGATCCGCGCACCGGTGCGGTGTTCGATTATTTCGGAGGGATCGACGATCTGGCGGCGCGGCGGGTGCGCTTCATCGGCGATCCGTTGCTGCGGATCGCCGAGGATCATCTGCGTATCCTGCGCTTCTTCCGCTTTCTCGCCCGCTTCGGCGAGGCAGCCGACGCCGACGGACTTGCCGCCTGCACCGTGCGCGCCAATGATCTGATGACGCTTTCCCGCGAGCGTATCGCCGATGAGATGCTCAAGTTGCTCGTCACCCCGGGCGCGCCGGCGGTCACCGCGATGATGCTCGATCGCGGCATTTTCGCGCCGATCCTTCCCGAAATTGACGAACGCGGCGTTCGCCGGCTCGGCATCGTCGCTGGGCTTGAGGCAACAACCCGGACCGAACCGGACCCGGTCCGTCGCCTGGCGGCGTTGCTGCCCGACGATCCGTCCACCGGCGATGCGGTCGCCGCGCGACTGAAGCTGTCGAATGCGGCGCGCAAGCGTCTTGCCGTTGCGCTCGACGCTGGCCGAATTGAGCCGCCGCGCGCGCTTGCCTATCGGCTGGGGCACGATGCCGCGATCGACCAGCTGTTGCTTCACCGCGATGCCGAAGCTGCGCAAAAAGGCGTCGATTCTTTGAAGGGTTGGACGCCGCCTCGTTTGCCCATCGGCGGCGGCAACCTCGTCGAACGCGGGATTACCAAGGGCCCCGTGGTCGCCCGCACGCTTCGCGCGATCGAGGATCAATGGGTGGCGGAGGATTTTCCCGGTGCTGATCGGCTCGCCGAAATCACCGACGCCGCCGTCGCTCAGGCGTTGCGTTCAACCAACAGCGCATAAGCGGCATCGGCTTCGAGCGGACGGGCGTAGAGAAAACCCTGTCCATAGGTACAACCAAGCGCCGCCAGCGTCTGCGCCAGTTCGTTGGTCTCGACGCCTTCTGCCGTCGTCCGCATCCCCAGCGCCTGCGCCAGGCTCAGTATCGCCCGGACGATGGCGATCTTGTCGCGATCGGCGAGCATCCCCGTCACGAAGCTGCGATCCATCTTGAGCACGTCGATCGGCAGCTTTTGCAGATAGGAAAGGTTGGAATAGCCCGTGCCGAAATCGTCCATCGCGATCGTCGTGCCCAGCGCCTTCAGCGCCTGCATCGTCTGCGCGACCCGGTCCGGATCGGCGATCAGCGCACTTTCGGTCAATTCGAGGGTGAGCCGTTCGCCCTTCAACCCCGATGTCGCGAGCGCGCGTTCGACGAGGGCGGGAATGTCATCACGCTGCAACTGGATGGCGGACAGGTTGACCGCAAAGCGTACCCCGCAATCGCCGCCGTGCCGCGAATCCCATGCCACCAGCGTGCGCGCCGCCTCGTCCATCGCCCAGCGCCCGAGCGGGATGATGAGCCCGCATTCCTCGGCAACCGGGATGAACTCGGTCGGCGAAAATTCGACGCCGTCCTCGTTGGTCCAGCGCGCCAAAGCCTCGAACGAGACGATCCGTCCCGTCGCGAGATCGCAGATCGGCTGATAGGAAAGCCGCAATTGCTTGCCGTCGATCGCCCGACGGAGCGCGGTTTCCATGCCGAACTGCTCTCGCGCAATGTCGAATGCCTGCGTTTGATATGCCTCGACCGATCCGCTCGCCTTCGATCGCTTCACCGCAAACTGTGCGTGACGGATAAGGTCTTCTGAATCGCCAATCGTGCTGACGCCAAAGGCGATGCCGATCGAGCATGAAACCTTGATCTCGAAATCGGAAAGGCGGAACGGCGTCGCGAGCGCTGCCTGAATGCGTTTGGCGACATGATCGGCATCGCCGGGACCATCGTCGAGGCACAGCAGGATGCCGAATTCGTCACCGCCGGTACGCGCCAGCAGATCGCGGCCCCTCAATGCGCCCTTGAGCCGCCGGGCGACGGTGATCAGCAATTCGTCCCCGGCAAGCGAGCCAAGACACGCATTCACGCGGCTGAAGCGATCGAGGTTGACGATCATCACCGCGTAGCGCGCCCGCTGTTTCGGATCGTCGCCGATTACGGTTTCCAGCTGATCGCTGAAGCCCGCGCGGTTGGGCAGGCCCGACAGGCTGTCCGTCATCATTTCGCGCCGCAGATTCTGCTCGGTGCGCAATTCGGCGGTGCGATCGACAAAGGTCAGCATGCAGCGTGGCCCGGCACTGCCGCTGCGCTTTGCAAGATGCACCCGGTAATGCCGGCAATCGACGGCATCGCCCAATTGCCATGCAAAGGAATCCCGGTCGCGCAATGACCCCAGGAACGCGGCAATGTGCGGCTGGAGTAGGGCCGCAACCGGCGAGCGTGCCGGCTCGCGTCCTAAACCTGCCTGGCTGAAGGCGGTGTTCACCATGTCGAACACCAGAACGCCATCGATGAACGATGCGATGGCCGCCGGAATCGGCAGGAGATTGAGCCCGTCTTCGGCGCTGATGCCGGCGGGTATGGGGGTGCGTTTCCCAACAGGCGCCGCGCCAGGATCAATCGTCGTCGTGGACCGGGGCGCGCGAGACACCATCACTCACGGGCGATAGCGCGAACAGGTTAAGGTCGGCTAAACCCCGTTAAATCGGAAACGGACCCGTTCAGAAGCGGTTATCGCGTGGAAAGCCGTTCGGCGGCATCCGCCCGGCGGCACCGCGAGCGGCGCGCCACGGCCCAAGTTCTGCCTCGTTTCGCATCCGTCCGCTGTCCCCGCCCATCGCCCAGCTCAGCCCCTTTGCAAAATCGAACGCGGTCACATCGCTCAGCCCGCCGTCGCGGTACCGCTGGAGCTGCACCCCCTGCCCGCGCGAAAGCTCTGGCAGTTCGGCCAGCGGAAACACCAGCATGCGGCGATTTTCACCGATCACGCCGACATAATCGGCCTCGGCGCCGATGGGTACGATCCGGAGCAGCCGTGCGCCGGCGCGGGGCGTGACGACGGTCTTGCCCTTGCGCGTCTCGGCCAGCAAATCGATCGTTTTGACGACAAACCCTCGGCCATCGCTCGCCGCGACCAGATGTTTTTCGGCGCGCGAGGCCGGAAAAAGATCGACCACCCCGGTTTCGCCGTCGAGATCGATCATCAGCCGCACCGGCTCGCCAAAACCGCGTCCGCCCGGGAGTTTATCGGCCGCAAGCGTGTAAAATCGTCCGGTTTCTGCCGCGAGCACGATCTTGTCGGTCGTCTGCGCGTGAAAGGCGAAAGCGGGTCCGTCACCCTCCTTGAACTTCAGCGCCTCGGTGCCCGCTGTGTCGATGTGCCCTTTCATCGCGCGGATCCATCCGCGTTCGGAAAGGATGACGGTGATCGGCTCGCGATCGATCATCGCCTCGAGCGGAATTTCGCGCGCTGGCGCCGCCTCCGCAACCGTCGTTCGACGCTTGCCGAGCTTGGTATCCTGACCATAGCGGACCAGCAGCTTGCCCAGATCCTTCTTCATCCGCGTGCGCTGCCGCGCATCGCTGCCGAGCAGCGCCTCGAGCCCGCTACGCTCTTCCTGAAGCCCCTCGCGCTCCTTGCGCAGCTCCATCTCCTCAAGCCGGCGGAGCTGGCGCAGGCGCATGTTGAGGATCGCCTCAGCCTGCCGGTCGGTCAATTCGAACTCGGCGATCATCACCGGTTTCGGCTCATCCTCAGTTCGGATGATCTCGATGACGCGATCGAGATTGAGGAAGGCGATGATGTATCCGTCGAGCAGTTCGACCCGGTCGGCGATCTTGTCGAGCCGGTGCTGCGATTTGCGCCGCAGGACGATGAACTGATGATCGAGCCATGCCGACAATGCCTCCCGCAGGCTCATCACCCGGGGCGTTCGACGCGCGTCGAGCACGTTGAGATTGAGCGGCACGCGGATTTCTAGATCGCTCAGCCGGAACAGGCTCTCCATCAACATGTCCGCATCGACAGTGCGGCTGCGCGGCTCGATGACGATGCGCACCTCGCTGTCCGATTCGTCGCGGACATCGGCCAGAATGGGTAGCTTCTTGTCGTTGATGATGGCCGCGATCTGCTCGATCAGCTTGCCCTTCTGGATGCCATAAGGGATTTCGCTGACGATGGCATTCCAGGTGCCGCGACCCTGATCCTCAATGTGCCAGCGCGCCCGCACGCGAAAGCCGCCGCGTCCCGTTGCATAGGTTTCGGCGATCGACGCCGCGCTATCAACGACCAGCCCGCCGGTTGGAAAATCGGGGCCGGCAATTTTGGTCATGATCGCCACGTCATCGGCGCTTGGATCATCGATCAGCAGCAACGCCGCCTCGATCAGCTCGGCGGCGTTGTGCGGCGGAATGCTCGTCGCCATGCCGACCGCAATCCCGCTTGCGCCATTCGCCAGCAGATTGGGGAACAGGCCCGGGAAAAGCTCGGGTTCTTCCTCTTCGCCATTATACGTCGGGCGGAAATCGGTGGCGTTCTCGTCGAGCCCGTCCATCAGGTCGATCGCGACCTGCGTCAGCCTTGCCTCGGTATAGCGATAGGCAGCGGCGTTATCGCCGTCGATATTGCCGAAATTCCCCTGACCGTCGACCAGCGGATAGCGCAGCGCAAAATCCTGAGCGAGCCGGACCATCGCATCATATACTGACTGGTCGCCATGCGGATGATATTTACCGATGACATCGCCGACGACGCGGGCGCATTTCTTGTAGCCCTGCGCCGGATCGAGCCGGAGCAGCCGCATCGCCCACAGCAGCCGGCGATGCACCGGCTTCAGCCCGTCGCGGACATCGGGCAGCGAGCGCGCAGTGATCGTCGACATCGCATAGATCAGATAGCGATCGGACAGCGCGGTATCGAAAGGTGCATCGGTCTGGCCGGGAACCGCGGGTTCAGGCGGCTCGATCGTATCGGTTGTCATCGGGCACGCCGTAGCAGCGCCAATGCCGCCTCGCCAAGCCCGCCGCCACAAATGGTCGCCGTCAGCCTGATTGGCAGCCGGATGCGGGCGGGCTAGGGTGCGGCGATGCGCACGCTGATCCTCGCCGGCTTGATGATGTTGACCACTATGGCCGAACCCCAATTGTTGCGCTGGCCCGATTTGACCAGCCCTGCGCGCCCGGCGCCCGATGCCACGATCGCATACGGTCCCGATAGCTATCAAAAAGTCGATGTCTGGTTGCCGAAGGGGACGGCCAAACATCCGGTCGTGCTGATGATCCACGGTGGCTGCTGGCAAACCGGGATCGCCGACCGGACGTTGATGAACTGGATCGCCGATGATCTGCGCAGGCACGGGATTGCGGTGTGGAATATCGATTATCGCGGCGTGGATCGACCCGGCGGCGGCTATCCGGGCACCTTCCTCGATACTGCAGCCGCCGCCGATGCGCTTGCCGCCAATGCGGGGCGTTTCCATCTCGATACGCGGCGGATCGTCGCAGTCGGGCATTCGGCGGGCGGGCATCTCGCGCTGTGGCTGGCCGGTCGCCACCGGATTGCGACGACGAGCGCGCTCCACGCCGCGCATCCGATCGCCATCGCGCATGTCGTCAGCCTTGGCGGGCTGCCCGATCTTGAGGCGACGGCGGCAAGCCCCGACAATGGCTGCGGCACCGAAATCGTCGCGCGGCTCACCGGCCCCGTCACGCCGGCGCACCCGGACGTGTTCGCCGACACATCGGTCCCGCGCCTGCTGCCGCTCGGCGTGACGCAGGATCTGGTGAATGGCGAGAATGACCGGATCATCCCGCCGCGGCTCGGCACCGGCTATATCGATCAGGCCACCAAGGCCGGCGACCGCGCGACATTGCACCGTGTCGATCACACCGGCCATGTCGAACTGATCGCCCCCGAAAGCGCTGCCTGGAAAAAGGCGCGGTCGTTGATCGAGGCAGCACTCAAGCGATGACACTTGATGAGGCGCGCGCGCTCGATGCGGTCGATCCACTTCGGCATTTTCGCGATCGCTTCATATTGCCGCCGGAGGTCATCTATCTTGACGGCAATTCACTTGGGCCACTGCCCCGCGCCACCGCGACCGCGATTGGCGACATGGTCGATCGGCAATGGGGAGAGCGGCTGATCCGCGCCTGGAACGAGGGCTGGATCGATGCGCCGGGCCGGATCGGCGACAAGATCGCACGGCTGATCGGTGCGGCACCCGGCGAAGTCATCGCTTGCGATTCGACATCCACGAACCTGTTCAAGCTGATCGTCGCCGCGCTTCGTTTCGATCCGTCCCGGCGGACGATCATCAGCGAATCCGGCAACTTCCCGAGCGACCTGCACATTGCCGAGGGCGCAACCGGCAGCGTTGCCGGCACACGGTTACGCGCGATGCCCCGCGACGAAATCGTCGCCGCAATCGACGATGACACCGCGCTCGTCCTGCTCACCCATGTCCATTACAAGACCGCCGAGCGTTTCGACATGGCCGCCGTGACGGCCGCCGCGCACGCGGCCGGCGCGCTGATCCTGTGGGACCTGAGCCATTCCACCGGCGCCGTACCGGTCGATCTCAACGGCTGCGGCGCCGATCTCGCGGTTGGCTGCGGCTATAAATATCTGAACGGCGGGCCTGGTGCGCCGGCGTTTCTGTTCGTTTCCGAAAGGCTTCAGGAAACGCTCCAAAATCCCGTTTCCGGCTGGATGGGTCATGCGGCGCCGTTCGAGTTCGACGATGGATATCGCGCCGCCCCCGGTATCCGGCGCTGGCTGTCGGGGACGCCGCCGATGCTGGCCATGGCCGGGCTGGAGGCGGGGGTCGACCTGATGCTCGAGGTCGATCCCACTGAACTTGCCGTCAAAAGCGCGGCCTTGTTCGACGTGTTTGCAGCGATCGGCGACGCGCTCGGGCTCGAATGCGTCACGCCCCGCAATCCGGCGCAGCGCGGCAGCCATATCAGCTTTCGTCACGATGCGGCCTATCCGCTGTGCCAGGCCTTGATTGCGCAAAACATCATCGGTGATTTTCGCGCGCCCGATGTCATCCGCTTTGGTTTGACGCCGCTCTATCTGCGGTTTGAAGATATCATCGCTGCCGGCGCCGCGCTTGGCCAACTGTTGCAAACGGGTGCCTATCGCGCACCGATGTTCTCAAAGCGGTACGCCGTCACCTGATCTTCGATTGGTCGTGCGCGCGTTCTATATTAATGAGCGCAGACGGCTTGGGGAGAGCAGGATGCGATTCGGGATTGGCTTGGCGGCGCTTGTGGCGCTGGCTGGATGTGCACCGGAAGCAACCGGCACCGACGCCCGCGGCTCCGCAGCGTCTCGTCCCGGCGACACCAGCGCGATCGGAACCGATTTCGATTATCGCTATGCCTACCGCGTTCCCGCGTCCCGGATCGGGCAGTTGCAGGACAGCCATGTCCGTGGTTGCGATCAGCTCGGCCCCGCCCGCTGCAAGGTGACGACGGTGCGGTATCATGTCGGCGACGACAACATGGTAACGGCGGTGCTTACGTTGCAGATCGATCCCGCGATCGCCCGCGCCTATGGCCGCGCCGCGACCGAGGCGACGAAGGCGGCCGGCGGCTTGCTCATCGATGCGCAGACCGCCGGGACGAACGGCGCGCAAGGGGCGGCGCGCGCGAGCGGGATCGTCGCCAGGCTGCGCGACGAAAGCAGCAATATCGACGCGCTGCTGCGCGGGACGCCAACCGATGAACAACGCGCAGCCGCGATCGCCAAGCAGGGCCGCATCCGCGCCGCCATCGCGACGATTGCAGAAGTAGATCAGAACGCGACTCAGTCGATTGCGACGACGCCGATGTTGATCACCTATGCGTCGGGCAATGTCGCTCCTTCGCTTGGCGGGTCGGCTGGCGCGACGTTCGACAATGCGGGGCAGACCTTCATCCAGTCGCTCGCCTCGCTCGCGCAGATCATGGCGGGAATCGCGCCCTGGCTGCTGCTGCTGCTCGGCGGCGCGCTCCTGCTACGGAGGTTCATCAATCCCGACGAGGCACCGCCTGCCCGCCCGGTCGGGGTGCCACTGCCGCATGAAGATACCAACCGCAACGTGATCCAGCGCTGGTTCTCGCGTGAGCCCGAACACGATCGTGAACCGGAGACGGTCGGCTGATCCGTCAGGCGATCGATGCGCGCGATTGTCATATCGGGTGAAGGGTTTGATTGCGTGAACCCGGCGATTTCTATATAGCGCTTGTTCACGCCCCGGCCTGTGCGCGCCCATCGCTCGCGCTGCCGGGGTCGATTGTTTCTGCCGGTATTCGATGCCGGCATTTTGAAGGTACCCGCCGCTTATGGCACGCCGCCGCCAGATCTACGAAGGCAAGGCCAAGATCCTCTATGAGGGGCCCGAACCCGGCACATTGATCCAGTATTTCAAGGACGACGCGACCGCGTTCAACGCCCAGAAAAAGGGCACGATCAGCGGCAAGGGCGTGCTCAACAACCGGATTTCGGAGCATATCTTCACCCTGCTCGCGACAATCGGCGTGCCGACGCACTTCATCCGCCGTCTCAACATGCGCGAACAACTCATTCGCCAGGTCGAAATCGTGCCGATCGAGGTCGTCGTCCGCAATGTCGCGGCCGGATCGCTGAGCAAGCGGCTGGGGATCGAGGAAGGCACGCAGCTGCCCCGCACGATCATCGAATATTTCTACAAGGACGATGCGCTCGGCGATCCGATGATCACCGACGAGCATATCTCGTGCTTCGGCTGGGCGAGCCAGGAGGAGATGCACGACATCGCCGATCTGGCGATCCGTGTGAATGATTTCCTATGCGGACTGTTTGCCGGGATCGGCATCCGCCTCGTCGATTTCAAGCTCGAATTCGGACGGATCTGGGACAATGACTATGCCCGGATCATCCTCGCCGACGAAATCAGTCCCGATGGTTGCCGGCTGTGGGACATGGAAACCAACGAAAAGCTCGACAAGGACCGGTTCCGCCGCGATCTCGGCGGCGAGATCGAGGCTTATCAGGAGGTTGCGCGCCGGCTTGGCTTGCTGCCCGAAGGGGTGGACAATGCCGTTCTCGACCTCGAAAGCCACCGCAAGCGCCGGGGCAAATAGCAAGCACGGTTGCGGCGCGCGCGATGCCTCGGCATAGCAGCCAGGCATTACTTACGGAGCCATGCCCCCGATGAAACTGCGCATTGTCGTCACGCTAAAGCCCGGCGTGCTCGATCCACAGGGCAAGGCGATCCACAAGGCGCTCGACGGCCTGGGCTTTGATGGGATCAACGACGTTCGCGCTGGCAAGCTGATCGAGCTCGATGTCGCCGATGGCACGACCGATACCGACGTCGATGCGATGTGTTGCAAGCTGCTAGCCAATACCGTCATCGAGAATTACCGGGTGGAGCGGGCGTGAAGACAGCCGTCATCGTCTTTCCCGGCTCCAATTGTGACAGGGATATCGCGGTGGCGCTGCGCGACGTGACCGGGCGAGCGCCAGCGATGGTGTGGCACGGCGAGACGGCGCTGCCAGGCGGCATCGATTTGATCGCGCTGCCCGGCGGCTTTTCCTATGGGGACTATCTGCGCTGCGGAGCGATTGCGGCGCGCTCGCCGATCATCGCCGACGTGATGGCGGCGGCCGCACGCGGCGTGCCTGTGCTCGGCATCTGCAACGGCTTCCAGGTGCTGACCGAAATCGGCCTGCTGCCGGGGGCGCTGATGCGCAATGAAGGGCTCGACTTCGTCTGCCGCGATGTCGCGTTGACGGTCGACAATGCGCAGTCCGCCTTTACCAGTCGCTATGCAGCGGGCGAGCGGATCATCGTGCCCGTCGCGCATCATGACGGCAATTATTTCGCCGATGCCGAAACGCTCGACCGGGTCGAAGGCGAAGGCCGAGTGGCGTTTCGTTATGCCGAGCCGGTCAACGGTTCCGCGCGGCAGATTGCCGGGCTGCTCAACCCCGCCGGCAACGTGCTCGGCATGATGCCGCATCCCGAAAGACGGATCGAGGCAGCACATGGCGGCGATGACGGCAGGCGGCTATTTGAAGGATTGCTTGAGACGGTCAGCGCCTAACGGCCAAGCAACCGGGTCCGCCGCGCCAGGATCGCGATGATGCTCGGCCAGAACAGCGTGTTCCAGATGTCGTGCCAGCTGGCCCAAAGGTCGAGCGGAGTGTGATAATTCAAGCTGTCCCGAATATCGAACACCTCCCCCGCCAGCGCCGCGATCAGCACCACCGTCCATGGTTTCCAGCTCGAAACGCGCCAGCCAAACAGCGCCGCCGAGCCGAAAAACAGCGTCAACGCGACGTAGATGTGCAACGCATCCTTGGCCAGACCGACATGATCGACCAGCCACAATTTGACGGATTGCAACGCGCTTGGCGGTACGGTCACTGGCTGGACTCCCGATCAGTCAGGCGGCATCGGCCAAGCCGAAAACCTGCCTAGAGCGTTGCGCGAAACGGCGTGAAATCGGTGCCCTCGTCGTACACGTCCACCCCCTCACGGCGCTTCAGGAAATTGACGACGATATAGGTGACGGGGGTCAGTAACACCTCCCAGCCGACCTTGAGCGCCCACTGCGTGATCAGCACCTTGATGACCAGATCATTGGTCCACCCCTCGGCGCCCCAGAAAGCGAGCGGATAAAAGATCAGGCTGTCGATCGCCTGCCCCGCAATCGTCGACCCGATCGTGCGGGTCCACAGCATCTTGCCGCCGGTCCACAGCTTCATCCGCGCCATCACATAGGAATTGACGAATTCGCCCGCCCAGAACGCGCAGACCGAAGCCAGCACGATACGCGGCACCTGGCCAAAGATAACTTCATACGCCGCCTGATTTTTCCAATCGGGCGCGGGCGGCAGCGCGACGACGACAAACGACATGAACGCCATGAACAATACTGCAGCCGTTCCCGCCCAGATCACCCGGCGGGCGCGGGCATATCCGTACACTTCGGTCAGGACGTCACCGATCACATAGGAAATCGGGAAGAACAGGATGCCCGCGCCGAACGGCCAATAGCCTATTCCCGGCAGCCAGATTTGCGCGACCTTGCCCGCACCGATGACGTTCGACAGCAGGATGATCGCGACAAAGGCGGCCATCACGAAATCGAAATAGCGAAACTGGCCACTCGCCACCTTGCCCGCCGATATCGATTTCACGTCCATCCACTGCCCCCATCTGCCCCGTGCTCATTCGCATCGAAATCATATCGGCGTTTCGCGCCCGCGCAATCCGCGCTAACGGCGGTATCGCGCGCGCCCGTAGCTCAGATCGATAGAGCACGAGACTTCTAATCTTGAGGCCGCTGGTTCGACTCCAGCCGGGCGCGCCAAGGGTTTCAGCCATTCTGTGGCAACATGTGATCGCTAAATTGAATAGCTCGAGTTCGCTGGCAAGCACATGGTAAGCACGGGGTTTGGCTTCGAGCCCATTGTGCCGTCGTTTCTCGCTTACAGAACTCTGCCGCCCATGAGCGTTTCGGGACTAAACATTGTTTGTCCGAGGCAGACGCGGCTCGCACAGTGGCTTAGATGCGTGCCATGGAGCGCGATCAAACATTCGTCGTGGCTAAACGCATCGGTCCCGATCGGCAGCGATGCTGGGGCCTTTTCTCCGAACAGCGAAATGCGTGGCTGGATGTCATCTTCGCAACCGAGCGGGAGGCTGATGTTGCAGCGGATATTCTGTTAGGCCGCAAGCCTGGCCGCAGGCCTCCGCGTCCGCAACGCTAGCGGCAGGACGAAGCGCTTCCGATGCGGCAGCGGCGAGGTAGCAGAGCTCGTTTATCGGTCGAGGCGGGTCGCCCGTGCAGCCCCGGCATCAGCGGCAGCGGCCGCCTCAGTCCTGCTATTCACTTGCGACCGTCTTTAGGCCGGCGGGCATCACCTGTGCCGCGATGTCCTCTATGCTGCCGGTAACCAAAAGCGCGTCGCCGCCGATCAGCCCAACTTTCGTCTGCCCGTTCTCATCTGCACGAAGATAGGCGATGTTCTCCGCCACCACGAGATAGTTGCCGCCGCGCGACTTCAGTTCGACAAACTTCATATCAGCATCTCCGTTGCCCACGCCGTAGCGACAAAGGCGATCATCCAAGTTAACGGCGGCTGCCCGGCGGCAAGGTCGCGCCCGTCGAACCGACGACCAAGAGTGCTGCTGCTCGAGATCGACCGATCCGTTGAATTCGGCGAGCGGTCTGCGGATGCGTGGCAGACATGTTGGATAGC